>DATLSH010000058.1:0-10629 GCA_035534235.1 Acidimicrobiales bacterium | reverse complement strand
AGATCAACGCCGCGGGGACCTACACCCTGATTGCGGTTGACGTGACGGACGGTATTCAAGGCACCAGCAGTGCACTCACCATCTCGGTCGGATCGGCCACGCAGATCGGGTTCACGCAGCAGCCTTCAGGAGCGCCGAGCTCGGGAGGCGCCTTCCCGACCCAGCCGCAGGTGGCCATTGAGGATGCCGGTGGGAACACCGTCACGTTGGCTTCGGCGACTATAACCCTGACGCTCCAGGGTTCCGGCGGGACCTTGGGTGGCTGCACGAAGGCAGTAAACACCTCGAGCGGTGTGGCGACCTTTGGTACCAATGGTTCCAACAACTGCAAAGTCAAGGGGACCCCTGACATCGTGGACGACAACTTCTTGGCCACGGCGACGGGTGGATTCGGCACGGTGACCAGCTCCCCGTTCAATATCACGGGCGCAGCCACCAAGTTCGCATTCCTCACGCAGCCCGGAAACGAAACGGGAGGTGGCAACCTCTCCGCCCAGCCGCAGGTGGTCGAGGAAGACGCCACAGGGAATGTCGTCACCGGTGCGGCCGCCACAAATGTGACGCTGGCAATCGGGACCAATCCGGGCGGTGGAACGCTCCTTTGCAACACCAGCACGACCAGCGTGGCGACGAGCTATGGCATGGCGACCTTCGCCGGGTGTGGCGTGAGCCAGACCGGAAGCGGCTACACGCTCACCGCGACCGGATCCCTGACGATTGCGACCAGCGCAGCGTTCAACGTGACCAGCATCAGCGCACCCACGATTACCTACCCGACCACGGCGAACCCGCTCAATCCTGGTCTCAATGGCACCGCCACGTATGCCCTGTCCGGTGCGAACTTTGCCAGCGGAGTGGTGGCATCTATCAGCGCCGGCGTGACGGGCATGGTCCAAACGTGGATCAATGCCAACATCATCACCCTCATGGTGACGGGAACCGGAGGTAGTGGGACGACCGGAAACGTCACCGTCACCAATCCCGACGGTGGCGCGGCCGCGGTCTCCAACGGCTTCAGGAACGGGCCATGAGACACGGGCAATCGGACCGGTCGACCCCGGGGGAGCCCGACGCCATGGGCCCATCCATGGCGTTCATCGATGGGCAGGCCCAGCCACCCTTGCGGGGCCGCGGCGAAGCCGGGAGCTCACTGATCCTGGCTCTGATCTTCATCGTCGCCGTGAGCCTGATCGTCACCGGACTGGCCAATTGGGCGCTGAACGACCTGCACAACACCGCATCCTTCACGTCGGCGCGCACCCTTCAGAACGCCGCCAACGGGGCGACCCAGGTGGCGATCCAGAGCATCCGTTACAACCCGCTTCTCTCGACGGGACAGACCCTCAACGCCAGTCCTCCTTCCTACTGCTGGGGGAACAGTGCTCCTTCAGAGCTCCCGATCTCCAACTTCAACACCACCTCAATCGACGGTGCGAGTCAGATCGCCGTCTGGTGCAGCACCGCGTGGAACCCCTCCAGCGCCAATACCCGGGTGGTGACCTTCTCGACCTGCCTCATGACCGCGGGCATGGACGCCGCCACGTGCGCGTCGAATCCCGCTCTTCAGGCCGTGGTGACCTTTGACGACTACCCACCCGGGGGCAGCGCACCCAACGCGGGACAGTGCAATACATATTGCGGAACCGCCATGACGGTGAACGATTGGGTGTGGGCGCCCGTGGTCCCCGTGGTCACGAGCCTCAGCCCGAGCAGCGGACCCATTACAGGCAGCAACACGGTGACCATTGCCGGGTCAGGGTTCACCAGCGGTTCTTCCGTCAACTTCATTGAGGCATCGGGAACTCCACTTGCCCCGGACCCCAGCAATACGGTCCTCGCCGGAACCAACGTCAACGTCAATACGTCTGCGCAGACCATCACCGTTGGCTCGCCGGCCATCACCACGGGGGCGACGTATTTCGTCACCGTGACCACGCCAGGAGGCAGTAGCAGTGCCGATGGCCCCGTCTTCTCCTACCAAGGGATAACCCCGGCCATCACGGGCGTGAGTGCGAACCATCCCTGCCCGTGCACGTCATACGGCGGCACGGAAGTCACGATCGCCGGGAATGGGTTCTACCAGGGTGCCACCGTCAACTTCGTTCAAGAATCGGGGGGTACGGCCGTCAGCCCGACCATGAGCCTGGCCGCTTCTGGAGTGACGGTGACGACGGTGAACGGAACCCCTGTGATCACCGCGTTCACGCCATTTGCGGACACCGCATCAGGTTGCGGATCGGGTTCGCCCGACACCACGTACTTCGTCATTGTCACGACGTCGCCGGTCGGGGGGGCCGGGGGTGGATCCAGCGCCTTCGGACCCGTCTTCAACTACACGTGTTAGCAACCATCGGGACGTCTTTCGCCGGTCCTCATGCGGTCGGGTTGACCCCGTCCTCGCGAAGGATCGTCGCCGACACCCCATTGTCCGCCCGGTAGCCGAGGTCAGCCGGCCCGTAAGAGCCGGGTGCCGCACCGGTGCGCTCGCTCGGCTCAAGCTCATGGTTCGGCCTGGTAGC
This sequence comes from Acidimicrobiales bacterium, assembly GCA_035534235.1. Lineage (GTDB taxonomy): Bacteria > Actinomycetota > Acidimicrobiia > Acidimicrobiales > RAAP-2 > Bog-473. The sequence continues at coordinate 8,110 of DATLSH010000058.1, read as the reverse complement.
TTCCCATCCGGGCGAGGAGCAGTGGCACAAGGGAGTGGACGATGCGGCTGGTTTCATGGAACGTCAACGGCATCAGGGCGGTGGTGCGCAAGGAGCTGTTCGCCCCATTTGTCGCAGAGCTCCAACCTGACGTCATCTGCCTGCAGGAGACCAAGGCCCAACAATCGCAAGCGGAGCTCGACCTGACCGGTTACGATGAGCACTGGAACTCAGCGGAGAAGAAGGGTTACTCGGGTACGGCCATCTTCACGAAGCCCGCTCCGCTGGTGGTGAGCCACGGGCTCCCCGACGACATCATCACGGAGCACAAGGTCATCGGGGACTCCTTCGGCGACCCGAATATTGAGGGAAGGGTGCTGACCGCCGAGTATGACGACTTCTACCTCGTCACGGTGTACACGCCGAACGCCAAGGAGGACCTAGGCCGCCTTGCCTTGCGGCACGAGCAGTGGGACCCCGCCTTCCTGGCCTACGCCACGCAACTGCAGGAGCAGAAGCCGGTGGTGTTCTGTGGTGACCTCAACGTGGCACACACTCCCGATGACCTGGCCAATCCCAAGACAAATGTGGGGAAGAAGGGATTCACCGACGAGGAGCGACTCGGGTTCCAGAACTTCGTGGACGCCGGATTCGTCGACACCTTCCGTCTCTTCCACCAAGGAAACGGCTACTACACCTGGTGGTCGAACTTCGCCAACTCCCGGTCACGGAACATCGGTTGGCGTATCGACTACTTTCTGGTTTCTGAGAGCCTGAGTTCCCGTGTGACCGCGGCTGACATCCACCCCGACGTCATGGGAAGCGACCACTGCCCGGTGAGCATCACACTCGACGTCTGAGCCGCACGCTCACCAACCGCGCAGGTCCACCGGCCAGGTCTCCACGACGTCGTCACCATCGACGAGGTGGAGGTGGTCGTGGTAGGCCACGGTGGGATCGACGTGGGCGGGGAGGACGTGGACGCGGCCGCCAACACGCGGTGGGCGCTCGGCGGAGAAGGTGAGGTGCTCGTCGGAGCAGAACCACACCCGGGCGTCTTCCACCGAGGGATCGCCGTGGTCCATGCCGAGGGCCTTGAGACCGCAGTCGGCCACCACCCACTCCTCGGAGACGGAGATCACGGTGGACAGTACCGACAGGGCCTGCCCGAAAGGGAGGCCCAACCTGGCATAGGTCGTGTCCATCAGGGCGTAGGAGCCGGCCTGGATTTCGGTGGCCCAGTGGTTGATGTCGTACGTCCCGGTGCCTCCGGCCGAGATCATCGCACCGCCCACCTCCTGATGGGCCGCCATGAGGAGCGCCATGGACTCCTCAAGCTTGGCGGTCCGCTCGGCCCGGTCCTCCAGCCCGACGATGTGGCCTTCGTAGCCCATGACACCGCGCACGGCCAGACCACTCGAGCGGGCCCGATCGGCCAACCGCCCGGCGTCTTCGGGCCGGCAGCCGCAGCGGGGGAGCCCGACATTGACGTCGATGAGCACCTCGGGCACGCCGCCCTCCTTGGCGGCGGCGATCGTCTCCTCCGAGTCCACGGCGACGGTGACCCGGGCCCCGGCCCGCACGAGGGCACCCAGGCGGTGGGCATCGACCACCTCGTTGGCCAGGAGGAGGTCCTGCCCCAGGCCGGCGCGGGCCATGCCTTCCATTTCGGCGATGGTGGCGCAGGTGAAGCCCACCGGACCGTGTGCGGCCTGGTGGGCGGCCAGGGTGGTGCACTTGTGCGCCTTGATGTGGGGGCGCAGCCGATTGCCGGGCAGTGCGCCTGCCATGGTCGCCAGGTTGGACTCCAGGAGGTCGCGTTGGACGATCAGGGCGGGTGTCTGCAGCTCGCCGGTCTTCACGGCTGGCAGCGTACCGACCATCCGGATCCACCCAGGATGCGGATGGTCGCGGCCTCCCGGGCAGGAGTCGGGTGGGCGGAGTACCGTCGGCCCTGATGAGCACACCGTGGATGGAAGATGCCTGCAGCCTGGTGGACGCATTCAGAGCAAAGACCCTCTCTCCCCTAGAGGCGCTCGACGCCTGCATAGAGGCCATCGGGGCATCACCGCTGAACGCCTTCAGCCACACCGACTTCGACCGGGCCCGGGAGGAGGCGAAGGATGCCGACGTGTCACGGCCTTTCGGCGGGGTGCCCTTCGGCGTGAAGGAGTTGGAGCAGGTCGAGGGCTGGCCGCACACCGAGGCCTCCATGGTCTTCAAGGACCGGATTGCGGATCACGACGACACCTCGTTGGCTCGCCTCCGGAGCACCGGAGCGTTGTTGGCCGCGCAGACCACGGCCAGCGAATTCGGCGGCATCAACTGCACCTCGACCGAACTGCACGGCACGACGCGCAATCCCTGGAACCCGGAGCGCACACCCGGCGGATCATCGGGAGGTACGGCCGCGGCCGTGGCCGGTGGATTGCTCCCCATCGCCACCGGGAGCGACGGGGGAGGCTCTATCCGGATCCCGGCCGGCTTTGTCGGGCTCTTCGGCCTTAAGGCCACCTTTGGGCGCATCCCGCGGGGACCTCGGGCGAGCACGACGCCGCGGACGTCTGTCAACGGGTGCCTGACCCGCTCGGTGCGCGACACGGCGCGGTACTTCGACGCCTGCAACGGCTTCGATCAGCGGGACCCGCTGAGCCTGCCGGCGGTGGGCGGCTGGGAGGCCGCCCTCGGGAGCCACGAGCTGGCCGGACTGAAGGTGGCCATCCTCCCGGAACTGGGTATCGCCCGCGTCCGCTCCGAGGTGGCCGACGTGGTGACAGGGGCGGCCGAGAACCTTGCCGCATCGGCCGGGCTGAAGGTCGTCACGGTGAACCCGGTGCTGCCGCCGTTGCGCGGGCAGTGGGCCATGGCGAACCAGCCGGCGTTCGTGGCCGACCTGGGTTCCGCCTACCCGGACCGGGCCGATCAGCTCTCATCCATCATGCGCATGGGCCTTGAAGGGGCGAAGGAGCGTTACACACTGGAGCGGGCGGCCTCCATAGAGTCGTACCGGCGCCAGCTCAACGAAGCCATGGCTGATCTCTTCGCCGAGGCCGACTTCGTCATGTGCTCGACCAATCCCGACGTGGCCTTCGTAGCCGAAGGCCCCCCGCCGTCGACCATCCCGGGTGCCGACCTCATCCACGAAATCGGCTTCACCCGCGCCATCATGAACCAGGCTGCGCTGACCGCACCCTCGAACCTGAACGGCAGTCCGGCCATGAGCATCCCGGCCGGCCTGGTGGACGGTCTCCCCGTCGGCCTGCAGGTGCTGGGCGCCCACCATCGCGAGCAGCTTCTCCTGGACCTGGCCCTGGTGGCCGAGCGGGAGATGCCCTGGCCCAAGGTGGCTCCGGGTTCCCCACACACACGCTGATCCATCACCGTGTGCCAACGGGACCGGGCGGGAGGGCACCGCGAGCGCAACGATCGGGCTGCTTTCGTTCGTCTCAGCCCCGGCGCAGGGCTGCGAACCTGCCTACGATGGGGAGCCTTCCACACATCGGCATGGGCTGATGGCTGGAAGGGGGGCAGTTGAATGGCACGACAAACGCGGCGTCTGTCGCGCCGGCAGTTCCTGGGTGGGGCCGCGGCCGCCGGTGTCGGAGCCACGGGCATGGCGTCCTCCCTCTCGTGGCTGGTCGATCGGGCCTTCGCCGCGGCCGACCCTGCCGGGTGCGGGTCGCTCTCGGACATCGATCATTTCGTCTTCGTCATGCAGGAGAACCGCAGCTTCGACCACTACTTCGGGACACTGTCGGGGGTGCGGGGTTTCGACGATCCGGCGGTCGCCACCCAGGTGGTCGGCGGCCAGACCTACCCGGTGTGGAACCAATTCGGTTACGAGCCGGGCGTGGGCGCCACGGCCAGCGGGTACACACTCCCGTTCGAGTTGGCTCAGGACTCCAGCCATGACGGCCAGTGGCTCAACGACCCCAACCACAACTGGGGTCCCCAGCATCAATGCTGGAACAACGGGACGATGGATTCCTTCGTCCGCACCCACGTAGCGAGTGAAGGACCGGCCAACGGCCCGATCGTCATGAGCCACTACAACCGCTCGACGTTGCCCTTCTACTACGCGCTGGCCGATGCGTTCACCGTCTGCGACGCCTACCACTGCTCAGTACTCGGGCCGACCTATCCGAACAGGCTTTATTCGATGTCGGGGACCATCGATCCCGATGGGAAGGCCGGCGGCCCTCTTCTGGAGACGCTGGCCCCAGTGGCCGATGTGCCCTATTACGGGAAGTTCACGTGGACCACCATGCCGGAGGTGCTGGACCAGTCGGGCGTCAGCTGGAAGGTCTACCAGAGCCCCGACACCATTGAGGCAGTCACGACTCCCTTGCTGATCGACAACGTCCTGCGCTACTTCAAGGCGTACACGAACCCGGCGACTTCGCTGGCGCAGCGGGCGTTCCTTCCGACCTACCCCGGGACCTTCGCGGTCGACGTGGCCAATGGCCAGTTGCCGCAGGTGTCGTGGGTGATCACCCAGTTTCTGGAGTGTGAGCACCCGGCGGCGCCGCCGGCGTGGGGGTCCTATGCCATCGCCGACATCCTGCAGACCCTGATCTCGAATCCCGCAGTCTGGGAGAAGACGGCGTTGATCCTCAGCTACGACGAGAACGGCGGGTTCTACGACCACGTCCCGCCCCCGACCGCGCCTCCCGGCACCCCCGGGGAGTACCTCACCGTGCCGCTGGGGTCGGTCCCCAATGCCGCCGGGATCGCCGGACCGATCGGCCTCGGCTTCCGGGTGCCGTGCCTGGTGCTCTCCCCCTACAGCCGGGGTGGGCTGGCCTTTTCGGGCCTGGCGGACCACACCTCGCAGCTGCGCCTGCTGGAGACCCGGTTCGGATCCCCGGTGCCGAATCTTTCCGCCTGGCGGCGCCAGACCGTCGGCGATCTCTCCGGCGCCTTCGACTTCGCCCAAGCCCCTCAGCCATCGGTGCCGGCGCTGCCGGCGACCACGTTGCTCGACCCGCTGGTCATCTCCCAAGGCCTGCAGAACGGGACGCTGGCTTCCCTCGGCAACAGCAATCAGCCCTACCCGGTCCCAACTAACTCCGTGCAGCACCAGGAGGCGGGCCCGGCCCGGCGCCAGCCGAGCGGGGTGTGCGCCGCCGCCATTGGGTCGACCACGACGTCGACCACCGCGTCCACGACGACCACGACCTCGGGCACACCGACCGGAGCGCAACCCCAACAGAGCAGTGCCGCCGCAAGTGGCCAGAAGGCGTTGGCGGCTTCCGGCGTAGAACTGGACGATGAATTGGGCGCCGCGGCCGCACTCATCGGCCTCGGTGCCGTCACCGTGGGGCTGGCGAGAAGGTCGGAGGCACCACCTCTAGAGGAAGATCCCAAAATTCTCCATTAACCGGTCTGCCTCTTCTTCCCGTGTGCTCACGAGGAACCGTGGGCCCGCACCATGAGTTGAGAGGTCCCGCGACCTGCTAACATGAACGACGCCGCTCAGCATCTGCTGCGTGGGGCCCGTTCGAAAATCCTGTTCGAGTAGGCCGTTCATCACTCGACTGGAGTTTCGTCATCCCTTCCTTCATTGATCTTGGCGTGCCCGCGGCCATCAACGCGCGCTTGGAGAACCTGGGCATCACCAGACCACTTCCGATCCAATCCGCCACCATCCCGGCCGCCCTGGCCGGCCGTGACATCTGCGGCAAGGCCCCCACCGGCTCGGGAAAGACACTGGCCTTCGGCATGCCGATTGTGGCCAAAATGGAGCAGTCGCGTCCCCGCCGTCCCAAGGCCCTGATCCTGGTACCCACCCGCGAACTGGCCTCTCAGGTGCATGCCGTCCTCGGCACGCTCCTCGGACGCGATGCCAACCGGGTCGTCTCCATCTTCGGCGGCACCGGCTACCGCGACCAGGTGCGAGCCCTGCACAAGGGAGTCAACGTGGTCGTGGCGTGCCCCGGGCGCCTGGAGGACCTCATTGAGCGGGGCGATGTCCTCCTCAACGACGTGACCACCGTCGTCCTCGACGAGGCCGACCGGATGTCGGACATGGGCTTCCTGCCCGCCGTGCGCCGCCTGCTGGACCAGACGGCAGCGGATCGCCAGGTCCTCCTGTTCTCGGCCACCATCGGCCGTGAGGTGGAGTCGATCATCCGCAGCTACCAAACAGATCCCGTCCGGGTCAACATCGAGGCCGCCGAGGACGAGAAGGCCGACGTGACCCACCACTTCTGGAAGGTCGACCGGGCCGATCGGGTGGCCATTGTGGCCAAGCTGATCTCCAACCACGGGCAGGCCTTCGTCTTCTGCCGCACCAAGCGGGGGGCCGACCGTGTGGTGCGCCAGTTGCAGGCACAGGGCGTCCGGGCCGTACCCATGCACGGCGACCGCACCCAGGGCCAGCGCGAGCGGGCGCTGGACTCCTTCGCCAAGGGCAGGGCCGACGCGCTGGTGGCCACCGACGTGGTTGCCCGTGGCATCCACGTGGACGACCTGCCCTGCGTGGTCCACTTCGACCCGCCGGCGGACCACACCGATTACGTGCACCGATCGGGGCGGACCGGCCGGGTCGGGCGCACCGGCACGGTCGTGACGTTGGTCACCGACGAGCAGCGCAAGGAGATGCAGGGCATGCAGCGTGCCCTCGGGCTGGAACAGGGCTTCTTCGCCCCGTTCTCCACGCCCATGCCCACCGGTGACCTGCCAGTTTCAAAGTCCAAGGTGAAGTCCGGGCCCCTGAAGCTGACCGGGACCGTGAAGTTCTTCAACGGCGCCCGCGGCTACGGCTTCCTGGCCCGTGACGGCGGGGAGGACCTCTTCGTGCACCACTCGCAGATCGAAGGCGACGTGCGCCAGGGCCTGGCCGAAGGTGACAGCGTGGAGTTCACCATCGCACCCGGGCGCAAAGGTGAGGAAGCCAGGAACGTCAAGGTCCTTTAGGTGCGCCGGAGCGGGCCACAACGGGGAGTATCGTCCCTGTGCACCTGATCATGCTTGTGCCGATCCCCTTCCAACCGGGAGCACCGTGGCCCTTCGACACACCCCTGTGAACCGCGGCCGAGCCGTTGTCGCCGCGGCACTCTTTCTGCCCGGCTTGACGTTCGTGGTCGGAGGCCTCGGCGCCCCGGCGTCGGCGGACGGCACCGTTGCGTCAAATGCCGTCCTGGCCTTCGGCTCGGCCTCGGGCGTGGTGGGCAACCAGTCGGGCCTTTCGGGCCCGGTGACCGGCATCGCCGCCACACCCGACGGCGGTGGCTACTGGGTCACCAATGCGGCCGGCCAGGTGTCGACCCAGGGCGATGCCCAGAACTTCGGCTCCATGAGCTCGGCCCTGAACGCTCCCGTCATCGGCATCGCCGCTACGCCCTCGGGGAACGGCTACTGGCTGGTGGGGGGCGACGGCGGCATCTTCACCTTCGGTGGAGCCCAGTTCTTCGGTTCGACCGGGGCCATGGTCCTGAACAAGCCGATCGTCGGCGTGGCCGCAACCCCGAGCGGGAACGGCTACTGGCTGGTCGCCTCGGACGGAGGCGTGTTCAGCTTCGGCGACGCCGCCTTCCACGGCAGCATGGGGGGCACGCGGCTCAACCAGCCCGTCGACGGCATCGCTGCCACGCCGAGCGGGAACGGCTACTGGCTGGTCGCCTCGGACGGAGGCGTGTTCAGCTTCGGAGACGCCGCCTTCCACGGCAGCATGGGAGGCATCCCGCTGGTGGCGCCCGTGGTGGGGATGACCGCCACCACTGACGGGGGCGGCTACCGCATGGTGGCCTCCGACGGCGGCATCTTCGACTTCGGCGACGCCGCCTTCTACGGGTCGGGCACGGGTGGGCCGCTGACGGCACCGGTGGTCGGCATGGCGGCGCGTCCGGGTGGATACTGGATCGCCTACGGGGCCACCGCCCCCCTGACCACCGTGCTGGGGCAGGAAGAGGTGCTGGCCGGGCTCGGTTACGGGCCATTGAGCTGGTCGCCCCTCGGTTTCGCGTGGCGCTGGGCGCCGCCGCCCACCCTGGCCGCCCTCTGGTCGCCCGGCCAGCCCGGGCCCATCGCCTCGGGCGAGATCATGTCCTTCGAGGCGGAGGTCGGGCTGCCCAATGACGGCGCCATCACGAGCAACGAGATCAGTGCCCTCAGTGCGGCAGCCGCTGAT
>DATLSH010000057.1:0-67482 GCA_035534235.1 Acidimicrobiales bacterium | reverse complement strand
AAGCCGAGTCCCGCTAGTTCTGGTGTGCTGTCTTAAATCAGGCTAGCGACACCGTATAGGGGTTGACGCGTTCGAGCAGTTCAACCAGATCGTCGTCGGCGGGCGTATAACGGACCTCACGCCCGTGCCGATGCGCAGTGATGGTGCCGTTGGCCTGCAACAACCGAAGCGCCCAAGAGACACCAGTGTCACGTTGATTGGCGGCAACGGCCAAGTCGGTGATGCTGATGGATCCGGCATGGTGGATGCCCAGCAGGAGTGCCAGGCGTCACGGATCACCCACGAGGGCAGATCTCCGTGCTGACGATTCCACATTTTCGAACTCACCAATCCCGCTAATGGCGTAACAGTCCCGTTCGTCATCGAGCACATGTAGCGAGCGCCGATCCTTGGGTACGAGGTGCACCTGACAAGAGTGGCACAGATCGAACTCGGCTTGATAGCTACATATCTGTTGAGCCGAGAGGGCTTGACGGCTGAACTGCAGGCGCTTTACTCTTCGCTTGCCTCGGTACTCCCCGAGGTGATGGAGAACTAGCGAAGTCCGGTGAGATCCCGGCGCTGTCCCGCAACGGTGGTCCCCTAAGGGGCGAGCCCGGTCGCCTGGCCTGCATCGACGACGTGACCCGCGGAGATGGGGTGGTTCGTTCGGCAAGAGAGATTGTCGCCGATGCCATTCCTTCTCCGATGACTTGGAGAACTATTCGTGGCAAGCCAGTCCGATAAGCGCAAGGCCAACACTTCTTCGCTCATCCTTGAAGAGCGAGGTCGGCTCATCGGTATGTTCTTCGTCGTCCTGGCGATCAATCTCGCAGGGTGGGGCCTCTTTATCTTCGAGATCGCACCGCACCATTTTGAATTCAAGGGATTGGGCATCGGCATTGGTGTTGCGTTTACGGCTTGGACTCTCGGTGCCCGGCACGCCTTTGATGCCGATCACATTTCGGCCATCGACAACACGACGCGAAAACTCATGGCCGAGGGTCGGCGGCCCTTGGGAACCGGATTCTTCTTCGCGCTCGGTCACTCGTCAGTCATCATGGTGGTCGGAATCGGCCTGGCCCTTGCCGCGCGAGCCGTGTTCGGCGCCGTCGTAGATCCCAGCTCGGGCTACGAGACATTTGGCGGCGTCATTGGGACATCGCTCGCGGCGACATTCCTCTATTTGATCGCCGCGCTCAATCTCATCGTCTTCGCCGGCATCTTCAAGGTATTTCGCATGATGCGACGAGGTGAGTTTGACGCGGACGAGCTAGAGCGTCAACTCCAAGCCAGGGGGCTGATGTGGCGATTTTTCGGACGATTCATGAAGTCGATAACGAAGACGTGGCATATGTACTTTGTTGGCCTCATTTTCGGAATCGGATTCGATACCGCCACGGAGGTGCTGCTTCTGGCCGCCACAGCGACCGCAGCTACCGCAGGTTTGCCATGGTATGCGGTGCTCTCCCTACCGCTCTTGTTCTCTGGAGGAATGACGCTGTTCGACACGATCGATGGGTGTTTCATGAACTTTGCCTACGGTTGGGCATTCGCCCATCCAGTACGGAAGGTCTATTACAACCTCGTCATCACGGGACTCTCGATTGCCGTGGCATTCCTAGTTGGCACAATCGAAATCTTTGGGCTCATCTCAACTGAACTCCACGGCCACGGTCCGTTCTGGCGTTTCATGGCCAACTTCGATATCAACCGGGCCGGCCTCGCCATCGCAGGGTTGTTTGTCATTGTGTGGGCGATCGCAATTGCCTATTGGCGATATGGGAACTTGGAAACTCGATGGACTTCAGTCGAGGATGAAATGTTGCAATCTGGTCGGTTGGTTGAGACTGAGTAAGAGTTGCGAGATCCCGCCGTCATTAGTGACTACGGCACCCCAACTCCAGAGCGAAAGGAGAAGTTCTTGGAGACTCCCAAAATGACCAGGAAACTGGCGGCATTCTGGCAAAAGGGCTTGCTGGCTCTCAGCTGCGACGAAGTCACCCCCAGCCCTCGTAGTGCCCAGGCGATTCTAAAGAATGCCAAGCCGCTCCACCCTTGGGCCTTCGATTTGCAGGGCGACGGTTCATGATCGAAGGCTGCGATGTTGTTGTCGGCGACGAAGCATCGACCGTGCTCGCTGAAACCCTCGGCCGGGTCGGCGATTTACTGTCCTACCTCAAGGCGGTCATCGGACCAGTCGAGTGTGCTGTTCCGATGACCGCCCCGGTAGAGGATGGCATCTGGCTGGCCTGCGGAGACCTGATTGAGAACGCCGATTGGCTTGGCAGGGTGTTCGAAGGGACAGGCAGGGCCATCGGCACTGACGACCAAGTGGTCGCGGCGTCCATCTTCATTCAGGGTTACGCCTACCGGCTCCTGGCTCTGGCCGTGGCTTCTTTCACTGTTGGAGGCATCGTTCCCGGATCTGCGCCGACTTCCATGGCCATCGGGCTGGGACGCGGCCGGGCATCAAAAGTCGCCTACTGCTACCCGACAGTCTTCGAGCTGGTGAATGGTCGCAACCTCTCCGTCGCCCTCCTCGATCAGCCGACCGTGGACCAGGCCCTGATGCTCCTGCTGGACGAAGTCGTCGAAGGTCATCTGCGACCTTTGATTGCGACCACTCGACGCCAGCTACGGGTTGGTGACCGCTTGCTGTGGGGCAATGTGGCTGCCTCAGCTTCCACGGCATTTCGTACAATGGAGGGTTGCCTGGGTCCGTGGGTCATCCCCCTCGGGCACCGCTTCTTCGAGCTGGGCCCGTCCGACCTGAAGGGCCTGGGCTCATTCCTTCTCATTGAGGATGACGCTAAGCACGGTTGGTTCTGGGAACGAACCAACTGCTGCCTCTTCGACCGGATCCCCGGGCACGCCAGGTGCGCCGACTGCAGCCTGACGCCTTTCCCTGAACGTCGGTCAGCCTACGCTCGCAGTCTCAAAGGTTGAGTATCCCCTCAGCACGGACGCTCTACTCAATGTCGATGGCGGTGTGCTGCATTGGAACAGCGACTACTCCACTGCTTTTCCCCATGGAGTTCCCCACGGACGCGCCGACACTGGCGAACCGCCAAAATGCCTGCATGGACTGCGAGCTCAGACATCGCGAAAGAGGGCTGTCGCTTCCGCGCTGCAGCACGAATCGCGCACGACGGCTAGTTCCGAGGAAAATGAAGAGAGCAAATATAGGGGCGAACTCTGGGTATTTCCGTCATTCCTCCCTTGTCACAGGTCTGAGACAGCGAGGGCTTGACCGGCGATTCGGAAGTGGCCAACCGCGGCGCCTACCAGCCTTCCAAGCTGATCATGCCGGTTCGATCCCGGTCGGCCGCTCCCGGCAATTCAGTCCTTCCGTGAGGTCATCGCAGCATTTCGACCGACATTCCGAGCGCGCCCGCGACGGCTCAGGACTCCGATTACGGTCCAATTGCGCAATTGCATTCCAATTGTGCACGTTGGCCACACGGCGGATCGTTCTTCATGTTTGAATTCTTGGGCGACACAATCCGCCATTCAACTGGTCCGCACACATACCGACGCAACGGTCGCGAGACCCGTCTTGTCGGCATCGTGCAGGCCAGGGATACCGCTTTGAGTCCACCCTAATTGCCCCTGGCCAGAGATTGCGACGGCCGCGATCCCCGTCGCTTGCGGATGTCTTGATCGGTAGTTGCTCGACCCAAAGCAAGAGAGGAAATTGTGAAGGAAGCGTTCGATTTCGTCGCGGGGTATGGTCATGAGATGTCACCCGATCAGGCCCGCGACGACGTCAAGGCAGCGACGGCCGCGGCTGAGCAGAAGATGCACCCACAAACGGTTCCTGTAAATGTCTACGGAGCCCCCGAGGCTCTCGTTGTCATTGCACCGTTTCCCGCCGTAAAGCCAGACGACGTGACCATCGAATTGCGCCCGGGTGTCCTTCGGATCACAGCTCGCCTGCGGAGTGCAGGACCCCGGGAAGACCTCCCTTGGGCTGCCAATGGCTGGGGGGCATTCGAGAGAGCGGCCAATCTGGCAGCCGATCGCCCGATAAGGCCTGTGCCAGCGTCCGCCCGACTGAGCCCGATGCCCGACGGCATGGTGTTCCGGTACATCTGAGCAGGCCCTTCGTCACCTACCATGGCGCGGTGCAGACGGAGGTGCAGGAGCCCGTAACCCTGGCCGAACCTGATGCCGACCGAGGGCCGGCGGCAGACCAGGCCCTTCAGCCCGCCTCCGGTGTGGTCGCCCTCCGGAGGCGCTGGGCCGGGATATCGATCCCGTTCTGGATCGCCACGTCACGGATCGCGTTGGGCCTCATCTTCGCCCATCTGGTGATCGTGCTTTTCCCCCAGTCCCGCCAGCATTTTCCCGGGGGGACCCTGAACAACGGCACCTGGGTCGGTGCCTTCGATCGCTGGGACAGTGCCTACTACGTGGACATTGCGCAGCATGGCTACTCGGTGCACGCCGCCGGGCAGACCGCCTTCTTCCCCGGATACCCACTCATGGTCACCCTCGCCCACGGCTTGTCACTCGGGCTGTTGCCCTACCTCCAATCTGCCACCTTGGTGGCATGGTCGGCTTTCACTGCGGCAGCGGTGTTGCTCTACCGGTTGGCGACCAAGCTCTTCGGCCCACGGGTCGGCCTCCTGGCCACTTTGCTCTTTTGTTGGTTCCCTGCCTCCCTCTTCCTGATGTCGCCCTATTCCGAGTCACTCTTCGCGCTCGAAATTGTTGCGGTGCTCACCCTTCTTGAGCGCAAGCAGTTCCTTGCTGCAGCGTTGGTGGCTGGCTTCGCTTCGGCGACGTCTCCAGAGTCCATCGCATTGACACTGGCCCTCATGGTTGCCGTTGCCCTGGCCGGCAAGGGTGTTCGCTGGGTGGTGGGCTGCGGGGCCATCAGCGGGATCGGCGTGTTCGCCTACATGATGTACCTGTGGGCGCGCTTCGGTCAGCCCTTCGAATTCGTCACTGTGCAGAAGTTCTGGAAGCGCTCTGAGCACTTTCCCTTCGTAGGCCTCTACCGGAACGTGCTCGCGCTGCGCCATTATCTGGTCGGTCCCGGACCACCTCTGGGTGGGACGTCACCGACGTTCACCAACATCAGATGGGTCTGGCTGTGGGACGACGGAGCCCTCGTCCTCGGCACCATTCTCCTGATCTCCCTCGTGTACGGGTGCGTTGCCCGATGGCGGCCATCCGGGGAGCCCGCCATCACCACAGGAATCGAGACTGGCCCCATTCCGGTTTCGTTCGCCGTGGTGACCTTCGTCATTGTGCTGCTGGCTGCCTGCACGACCATCTCCCCCTACGCGCTCGCCTCCTACGCATCGAGCGAGGGTGAAGCGAGGTTCATCAGCGTCGCCGTTCCCCTCTATATCGGCGCAGCACTGCTGGTTCGGCGATCGGCGGCCCTGATTTCATTGTTCCTGGGGGGAAGTATCATCCTCGCCCTTCTCTTCCAGGCCATGTACAACCTTGGCCTCTGGGTGACGTGACGAGACTTCGGTCCGCCGGGTTCTCAACCCGATGGTGGCTTCTCCCGGCGCGGCGAGATCACAGGGCAGCCAGGACCTCTTCCACGGAGCTCACGTTGAGTCCCGGTCCGGGTTCCACGGCCAGCCAGGTCACGACGCCGTCCTCAACGATGGCCGCGTAGCGCTGGGAGCGAGAGCCCAATCCGAAGCCGCTGCCGTCCATGGTCAGTCCGACTGCCTCGGTGAACGCACCGTTCCCGTCGGCCAGCATCACGATGGACTGGCCCACATTCTGGTCGTTCCCCCAGGCACTCATCACGAAGGGATCGTTGACCGAGACACAGACGATCCGGTCGACGCCCTTCTGTTTGAGCTCTTCGGCTCGCAAGACGAATCCGGGGAGGTGGTGGTCCGAGCAGGTAGGGGTGAAGGCCCCCGGTACGCCGAAGAGGACCACCTTGCCCGAGCCGAGGACCTCGCTCGAAGAGGTCACCTCGGGCCCGTTCTCGCCGAACGTGAAGACCTTCACGTCGGGTATCCGGTCACCGGTTGCGATTGCCATCAGCCTCCTCTTCCGTGCGAACTTACGACGCCAGAATGGCACATCACACGGTGCCGCCCACAACCGAGCAGGGAGTTGTAACCTGCCGGCGGAGCCATTCTCAGTGGATTCTTCGTGATCGGGAACCGGACCCATGGGGGGTTGCAATGACGCACGCCATCGATCGTCGATCATTCCTGGCCGGGGCCGTTGCCCTGGGTGCCGGTGCCACCCTCCTGGGGTCCGGGGCCGAGTGGGCCGGTGCCTCGCTCACCAATGGCTCAGGCAGGAATGGGATCTCCACGGCGAAGCCCAAGCGGGGTGGGTCGATCGTCTTCGGCATCGACACCGAAGAGGGTGGTTTCGATCCGACGACTGCGAGGTGGGACGAGGGAGGGTACCTCTACGCGAGGTGCGTCTTCGACCCCCTGGCCATCATCAACAGTGCCGGCGTGGTCGAACCGTTCCTGGCCCAGTCCATCACGGCGAACCACGACTACACCGCATGGACCATCACTCTGCGTCCGGGGATCGTGTTCCACGACGGCACTCCCCTGAACGCTGCAGCTCTCCTCTTGAACACCCAGAAGCAGGCGTCCTCAATCCTGACAGGGCCTGCGTTGTCCGCCATGGTCGCCGATGTCGTCATCACCGGCCCCCTCTCCGTGCGCGTCGATATGAAGGCACCTTGGGCTCCCTTTCCCTATTACCTGGCCGATCAACAGATTGGTTACATCGCGGCGCCCTCCATGCTGAACAACCCCAACGGCACCAGCCATCCGGTGGGCACGGGACCGTTCGTCTTCGGGGAGTGGATCCCCAACGTGCACTTCACGGCCACCGCCAATCCGCACTACTGGCGCAGCGGGCTCCCCTACTTGAGCAAGATCACATTCAAACCGATCATCGACCCCAATGCCCGGGTGAATGCGCTCGAAACGGGAACTGTTGACATCATCCACACGAGTTCCCCCACTGCCCTACTTCAGTTCCGGGGCAATAAGAAGTGGTCGTACTACGACAACAGTGGAGCGATCCTCGGGCAGCCCACGGTGAACTGCCTGATGCTCAACACCGGATCTGCTCCATTCAATAATCACACCTTGCGCGTGGCCATGGCCAAGGCGTCCAACTCCGCCCAGTACTCCAAGGTCATCGACAAGGGCATCAACGCACCCATGAACGGCCTCTTCCTGCCGGGAAGCCGGTACTTCACCAAGACCGCATACCCGTCCTATGACCCGAAGGGCGCGGCAAAGTTGGTCAAGCAGATTGAGAGCGCAACGGGAAAGCCCGTCTCGTTCTCACTCAATGCGACGGGCAACTCCGACGTGGCGAGGGCGGCACAATTCGTCCAACAGAAGTTCACCTCGGTCGGCATGAAGGTGTCCATCAACACCTTGGCCCAGTCGACGCTCATCAATGAAGCGCTGGCCGGGACTTATCAGGCCACCACCTGGCGGCAGTTCGGTGCGGTCGATCCTGATCTCAACTACGTGTGGTGGAGTTCCAAGAACACGAAGCCTCCGCTCGCTCTCAACATGGCACGCAACTCCGATCCCCGGATTGAGGCGGCAATGACTCTCGGTCGGTCCACCACTGATCCGGCCATCCGCGTCAAGGCGTACCAGCAGGTCAATCAGTACCTGGGCCAGGACATTCCCTACATCTATGCCGACCGCGACACGTGGGCCGTGATTGCGAACTCCAAGGTGCAGAACTTCGCCAACCCCCTGACCGTGACCGGGTCCAAGGCCATTGCCTTCGACGAGGGAGTGCTCTGGCCGGCCCAGATCTGGGTGTCGTAACTCCCCCGCTATCGCATTTCGACGTCGTCGAGGTACTCATCGCGCCAGTGCGTGTAGAGCTCCTCCGGCAGGCGCAGGCAGTAGGTCGGCCTGAGCGCCTCCACGAAGCCCCGCTCGTGGCTCACGGCGATGATCGTCCCAGGCCAGGTTCCCAGCATGGTCCCGACGGCGGCGATGGAGGATGGATCGAGATTGTTGGTCGGTTCGTCCAAGAGGAGGAAGTTCGACTGGCCCGCTGACAGCAGGGCCAGGCCCAGCTTGGCCCGCTCCCCACCCGAGAGCGAGTCCGGCATCTGATCGGCGGCCTTGGACGGCAAACCGAACGATCCGAGGAGGGCTCGACGTTCCTTCTCGGTGGTCAATATGGAATCGCTCACATTGCCGATCGCCGTCAGCGCGCCATCGATCTGTTCGTGCTCCTGTGCGAAGTAACCGACTGCGACATTGGCGCCGTATTCCACCACGCCATTTGTGGCTTCCTGCGCTCCCGCAAGGCACCGCAGCAGGCTGGACTTGCCCGCTCCGTTACGGCCGATGACCACAACGTGATCACCCCGGGCCACATGAAAGGTGACGTTGGACAGCACTTCGTTGTGTCCGTAACGCACGGCCAACTTGCTCACCTCCAACGGAATGCCGCCCGAGCGAGGAGGGGTGGGCAGGCGGAACTTGCTCGCTCGCTCCCGCTTGTCGAGCGACTTGGCGATCTTCGCCCGTTTCGCCGTGCTGCCCCGCATGGAGTCGGCCAGCGTCGACAGGCGGATGATCTCCCGCTGTTCCAGGGTCGATGCCCGCTCACGCTGCGACTGATCGGCCTCGTGCTGGGCCTCGAACTTCGAGTAATTGCCCTTCCACTCGGTCAAACGCTGATTCGAAATGTGCAGCACCTTGGAGATCGACTGGTCCAGGAGTTTGAGGTCGTGGCTGACCACCAGGAGCGCCCCCGGGAATTGTTCGAGCTCACCCAGCAACCAACGTTTGGCCGAGCGGTCGAGGTGGTTGGTCGGCTCGTCAAGGATCATCAACTCCGGTTCCTGAAACAGGACCCGCATCAGGTCGACCCGCCGCCGCTGGCCTCCGGAGAGCGACTCAATTTCCTCCAAGAGAAGCTCCTGCCGCAAGCCGAGGCCGTCGGCCAAACGCGCCATGACCGATTCAGCCTCGTAGCCACCATTGGTCTGGAACTTCTCCTGCAGGTCGGTGAAGAGCTCAATGTGCTCCTCCGAGGGATCATCGGCCATCGCCTTGCGGGCCGAACCGAGCGCATCATCGAGCACGTCGAGTCCGCGGGCCGAGAGGATGTGGGAGAAGCCGGTGGGCTCCAGGCCGAGGCCGCCAAGGACCGGGGCCTGGGGAAGAAAGCCGAAAGATCCGAGGAGCCGCACGTTTCCCCGATGACGGAGCTGGGGTGTGGGCTCCCCCACGATGACCGAAATGAATGAAGATTTTCCGGTTCCGTTCCGGCCAACCAGCCCCACCTTCTCGCCGGTTCCCACCACGAATGAAGCGTCGGATACCAGTGTCCGATCGCCGATTTCAATGGTGAGTGACGAGCCAACGATCAC
The DNA here is from genome assembly GCA_035534235.1 of Acidimicrobiales bacterium. GTDB lineage: Bacteria > Actinomycetota > Acidimicrobiia > Acidimicrobiales > RAAP-2 > Bog-473. Next base: position 58,130 of record DATLSH010000057.1, on the reverse strand, counting down.
GCCACAGTGTACGAGCCGGCATGGGGCCTGGTTACACTCCGCAAATGCCGACGCTGGAACGCAAGTGGTGGACCCTGATCGCCGTGTGCACGGCGATCTTCATGCTGCTCCTCGATATCACCGTGGTGAACGTGGCGCTGCCCGACATCCAGCGGTCGCTTCACTCGAGTTTCGCCGACCTGCAATGGGTCGTCGACGCCTATTCGCTGACCCTTGCCGCCTTCCTCCTCACGGCGGGGGTGGTGGGTGACATTTACGGCCGCCGCGAGGTCTTCGCAGTCGGCCTGGGAGTGTTCTCCGCCGCCTCGTTGGTCTGTGGACTTTCGACATCATCCCTCATGTTGAACCTCTCCCGGGCCGTGCAAGGTGTCGGTGGTGCCATCATGTTCGCCACCTCTCTGGCTCTGATCGCTCAGGCATTCCAAGGGAGGGACCGCGGGACGGCCTTCGGGATCTTCGGTGCGGTGACCGGCGGAGCGGTCGCCATCGGCCCCCTGGTGGGCGGTGCCATCACCAGCGCCTTCGGGTGGCGGTGGATCTTCTTTGTCAACGTGCCCATCGGGATCGTCGCCATAATCGTCACCTTCACCCGGATCGCCGAGTCGAGGGACACGAGCACGCGGCGCATCGACTGGCTGGGCTTCGTGTCATTCTCGTTGAGCCTGTTCCTGCTCGTCTTCGCGCTCGTTCGGGGCAACGACGAGGGTTGGTCGAGTACGACCATCATGAGCCTGTTGGCATCCGCGACCGTGCTCATGTTGATCTTCTACGTCAATGAGAGATGGAGCAAGGACCCCATGCTCGATCTGGGCCTCTTCAGGATCCCGGCGTTCGCCGGGGTCTCGCTTGTCGCGTTCAGCCTCTCCGCTTCCATTTTCGCCATGTTCCTGTATCTCACCCTGTTCATCCAGGACGACCTGGGCTTCAATCCCCTTTCGGCCGGTGTGCGCTTTCTCCCTTTGACCCTCCTGGCTTTCTTCGTGGCCCCCTTCGCCGGCCGGTTGACGGTGCGCATCCACTCGCGCTACCTCCTCGGTACGGGGATGCTCCTGGTCACTGTCGGGCTATTGCTGATGAGCCGCACGCATCCGACCTCAACCTGGACCGTTTTCCTGCCCGGCTTCATCATCGCGGGCGCGGGAATCGGGATGGTCAACCCCGTCCTGGCCTCCGGTTCCATCTCGGTCGTCCAACCCCAGCGCAGCGGCATGGCGTCAGGCACGAACAACACCTTTCGTCAGGTCGGTATCGCCACCGGTATCGCCGTGCTGGGAGCCATCTTCCAGAGCCAGATCGTCACCAAGACGTCAGCCGTGCTCAACGAGACCGCAGTGGGACGTCTCGTACTGCACCGCGGGGGTGCGCAATTGAATGCCGCCATGGCGGCCGGCGAGTTGCACCAAGTGGCCTCGAAGATCCCCATTGCCGCCGCCCGCTCCGCCCTGTCCAACGCATATCACATCGGCTTCTCGTCCACTTTGAATCACCTGATGGTGATTGGGGCCATTGTGGCCCTCGTCGGTTCAGTGGGAGGTTACGCACTGGTCCGGCAACGTGATTTCGTCGCCCCGACCGGAGGGGGTGGTGGCGGTCATGCTTGAGCCGTTCACCCTGCAAGGAGCCTCCGTCCGACTCGAACCCCTGTCCGAAGCCCACATACCTGAGCTGGTGGCCGCGGCATCCGAAGACCGCAGCAACTACCAGTGGACCTACACGCCGGATGGATTCGGGCAGATGACCGACTACGTGATCGACGCGCTGGGCAAGGTGGATGCGGGTGCCCATGTGGCGTTTGCCACCATCCACCGCGATCCGAACGGCGCGGAACGGGTGGTCGGCGCGACTCGTTTCTGTGAACTCTGTTACTGGCAATGGCCACCAGGCGCCACCCACCAGCGTCACGGCATCCCCGACGTCGTGGACATTGGGTTCACGTGGTTGGCCGGGTCGGTCCAGCGCTCAGCTGTCAATACCGAAGCCAAATTGCTGATGCTGGGCCATGCCTTCGAGGAGTGGCAGGTCCACCGGGTCGCCCTGCAGACCGATGTCCGCAATGCCCGGTCCTGGGCCGCCATCGAACGCATCGGTGGTCAACTCGACGGAATCATGCGAGCCGATCGCCCGGGTTCGGATGACACGGTGCGCACCTCGGCCCGGTTCTCCATCCTGGCGTCCGAATGGCCCGAGGTGAAGGCGCGACTTGCGAACCGTTTGGAACGGGGCTCGGGTGACCGATGACACCCGGTCAGGCCGGTGCCAGCGATGCCGTGATCAGGCGCCGGTGTAGGTCCCGGACCGCTGCTTCCGCCTCGTCCTTGGGGCGAACGGCTGCCACTGCCTTCCCGGTGCGGTGGATCGTCCAGGCGAGCTGGTCGGCGCGCTCCACCGAGTGGTGGAAGATCACCACGAAGGCCTCTATCACGGTCTGGAAGGTGGTGACGTCGTCGTTCCACACGATCACGGCCCACAGATCCTCGGTGTCGAAGAATGCGTCGACGTCCGCGTCTTCGAGAATGGGGAGGGCAATCGTCGATGGTTGCGCAAACGTGACGTTCATAGGGGTCGGTGGGCGGAAATTCGGCCCATCGCAGTGTAGTACCGCGCACTAGGTTGCACCCATGCGAGCAACCGTCCTGCAGGGTCCCGGAGACGTGCGATTGGAGGATGTCCCCGACCCGGTCCTCCCCGGCCCGCACGGGTTGATCGTCACCGTGGACAAGACCGCCATCTGCGGATCGGACCTGCACCTTTACCATGATGCACCTACGGGTGCCGGTATCCGCCTGGGACACGAGGTCATCGGTACGGTGGCCGAGGTGGGGGCGACGGTCCGCTCCGCCAAGCCAGGCGACCGGGTCCTCGTCTCCGGGGTCGTGGGGTGCGGCACCTGCGCTCCCTGCCTGGCGGGTGAGCCCAATGTCTGCCGGGCGGGCCTATCCGCCGCCTTCGGGACCATGGCCGACCTGCCCGGCGGCCAGGCCGAGGCCATGGCGGTCCCTTTCGCCGATGCCTTCGTCCTACCGGTGCCCGACGGACTGACCGACGAAGAGGCGGTCCTCCTGACCGACATCCTCCCCACCGGGTACGTCGGGGCGAGCCGGGCCGGCATCCGGCCCGGCTCGACGGTCGCCGTGATCGGCCTGGGGCCGGTCGGCATCATGGCACTGCAGTGCGCCAAGCTGTTCGGACCAGCCCGGATCCTCGCCGTCGACAAGGTCCCCGAACGGCTGGCGCGGGCCGAGCGCCTGGGAGCTGAGCCCATTGACGCGGGGATTGCCCCCGCGTCGGAGCAGGTCCTCGAAACCACGTCGGGGTGGGGTGCCGAGTCGGTGATTGAGGCCGTCGGTGCCGACAGCACGGTCCTTGACGCGCTGTCTTGCGCGGCGAGCGGCGGCACGGTCTCGGTGGTCGGGGTCAACCTCGCCATGGCCCTTCCCTTCCCCATGGGACTGGTATTCCTGAAGAGCCTCACCGTACGGGCAGTGTTCGCACCGGTGCCCGGGACCTGGCCCGCTCTCGTCCCGCTCCTCCAAGCTGGGAAGTTCTCCCTGACTGACACGTTCACCCATCACATGGGGCTCAGCCAGGTAGCTGCGGCGTATCAGCTGTTCGACTCCCGGGCTGATGGCGTCTTGAAGGTCTTGCTCGATCCGAACGCCTGAGTTCCCTCAGGGTCATCCGGCGTTCGGTTGCGCACCGCCGGCCATTCGGTCACACCCAGATGGGGGCGCGAGATGAACCATGGCGCCGGAGGAGGGACGATCAACCGGGTCAGGCCATCGACAATCGGCTCGTAGTTGACCCTCCACCCCTGGAAGTGGCGCCATGAATCCTCAAGATCACGCTCCAGGGGAAAGTTGATCGATGCGAGCCTCCGGAAACCTTCCTCGAATTCCTCCCGGGTCAGCCTGGTCCCCGATGTGGGCAGCGGGTCCGCCACATACGGCATGTTCAGCGCCCCGGCCATGGATCGCAGGCAGCTCGAACCCATGGAAAGGCAGAGCCGGGCCTGGTGGGGTGTCTGCTCGTGGCTCACTGCGTGGTAGAGCGCGGCCGAGTCCATCATGGCAACCAGCCCCAAGAGCCAGCTGCGCGACGAGACCGGGGAACGGAACCACATGAGCGCGGGATAGTTGGCATGACTCTCTGAAACGGCCGCCGCCCAACGCTCCCAATCGGCATACAGGGGGGGGAGCTCATCCATGGTCTCCAGCATGTGGTGGCGGGCCAGGATCTCGGGACCCCAGGCCGGTGTGCCCGAGCGGGTGGCCAGGAGCGTCACTTCGGTCTCACGAGTGGCAAAGGCGTTGTAGAGAGCAGGCAGATAGGCGATCTCCAACGCCACCACCAGCAGGCCGGCGCCGGCCGCGATGATCTCAAGCGCCTTGGAGCCCCCGTCATTGGTGGAGACAATGCCGAGCGTGAAAACCGAGGAACCCGCAATGGCCATGGCCGTCCCGAAGCTCTGGCCGCTGGTCCACCAGATGATCAGCCCGAAGCCCACGACGAGGCGACCGATCCACATGACGAACAACACCACCATGGCCGCCGGTCCGACGAACGACATGACCCGGTCTCGCATTTCGTAGTTGGGGAGATGGGGGGAGAGGCGGCGCACCGATCCGCCCAGCACGCGGGCCACGCTGCGAATGCCACGCGAGGAAGTGACCCGCGGGACGACCAGGGCGGTGAACACGCTCCAACCCGTGCTGGCAACGATGGCCACACCGACAACAAGAGAGGCCAGGCGGACGATCGGCTCCACCTCGTCATCCTGCCAGATCGGTGCGCGTGGTCAGACCGGGACGGCCTCTTCGCCGACCAGTCGGGAGAATTCCTCGCGCACCCGGACCTCGTGTTCCTCGAAGTCACGTTGGGCTGCTGCCGGGTTCCATCGGCCCTTGGTCAGCCATATGAGGGGAAGGAAGACGACCATCCCGGCCAGATCGACAAAGAACCAGCGCTGCCACTGACGAGGGGCTTTGGTGGAGGCATTCTGGAGATCGTTCAGCGCAGTCTGATGAGCCTGAATGAAGGTCAGCTGGTCGGAGTACTTGGCCGCGATCGTCTGGAGCACAGCCGCGTTCTTCACCAATTCACTCGTGATCGACTTTCCGTAGGCATCCACCGCCCCAGCCAGGTTGTGCAAGGTGGGAGCCTTCGCCAGAGTGTCCGCCGGACCCGGGTTCTTCGCCAGTGCGGTCAGGAGCTGCTGATGGGATTTTGCGAACGCAATGATGTCGGCATGCTCGGCCGCGAAGTTCTCGATGGACTGGCCGTGAATGACCGTGCCGGCCACCGGCAGATTGTCGACGATCGGGTTCACGCTGTTGATGATCATGGGGAGGAAGATGAACGACAATCCGACGACGAGCCGGAGGATCCAGCCCCATAGCGCCAGGCCGGTCGCCACCAAGGCGGGATTCTTCTCCTCGACGCTCTCGGTGTACCCGGCCATCCATGGTGCAAAGACGAGTGAGAGGCCGACGGCCAGGAGCGAGGCCTCGAAGGCCAATGTGTAGTAGCTCGTATGGGCGTGAGTCGCATCGCCGAGGAACACGACCAGCATGACCATGGAAACACCGACGCCGAGCAACATGAACGGCTTGCGTACTTTGAGCGCATCGGAAAGAAGGCCGACGGCAATGAGAGCCAAAATGTCCGCTCCCCAGAACCAGGTGTTCAGCCCGTTGGCCTGGGTGACGGAGAAATTGGTGCCATCGGGGTTCTTGAAGATCACCGGGTAGTAGATGGTGAAGAGGCTGGCCGCGGCGTAGTAGACGAGCAGGAAAGTGGCGATGCCAATGGAGGAACCGACCAGGTCCCATTGGAGGATCTGTCGCCATGGCCGCTCGGTCGCCGCGACAAGTTCCCGGTCGGACAAGCCACGAGCCCGCGCTTCAACGAGTGCCTGGTCGCGGGCCGACACCATGAGCTGATCCCGGATCTGCGGTGACAGGTCCTTCAACCCCGCAAAGGAGATCAGAAACACGATGAGGGCTGCGCCACCCGAAATCACGAACTGGCTCTTCCAGTGCGTCTGGCCGAAGTGGTTCAACGTGTGCAGGGCCACCAGGGAGGTGATGAGGCTGCCGGCGACAGGCCCAATCGTCCAAAAGCCCATGGCAGACGCCCGGCCCAGCTGAGGGCTGAAGTCGCGCACCAGTGCCGGGGTGGCCACCAGAATGGCGCCCTCGACGATCCCGATCAGTGAGGTGACGACGCCATACGACCATTGGCTGTTCGTCAACGGGATGGCCACGGCCGTGAGAAGGCCCACGATGAGAAGGCCGTAAATGACCACGTTCGTCCGCCCCAAGCGGTCGGTCTGGCTGGCAGGTAGGGATGCGAAGGCGCCCAGGAGGTTCGACACCACAATGATGCCGATGTAGAAGGCGAAGCTCATGTGGAAACCGGCCAGGATGTTCGGCGTCACCCCTGTCTGCGTGTAGTACACGTAGTACAGGACCACGGTGGCAAGGATGGCCAGGCCCAGGTACCCGACTCGCCGGACACCCCTGGGGTATTCGTCGATCGTGTGGTCGAAGAACAGCCGGCCCAATCGGCTCTGCACCTTCGGCTGCCCAGCCGCTGTCACACCTGCGGATGCCCCCGGACACATGTCAAACCTCCGATGGTCGTCTCTTGGTGGTCGAGTACTCCACTCAGCCGACGAACCTATCGCGCCTGACATCGTTCAAGGTGGCCCATCGTTCGGATGGCCTTCCGCTTGACACCAAGGTCACCGGCACATCGACCTCCCGTGAGCGCAGGAGCTCGGCCAATCCCTTGGCTTGCGCGTCCAATCGTAGATTCGACGCCACACCCCATCCGAGGATCCCGTGCACGACGAAGTTCACGGCCCGCAGGTTCGGGAGCGCGTAGCGGCTGACGGTGAAGGGCTGGACCTCAGGCAGGAGCTCAATCAGGAGCTCCGTGTCCAGGTTGGCCGCCATCCAACGGGCAACCTCCTCGGTCTCCGCCCAAACCCCGATGTTGGCATTGCCCCCCTTGTCACCGGAGCGGGCACCCACCAGCACCCACAGGGGCACGCGCACCGTCTCCCCCGGCGCGCCCGGTGGTGGAGGAGCCGGTACCTCTTGCTCCGGTTCGCCCTCCGGAGTTCGGCTCTTGGTCATCCGCAATGAGTTCGGGACCGCCATCCCATCACATTCGATTCGCGGCGTCACCTCTTTGACCGCAATGCTGGTCGGCCAGTACCGGGCCACTCCCTGCGCCGCCGAGGGTGCCGTCGTGAAGAATGTGCCCGGATAGCTGGCCAGGCTGGTCTCGACGACGGCACCCGAGAAGGCACGACCTACCGCCTGCTCGTCGTCGTCCCGCACGCTCAACCTCAAGTAGGCCACACCGTGACCGTTCAGGTCACCGGTCAATTCCTCCGCCGTCTCCTCGAATGAGGAACGCCCGCCGGGAATGCCGGCCCACACGGCCGCGGACGCTCGCCGGGCCTTGGCGGCTACCTGGGCTCCGGTGAGCGCCAACGTCATCGCATTGCGCCAGCCGGCATGGAGGTTGGCTGTGACCTTCAAGGTGGGCGGAGGAGACTCACCTCGGACCACCGCGATCCGCACCCGGTCGGGGCCTTCCTGGTCCAGTGCGATCGAATCGAACCGGGCCACGGCATCCGGGCTCAGGTAGCGGGGTCCCCCGATTTCGTAGAGCAACTGCGCCGTGACGGTGCCCACGGAGACGGCGCCCCCGGTCCCCGGATGTTTGGTGATGATGGACGAACCGTCCGGATGCAGCTCCGCAATGGGGAAGCCGATCCGGCTCGGATTGGGGATCTCCTCAAAGAACGCATAGTTGCCGCCACAGCACTGTGCGCCGCACTCAATGACGTGCCCCGCCACTACGGCCCCGGCAATGGCGTCGTAATCGTCATCACCCCACCCGAACGCATGGAGCGCCGGGCCGACGACGACCGACGCATCCGTGACCCGGCCCGTCACGACTACCTGCGCACCGGCTGCCAGGGCATCGGCAATTGGGCGTGCCCCCATATACGCATTGGCCGTCACCAGCCGAGCGTCGGGAGGCAAGGCCTCACCGGTGTCGAGATTGACAAACGGAACTCCCGAAGCCCTGAGCTCGGGCACCCGTTGGGTGATGTCATCTCCCGACACCGATGCCACCTTCACCGACAGGCCCTGGCGCCGGGCCAATTCGGTGACGGCGGCCGCCAGCCCTTCGGGGTTGAGGCCCCCGGCATTGGAGACGACGGTGATGCCCCGCTCCACACAGATGGGGAGCACCTCTTCAAGCTGACGGAGGAACGTGCGGGCGTATCCCCCTCCGCTGGCGCGGGTCTTGTGGAGTATGTACATCGTGAGCTCAGCCAGCCAATCGCCTGTGAGCACGTCGATCGGTCCGCCCTCTACCATCTCCACCGCGGCGGTCATCCGGTCGCCGAAGAAGCCGCTGCAGTTGGCCACCCGGAGCACTCCGGATGGCCGAGACCCTCCCGTCATGTCGGCTCAATCGACACCAGCAGGTCGCCCACGTCGACCTGCTGGCCGGGTGCACAGAGGACCTGACTGACCTTTCCGGTTCCACCGGCGCGCAGGGTGTGCTCCATCTTCATCGCCTCAAGAACAACCAGGCCGTCACCGCCGGTCACGGTGTCCCCCACGGCCACGAGCACCATGGTGACCGCCCCGGGTAGGGGTGCCCGGCACTCGCCCCCCGCACCGTCCTCCTCGTCAGGGTCATCTTCGCTTCGCAGGGCAAATGTCGATTGCCCTTCCGGTCCGTTGACGAAGGCCCAATGGGGGGAGAGCCGAACCCTGTACCGTCGCCGCAGGCCCGAGGCAGTGAGATCCACCACGCCTCCGCCGGTCACCGCGGTGCCCACCTCATACCACTCGCCGTCCTGCACAACGCTGGCCGGAACATCGGTTCGGCTGACCTGCACCTCCAGAACGCCCGACGGGTCGATCAGATGGTCGCGATGCAGCGCCGTGCCGACGTTGCGCCATCCTGCGGCCGGCACCGGGATCAAGCTCTGAGCTGCTCGGACCTCAAGGAGGGAGAAGGCAACAGCAGCGGCATGACGGTGGCGCACCGCATCGGAGAGCACCGAATTTCGAAGATCGGCACGCTCGGCGAGGTAGTTGACACCGACCTCGCCTTGTCGGAAGTCCTCGTCGGCGAGCACGGCGTCGAGCATCTCCCGGTTGGTCTCAAGTCCGTCCAGCTCCAGCGACCGCAAGGCCCGGCCAAGTTTGGCAATGGCCATTGGCCGAGATTCTCCGTGGGCCATTGCCTTGGCCACCAACGAGTCGTAGGCCGGGCTGACCGTGCCACCCGACTCAATGGCGCGATCAACTCGTATCCCTGTTCCCTCCGGCCATCGCACGTGGACCGCCGTCCCCGGTGTGGGCTGGAAGTCGTCCCGCGGTCGCTCCGCGCAGATTCGAGCTTCAACGGCATGGCCGGAGGTCACTATCTCGTCCTGGGTGAACCCGAGCGGCCGGCCCGAAGCCACCCAAAGTTGCAAGTCCACCAGGTCGAGGCCGGTGACCAACTCGGTGACGCCATGCTCAACCTGAAGGCGCGTGTTCATCTCCAAGAAGTAGAAGCTGTCCCCGTCAACCAGGTACTCCACGGTGCCGACTCCCTGATAGCCGACAGACCGCGCGGCCAGAACCGCTGCAGTCCACATGCGTGACCGGGTCTCCGGGTCGACCAGGACGGCCGGAGCCTCCTCAATGACCTTCTGGTGGCGGCGCTGGACCGAGCACTCGCGATCGAAGAGGTGGAGCACCGTTCCCTGAGCGTCGCCTATCACTTGGACTTCGACATGGCGGGGGGACGGGAGGTACTGCTCAAGAAACACCTCGTCGGAGCCGAACGCCGCCCCGGCCTCTCGCCGGGCCGCCGCCACGGCATCACCGAGATGATCGGGTCCGCCCACCAGGCGCATGCCGCGTCCGCCGCCACCGGCCGACGCCTTGACGAGGAGCGGATAACCCAATATGTCTGCCTCTTGCAACATGTGGGCATCGGGGATGTCGGCAGTCAGCACCACGCTCGGGAGGACCGGCACGCCAGCCGCAGCAACCGTCTCCTTGGCCCTGGCCTTGTGACCCATGATCCGCATCGCTTCGGGCGTCGGACCCACCCAGACCAAGCCTGCCCCTGCGCACTCCTCGGCGAGGAACGGGCTCTCCGAAAGGAACCCGTAACCGGGGTGGAGCGCGACCGCACCGGCCGCCTTCGCGGCTGCGATGAGGGCTGATGGATTGAGGTAGGTCTCAGCTAGGGTCCCTCCGCTCAGGAGGACCGCCACGTCCGCTTCGCCCACATGGGGGCTGGACGCATCGTCGGGCGCATAGACGGCGACGGTGGCCCAGCCGGCGTCATGGGCACCCCGGATGATCCGTCGGGCGATCTCCCCGCGGTTGGCGATGAGGAGACGCGGCGGTGCGGGTGCCATCAGTGCCGCACCACTCCGAAGGTCGCTGTGCCCTCCACCGGCGCCGAGTGGACGGCGGTCAGCGCGATGGCGAGCACCGTGCGGGTGTCACGGGGATCGATGATCCCGTCGTCCCACTGGCGGCCGGTAGCGTAAAGGGCGGTCGACTCGTCTTCAATCTGGGCCTCTGTCGCCAGTCGAAGTTGTTCATCCTCCGCGTCATCGAAGGGTCTTCCCGCGGCCTCGGCCGCGTTTCGACGAACGATGGAGAGCACGCCGGCCAGTTGCTTGGGTCCCATGACGGCAATGCGGTGATTGGGCCAGGTGAACACGAATCGGGGGTCATAGGCCCGGCCCGCCATGGCGTAGTTGCCGGCACCGTAACTGGCGCCCACCATCAGGGTGAGGTGCGGTACGGTCGAGTTGGACACCGCGTTGATCAGCTTTGCTCCATCTTTGATGATCCCACCCTGCTCGTACCGTGTGCCGACCATGAAGCCCGTGATGTTCTGGACGAAGAGGATCGGTGTGTGGCTCCGATTGCAGAGCTGAATGAACTGGGCCCCCTTCTGCGCCTCTTGTGAGAAGAGGATCCCGTTGTTGGCCACCACGCCGATCGGATACCCGCCGAGAGATGCCCACCCGCAGACCAGTTGAGACCCATAGGACGCCTTGAACTCCTCAAATCGGGACCCGTCCATCACCCGGGCCAGGATCTCGCGCACGTCGAAGGGCACTCGTACGTCCACCGGAGCGATCCCGAGCAGTTCTTCCGCCGGGAACTGGGGTTCCTCAACGGGGTAGGCCGGGCCGGGACCCAGTCGTTGCCATCGCAAGTGGGCCACAATGCCACGGGCGATTCGCAGCGCCTCGTGCTCATCCCAGGCCAGGTAGTCGCACAATCCCGACGTGCGGGCGTGCATCAGCGCGCCACCGAGTTCCTCCTCGTCGGCCTCCTCGCCGATGGCCATCTTGACCAGCGGTGGCCCCCCGAGGAAGACCCGGGCGCGACCCTCGACCATCACGGTGTAGTCGCTCATGCCGGGCAGGTACGCCCCGCCGGCCGTCGACGACCCGAGGACCACACACACCGTGGGTATGCCCTGCGCCGACAATTGGGTCAACCGGCGAAACTGCTCGCCGCCGGGGACGAACACGTCGGCCTGCCGGGGAAGATCGGCTCCGCCCGATTCGACCAGGATCACCAATGGGAGTCGGTTGATCTCAACCACATCCATGGCGCGCAGCAACTTCTTAATGGTCGTGGGGCTGGTGGTCCCGCCCCGCACGGTGGGATCGTTGGCGATGACCACGCACTGGGTGTGGGCGATCTCCACCAACGCCACCACCACCCCCCCTCCCAGAGGGTCGCCGGTCTCGAGACCGGCGAGAGGGCACAGCTCGAGGACCGGCGTGCCGGGATCCACCAGCGCCTCGACCCGCTCGCGGACCATCATCTTGCCGCGGGAGCGGTGGCGCTCGACGTAGAGCGCCCCGCCTCCGGCCACGACCTGGTCGTGCAGGGCACGGACGTCCGCCACGAGTGCACCCATGGCACGGGCGTTCTCCGTGAATTCCTCACCGTCGACGACCAGGTGCGTGGTGATGCGTGTGCTCATCTGGTCGTCGCGTCCCAGGCCGGCCGGCGCTTGGTGCGGAATGCGTCCATCCCCTCGGTGGCCTCCGGTCCGGCGAAAAGCTCGGCGGACCGCTCCTTGGCCATTGAGAGCCCAGGCGCCCAGTCGGCATCGGGAAGGGAGGCCAGCAGCGCCTTGGTGGCCGCCACTGCCCCTGGCGCCGACTTCAGGAGGGACGCCGTTTCACGATCCACCCAGTCGTCGAGCTCGCGCTCATCGGCCACCACGGCGGTCAGCAGTCCGCCATGGACCGCATCGTCGGCGCTGAACTGCTCACCAGTCAACGTCATACGGGCGAGAAACCGCCTCGCCGTGACGCGAAGCGCCGGAACCAGGATCATGGCCGGCGCCACACCCACTCGGACCTCACTGAAGGCGAAGGTACTGGACGCCGGAGCGACCGCCATGTCGGCTATTGCGATGAGGCCGAGGCCCCCGCCTCTGGCGTGCCCGTTGACGCGAGCGATGACGGGCGCCCGGGATCGGGCAATGGAGGTGAGGATCTCCGGAAGCAAGTTCGGAGCGCTCGCATCGCGCTCGGACAGATCGGCACCGGAGCAGAAGACGGTACCGCTTCCCGTGAGCACGATGGCACGCACACCGGTGTCCGCCGATGCATCCTCAAGTCCCCGGGCCAGCTCTTGGAGCAGCAGCATTGAAAGCGCGTTGCGGTTGGCGGGCGAGTTGAGGGTCAGCGTGCGGATCGCTCCGTTGTCCTCCACCTTGACCAGCTCGACCGTCACGAATGCGCAGTGTAGGGGGCCTGCGCACAGTGAGCCTTGAATTGCCTCGGTGGTATTGTTCGCCGGTGATCGAGACGGATGAACACCGGATGTTCCGCGATTCGTTGCGGAGCCTCTTCGAGCGGGAAATTGAGCCCCACGTGGATCTGTGGGAAACCGCTCGTACCTTCCCCGCCCATGAGCTCTTCGCCAAGCTCGCCCCGGTGGGCCTGTTCGGTCTGGAGTACGACGAGGCATACGGAGGCATGGGGGCCGACCATTCCTTCACTCTGATCGCCGGCGAGGAGATGGGTCGCATCAGCTGCGGCGGGGTACCGATGGCCATGGCGGTGCAGATGTCCATGGCCACGCCGGCCCTGGCCCGGTACGGATCGGCCGAGCTGAAGGAGGCCTACCTGGCACCGGCCATCAGAGGTGAGACCGTGGCTTCAATCGCAGTGACCGAGCCCGACGCCGGGAGTGATGTGGCCGGCATCAGGACCCGGGGGGTCCGGGACGGCGATGAGTGGATCATCAATGGATCGAAGCTGTACATCACCAACGGCACTCAAGCCGATTGGCTCTGCCTCCTGGCCCGCACTTCGGACGAGCCCGGCTACCAGGGCATGTCGCTGATAGTGGTGCCGACGGCCTCCGATGGCGTCGTCGTCTCGCGCAAGCTCGAGAAGCTGGGCATGTGGTCGAGCGACACCGCGGAGCTCTCCTTCACCGATGTGCGCGTTCCCGTGGCGAACACCATCGGCGATATCGGGCGCGGCTTCCAGCAGCAGATGGTGCAGTTCCAGGCGGAGCGCCTGATCACCTTTTACAAGCAGGTCGGGTCCATCGAACTGGCCCTGGGACGCACCAAGTCCTACCTGGCCGAACGCCACGCATTCGGGAAGCCTTTGCTGGCTAACCAGCATCTCCAATTCGTCCTGGCCGAACTGAGTGCTCGGCATGACATGTTGAAGCATTACGCGAGGACCACAGCGGACGCCGTCATTCGGGGGGAGGACGCCACCCGGTACGCCACCATCGGGAAACTGATGGGATCAAGGCTCCAGCGCGAGGTGGCAGACACCGCGGTGCAGTTCCACGGTGGCATCGGCTACATGGACGAGCACTGGACATCGCGCTATTTCCGAGACACCCGTCTCGACTCCATCGGGGCCGGTGCCGACGAGGTGATGCTGCGGATCCTGGCCCGCATGGACGGCTATTCGACCGAGTAGCCCCACTCGTCAGGTGTGGCGAAAGACCGCTTGCCCTCCGCCGCTGGCAATCAATTGGCGATCGCGAGTCCACACCCGCCCTGTCCACGAGAGCAGGCCGTCGCCGGCCACGGGAGAGTGGCCATGGAGCAGGAGCCAGTCAGTGGACGAGCCCGGATTCTGGAACGAGGCATAAAGATCGAGGCTGGGTGCGGTGAAGGGTGGTTCCAGGTAGGCATGGGGACGCGAGCCGGCCGGCCAGCTCAAGACGTCCAGCACGACCAGGGTCCGTGCTGCATCGACCCACGGGTCGTCGAAGGTAGGCGTTGGCCGGCAACGGAGCCAGGTGCGCCAGGTCGGGGGGAGTGGGCCGGGCGGAGGCCACGACTCTTCATAGTCAATCGGCCTTTGATCAAAGTTGTTCCAGAACCGGAACCGGGGTCCTTCCCGATCGGACCAGAGCTCCTCGGGTGATTTCAGATCGGAGGGATCGGGCACTTCGGGAGGCTCCAGGTCCCGGTGCACCAGCCCGGCAACTTCTCCCACCGACCACACCATGGCTTCGAGGACGGGACGACCGTGCTGGGACATTGCAACCCGTTGCGCCAGGACGGTGCGGCCCGCTCGGAGCGGCGTGACGACCAGTTCGACCGGCTCGAACGCCGCTACCGAGAGGTAGTGGCAGTAGAAGCTGGCCGGGCGTTCGAAGGGACTGACCGCGCCGGCAGCCCGCAGGGCAATGGCGGCCACATACCCGCCTGCAGGGCCCCAGATCTCCCAATCTTCATGAACCGTCGCCGTGAACCGGCGACCACCTTCGGGTTGTCCGGCTACCGCAGAGACCGCGGTATCTTGGGCCAGGTCACCCATCGGCCCGGCGTTCCCGCCAATTCTCGATCTTCAATTCGGTCACCACGATCTCCTCGCCGTGTAGAGCCCCGGTGGTGGTCAGGAACGGCGTGAAACCCAAACGTTCCATGACCTTCCCTGAAGCAACGTTCTCCGGCTCGTAAATGCTCACGATTCGACCTAGTCCCCCGTTGGTGAATCCCCAGTCGACCGCAGCCGCGCCGGCCTCGGTGGCCAGACCTCGGCGCCGGAAGGCAGAGGAGAAGCGCCATCCGACCTCCACCGCGGGCAGGATCTCGGGAAGGAAGTGTGGCACCGCGAGACCAGCCCAGCCGATCATGTCCCCGCTCCGGCGGTCGATCACGGCCTCAACGCCGAATCCGTCGGATCCGTAGCGCGCCATGGTCCGCTGAAGGAAGCCGGCGGTCTGCTCGGCGCTCATCCCGGCGCGCAGTGGATACCACCAGAACGACTCCTCCTGGTGGATCACGGCCAGCTCGTTCAAGTCAGCCTGCACGAACGGCCGCAGGATCAGGCGTTCGGTCGTGAGCGTCGGTATGACCATGGTCTTCCCCGAAACTCAGGTGAGCGGGAGTCCGGGTGCTGCGGCCAACGACGGGTCCCGCCCCGGTCGGGCCGATACGGCGTAGAGCTGATCGGGCCGGAACGACCGGACCTTGCGGTCCCCCGAACGCCCACCGACAACCTCCACCCACTCCTCACCTGACTCGCCGTTGGTGACATGGGCCACAAAGGTCCAGGTGGCATTGCGCAGGCGCGTGCCGTCGACCCGCACTGGATCGCCAGCAACCAGCCCGGCCCACTGCCTGGCCCGGCGTAGTTCAGGCGGCGCCATCAACCACTCCCTGTCCTCTGTCGATGTGGGAGCCGTGGGACTCTCCAGAGGGCCAGTGGGCAGCCTGACCGAACGGGAGGGGCAAGTGTTCCATCGGGCTCTCCTTTCTAGTGCATGTGGTGGCAATGTCAGAACCTCGTCCTATCCTGGCGACCATGGTGCTCTCCCCTCCCCGGACCCTGACGCCATCGAAGATGACGGCCTACACCACTTGCCCGCTCGCCTTCCGGTACACCGAAATTGAGCACCGCCCCGAACCACCCTCACCTCACGCCGTCAAGGGCACCCTGGTTCATGCCGCACTGGAAGGCCTCTTCTGGAACCACGAGCCCGGTGCCCGCAGTGAGACGGCCGCGCACTCGGAGCTGGTGCGGGCCTGGTCGGCACTGCAGTCCGATCCAGAGTTCACGGAGCTCAGGCTGACCAAGGAAGCCGCCAAAGCCTTTCTGGCCGACGCAGGAGTGCTGGTAGGGAACTATTTCCGGCTGGAGGACCCCAACCAGGTCCGGGCCATAGGCATTGAGTTGGGTGTGGAGATCCTGCAGGACGGCATGCGGTTGCGCGGCATCATCGACCGGCTCGATCTTGAGCCCGACGGGTCTTTGACGGTGGTGGACTACAAGACCGGGAAGGCACCCTCGGCCCGCTACGTGCAGGGCCGGATGAGCGGGGTCCAGACCTACGCTCTGTTATGCGAGCGGGTGCTCGGGCGGGCACCGGCCGAGGTGCGCCTTCTCCACTTGCGCGACCCGGTGACGATCGCGGCCGTGGCCACGCAGCAGACGATCCGCGGGCAGGGGCAACGGACCACCGCCGTGTGGGCCGCCATTGAGCGATCCTGCAAGGCGGAGGACTTCCGTCCCAAGACCGGACCCCTGTGCAACTTCTGCCACTTCAAGCCGTCCTGTCCCGCCTTCGGGGGGACTGGATCGTGTTGACGACCACCATCGACCGGACCATTGACGTGGCCTTCGAACCGCTGCGGGGCCGACCCCGAGTGGACGGGGCGGCTGCCCTGGTCTCCAACCTGGCTGACTTCGGCTTCGTCTGGGTCCTTCTGGCACTGCTCAAGGGCCGACGGCGGGGACCGGACCGCCGGCGGGCAGTGGTTGCCCTGGGGTCGGCCGGTTTCTCCTCCCTCTTCGTCAGCCGGATGGTGAAGTCGAGCTTTGAGCGCCGGCGCCCGGATGACCACCTCAGCGCCGCGGTGAGGGCGCCGACCAGCAGCAGTTTCCCCAGTGGCCATACGTTGGCCGCCTTCTGCACAGCATTCGTCCTGGCCGAGACCGAGCGCCAGACCACCGCCTACGTGGGATTCGCCGGCGCGGTGGCCGCCAGCCGGATCCACCTGCGCGCCCATCACCCCACCGACGTGCTGGGTGGGGCCGTCATCGGCTCGTGCCTGGGCCTGGTCCTCCGGCCGGCGGTGAATGCCGTGACGCCCGGGCGCCGGCACCGGCCGGCAGCCGTCAGTGGGGGAATGAGTCGGCGCCACAACCGGTTGAAGTGGATATGAAGCCCTTCTCAGTGACCTGGGACTACCGGTGCCCGTTCGCCCGCAACGCGCATGAGCACATCGTCTCCGCGCTGGCCGACGGGGCGGATTGGGATGTCACCTTCCTTCCCTTCTCACTCAGCCAGGCGCACGTGCCCGAAGGCGGCACGCCGGTATGGGACGACCCGGCCAAGGCAGGCGACCTGCTGGCCCTGGCGGCCGGCGTGGTGGTCCGTGACCGGTACCCCGAGAAATTCGGTACCGCCCACGACGCACTCTTCGCGGCCCGGCATGATGAGGGCCTCGACCTCAGAGAGGCCGCCGTGGTCTCGGCGGTGTTGGACCGGTCGGGCGTGCCGGGATCCGAGGTGCTGGCGGAATTAGAGACAGGCAGGGCCCTCGTAGAAGTCCGTCAGGCTCACCAGCAGGCTGTTGAGGAGTGGGGGGTATTCGGTGTGCCGACCTTCATCGTCGAGGGACGTGCCGTGTTCGTCCGTCTCATGAGCCGGCCCGGCGGCGATGCCGCGCTGGCCCGCCGGACCATTGAGAATGTGGTGCAGTTGTTCGAGACGCAGCCCGAGCTCAACGAGTTCAAGTGCACGACGTTGTCACGCTGAGGCGCGTGCCGGTCAGGATCTGGCGAGCGCGCTCATCAGCACCAGTGTCCGCTCCCGCTCCTCAGCGTTCCCCACAATAGAAGCCACGAAATCGGTTGCCCCTGCGGCGGCCAGCCGCTCAATGGATGCGGTGACGCGCTCCTCGTCCCCCAGGAACGCGATGTCCGCCGGGCTCTCGGCGCCCTCCTTGTCCAGCATCGCCTTGTAGGACGGCAGGTTCGGGTAGATGGCGAACGCCTTGTTCACCCGTTCCCGGGCCGCATCCGGGTCGGCCGTCACCGAAACCGGGAGCGCGACGCCTATGCGGGGGGACGGTCGCCCAGCCTGCTCGGCCGCGGCGCGGATGGTCGGCGCAATGTGCGAGTCAATGGTGCGGGTGCCGGTCATCCAGGTGATGGTACCGTCGGCCACCCGGCCGGCCAGGTTGAGCATGGCGGTGCCCAGTGCGGCCACCAGGACCGGCGGTGCCGCGACGTCGGGCACCTCCAGCGGTTGGAACGCATGTGCGGTGACCCGGTCGCCAGCGCTGCTCACGGCCTGACCGTGCAGGAGCGGCATGAGCGCAGCCAGGTACTCCTTCATGTAACGGGCCGGCCTGTCGAAGCTCATCCCCCACATCCCCTCGACGACCACCTGGTGGGACAACCCGATGCCGAGGATCAGGCGGTTGCCGGTGGCCGACTGCACCGTGAGGGCCTGCTGAGCCAGCATCATGGGGTGGCGGGGGTGCACGGGGACCACCCCGGTGCCCAACCCGATCCCCGGCACCTGGGCACCGGCGGCGGCCAGGAGGGTAAGGGCGTCGTGCGCGAAGATCTGGGTGGCGAAAGCATGGTCGAGGCCGGCTTCGGCGTAGCTCCTCAGCTGGGCCACCGTGTCGGGGAAGGTCCTGTCCGTGTCAATGAGGCTTCCGATGCGTAGGGGCTTGGCCATCGATCCTGTGGTCTCCTCGCCTAGTGTGCCGGTCGTGCCCGCCACAATGCTCCAGCCGAGGCTAGCGACCTGAGAACCAACCACGTCGGGTTCGTGGGAGCCGGTCAACGAGGTGGCGACCCTGCCCCATAATTCGGAGCACTGGGCACTGGACACTGGACCATGGAGGGAGCCATGAGCACACAGTTGGAGAATCATGAACAGACCATCCCCGAGCCACCCCAGGCCCGTGGCCTGGCCAGGGACAGTGCACATGTGCACCCGCCTGGCAAAGAGGCAGGGCCAGGACGCAAACTGGGACACGTGACCGTGTGTGGAGACGACGCCGAGATGATGCCAGCGAGGGCTTGGGCCGCCACCCTGGCCCCGGGAACACTCCGCCCCGTTGGCCTGCACCTGTGCGCCGGAGTCCCGTCATGAAGGCGGCGGCGCCACAGGTAGCGGTGTTGATGGGGAGCTCTTCTGACCAGAAGGTGATGAATGACGCCGTCGAAGCCTTGGACCGCTTCAGGGTGCCGCACGAGGTCCGGGTCCTCTCGGCCCACCGCACTCCAGATGACACGATCGCATTCGGGCGTGAGGCTGCCGGGCGGGGCCTCAGGGTGATCATCGCGGGAGCCGGTGGTGCCGCTCATCTGCCGGGGGTACTGGCGGCGGTGACCACGTTGCCGGTGATCGGGGTTCCGGTGTCCCTGTCCCAGCTCGACGGGCTCGACTCACTCCTGTCCATTGCGCAAATGCCCCGGGGTATCCCGGTGGCCACCATGGCCATCAACGGTGCCCGTAACGCCGGACTCTTCGCTGTTCGCATCCTGGCGGTCGGAGATGTGAAATTGACAGCCGGGATTGTGGCCTTCCAGGACGAGATCGCAGCGGACGCCCGGGCCCAGGACGTTGAGCTGAACCGGGGGGGCGCCCGAGGTGGGTGAGGGGAGCCTGGCTCAGCGCCTCGGCTACCCGGCCGACGCCAAACTCCTGATAATCAACGCTGACGATCTCGGCTCGTGCCATTCGGCCAATGTCGGGGTGTTCGAGTGCCTGGCCACCGGTACAGTCACCAGTGCGACCTTAATGGTGCCCTGCCCTTGGGCCCGCGAAGCAAGCAGCCGTTACCGGGGTGAGGACGTCGGAGTGCATCTGACCGTCAACGCCGAGTACGAGCTGTATCGGTGGGGCCCGATCACCCATGCACCGTCATTGCTCGGCGGGGATGGCGGGTTCCCGAGGACGGTCGAGGACGTCTGGGATCACGCTGACCTTGACGAGGTTCGACGTGAGTGCCGGGCGCAGATAGAGCGCGCCATCCTCTGGGGCTTCGACGTGAGTCACCTCGATGCCCACATGGGTACCCTCCAGCTCAGACCCGAATTCTTCGACGTGTACCTTGACCTCGCCATTGAGTTCGGCCTGCCCCTGCGCATGTTCAACACGGGCATGGAGCGCTACGTCGGGTTCCCGGCTCGTGCCGTAGCGGAAGAGGCGGGCGCCGTCTTCACCGATCACATGCGTTTCGTGCCCGGGGTCGGATCCCGCCAGATGTTCGAAAGGGATCTCGCCACATTGCGTCCAGGGGTCACCGAATTCCACCTACACCCGGCCGTCGACAGCCCAGAGCTGCAGTCTCTGGCCACCGACGATTGGCAAGCCCGGGTGGATGATCACCGCATGATCTGTCGCGAGGAATGGGTACGTGGAGCAATTGACGCCGCTGGTGCGACCCTGATCGGGTTCCGTCCATTGCGCGAGCTGGCCCGAGCCGGAGCCTGAACTGATGCCCGAAACCACGGTGCAGGGTGTCTCGCTCTACACCAGGGACCGTGGCCGGCATCCCGACATATTCGAGCTCGTACTCACCTATGGCGGCATCGAAATCAATCGACCCGGCCAGTCAACCAGGCATCTACCCTGGGAACGGGTTTCCGAATGGGAGATCGAGCAGCGCCGAGGCGGGGTGCTGCTCACCCTGCGGGGCGGCGGTTCGGTGACGCCCCTCGTGATTCCGAAATGGAAGGTCGACGACCTCGACCTGATCCTGCGGGACATCACCTCGCATGCGGCTAGGAGCGAACCGGAACCCGAGCCCGAGGCGGTGATCGGTCCGAAATTCGAGGAGGTGGTGTCGCGGCACCTGGCACCCCCGACCATCCGGGCTCCCATCCCCCAAGACGTTGTACAGTCTGGCCATACTTCCGTTCCCATCGACCCAGTCGCCGCCTCCGAAAGTGACGATGACGTCCTGAGCAAACTTGTGTGGCCCAGCGACGCTCCACTGCAGGAACTCTCCGATCTCTCATGGCCCAGCTCAATGGGCCAGAGTGAGGAAGCCGACCCGGTGCCCGAGGAATTCGTCCTCCCGGACATCGCCCTCCTGACCTCCGCGCCAGCGGTCACCGTTCCGCCCGTGGAGAATGTGCCATCGGCCGGAATGGCAACGGTCGGCCCCGAGGTCATTCGGCCACCGGTCATTCCAGGTCCCGAGGCGGCGGTGCGGACGATGGAACCGGCCATTTCGATTGTGGCGCCCGAGCCGATGTCGTCCACCCTCGTGGTGATGCCCGTTGAGGGGGCACCCGTTATCGCCAAGCCGATACCTGGTCGTGCGGAGAGGCGCAAGCGCAGCAGGAGAACGTCAGTCCTGCGCTCCAGCGCGACCTTTGTGCTCCTCAGTCTTCTGGCCACGGCCGTCGCCCTTGTGTTGGCCCAGAGTGCTGGTGCCATCCACCTGAACTTCCTGGGGCCCATCGCCTGAGCTAGGGAGAGCGAACTCCCGCAAAGAGATCGTCCTCAGCGACCTCCGTGCTCCCGACGCGGCTCAGCGCCAAGCGGAATTCGTCCACAGGATGGATGTCCCGCAGAACCTCGGGCGGGAGGCCGAACCAGAACGGGGAGTTCGGGTCCACCTGGGTCGCGTGAGCCTTCAACGCCCTGCCCCGCACGTCTTGGAAGCCGTCTATGTCAATGGCCGTCGTGAAGACCTCATTCCGGTTCAGACGAGAGAGCCACTTCTCATCGAATGGAGAAACCATCCCGAGCTCTAGGAACTTGGCGTGGATCTGGCGGAACCGCTCAGCCGGCCACACCGAGTAGTACATCTTGGAGGGGGCGAACGGGGTGCCGACACCGGGGAAGAGATCCGGATCTCCCGCTGCCTCAAAGGCCACCAGGGAAATCTCGTGCACCCTCAGATGGTCTGGGTGAGGATATTCCGACTGCTCGTCGGGGTAGGTCAAAATGACCTGCGGGCGCTCCCGCCTGATGACCGCAACCAGGCGTCCGACGGCTTCCTCAAGGGGAGCCCGGGCGAAGCAGTCGCCGCGAGCATTGGCTTCTGAATCGGGCATGCCCGAGTCCCGGTAGCCCAGCATGACCGTCTCGTCATACCCGATGATGTCGGTGGCCACCTGCAGTTCGGCCCGGCGGACCCGGCCGATGTCGGCTCGGACTTCGGGGGTGTCCATGGCCGGATTGAGGATGTCCCCCTCCTCTCCCCCGGTACAGCACACCAGCACGGTCCGCACGCCTTCGGCGTGGTAGCGGGAGATGGTCGATGCTCCTTTGGACGACTCGTCATCGGGGTGCGCGTGCACGGACAGGAGACATAGGCGGTCAGGCACGGCGCTGACCTTAGCGTCGAGCCACCGCAGATACGGCCGGTGCCCCCACTGCCCCGCTGGGCCATATGCTCATGCTCATGGCAGGTACGTTCAAGCGGATCACGTCGATCTTCCAGGCCAAGGCCAACAAGGTCCTGGACAAGGCGGAGGACCCCCGGGACACGCTCGATCTCTCCTATGAGAAGCAGCTTGAGCAGCTCCAGAAGGTCCGGCGGGGCGTGGCTGACGTGGCCACGGCACGCAAGCGGATAGAACTCCAGGCCCAGGGGTTGCAGAAGCAGGCCGACAAGTTGCAGGCCCAGGCCAAGGCGGCCCTCCAGCAGGACAACGAGGACCTCGCCCGTGAGGCCCTGTCACGCCGGGCCGCCCTGGGGGAGCAATTGACCGAGCTGAAGGTGCAGCACGACCAGATCAGCGAGCAGGAGCAGAAGCTCATAGAGACCTCGCAGCAGCTTCAGTCACGGGTGGAGCGCTTCCGGACCCAGAAGGAGACCTTGAAGGCCAGCTACACCGCGGCCGAGGCACAGACCAAGGTGGGTGAGGCCGTCTCGGGGATATCGGACTCCATGGGGAGTGCGGGCCAGACCATGCAGCGGGCCCAGGACAAGATCGCCGGCATGCAGGCGCGCGCCGGCGCCATCGACGAGTTGTTGGCGTCTGGTGCGCTCAACGATCTCAGCACACCCGTCGATGACATCCAGAAGGAACTGGACAAGGTGACGTCGACGTCCCAGGTGGACAACGAGTTGGCCGCCTTGAAGGCGGAATTGGGAACCGGCGCGGTGGCCGGAGAGGCCGCGGCACTCCCCGCAGCCGACCAGAGCGGACCCGGGAGTGCGAACGCCTGATGGCGCTGTCCCGCAACATCAAGGCAGACCGGGGCCTGACGACCCGCATGCTCATGACGGGGTTCTTCCTCGTGGTGCTCTATGCCGTCTTGATCGGAGTCCTCTTCATTTTCATCAAGAGCCTCGTGGTGATCCTGGCCATCGGGTTCGGACTTCTCTTCTGCCAGTACTTTTTCAGCGACAAGATCGCCATGTTTGCCATGCATGCCCGGGAGGTCACGGCCGAAGAAGCTCCCGAGCTGCACGGGGTCATCGATCGCCTGTGCGCGCTGGCTGACATGCCCAAGCCGAGGGTGGCGATCGCCGATACGGATGTGCCGAACGCCTTCGCCACCGGGCGCAGCCCCAAAGCGGCAGTGGTGTGCGCCACCTCGGGATTGCTGCGTCGTCTCGACGAGCCCGAGATAGAGGCGGTGCTGGCCCACGAGATCTCGCACGTGGCCCACCGGGACGTTGCGGTGATGACGATCGCCAGTGGCCTCGGCATGATTGCCGGGCTCTTGACCCGGGTGATGTTCTACTCCGAGATTTTCGGCGGCGGACGGAACAACAACAACAACTCCAACGCCGCCGGCATCGAAATGATCGTCATGCTGGTTTCGATCCTCGTGTATTTCATCAGTTTCCTGCTCACCATGGCCCTGTCCCGCTACCGCGAACTGGCGGCCGACCGCTCGGGGGCGATGCTCATCGGCCGCCCGTCCCAGCTGGCCTCGGCCCTGATCAAGATCACCGGTGAGATGGGCCGCATACCGACCAGGGACCTGCGGGCCGCCGAGCCGTTCAATGCATTCTTCTTCGCCCCGGCCGTGGCCGGCGACGGAGCCCAAAACCCGCAGCAGGGGCAGGGCGGCGGATTCAGCTTCGGGAGCCTCTTCCGCACCCACCCCACTCTTGAGCGCCGTCTGGCCCAGCTGGACGCGTTGGAGCGCCAGCTCGGCCAGGCTGGCTGATCTCCCCCGTAGCGCACAGTGGGCCTTTTCGACACCCTGCTCGGCCGCACCAAGCCGGTCAAGGCCAACCTCGATGCGCTGTTCGCCCTCCCGACGGCCGCACTCACGCTGCAGAGCGCCGGTGGCTTGGTCTCGTCGGGCCATGCCGGAGTGTGCTGGAAACCTCCTTCCGGGCAAGGTGCCGGGGACCTGCAGGCTGAGGTGGCGCAGCTGGTCGGGGACGGCTTCACCCATGCGCAGGACTCCTTTGGCTACGGCTGGCTCCTGCTGAGCGAGCCTGAGCTCGACGATCTGGTCACCAAGGCCCACATGGCCAACACCACCCTCACCGAAGCCGGGTGGGGGCCACAGCTCCTCTGCTCGGTCTTCGGGTTCGTGCCCGGGCCTGACGCCCCCGATGACGCCAGTGCGTTCTCACTGGTCTACCTGTACAAGCGTGGCACCTTCTATCCCTTCGCTCCCCTCGACGCGGAGAAGGAAAGGCGGGACACCGAACTTGAATTGCGCATCCGCACCATGCTCGGTGTGGACCTGCCGGTCGAATCGGACCTGTCGCGCTGGTTCCCCATGTGGGACCTCCCGGTGAAGTGACGGTTGACCGCCACATCGTCCTTGAGGGTGCCGTCAACTTCCGGGACCTGGGCGGGTATGCAGCAGAGGAAGGGCAGCACACCCGCTGGCGCGTCCTCTTCCGTGCCGATGGGCTGGGCGAGCTGACCGAACCTGACCTCGCCATAGTGCGGGAGCTCGGCATACGCACCGTGATCGACCTGCGCACGGAGCATGAGGTGGAGCAGGGTCGCTTCAACGTGGACGCCCACCCGGTGGCGTTCCATCACTTCCCCTTCATTGACTCGGTGCCTGATGTCGAGCAGTGGGACCGCCGACCAGGGCTCCTCAGGTCCCAGTACAAGGAGATGCTCGATGACGCCGGGGAGCAGATCGTCGGGGCCCTCGAGGTCCTGGCCGCACCCGAGGCGCTTCCCGCCGTCTTCCATTGCACGGCCGGCAAGGACCGCACCGGCCTGCTCTCGGCCGTCGTGCTGTCGCTGCTCGGCGTGCCCGAGGACACGATCGTGGCTGACTACGCCCTCAGCGGGCAAGCCATGGAACGGCTGCGGGCCAAGTTGATGCTGAAGTACCCCGAAGGCAGGGACGTCATTGCCGAGATCAGCGAGGTGTTCTCGGCCGATCCGGCCAACATGGTCTCCGTCTTCGCGCACCTGCGCCAGCGCTACGGTTCGGTGGAGGGGTACGCCGCCCACGTGGGCGTCGGGGAGGGCCTCCTTTCCCGCCTGCGCCTGAGCCTGCTCCAGCCGGCTCCCTAGTCCTCGCTCCGGGGACGCAGGAGGTCGATGGCCGCCGCCAGGGCGAGGTCGGTCACCGTCAGCCCTCCCGAGTCATGGGTGGTCAGCGCCAGGTTGACCGTGTTCCACCGGATGTCGATGTCCGGGTGATGGTTGGCCGCCTCGGCGGCCGCTCCGACGGCGTTGACGAAGGCAAGCGCGGCGGCGAAGTCGGCCAGCTTGACCGTGGTCACCAGTTCGTCGCCCCGGCGTGACCAGGCCAGGCCCTGTTCGGCCAGCGCCGCGTCGACATCAGCCGGCGTGAGCACGGGCCGGCTCACGGGTGCGTCATCTCCTCGGGCCGCACGGCGGCATCGAACTGCTCGCCCGTGAGGAGTTCGAGGGACAGTGCCGCTTCACGCAACGTGATGCCCTCCTTGTGCGCCTTCTTGGCCACCTTGGCCGCATTGTCATACCCGATGATCGGATTGAGCGCGGTGACCAGCATGAGCGAGTTGGTCAGGTGGCGCTGTATCTGCTGGTGGTCGGGCTGGAGGCCCTCGACACAGAACTCCCGGAAGCCCCGGCACGCGTCCGTCATCAGGGCGATGGACTGCATGACGTTGTAGATGATCACCGGCTTGCACACGTTGAGCTCGAGGTTGCCCCGGCTCCCGGCGATGGCCACTGCGGTGTCGTTCCCCAGCACCTGGATCCCGACCATGATCATGGCCTCACTCTGCGTCGGGTTGACCTTGCCCGGCATGATGGACGAACCCGGCTCGTTCTCCGGCAGGGACAGTTCGCCCAGCCCGCTGCGGGGACCCGAACCCAGCCACCGCAGGTCATCGGCGATCTTCATAAGGGAGACCGCCAGGGTGCGCAGCGCTCCGTGGGTGAAGACCAGCGCGTCGTGGGCGGCCAGAGCGGCGAACTTGTTCGGGGCGGTGACGAAGGGCAGCCCGGTCATTTCCGCAATGGCCTCGGCAACACGTTGGCCGAACTCGGGATGCGTGTTCAGGCCGGTGCCCACCGCGGTGCCTCCGGCCGCCAGTTCGTACAACCCCGGGAGGGTTACCTCCATGCGGTCGAGGTCGGCGCTCAGCTGGGCCACATAGCCAGAGAACTCCTGGCCCAGGGTCAGGGGGACCGCATCCATGAGGTGGGTGCGCCCGATTTTGGTGATGGCCGCGTAGGCCAGCTCCTTGGCCCGCAGCGCGTCGCGCAGTGAGGCGACGGAGGGCAGCAGGCGGTGGACGATCTCTTCGGTGGCCGCCACATGCATGGCGGTGGGGAAAGTATCGTTGGACGACTGCGACATGTTGACGTGGTCATTGGGGTGGACCGGGGTCTTGGAGCCCATGGTGCCCCCGGCGAGCTCAATGGCCCTGTTGGAGATGACCTCGTTGGCGTTCATGTTGGTCTGCGTGCCGCTGCCGGTCTGCCAGATGTGCAGGGGGAACTGGTCGTTCAGCGCCCCCTCGGCCACCTCGGCCGACGCCTGTTCGATCAGGCCGGCCAGCTTGTCGTCCAACTTGCCCAAGTCACGGTTGACCCTGGCCGAGGCACCCTTCAGGATGCCGAAGGCACGGATGAGGGGCACCGGCATGGTCTCGCCACCGATGTCGAAATGGTGGAGCGAGCGCTGGGTCTGGGCGCCCCAGTACCGGTCGGAGGGGACTTCAATCTCCCCCATGCTGTCGCTTTCCGTACGCGTGCCGGCCACGGGGGTCAGCTTACGGCCCACCGGGAGGATGGTCGTCGGGGCACGCGCCGGGAGGGTTGTTGAAATCAGGGTCCCTGGCCCACGCGCCCTGCGGCCAGGTCGCGGTCGCCGGGGCCAGTCCGATGATCGCCGTGAGATCGACCAACAGCGCGTCCGCGTAGCGGGCGCTGCCTTCGGGGCACAGGTGCACCTGGTCGAGCTTGCGAGCCCGGATCCACTGGTTGATCGGTGCGTGGGGACGGCCCACCGGCGGCAGCCACGACGAGTAGCGACCGTCCACCAGAAGGGAGCCGGCGAGGGGAAGGTACATGACCCGGCCGGGGAAAATTGAGGGCACCTTCGCCGCGATGTCGTTCCACGCCGTCACGCCGGCGCGACGCTCCCTGTCATAGGCGGCCTGCACCGAAGGGTTCGTCGCCGGGATCTCTCCCGAGGGAGGGAACTCGGTGAAGATGACACCTTCGACCCCGTTGCCCGGGGTCAACATTGTCGTGACGGCCCGGCGCAGGAGAGCCGTGTACTGCGTCGGCTGATGCAAGGCGTTCGGTGTCGTGGGGCCGTCCTGGTCCCAGCTCCAGCTGGCCACTATCAGCTGGGCGCCCGTCTCCCGGATCAGGCTGGGGATGGAGGAGGGCCAGTTCGTAGCTGTCGTGAGCCCGAATCCGGCAATGGTCCGGGTGGACACGGTGGCCTCCCCCGTGGCGCTGAGCGCCGCCGTGATGCCGTAGGAGGCGTCGTGCATGACCGAGTCGCCCAGGACCATGACGCGCAGGGGCCGGGTGGACGACGGGCTCGGGTTCAGGCTGATCGGTTCCTGGCCCGCGTAGCCACCGGTACCGGCCACCGCCTGGCCCCCGGGCGGAGCGAGTTGCGTGGTTCCCGCCACCCGGGCCGGATCGGCCACCGCCGGGATGGTGGCGACCACCATGACCGCCGCGGCGGTGACCCCGATCAGCGGCGCCGTCCAGGCGAGCAGACGGCCGCGCAGATGGGCCCGGCGGATCGGCCGCTCGACCAGGTAGTAGCTGGCCGTCGAGAAACCCAGGGTGGCCCCGACCTGCACCAGGTCCAACGGCAGGGTGGACAACCCGGTCCGCTCCCCTGTGACGTAGACGAAGATCGGCCAGTGCCACAGGTAGATCCCATAAGAGATGGTGCCGAGGAAGTGCAGCGGCCTGGTGGCCAGCATCCGGGCGAGGACCCCCGGCTCCATCAGCCGGGCATCGGCCACCACGACGGCGGCCAAGACGGCACACAGCGCGAATCCGCCTTCGAACATGAAGTTGCCGGGCAGGCCCGCCGGGGTGCCGCCGATAATCCAGAAGATGGCCAGGCCCAGGGCAGCGATGGGGCCGGCGACGTGCAGTGCCC
The DNA here is from genome assembly GCA_035534235.1 of Acidimicrobiales bacterium. Taxonomy (GTDB): domain Bacteria; phylum Actinomycetota; class Acidimicrobiia; order Acidimicrobiales; family RAAP-2; genus Bog-473. The sequence goes on along the minus strand of DATLSH010000057.1, from coordinate 29,574 downwards.
GGCGGGACCGGATGCCGGGTTGGGGGCGGGACGCGGCCAGGAAGGCGACGGTGGCCCCGGCCATGAGGTCGAAGAGCCGGGTGTCGGTGCCGTAGTAGACCCGGGTGGGGTCCGAGCCGGGATGGAAAAGGAGTGCCATGAGGAGGGCGGAGCACAGGCCCAGGGTGACCGTGACCCCCACTCCCACCGGACGCCACGAGCGGCGGGCGCCGCGCAGGAGGAGCAGCAACAAGGGGGGCCAGATCAGGTAGAACTGCTCCTCAATCGCCAGGGACCAAGTGTGCTGGAGCGGCGAGGGTGTCGAGAACTGGGCGAAGTAGGACTGGTGGGCGTAAATGGCGTGCCAGTTGCCGACGTAGAACAGGGTCGAAATGGCATCACCGCGCAGTGACGGCAGGTCGATCAACCCGTTGGCTCCCGGCCCACCGAACGAGCCGTTGACGACGAGGTAGAGGGCCAGCGCGGCCACCACCAGGAACAGGGCTGGGAGCAACCGCTTGGCCCGTCGGACCCAGAAATCGGCCAGATTGAGCTTCGCCGTGCCCACCCACTCTTCGAGCAGGAGAGTGGAGATGAGGAACCCCGACAGCACGAAGAAGAGGTCGACTCCCAGATAACCCCCCGTGGCCCACCCGAGATGGAGGTGGTAGGCCAGGACCCCCAGGACGGCCACTGCCCGCAGCCCGTTGAGGGAAGGCAGGTGGCGGCCGGTGACGGAGTGGATTGCGGCCGGGCTCACTTGCGCTCAATCCGGCACACGCCGGGCTCTGCCGTCGGCCGGAGCACGAGGTCGGCGAGCTGGTGGAGAGGGCCCGGGTCGCCCGCCGCTTCCGGACCCGATTCGCTCTTCGCTCCTCCGGTCAGGTCCAGGGCCAGCTGGGGGCTGCGGCCACTGGCCGGGAGGGGACGGTTGACGGCACCGGGCACCGGATAGTGGGGTCCTGAGCTGAATGCCGTGCCATTCCGCCACATGTCTCGACACAGGGTCATGGCCTCGGCCACCTCATCGGTGAAGGGAGCCGAGAAGCAGAGCACGGCCCGTCCCCCGCTGAGGAGGTCCAGGGTGGTGAGCTCACGAGCCAGCACGGACGGGTGACGGTGGGTGCCGGTCCCGAACCCGGCCGGCACGCCCAGGAGGAGGCGGGAGGTCACCGTGCTCAGGCCGGCCGCCAGCACGATGGCATCGCCAAGAGGCCCATCGCTGAGGAACACTGCGCCGGCGCCTTCCCCCTCGGCCCGGATGGCGGCCTCCCGGAGCGCCAAGACGTCAGGCGCCGCCAGGTACCGTCCTTCCACGGCGTCGCACACTAGGTCCGTTCCCACCATCCGCCCACATCGCGAGCCACACCGGCCTGGGCCAGTCGTTCCAGGCCACCGCAGAGAGCGGGGAGATCGAGACCGGTGGTGCGGGCCAGCTGGTCCAGCGAGACCGGGTCGGGCGAGAGGGCGTCGAATAGAGCCCGATCGGCTTGTGGACACGGATGTTCGGAATCCTGGCCCGAGACGGGCGGACCGGGTCCGGGGAGGGCCACGCCCTTGAGAGAGAGGGCAGCCAGGATGTCGGACGGTCCGCAGACCGGGAAGGCCCCATCGGCCAGGAGGGCATTGGTCCCTTCCGACGTCGGGCTGCGGATGGATCCCGGGACGGCGCCGACCGGGATGCCGCGGTCCATGGCGGCGTTGACCGTGTGCAGACTCCCCCCGTGGTGTCGGCTCTCGACGACCACGACCACGTCGCTCAGGGCGGCCAGGAGCCGGTTGCGCACCGGAAAGCGCCACTTCTCGGTGGGCATCCCCACCGGTGACTCGGAGAGCACGGCGCCCTGACCGGCCACTCGCTCCCAGAGACGGGCATGCCGGCTCGGGTAGGGCTCGTCCAGGCCTCCGGCCACCACCGCGACGGGCGGTGCCCCGGCTCCGCACGCCCCCTCGTGGGCCGCACCGTCGATGCCCAGCGCCAGCCCCGAGACGACGCTGATCCCCACCGCGGCCAGGTCGGCGCCGAACTGGGCGGCCACCCCAATGCCGTAGCGGGTCGGGCTGCGGGTGCCCACCAGGGCCACGGTGGCGCACTGGTTGACCACGGACGGGTTGCCCCGGCAGAAGAGGACCGCCGGTGCCTCAGGGTCTCCCAGAAGGCGCTGAGGGTACTCCGGGTGATCGACCGTCAACACCGCGATGTCCAGCTCCTCGTGACTCTGCCAAATCCGGGCCACGTCGCTCTCCCGGCCGAGGGATGCGCCGGACCAGGCCACTGACGGCGGGTCGGTGGCCAGCAGGCGGCGCAGGGCAGCCGGTCCCACCCGGGGAACAGACGCCAGGGCGGCGGCGTAGGCCTCCTCGGGAAGGCGACGACCCGCCGTCACGTCATCACCGTGGACCTGGCCGCCCGTAGGGACAGGGCATCGCAGACATGCTCGTATCCGACCTGGTCGTCCCCGGCCAGATCGGCCACGGTCCGGGCCACTCCCGAGATCTTCTGCAGGCCACGGGCACTGAGACGCCCTTCTCTGAGCTTGGACGCCAGGAGACGGGCGCCATCGGCACCCAGCGGAGGATCCGTGTCTCCGGAGTCGGCGCGGCAGGCGGACCGGGCTCGGGCAGCGGCGACCCGAGCGGCGCAGACGGCGGTCGTCTCGCCCGCCACGGCCGACAGCAACTCGTCGGCATCGGGTCGGACCAGGGGAACGACGAGATCGAAGCGATCGAGCAGGGGGGCCGAGAGTCGGCGGGTGTACCGGGCCCGTCCGGCCGCGGTGCAGGTGCAGGCACCGGGATAGACCCCCTCACCGCAGGGGCAGGGGTTCATGGCAGCCACCAGGAGGAACCGGGCCGGAAAGGTGACGGTCCCCCCGGCCCGGCTAACCCGGATGATCCCCTCCTCCAGCGGTTGGCGCAGCGCCTCGAGCGCGGCGACGGGGAACTCCCCCATTTCGTCGAGGAAGAGGACCCCGTGGGTGGCGAGCGAGATCTCCCCGGGTCGCAGCGACCAGCTCCCGCCGCCGACCAGGGCCACGATGGAGGCCCGGTGGTGCGGGGCCCGGAACGGGGGGCGGCTGACCAGGACGCCGTCGGGCAGGGAGCACCCGGCAGCCGAGTGGATCCGGGTCACGGTCATGGCCTCGTCGTGGCCCAGCGGCGGGAGCAGGCCGGGCAGGCGCTCGGCCAGCATGGTCTTGCCCGATCCCGGTGGGCCGACCATGAGCAGGTGGTGGTTCCCGGCTGCCGCCACCTCGAGGGCGTGACGGCCGAAGGTCTGCCCGCGTACTTCGGCCAGGTCGGGGAGGTCGGTGGGAGGGGTGGCCACGGGGGCAGGCGGCGGGTCGGGCCAGGGCGCCTGGCCCTTCAGGATTCCGGACAGTTCGGCCAGCGTCAAGACGCCGTGGGTGGCCTCGCCGCGCACCAGGGCGGCCTCACGCAGGTCGGCCAGCGGCACCACCAGCCGCAGGGGTGCGGTGGCATCGGCCAAGGCGATCATGCCGGGTACGTGGCGCAGCGCGCCGTTGAGACCCAGCTCGCCGCAGAAGGCGAGGCCCTCGGTGCAGGGGGTCGGCAGCTCGCCGGTGGCCACCAGCAGGCCGACCGCGATGGCCAGGTCGAGGCCAGCCCCACCCTTGCGGACGCCAGACGGAGCCAGGTTGACGGTGACCCGGCGCAACGGCCAGGGCAGGCCGCTCGAGAGGAGGGCGGCCCGGACCCGGTCGCGCGACTCACGCACGGCGGCGTCGGGCAGGCCGACGATGGTGAACCCGGGCAACCCGTTGGAGACGTGGACTTCGACCGAGACGGGGCGCCCGACGGCGCCGGAGAGGGTGGCGGAGGCGACAGCGGCGAGCACGGGAAGTGAACGGTCGCTCGGGTGGGAACTTCAGACGTGCCGCGTTGAGTCTCCCCCGGAGAAGTGACGCACCAAACGTCGTCGGACGAACGACTGGGCAGTCCAGTGAGCGCTCGCAACAGACCGAGATCAGAATCGGTTCCGCCGGCAGGCACGGCGAGGTCGATGCCCCGATGCGGACGCTGCTGGTTGTAGTGGGCGACGTACTCTCGCCGGACCTGTTCGAGGTGGCTGCCGCCGAGGGTGGTCAGGGTCGCTCGGAGGTCACCGGCCGGCCGGCCCATGAGATCCGGTATATCAGTTAGGCAGATACATAGCGGGATGACGATGTGTCATGCAGATGGACCACCTAGCATCGGGGTACCGGGCGCGTCACGCCCGGGATGGAAGGAGCTCCACATGGAGACACCAGACCTCATCCGCATTGGCGACCTCAGTCTGTTCGCGGACTGCACCAAGTCCGAGTTGCGCAAGCTTGATTCGCTCATGACGTACGTTCGGGTGCCGAAGGATCGGATCCTCATGCGCCAGGGTCGCCCGGCCAACGAGTTCATCATCATCGGCCAGGGCTGCGCCCGGGTCTCCAGGGAGACCGGAGATGGCGTCACCAAGGTGGCCGATGTCGGAAGCGGTGAGTTCCTGGGCGAAATGGGATTGCTCACCGGGTCACCCCGGTCAGCCACCGCCACGGCGACGACGGACCTTGCGCTCTTTGCCAGTTCCGCCTGCGAGTTCAGGTCGATCCTCCGGGTCGCGCCATCGGTGGCGGACAAGGTCGTCCGGACGTCCGTCGCCCGCGCGGCCCACTTGGAGCTCGCCGCCTGACGATTCACGTTCAGGATGCCGGTTTGTCCTCCAGCTGGGCGGTGACGACGGCGTCCGCTCCGGAGCGCAACGTGGAGAGCAGAACCTCGGCCGCACCCATGAGGCTGGTCGCCTCGTAGGGCACCACGACCTTGGCGTTGTCGGACGACGCGATCTCTTGCAGCGCCTTGAGCTGCAGGACCGCCAGAGTACGGGGATTGATGACGGCAGTGTCGATGGAGGTCAGGCGGGCGGCCTCCCCCTCGCCGTGGAGGACGAGCGCCTTCTTCTGACCCTCGGCCTGAAGTTCCAGCACCTTCATCTCCGCCTCGGCCCGCAGGATGGCCGACTGCTTTGCGCCTTCGGCCTCGAGCACGGCCGCCTGCTTGCGCCCACCGGCGCTGTTGATGGCCGCCTGCTGCTCACCCTCGGACTTGAGGATGGCCGCTCGCTTGTGCTGCTCGGCTTCCTTCTGCTCGGACATGGCCTGCACGACGTTCATCGGTGGCGTGATGTCGAGGATCTCTATCCGGTTGAGCCGCACCCCCCACTTCGCCGTGGCGTCGGCCATGTGGTCCTGCATCCGGCTGTTGATGGTCTCCCGCTCGGACAGCGCCTGGTCGAGGGAAAGCTCGCCGAACACGGCGCGCAGCGCGGTGCGCGAGAGCTGGTCGACGGCGAGCTGGTAGTCGTTTATCTCGAAGAGGGCCGACTTCACGTCGATCACCTGGCAGAAGATGGTGGCACTGACCTGCAGGGACACGTTGTCCTTGGTGATGACCGCCTGCTGGTCACCGGTCATGGGGAACTCGCGCACGTCGACCTTCTCCATCCTGTCGACGAAGGGGACGAGGATGTGCAGGCCCGGCTGGTCCACGGTCTTGAACTCGCCCAGGCGCTTGACCACGCCGACGCTCCCCTGCTGGACGATCTTGATCCAGCGTGAGAGGAAGAGTCCTCCCAGAACGACGCCGGCCAGGACGGCGACGACGACGATCCCCAGCACTTCACCGGCTGCAGCGGTCACGATGTGCTCCTAACTGTCCTCTGCGTAAACGACGAGCAGGCCGCGCTCGACGTCGGCCACGACGACGCTCGTCCCGACCGCAATGGTCGCCTCGGGGTCCAGGGGGACGGCCAACCACTCCTCACCGCGTGCCCGAATCCGGCCTGGGTGGTGAGCGCCCTCAATCGCCTTGGTCACCAGAGCCGTGTCCCCGACCATGCCTTGCACTCCGCTGCGCACAACCCCACTCTATTCAGCGGCCGGTGAAGGTGGGTTGGCGCTTCTCGGCGAAGGCAGCCATGGCCTCGGCGGTGTCCTTGGTCGAGAAATTGAGGGCCTGGCAACGGGCTTCGTCCTCCACCGCCTGCTCCATGGTGGCCTGCCAGCTGGCGTGCAACAGCGTCTTGGTCATGGACAACGCCAGTGGGGGGCCGGCAGCCAGCGTGGTGGCCCAGTCGTCGACGAAGGCGTCGAGCTCGTTGAGGGGCAGCACCCGGTTGACCAGCCCGAGCGCCAGCGCCTCCTCCCCGCTCCACATCCCCCCGAAGAATGCGATTTCCTTGGCCCGGGCCAGGCCGATGAGACGGGGAAGCAGCCAGGAGGCGCCATTGTCGAGTGCGAGGCCGCGGCGCGCGAAGATCATCGACAACTTGGCCCGATCGCTGCAGACGATGAGGTCGCAGCCCAGCGCCAGCGAGAGCCCGGCCCCGACGGCGAACCCGTCAACCTTGGCGATGGTGGGCTTGGTGATGCGGTGCAGGGCCAACGCCACGTCGCCCAGCCGCCGCATGCGGGACAGGCCCGAGCGCGACGGGTCCGAGGCCGGCCCGTTGGGATCGGAAAGGTCGGCGCCCGAGCAGAAGGCGCCACCGGCGCCCGTCAGTACCATCACCCTGTCCTGCGGGCGATCTTCGACCTCCTCGAAGGTGGCCCGCAGCTCGGTCAGCATGGTCCCGGTCGCCGCGTTCTTGCGCTCGGGGCGGTTCATGGTGACGGTGACCACCCCGTCCTGACGATCGACAATGAGGGTTTCCATGAGCCTTGACCCTAGGCGGCCGGAGTTTCAGAACGCACCTTCCATCACCTGGAGGTTCTGACCGAGGAGGGAGGCCACGTCGAAGCGGACCACGTCGTAGTGGGCCTCCCCCTGGCGTAGGTAGGCCGACACCAGCCTCCGCAGCCGGAGCTGTTTGGCCCGGGACACCGCCTCGAACGGTGTGCCGTGCGCGTCGGTGCTGCGTGCCTTGACCTCGCAGGCCACCAGGACACCGCCGAGGGTGCACAAGAGGTCGATCTCACCCCGGGCACAGCGCCAGTTCCGCTCCAGCACCGTGTAGCCACGCTCGATGTACCAGTTTGCGGCCCGATCCTCGCCCTTCCGCCCCAGAACGATGTGGTGGCTCGGCATGCCGGAGAACGGTCGGGCCTGCAGTTTCCGGAGCCGCTCACAGCTCCTGTTCGGGCAGGCGCTCGATATTCACGTCACGGAAGGTGACCACCCGCACCGAGGGGACGAAGCGAGCCGGGCGGTACATGTCCCAGACCCAGGCGTCGCGCAGTTCGAGCTCAATGCACGCCGGTGTGGTATCAGAGCGGACGTTGAGAGAGACCTCGTTGGCCAAGTAGAAGCGTCTCTCGGTTTCGATCACGTAGGCGAAGACGGGCAGGACGGCCCGGTACTCCTGGACCAACCCCAGCTCGATCTCGGACTCGTATCGCTCGAGGTCTTCCTCGCTCATCGGTCGCTCACGGGTCCGGACCCTATGGCTTGGCCGTCCGCCGCTCCTTGATCTTCGCCGCCTTCCCATGGCGTTCGCGCAGGTAGTACAGCTTGGCCCGGCGCACGTCGCCCAGCGTGGCGACCTCAATTTTGGCCAGGGTCGGCGAGTGCACCGGGAAGGTGCGCTCCACGCCCACGCCGAAGCTGACCTTGCGCACGGTGAAGGTCTCCTGGACCCCGCCGCCCTGGCGCCGCATGACGGCCCCCTGGAAGACCTGGACCCGCTCCCGGCTGCCCTCGACCACCCGCACGTGGACCTTGACGTTGTCGCCGGGGCGGAAGTCAGGGATGTCGTCGCGCAGGCTGTCGCGGTCGATCGTCTCGGTGGGGTGCATGGGGCGCGTCCTTATCTCATCCCGAACTCATCACGGCTCGCTGCCGGACGGAACATCGTAGCCGTGCGCAGCCAGGGTCCGCACGTCCTGGTCGCTGAGCGCCGAAGCCCTGACCAGGTGCTCAAGCAGGTCTGGCCGCCGGAACGCCGTGCGCAGCAACGCCTGGGTCCGCCGCCAGGACGCCACGGCGGCGTGATCTCCGGAGCGCAGCACGGCCGGCACCTCCCAGCCCCGGAACTCGGCGGGGCGGGTGTACTGGGGGTACTCCAGGAGTCCGTCCGAGAAGCTCTCGTGAAGGGCAGAGTCGTCGTTGCCCAGCACCTCGGGGAGCAGCCGGGCCACCGTCTCCACCACGACCAGGGCGGCCAGCTCGCCCCCGGCCAGCACGAAGTCCCCCACCGAGAGCTCTCCGTCGACCAGATGGTCGCTCACCCGCTGGTCGACGCCCTCGTAGCGCCCGCACAGGAGCGAGAAACCGGTCGGAGCCGCGGCCAGCTCCTCGGCCGCCGCCTGGTCGAAACGCCGGCCGCCCGGGGCGAGGAGCAACAGCGGCCGCGGCAGGTCGCCGGCCGCCTCCACCGCTTCGACGGCCCGGAAGACCGGCTCGGGCATGAGCACCATGCCCGCCCCCCCGCCGAACGGGCTGTCGTCAACGGTGCGCCGGGTGTCCTCGGCACCGTCCCGCAGATCGTGCACGTCCACCGAGAGCGCGCCCGACTCCTGGGCCCTCCCGAGGATCGAGGTGGTGCAGTACGCGGAGACTGCCTCGGGGAAGAGGGTGAAGACACTGATCTTCATGGGTCCAACAGGCCGTCGGGAATGTCGACCACAATGGTCCCCGCCGTTGGGTCGCTCTCGGTCACGAAGCACAACGGGATCAATCCGCCGGTCTGGAGCACCAGCAGGTCGCTGGCCGGGTTGGCCTCCACCGCGCGCACCGTCCCCAGCTCGGTCCCTTCGACGTCACGGACGGTGGCACCGACCAACTCGTGCACCCACAGCTTCCCGGGGATCTCGACGGCCTCGGCTTCCAGCTCAATGCCCCGCATGCGCTCGGCCTGCGACCGGTCGACGATGCCTTCGAATTGCACGATCCATCGGTCCCCGAACGGCTTGGCCGACTCCACCGTGAGCGTGCCCCGCGGCGTGGTCAGGACGGAGCCCGGGTGGAGGCGCTCGGTCAGGTCGGTCCACAACTGGACGACGACCTCTCCCCGCAGGCCGTGGGCCTTGGTGACCCGCCCGATCTTGAGCAGGTCAGTCGTCCTAGTCGTCGACGATGTCCACGCTGGCCTGCACGCCGTCCTTGGCGCCGGCCACGTTGACCAGGGTGCGGATGGCCTGAGCGGTGCGGCCCCGGCGCCCGATCACCCGTCCCATGTCGTCAGGGGCGACATGCAGGCTCAACCGCAGCCCTCCCCGGCGCTCCTCGGTCTCGATCACCACCGAATCGGGGTCGTTGGACAGCGAGCGGGCCAGGTAGTCGAGGACGGCCAGCGACGTGCCACCATCGATCGCCGGGGCCTCGTCGACCTCGTCAACCTCGTCGTAGTCATTCACGTCCTGGTGACCGCCCTCGGACTGGTTGATGTCGCCGGCCTCGTAAAGATCGGTCACTTGGCCCTCGCCGCCGTGAACTCTTCCCAGGCGCCCGACGTCTTGAGAAGCTTCTCCACCCGCTCGGTCGGCTGGGCCCCGTTGACCAGCCACTTCACGGCCTTGTCGTTGTCGATCTTGATCACCGCGTCGGGCTCGGCGGTGGAGGCCCCCCGGGGGGCATAGGTGCCCACGATCTCGAGAAACCGGCCGTCACGCGGTGCCCGGCTGTCTGCGGCCACGACCCGGTAGGTCGGCTGCTTCTTCTTGCCCATCCGCACCAGGCGGAGTTTCACTGCCACAGACCCATTCCTCCATCATCTGCACGTCCATCCGTGCGTCGAGGGTCCATTCTGGCAGATGCCGGCCCTACCGGCCCTACCGGCCCTACCGGCCCTTCGGCGGGGTGACCCGGCCGCCCTTCTTCTTCTTCTTCTTGGTCCCCTTGTTGGCGCTGACCACCGCCCGGGCCGGCGCCGGTGCGGGCAGGCCGGGCAGCTCCCCCGAATCGCCCATGAGCTGGGAGAGCATGTCGAAGTCCGGCCCGCCGGCCCCGGCCGCCTGCGCAGCCAGCTTGCGCCCGGCCCGGCCCGGGAGGCCACCCAGGTTCGGCATGCCCGGGATGTTGGGCATGTTGCCCGAGACCATCCCCTTCATCATCTTCTGCATCTCCTTGAACTGCTTGAGCAGGGCGTTGACGTCGGCAACCGTGGTGCCCGAACCCCGGGCCACCCGACTGCGCCGGGAGCCGTCCAGCAGGGCGGTGTCCTCGCGTTCGGCCGGCGTCATGGAGCAGACGATGGCTTCAACCTTGGCCACCTCGCCGTCATCGATCTGCCCGGCGGCCTGGCGCATCTCCTTGGACATGCCCGGCATCAGCTTCATGAGCCCGCCCAGCGAGCCCATCTTCTTGACCTGGCGCAGCTGCCCCAGGAAGTCCGCCAGGGTGAAGTGCCCCGCCATGAGGCGGGCGGCGCCCTTGGCCACCTCATCGTGGTCCATGGTGCGGTCGGCCTGCTCAATGAGGCTGAGCATGTCGCCCATGCCGAGGATGCGGTCGGCCATGCGGTCGGGATGGAAGAGGTCGAAATCGCCCAGCCGTTCGCCTGTGCTGGCGAAGGCGATCGGCTTGCCCACCACCCCTTTGACCGACAGGGCGGCGCCGCCACGGGCGTCGCCGTCGAGCTTGGAGAGGACGACCGCGTCGAGGGCCAGCGCGTCGTGGAATGCCCGCGCCGTCGCCACGGCGTCCTGTCCGATCATGGCGTCGATCACCAGGAACGTGTAGTGCGGCTCCGTGGCGGCGGAGATGCCCCGGATCTCCTCCATGAGATCGGCGTCAATGGTGAGGCGCCCCGCCGTATCGATGATGCAGACGTCCTTGCCGAGGCGGCGGGCCTCCTCCAGACCGGCCCGGGCCGCGCTGACCGGATCGCTGGGCTCGCTGAAGACGGTGACGCCGGCCTGCTGGCCGAGGATGCGCAGCTGCTCCACCGCGGCGGGGCGCTGGAGGTCGGCCCCGACCAGCAGCGGGTTGCGCCCCTGCTGCTTCCACCACAGGGCCAGCTTGGCCGAGGCGGTGGTCTTGCCCGAGCCCTGTAGTCCGGCCATGAGCACCACGGTGGGGGGGCGCGAGGCGTAGGAGATCTTCAGGCTCTCGCCGCCCAGCACGCCAACCAGCTCCTCGTGCACCGCCCGGATGACCTGCTGACCCGGGGTCAGGCTCCTCGACAGCGCCTCGACACTGACCCGCAGCCGGATGCCGTCGCAGAAACGGCGGGCCACCGACAGCTCGACGTCGGCCTCTAGCAGCGCGGTGCGGATCTCCCCGAGCGCCCCGTCCAGGTCGGCGTCGCTGATGCGCCCCTTGCCGCGCAGGCGGGTCGAGATCCGCTCCAGGCGGTCCGAGAGGGCATCGAACATGGGGTCTCAGGTTAGCGGGGTGACCCGCGCCGGCTCAGTCCAGGCCGAGCAGGGCGTCGACGAACTCGTCGGGGTCGAACGCCACCAGGTCGTCGGGCCCCTCTCCCAGGCCGACCAGCTTCACCGGGAGGCCGAGCTCGCGCTGCACGGCGATCACGATGCCCCCCTTGGCCGTGCCGTCGAGCTTGGTCAGCACGATCCCGGTGACGGCGACCGCCTCGGTGAACTGACGGGCCTGGGCGAGGGCGTTCTGGCCGGTGGTGGCGTCGAGGACCAGGAGCACCTCGGAGACATGGCCCGGTGCGCGATCGGCCACCCGCCGGATCTTCTTGAGCTCCTCGACCAGGTTGACCTTGGTGTGCAGGCGCCCGGCCGTGTCGGCCAGCACCAGGTCGTTGCCGCGGGCGGCGGCGCGCTGGACGGCGTCGAAGACGATGGCACTGGGGTCTCCCCCTTCGGCGCCCCGGACGATCTCGGCCCCCGCGCGCTCGGCCCACAGCGCGAGCTGGTCGGCAGCGGCGGCACGGAAGGTATCGCCGGCGGCCAGCAGCACCGAATGTCCGGCGGCCGACTGCTGGCGGGCCAGCTTGCCGATGGTGGTGGTCTTGCCCACCCCGTTGACGCCGACCACCAGCCAGACGTCGGTGGCACCGGGAGCGCCGTCGAAGCGCAGGGCACGCGATCCCGACGTCTTGAGCAGGGTGCGCACGGCCGAGGCCAGGGCAGCCAGGAGATCGTCCCCGCCGCCGATCTCCTTGTCCGCCACCCGCTTCCTCAGATCGGTCAGCAGGGCGTCGGTGGTGGCCACCCCCACATCGGCCCGGATCAGGGCCTCTTCCAGGGATTCCCAGGTGGCGGCATCGATGCGCCCCGTGCGCAGGGCCGACACGGCGTCACTGAACAGCCCACGGACGTTGCCCAGGCGGCTGCGGTAGATCGGCTCGGGCGCCTCGGGCGCCTCGGGAGGTTCGGCGGCCCGCCGGGAACGGGCGACCAGGTAGAGCGCGGCGGCCAGGACCACAACGACCGCCACCACGAGGGCGATGAGCAGCGCGGTCACGCGATTTCCTGCTCCCTCTCCTTCTCGACCTTCTGGCTCACCACCTGCGAGGAGCCGCCCGGCGCCATCGTCACGCCGTAGAGGGCGTCGCCCGTCTCCATGGTGCGCTTCTGGTGGCTGACGATGAGCAGCTGCGCCTCGTCGCGGAACTCGCGGACCAGGCCGAGGAACCGGTGCAGGTTCACGTCGTCCAGCGCGGCCTCGACCTCGTCCATCATGTAGAAGGGCGAGGGCCGGCTGCGGAACACGGCGAAGAGGAAGGCCAGTGCGGCCATGGAGCGCTCGCCGCCGGAGAGCAGTGACACCCGCCGGACGTTGCGACCGGCCGGGCGCACCTCTATCTCGACGCCCGTGTTGAGGAGGTCGTCGGGCTCGGTCAGCACCAGGCGGCCGGTGCCACCGGGGAAGAGCATGGCGACGAGGGCCGAGAAGTGCTCGTTCACGTCGGCGGCGGCGGCGGCGAACGAGGTCAGGATCTCGTGGTCGAGGGTCCGCACCACCTCGTGCAGCTCGCGCCGCGCCCCGCGGACGTCGTCGACCTGGACCTCAAGCTCCTTGTGGCGCTCCTCCAAGGAGGAGAGCTCCTCGAGGGCCAGCGGGTTGACCGGGCCCAGCGCCGCCAGCTTGCGCTCCAGCTCGGCCGCATGGGCGGGCAGCGTGGTGCCCTCGGGCACCTCCGGTGCGGGCAGTCCCGCCAGCTCCTCGGGCACCGCCCCCAGGTCGCGGCCGATGTGCTCGTCCAGGGTCTCGACCCGCAGCGCCACCTCGTTCGACTCCAGGTCGAGGGCCCGGGTGCGGGCGCGCACCGCATCGAGCCGTTGCTCGGTCTCCTGCCGGTCCTGGCGGAGCCGCTCCAGCCGCTCCCCTCCGGCCCGCACGGCATCGATCTGGACCTGGTAGTCCCGGCGCAGGGCGTCGAAGATGCCGGCCAGGCGGGCTTGCTCGCCCTCGACGACCGCCTCCAGCCGGGACAGGGTCGACCCCTCCGCCTCAAGGCGCTGGCGCCGGGCGGCGGCCGTGGCCCGCTCCTCGGCATGACCGTGCAGACGGCGTTCGATCTCGGCCTGGCGCTCGGCCAGCACCCGGCGGCGCTCGGCCAGCCCCGCCTGGCGGTCGGCGAACTCCCGGCGGCGGGCGGCCAGCTCGTGCCCGGCCCCGACGGCCTCCTTGAGCACCGGCAGGCTCTGGGCCAGGCGCGCGCTCTCGGCCCGCTCGACATCCAGCCGGCGGGCCGCTTCGTCACGGTCGGACCGGGCTTGGTCCAGTTCCTCGGCCAGGCGGCGCTGCTCTTCGTCCAGCCGCTCGGCGTCGGCCGCCGCGGTGGAGCAGGTCGAGCCGTGGCGGTCGACCGCCCGTTCGGCCAGTGCCCGCGCGTCGCGGGCCCGGGCCAGGACGATCCGGGCCTCGGCCAGGTGCGCTCCGGCTGCGTCGGCCTCGTCGGCGGCTTCCCCGGCCCGCCGTTGGGCCTCCTCCACGGCCGAGGCGGTGACCACGCTGGTGGCCGAGCTCACCCGCCAGCCCGTGGCTGCGAACCGGTCCCCCTCGGGGGTGACGACGACCAGGTCGTCACGGGCCAGGGACAGATCGATGGCCTCCTCCCACCCGTCGACCCGGACAGCCCGGGCGAGCAGCGCATTGAGCACCGACTCAGCGATCGCCTCACCGTGGCGGGCCCGCACGTGCCGCCGCACGGACTGTGCACTGCTGCCCGCCGGCAGGTCGTCCGGGACCGAAGCCGCGGCCGACGTGGCCGCGCCGGCGCGGGGGGCGCGGGGGGCCAGGACGGCTCCCGTGACGCCCTGCGCGCGCAAGGTGGCCAGGGCGGCCTGCGCCGAGCGCCGCCCGTCGACCACCACCGCCGCCACGCCGGCTCCGGCCGCCGCCTCGAAGGCCGCCTCCCACCCCTCGTCGATGTCGACCAGCTCCACCAGCGACCCCACCACGCCGTCCACGTCGCGCAGGAGCTCGCGGCCCCCGGCGCCGTGGAGGTCCCGCAGGGCCCGCTCCAGTGCCTCCGCCCGGGCGGCAGTGCGGTGACGATCCTGTTCAGCCTGATCGGCCGTCCCTTGGGCCGCCTCAACCTGCCCCGCCGCGCCGTGCAGCTCGGCCGTGCGGGCCTGTAGCTCGGCGCCGAGATCAGCCGCCGTCTGCTCCAGGCCGGTGGCAGCGCGGCCCACCAGATCGGCCCGGACGGCGGCGGCGGCGGCGCGCCGCTCCAGCGCGGCCACCCGGTCGTCCAGCCCGGCCAGGTCCAGGCGCTCGCGTTCGGCGGCCCGGGCCACCAGCTCACCCCGGGCCTCCGCCTTGGAGAGCGCCTCATCCGGCCCGTCGTCGCCCAGGACGGAGGCCCAGCGCCGGCGCAGCTCGGCCTCCTCGGCGTCCAGCGCGGCTCCGACCGGCGTGCCGGCGTCCTCCTCCGGAGAGGCGGAGGCGATCTCGGCGGCCAGGCGCGCCGCTTCGGCCTCCAGGGTGGAGACCACGTCGACGTCGGCCGCGGCATCCAGGGCGACCCCGACCGCCCGCCCCCGCTCCCGCAGCACGGCCGTGGTGCCACGGGCCCGCTCCACCAGGCCCTGCACCCGGCCCAGGGAGCGGGCCAGGTCCTCCTCCCGACGCGAGGACAGCTGGGCCGTGGTGGAGGACGCCTCGGCGTCGAGCGCCTCAAGCGCCTCGTGCAGGGCGCGCTCCTCCTCTTGGCAGACGGTCAGGCTCTGGGCCGCCGCCCGGTGCCGGGTCTGCAGCTCGGCCAGCTCGGCACCGGCCAGGTAGCGGCGGATGGCCAGGAGCTCGCCGGCGACGTTGTCGTGCGAGCGGGCGGCGGCGGCCTGGCGCTCGAGCGGGCGGATCTGCCGGCGTACCTCGCGCACCAGGTCGCCCAGGCGCTCCAGGTTCTCGGCCGTGGCGGCCAGGCGGC
Source organism: Acidimicrobiales bacterium (assembly GCA_035534235.1). Classification (GTDB taxonomy): domain Bacteria; phylum Actinomycetota; class Acidimicrobiia; order Acidimicrobiales; family RAAP-2; genus Bog-473. The sequence continues at coordinate 14,318 of DATLSH010000057.1, read as the reverse complement.
GCTCGGCCCGCTCCCGGCGGCGCCGGTGCTTGAGGACGCCGGCCGCCTCCTCAATGATGGCGCGGCGGTCCTCGGGCCGGGCGTTGAGCACGGTGTCGAGCTGGCCCTGGCCGATGATCATGTGCTGCTGGCGGCCGACACCGGAGTCGGAGAGGAGCTCGGAGATGTCGAGCAGGCGACAGGGCGCCCCGTTGATGGCGTACTCGCTGTCCCCGGAGCGGAACAGCGTCCGGGTGATGGTCACCTCGGCCAGGTCGATGGGAAGTTTGCCCGAGGCGTTGTCGATGGTCAGCGACACCTCGGCCCGTCCCAGAGCCGGGCGCGAGGAGGTCCCGGCGAATATGACGTCCTCCATTTTGGCCGAGCGCAACGACCTCGGGCCCTGGGCGCCCAGCACCCACGTGACGGCGTCGACCACGTTGGACTTGCCGCTCCCGTTGGGCCCGACGACTACCGTGATCCCCGGCTCGAACTCCAGCACGGTGGGGTCGGCGAACGACTTGAACCCCTTCATGCTGAGCGACTTCAGGAACACTCGGGCGACCCTAGCGGGAGAGAGTGGTCAGGCTGGGCGATTCAGACCTGGCAATGCTCGCAGAAGAAGGTGGACCGGCCGCCCGTCTTGACCCGGACGATGGTATTGCGGCAGCGCCGGCAGGCCTGGCCCTCGCGGTCGTAGACCTGGTGCGAGCCCTGGAAGTCACCGATCTCCCCGAACAGGTCGCGGTACTGCTCGTCGGCCAGCGACGAGCCCCGGTGCTTTATGGCGTCGGCCAGCGTCTCGACGATGGCCCGGTAGAGGCGCCGCACCTCGGTCGCCGTCAGGGAGTCCGAGGCGCGGTCGTAGCGCAGCCCGGCCTGGTAGAGCATCTCGTCGGAATAGAGGTTGCCGATGCCGGCGGTGAAGCTCTGGTCCATGAGCATGCTCTTGATCCCGGCCTTGTGCTGGTGCAGCAGGAGGCCGAAGCGGTCCCAGCTCATCATGTCCTCAATGGGGTCGAAACCCAGGTGGGCCAGCTCGGGAATGGCCTTGCGGATGGCCGTCCCGTCACCGCCCGCCGTGCCCGAAACCGGGCTGAGCGGCATGCCGTCGGCCTTGAGCGGCGGCGTGGAGACGAACATCTCGCCGAAGGTGCGGGGGTCGACGTAGCGCAGCTCACCGCCCTGGGTGAAGGTGATGGTCACGTGGGTGTGCTTGGGCTTGGTGTCCTTGACCGACTTGACCCGCAGGAGCTGCCCGCTCATCCCGAGGTGCACCACCAGGGTGTCGCCGCTGTCCAGGGTGAGCAGCAGGTACTTGCCCAGACGACCGATCGACTTGATGACACGGCCCTCCAGCGGGACACGGAAGTGCTTGGCCGAGGCGTGGCGGCGTACCGAGCGCCCGTTGGCCACCGCCACCGCCTTGATCTTCTTGCCCACCACCTCGCGGGCCAGATCCTGGCGCAGCGTCTCGACTTCGGGCAGTTCAGGCACTGTGGAGTCCCTCCCATGCTTTGCGGGCCGCCTCCTGCTCCGCCTCCTTTCTGGAGTGCCCCTCGCCGGTGCCGCACACGGTCCCGGCCAGCAGCACCTCGGCCACGTAGACGCGGTCGTGGTCGGGGCCCGAGCCGACGATCACGTAACGGGGCGTGCCGTCGCCGTCGCGCACGGCCTTCTCCTGCAGGCGGCTCTTGTGATCGAAGTCGTCGGGCTCGCGGGCCGCGTCGGCGATGGCCTCGCGCAGCTCGCGCAGGATGAGGAGCTCGGCGGCCTCCCAGCCGGCATCGAGGTAGATGGCGCCCAGAATGGCCTCAAGGGCGTCGGCCAGGAGGGAGACCTTGGACCGGCCTCCCGATGCCTCCTCGCCCCGACCGAGGAGGAGTTCGTCCCCCACCCCCAACCGCTCCGCCACCTGCGCCAGCACGCGGGCGTTCACCACGGCCGCCCGCACCTTGGCCAGCTTGCCTTCGGGGAAGTGCGGGTAGCACTCGAAGGTGTAGCGGGCCACGACCAGCCCGAGGACGGCGTCGCCCAGGAATTCGAGGCGCTCGTTGGAAGGTGCACCCCCCCCTTGCTCGCCGCACCAGCTCCGGTGCGCCAGCGCGTGCTCCAACAGGGTGGGGTCGCTGAAGGTGTGGCCCAACCGTTGGGCCAGGTCACCCCGCCTCAAGCTTGGCATACACATAGTCGACCGCGTCGCGCACGGTGCGGAGGTCTTCCAGGTCTTCGTCATCGATGCGGAACCCGACGGACCGCTCCCCCAGTTCTTCCTCAAGCGCCTCGACCAGCTCAATGAGGGCCAGGGAGTCGGCGTCCAGATCCTCTACGAACGACGCACCCTCGGTGATCGTCGCCGGGTCGGTCTCCAGAATGTCGGCCAGCTGGTCCCGGATCAATTCGAAGACCCCGTTGCGATCCAGAGGGCCCTGATTGGTGTGGGTTTCGGCAGGCATGGGTCGCAGTGTAGGGGTTTTTCCCCTCGAAGTGCCCGTTTATGCCTCTTGAACAGGGAGAACGGCTGCAGCCACGTGATCCACCAACCCTCGTGTGGCGCACTCGAAGGCCACCCGGACGGCGTTCACCACGGCCGTGGCGTTGGAAGATCCGTGGCTGATCACGCAGACCCCGTCCGTCCCGAGCAGCATGGCCCCGCCGGTGTTCTCCGGCTCGAACTGGGCCGCCATCGGCAGCAGGTACGGGAGCAGCACGTCGGCTGCCGCCTTGGTCTCCTCGTTGGTGCCGAAGATTCCGAGCATGGCGTCGAAGAGGAAGCGCAGCGAACCTTCCAGGGCCTTGAGGGCCACATTGCCGGTGAACCCGTCGGTCACAATGACGTCGGCCGGCGACGGCAGCAGGTCCCGCCCTTCCAGGTTGCCCACGAACGAGAAGCCGCGCTCCTGCACCAGCAGGCCGTGGGTCTCCTTGACCAGCGGCGTCCCCTTGGCCGACTCCTCACCGATGGACAGCAGGCCCACCGTGGGCGCCTCCGTGCCGAAGCGGGCCGAGGCGTAGGCGGCTCCCATCCGGGCGAACTGCACCAGCATGGCCGGGGTGCACTCCGAGTTGGCCCCGGCGTCCACCAGCACCGCAGGCGAGCGTCCCAACCGGGGCAGCGGAGTGGCGATGCAGGGCCGCACCACCCCCGGCAGCCGCCCCATGCGCAGCAACGCCGAGGCCATGGTGGCGCCGGTGTTGCCGGCCGAGACCATCGCCGATGCCTTGCCGTCGCGCACGAGCTCGGCCGCCCGCACCAGGGAGGAGTCCTTCTTGCGGCGCACACCGCCGGCCGGGTCCTCGTCCATGGAGATGACCTCGGTGCAGGCGACCAGGGGCAGCCCGAGCGTGTCCCCCACCTGGTCGGGTGGCCCGACCAGCACGACGGGGATGCCGTCTTCCGCGGCCACCCGCCGGGCGCCCTCAATGATCTCCCCCGGGGCCTTGTCGCCCCCCATGGCGTCGACGGCGACGGGCAGGGTGGCCAGCGTCCCCGGTGACGGACGCTCACCCCGTCGGCTCAAGTCAGTCGACCTCTACGGCTTGCCGACCCTTGTACCAACCACAGCTGGGGCAGACGACGTGGGGCGTCTTGGCCGCCTGGCAATGGGGGCACACGCTGCGCGGCGGGCGGCGCAGGACCCAGGCCGCAGCCTGATGGCTACGGCCCTTGGCCTTGGACTTCTTCTTCTTCGGAACAGCCATCGTGGGTCTCCAACGATCGAACGGGGGCGCGCCGGCCGCAGAGAGTCAGCTACCGGAGCACATCGAGGTTAGCCCAACGGGGATCGGCGGGGACAACGCATGCGCAGGCGCCCTCGTTGCGGTCGGCCCCGCACTGCGGGCACAGCCCGGCGCAGTCCTCCCGGCACAACGGGGCCATGGGCAGGTCGAGCACGACGGCGTCACGCACGAGGGGCCCCAGGTCGAGGGCGTCGTCCTCCACCGGGTACATCTCATCCCCCGGCACCGGACCCTCGCCGAACCGCTCGTGCACGGCGATCCGCAACTCGCCCGAGACGGCCACCGCGCAGCGCCGGCAGATCCCCACCCAGGGGGCGCTCACCGTGCCCTCCACGTCGATGCCCCCGTGGAACGGCTGCAGGTTGACGTCGCACTCGGCCTCGGCACCGGCCGGGACCACACTGCGCCCCGGATCGATACCAGCCACGTCGAGCGGGCCGGCCAGCTCCACCGGACCCCGCCGGACCTCGTGCCACGTCAGCCCCGGCGACCGCCTCAGGCGGGCGATGTGCACCACGAACGGGTCCCTCTCCACTAGGGAAGGTCCTGGTCGAAGAAGCCGTCCTCCTCTGCCGCCGCGTCCTCGTCCTCCGCCGCCGCCTCCACCGGGGCCGCCGCCAACTTGGCCCGGCCGGATTGCACCGTGCGGGTGAGACGGTCCAGCACGATCTCCATGCCGGCCAGCTTCTGATCACAGAAGTCCTCGGCTTCGTGGCGCATGGTGCGGGCCTCGTCGTTGGCGTCGTCGAGGATCCGCTGCGCCACCGAGTTGGCCTGGCGGACGATTTCGGTCCGCTGGACCATGCGCTCGGCCTGGGCCCGGACCTCTTCCATCAGCGCCTCGGCCTCCCGGGTCCGCTCGGCCAGGAACTCCTCGCGTTCCCGCAGCAGCCAGCGGGCCTGGCGGAGCTCGTCGGGCAGGCAGTCGAGCGCGGCGTGCAGCAACGAGGTCATCTCTTCGCGCGACACCATCACCGAAGAGGAGAGTGGCATCGACTTGGCTGTGGACAGTATCTCCAGCAGTTGCTCCAGAATCGATTCGGCGTTGACCTCGACCGCCGGTTCGTCAAGTTCCAGGAATTGATCGCTCACAGACTCCCTTTCGCACCCTCGTACTTGGCCACCATGCACTCCGCCACGATCTTGGGCACGAAGGCGGAGACATCGCCCCCGAAGCGGGCCACCTCACGCACGAGTTTGGAGGCCACGAACGAGTACTTCGAGCTGGTCGGGATGAAGATCGTCTCGACCCCCGAGAGGTGGTGGTTCATCTGCGCCATCTGCATTTCGGTCTCGAAGTCGGACACCGCCCGCAGGCCCCGCACGATGGCCGAGGCCCCCACGTCGCGCGCCACGTTCACCAGCAGCGTGCTGACCGACACGATCCGCGCCGAGGGGAGATGGGCCAGCACCTGCTCAAGCATCTCCTGGCGTTCCTCCAACCCGAAGAGGGGCTCGCTCTTCTGCGGGTTGCGCAGGGCGGCCACGACCACCTCATCGAAGAGGTGGCTGGCCCGCTCGACGATTTCAAGATGACCGTTGTGGAAGGGGTCGAAGGAGCCCGGGAAGAGCCCTACCTTCACGAGCCGGCACCGCTGCGATGAGCCACGGTGACGAGCGTACCGCTGTACCGGCGCTCCCTGGTGACCATCCAACCCTCGGCGGGAACGCTGACCGGGGCTCTCGACTCCATCACCACCACGTCGGCCCGCAACACCTCCAGCAGTGCGGCCCAGCCGTCGAAGTCATAGGGCGGGTCGCATAGGGCGAGATCGAAGACGGGAGCGTTCCCCAGCCATCCCGGAAGGGCGGCGCGCACCAACGTGGCGGGCTCGTCCCCCAATCCGACGGCTTCCAGATTGGCCTTCACCGCCGCCAGTGCCCCCGGGTCCTGGTCGACGAAGGTGGCTGCCGCGGCGCCCCGCGACAGCGCCTCCAGCCCCAGCGCACCGCTGCCGCAGTAGAGATCGACCACCCGGAGGCCGGCGACGCCCCCCTGTGAGCCCAGGATGTCGAAGATCGCCTCGCGCACCCGGTCCGACGTGGGGCGCACCGACTCCGGGAGCTTGGCGGCCAGCCGGCGCCCGCGGCTCCGGCCCCCAATGACTCGCACCGGTGCCACGGTAGACGCCCGTCAGCTCTTGAAGAGGTACTCCCCCTCGTCCTCGCTCAGGAACAGGCGGATCTCGTCGGCCATGTCAGGGTGCCCCTGAAGGTGAGGGTCGTCGTTGACGAGGGAGGCGGCCACCCGGCGCGCCTCGCCGAGCAGCGCCCGGTCGGCCGGATCCGACAGCGACGCCAGCCGCAGGTCCGTGTGTCCCTTCTGGCGGGCGCCCAGCAGGGTGCCCTCCCCGCGCAGGCGCAGGTCCTCTTCGGCCAGCACGAAACCGTCCGCCGAGCGCGCCACCGCGGCCAGACGCTCGGCGGCGACCGCATCGGCTCCCGACCCGCCCCCACCGAGCAGGAAGCACCAACTGGGCGACGAACCCCGACCCACCCGCCCCCGCAGCTGGTGCAGCTGGGCCATGCCGAACCGGTCGGCGTTCTCAACGACCATCACCGTCGCCTCGGGGACGTCCACCCCGACCTCAATGACGGTGGTGGCCACCAGCACCTCGACCTCTCCGGTGCGGAACCGCGCCATGACCTCCTCCCGGGCCGCCGGCGCCATCTGCCCGTGCAGGAGGCCCACCCGCAGGCCGGCCAGCTCCCCGGCCGACAGGCGCGCCCACTCCTCGCTGGCCGACCGCGCCTCGACCCGCGGCGAGTCCGAGACCAGCGGGCACACCACGAAGGCCCGGTGCCCCGCCGCCACCTCCTGGCGCACCTTCTCCCATGCCTCACCCTCCTGATCGGGCTCCGGCCCGGGTAACCACCTGGTGGTGACGGCCACCCGGCCCGGTGGCAGCTCGTCCAGCGTGGTCTCGTCCAGGTCGCCGAAGATCACCATGGCGGCCGTGCGTGGGATGGGGGTCGCCGTCATCACGAGCAGGTCGGGATCGCCCACCTCGCCCTTGGCCCGCAACATGGCCCGCTGCTCCACTCCGAAGCGGTGCTGCTCGTCGATCACCACGACACCCAACGATCCGAACGCCACCCCCTCGGTCAGCAGGGCGTGCGTCCCGACCACGATCGGCACGCTGCCATCGGCCAGGCCCGCCAGCATGGCCCGACGCGCCGCGCCCTTGACCCGGCTGGTCAGCAGCTCGACCCGCACGTCCAGCCCGCCCAACAGGGCGCGCACCGCCGACGCGTGCTGCTCGGCCAGCACCTCGGTCGGCACCATCAACGCCCCCTGGTGCCCACTCTGCACGGCACCCAACAGGGAGGCCAGCGCCACCACCGTCTTGCCCGACCCGACATCGCCCTGCAGCAGGCGGTGCATGGGGTAGGGCCCGGCCAGGTCGGCCACAATCACCGCCAACGCCCGCCGCTGCGCCGTGGTCAGCTCGAAGGGCAGCCCGGCCAGGAAGCGGGCCACCAGTGTCCCCGTCACCGCGCCCGTCACCTCCCGCGGCGACACGTCGTGGCGCAGCGCACGGGCGTTGTGCTCAAAAGCACGCCGGCGCAGCACCAGGGCCAGCTGCAGCCGGAAGAGCTCGTCGAAGACCAGGCGCCGGCGGGCCGGCCCGGTCACCTCCAGCGACTCCGGACCGTGGATGGCCCGGAACGCCGCTGTCCGGTCCCACAGGGCGAGCTCCTGGCGCCACTCCTCGGGCAGCGGGTCGACCAGCTCGCCTGCCCTCTCCAGGGCCTCCTCCACGAAGGTCCCGATCTCCCAACTGGTCAGCCCCGCCTTGGCCGACGCCGGGTAGACCGGCAGGATCCGCAACGTCCGGCGGGTCCGACCCACCGCCGCTTCGAACCCCGCCACCACGTCGACCACGGGATTCACCATCTGGCGCGCCCCTTTGTACTCCCCCACCTTCCCCCAGAAGATCGCCTCGGTCCCGGCACTCAGCTGCTTGGCCCGCCAGGGCTGGTTGAAGAAGACCACCCCGAGTTGCCCGGTACCGTCGCGCACCTTCAGCTCCACCATCGCCCGCCGGTTGCGGGCGGGCCGCGAGCGGACGCTCTCGACCTCGGCCAGCACCGCCGCCTCCGCGCCTACCTCCAGCCCCGAGACGTCCGCCTGCCCGGTGCGGTCGATGTAGCGGCGGGGAAAGGTGGTCAGGAGGTCCAGCACGGTCTCGACCCCCCAGTCCGCCAGCTGGGCCGCCTTGCGTGTGGACACCGCCTCCAGCACCGAGACCGGGCGCAGGCTCAGGCTCCGCAGTGACCGCCCGGAGGGCACTCCCCCCGGCCTATTCGATCCCGAGCAGGTAGGGGTACAGCGGCTGTCCCCCCTGGTGCACCTCGAGCGCCACCTCGGGGTACTCCTCACCCAACCACTCGCTGATCATGCGGGTGTCGGCCACCTTCGCACCCTCGCCCTCAATCAGGGTGATCAGCTCGTGGTGGTCTTCGAGCAGCCGGCTCAGGAGGAGGCGGGTGCACATCACAGCCGAGTCGGCGATCGACACCACACCATCGCGCGAGATTCCGATCCAATCCCCCTCGTGGACCTCCCCGGCGTCGGTAGTGGTGTCGCGTACCGCCCGGGTGATCTCGGCCGGCACCACCCGAGCCGCCGACTCGCCCATGGTGGCCACGTTCTCGGCCGCCCCGGCGGCCGGGTCGTAGGCCAGCAACGCGGCAAACCCCTCCACGATGCTCCCGCTGGCCACCACCCGCACCGTCTTGGCACTCAGGCTGTCGACCTGGTCGGCCACCGGACGGATGTTCTTGTTGTTGGGGAGGATCACCACTTCATCGGATCCCACCGCCTCGACGGCCTTGACCAGGTCGGCCGTGGAGGGATTCATCGACTGACCCCCGACCACCAGATGGTGCACCCCGAGGGAGCGGAAGATGCGGCCGACCCCGTCCCCGGTCACCACGGCCACCACGCTGGTGGTGGGTGGCGGCCCGATCGGCTCGGCGCTCGACCCCGCCCCCGGTGCCTGCGCGGCCTCCCGGACCCAGCGCTCCTCCTCGACCTGATCGTCCAGGTCGGTCACCCGGATCCGCTGCGGACGCCCGGCATCCACCCCGGCCTCCACCGCCGCCCCGATGTCGTTGGTGTGGATGTGGCAGTTCCACAGACCGTCCCCCCCGACCACCACGATGGAGTCGCCTATGCCGGCCCACACCTCCTTGAAGTCCTGCATGGTCTCGTCCGGCGCGTGCAGCAGGTACATGACCTCGTAGCGCAGGTCGCCCGGGCCCTCGCCGCCCCCGGCGAGTGCACCCTCGTCACCCCCCCCGCCGGCACCACGCAGCTCCTCGAAGTCCAGCACGGCCGGCAACCCCGAGGGCTCGGGCAGGGGCCGCCCGTCGAGCACCATCCAGAAGGCATCGAGCAACAACAGGAACCCGGCTCCCCCGGCGTCGACCACGCCGGCCTGGGCCAGCACGGGCAGCATCTCGGGGGTCCGGGCCAGCGCGTCGGCTGCCTTCTCATGGGCACTTTCAACCACCGCCAGCAGCGTCGCACCGCTCCCGGCCGCCGCCGCACCCTCGGCCGCCGCGGCGGCCACGGTCAGGATCGTCCCCTCGACCGGCCGCACGACGGCCCGGCGGGCCAGGTCCGAGGCATGGGCCAGCGCATCGGCCAGTTCCTCGGGACGCACCCCGCCCTCGTCCGTCGCCGCCATCCGCTCGCCCATCCCGCGCAACAATTGCGAGAGGATCACGCCCGAGTTCCCCCGGGCCCCCATGAGCGAGCCGTGCCCGATGGCCTTGCACACCTCGGCCAGCCCGGCTCCCGCCGCAACGCCCTTCAACTCGGTCACCACGGCCTCCACGGTGAGGGCCATGTTGGTGCCGGTGTCGCCGTCGGGCACCGGATAGACATTCATCCGGTTGATATCCCCCTGGTGCGCCCGGAGGGCATCTCGGTAGCCCCCCATGGTGGCGCGCAGGTCGTCAGCGCCCAAGGTCGCCCGGGAGGTCATGGCAGGGGATGCTAACCTTTGCGCCGTTCGCGAAGGCCTGGCCCAGGAAGGTTCACCCAATGGCAGCAGTGTGCGATATCTGTGGCAAGAAGCCGTCATTCGGGATGAATGTGAGCCACTCCCACCGGCGCACCAAGCGGCGCTGGGACCCCAACATCCAGCGGGTGCGCGCCGTCGTCAACGGCGCGCCGAAGCGCCTGCACGTCTGCACCTCGTGCATCCGGGCCGGCAAGGTCACCAAACCGCTGCGCCGCACGCACGCTCCCGCACGCACGAACTGAGGGCGCTCAGCCGATCGGGTGTTGCCACCCCAGCCGGCCCAGCTCCCGGCCTTCGGCCAGCCGCACCCCCGGGTCCGCGGTGATGGCGCCGATGCGCCACGGGGGCCGTAGCCCCGCCGCCGCGAATTGGTCGACCAGACCAGCGACGTCGGCCTCACCGACCGCTATTACCAGCTCGTAGTCCTCCCCCCCGCCCAGCGCCTCCTCCGGCGTGGCCCCGGCGGCCACCGGTACCGATCCAAGCACGAACCCCACTCCGGAGGCGTCCGCCAAGCGGTGCAGGTCCAGGGCCAGGCCGTCGGACACGTCGATCATGGCGTGCGCCCCGGCCAAACGCGCCACCGTGCCTTCCCTGAGACGGGCCACCGGCCGGCAGTACGCCTCTCCGCCCCCGCTCCGGAGATCGGCGGCCGACCCGCCGCAGGGGCCGGTCACCAGCAAAGTGTCGCCCTCCACGGCCCCCGCACGGGCCACCGGGACACCCCCGTCGACCGTGCCCATGACCGTCACGGCCACCACCAGCTCATCGGCCGACGAGACGTCCCCGCCCACCACCGGGCAGCCGCTCACCCCCGCCGCCTCCGCCACTCCCGCCATCACGCCCAGCGCCAGCTCCCCGTCGCCCCCGGCGCCGGGCACGCACAGCGCCACCAGGGCTCCGAGGGGACGGGCTCCCATCGCGGCCAGATCGCCCAGGGCTCCCATGAGGGCCTTCCAGCCCACATCGGCCGGGCTGCACAGCGCCAGGTCGAAGTGGACGCCGGCCACCACGCTGTCGACCGAGACCACCAACGAACCCCCACCGGGTACCTCCACCACCGCGGCATCGTCCGGCATCCCGGACGCCGGAATTCCACCTCCCAGGATGCCTCGGATACGCTCCACTACCTCGTCTTCGACGAGACCTCGCGTGTGCCCAGGTTTGGGGGAACCCACGGCACATGCCTAGCATTGGACGCCGCGGATACCGGCCGGAAGGAAGAAGGAGCAGACCCCCCACCATGCCCTCCATCACGCCCCCCACCACGAACGCCGCACTCCTCGCCTGGGTCGAGCAGGTCGCCGCGCTGACCACGCCGGACCGCGTGGAGTGGTGTGACGGCTCGGCGGACGAGTACGACCGCCTCTGCCAGGGCCTGGTCGACTCCGGCACGTTCACCAAGCTGGCCGACGCCAAGCGGCCCAACAGCTACTGGGCCCACTCGGACCCGGGTGACGTGGCCCGGGTCGAGGATCGGACCTTCATCTGCTCCGAGAGGGAGATTGACGCCGGCCCGACCAACAACTGGCGGGAGCCCTCCGAGATGCGCGCCTTCCTCGAATCCCTCTTCGTCGGCTGCATGCGGGGCCGCACCATGTACGTGGTCCCGTTCTCCATGGGCCCCCTGGGCTCGGACATCGCCCACATCGGTGTCCAGCTGACCGACTCGCCCTACGTCGTGGTCTCCATGCGCATCATGACCCGCATGGGAGCCGGCGCCCTGCAGGTGCTCGGCCCCGACGGGGAGTTCGTGCCGTGCCTGCACTCGGTGGGCGCCCCCCTCGCCCCGGGTGAGGCAGACGTCCCGTGGCCGTGCGACGCCGAGAACAAGTACATCGTCCACTTCCCCGAGACGCGCCAGATCACCTCGTACGGTTCCGGCTACGGCGGCAACGCGCTGCTCGGCAAGAAGTGCTTCGCGCTGCGCATCGCCTCGGTCATGGCCCGCGACGACGGATGGCTGGCCGAGCACATGCTCATCCTGAAGCTCACCTCGCCCGAGGGCGAGACCCGCTACGTCACCGGTGCCTTCCCCTCCGCCTGCGGCAAGACCAACCTGGCCATGCTCATCCCCTCCCTCGAGGGATGGAAGGTCGAGACCGTCGGGGACGACATCTGCTGGATGAAATTCGGCCCCGACGGCCGCCTCTATGCCATCAATCCCGAGGCCGGCTTCTTCGGTGTGGCCCCCGGGACCAACACGAAGACCAACCTCAACGCCATCCTCTCCCTCGACGGCAACTGCATCTTCACCAACACCGCGCTCACCGACGACGGTGACGTGTGGTGGGAGGGCATGTCCGACGAGCCCCCGGCGCACCTGACCGACTGGAAGGGCAACGACTGGACGCCGGCCTCCGGCACGCCGGCGGCCCACCCCAACGCCCGCTTCACCACTCCGGCCAGCCAGGACCCCGCGATCGCGCCCGAGTGGGAGGACCCGGGGGGTGTGCCGATCTCCGCCATCCTCCTCGGTGGCCGCCGCGCCTCGGTGGTGCCGCTGGTCTTCCAGTCCCATGATTGGGACCACGGGGTCTTTCTCGGCTCCATCATGGCCTCGGAGACCACGGCGGCGGCGGCCGGAGCCGTGGGCAACCTGCGCCGCGACCCCTTCGCCATGTTGCCCTTCTGCGGCTACAACATGGCCGATTACTTCGACCACTGGCTCCGGGTCGGCGCGGCAGCACCCGATCGCGAGCTCCTGCCCAAGATCTTCTACGTCAACTGGTTCCGTAAGGATGCTGACGGCAAGTGGTTGTGGCCCGGGTACGGCGAGAATTCCCGTGTCCTCGAGTGGGTCTTCCACCGGGTCACCGGAAAAGCCGACGCCACCGACACCCCTATCGGCTGGGTCCCCAGTGCCGGCGCCATCGACATTGACGGCCTCAGCGTCACCCAGGACGACATGAAGGAGCTTCTCCGCGTCGACGCCGGTGAGTGGAAGGCCGAAGTGCCCTCCATCCGTGAGCATTTCGCCCAATTCGGAGATCGCCTGCCCCAGTCGCTGGCTGATGCGGTCGACACGCTCGAGAAGCAACTGGGCCAGCTTCCCGCCTAAGTCGCCAGCCGCGGTCCTCTCGGCGCCCGCAAGGCACGCCGACCGGTCACGTACGTGAGGCCACCCAACCCGGCCAGGATGGCCATCACCGCGTCACCCTGGGGAAGACGGAAGTCCACGGCCACCGGCACCATGGAGCCGAGGACCCAGATCAGTTGCTGGCGCGTGGCGAACCGCGCGAAGGCCCGCCCTTGGGCCGACGGCGCGATGTAGCGCTGGGTCATCGCGTCAAAGGAGGGTTGCGCCAGCGCACCGGCGAAGCCGACCATGAAGGCCAATACGACCTGAGCCAACAGGGTTCCCCACACTGCCACCCCCGTCGAGGCGGCGGCGATCAGCCACAGTGAGGACAGCAGTAACTGTTGCTCGTTCAGGCGGTCCCGCAAGCGCCCGATGAGCACCAGGCCGATGATCGCTCCCGCACCGCTGGCACCCAGGTACAGGCCGTACCAGTAGAGCCCGACCCCGTGCATCCTCCGCAGCCCGAAGGCCAACATGAAGATCTGGAATCCTTGGAGTCCCCGGATGATCGACATGGCGGTCAATCCCAGGAGGACCTCGGGATGGCCCACCGGTTGCAGCCGCACCAGATCGGGGTGGCGCGCGTCAGCCAGTGGATCCGGCGGCAGCGGCGCGCCGAACTCGCGCGCCCGGGCGCCCTTGCGTATGGGGAACACCGGGAGCCGGAACCCGGCCACGGCGGCGCCGACGAAGACGAATGCCGTCACGACCAGGAGGCTGGCCGACCCCCCCAGCTTGTAGATCAAGACGCCCGGGACCGAGACCGCGAACCCCATGACGGTGCCGAGCAACGTGAGCCGGGCGTTCAGCGCGGCATACCCGGGTTGCTCGCCGGTGTCATCGGCCGGGGTCAGGGCCGCCACTTCGGGCACCAGCGCCCCCTTGGTCACCATGTAGAGCTTGGACAGGACCAGCACCACGAAGGCCAGGGGGAAGAGGAGGAGGCTGTGGACGTTGGCCGCCATGATCGGGCAGACGACCGCCCTTCCGACGGCCGAGAACACGACCATGGCCCGGCGTGCTCCCCGGCTCTTGTCGATCAGCGGTCCCAGCAGAGGTGAGACGATGGCAAAGGGCGCCAGGGTGAAAAGGAGGTAGGAGAACACCTTGCTCTTGGCCTCGGTCGGCGAAATGGAGAAGAAGAGCGAGCCGGCGAGGGAGATCGTGACCAGGGTGTCGCCGGCCAGCATGGCCACCTGCACCAGAGAGAGGCGGCCGATCGGGTGGTCCTGGTCGAACAGGTCCGTGCGCGCCTGGCGCGCCAGATGCCGGAACTGATCGATCCTGGGAGCCTTCGGCACCCCGCCAATGTACGGTGTGCCACGCCGTTCGACTGCTGCTCAGGTCTGACGGAGCCGGTTCCTGGTGGCCTTGGCCGCCGCCACCCGCCGCGTCCGGGCGATGGCGCCCGCGCTGGGGGGCCGGGCCGGAGGGATCCACATCCATTTCCCCGGCTTTCCGGTGATCTTCCAGCCCCCGTG
>DATLSH010000056.1:0-7114 GCA_035534235.1 Acidimicrobiales bacterium | reverse complement strand
AGGGCCTGAGTGCCTTGTTGGTCAGCGGGCCCGAGGCCTATGAGCAGGGTTTCAATCCGGGGCCGGCCGGCAACGGCACCATTATTTTCACGAACACCGCTCTTTACATGGGCCAGGACGCCAAGGTGGTGCCGGCGGTGGCCACGTTCGACAAGTGGGCCAAGAAGGTCGACCCGCAGACGCAACTCGACCTCTACACCCTGTACGGCTGGATCAACGCGCAGCTCTTCGTCCAAGCTCTGAAGGGTGCCGGCGCCAACCCGACCCGGGCCGGCCTGGACGCGCAGCTCAACAAGGTCACCTCGTTCAACGCCGATGGTCTGATCACCATGACGAATCCGGCCAAGAAGATCCCCGGGCCGTGCTGGATCGCGGCGGAATATCTGAACGGCACGTGGAAGCGCATCCCACCCGACCCGAAGTCCGGTTTCGTCTGCAACCCGGGCGGCTTCTACCCGAGCGGCTACAAGGGGGTCTCCCGTTAGCCGGCTGGCCTCGCTGTCCGGGGGCGGGCAGGTGTGACCGAATTCCTCAGCTTCCTGGTGGTGGGGATCGTGACGGGCTCGGTGTACGCGGTCACCGCCAGCGGTCTGGTCGTCACCTATAACGCCACTGGCGTGTTCAATTTCGCCCACGGGGCAGTCGGCATGTTCCTGGCCTACCTCTACTGGCAGCTCTGGCAGGGTTGGGGGTGGGACCCCATCCTGTCGCTGGCGCTCGTTCTCTTCGTGGCGGCCCCCGTCTTCGCCCTGGCCGTCGAACGCGTGCTGATGCGGCCGCTGTACGGTGCGGCGCTGAGCACCATGATCGTGGTCACCCTCGGGTTGTTCCTCGTGCTCTACGGCGCCACCTCGACCATCTGGGACCAGACCATCACCCGGAACCTTCCCAACTGGTTCGAAGGGGACCAGATCGGGGTGCTCGGGGTCAACCTGCAATATGAAGATCTGATCACGCTCGGCTGTGCCGTGGCGGTGGCGCTGGCCCTCTGGCTCATGCTCAAGCGGACCCGGATGGGCGTCGCCATGCGGGCGGTGGTCGACGATCCGCGGCTGGCCTCGCTGAGCGGGGCGCGGACCAGCCGGATCGCGGGCTTCGCCTGGATGATCGGCTTCCTGCTGGCCGGGTTGGCCGGCATCCTGCTGGCACCGGGCACCGGGATGAGCATTCAGATCCTGTCCGAGTTGGTGATCTTCGGCTACGCGGCGGCGATCGTGGGGCGCCTGCGCAGCCTCCCCTTGACCTTCCTCGGGGCCATGATCCTCGGTGTCTCCTATTCGATGGCCGTCGGTTACCTCCCGGCCAACTACCTCAATGACTTCACCACATCACTGCCCATGGGCCTGCTCGTCGTGGCGCTGCTCCTGTTGCCCCAGGGGACGTTGCCCGTCGGGCGGGTCGCCCGCCTGCGGCCCCCCAGGGTGGCCAGCTTCAGAATGACCCTGGCCGGCGGGGCGGCGCTGGTGGTCGTCGCCGTGGTGCTGTCCGCGCTGGTCACGGGGAACAACCTCTACACGGTGGGCCAAGCCCTCGCCATCGGTCTGGCTGCCCTCTCCCTGGTGCTGCTCTCGGGCTACGGGGGCCAGATCTGGCTGTGCCAGTTCACCTTCCTGGGACTGGGGTCGTGGGCCATGACCAAGGTCGGCGGAGGAAGCTCGGTGCTCGGCGTGCTGGCGGCCATCGGGTTGTGCGCGGGGGCGGGCGGTGTCCTGGCCCTGCCGGCTCTCCGATTGCGAGGCCTGTACATGGCGCTCATCACACTGGCCTTCGCCGTGTTGATGGACGGCCTCTTCTTCATCAACGGGAATTTCTTCCCGAGCGGTTCCATTGCGGTGGGGCGCCCCGACATCTTCGGCATGCGCTTCGTGACCGATCGGGCGTTCGTGGTGCTCATCGCCATTGTGTTCGCCCTGTGCCTGGTCGGGGTGGGCGCCTTGCGGCGGGGCCCCTTTGGCCGGCGCCTGGTGGCCATGAGCGACAGCCAAGCCGGCTGCGCCACCGTGGGGCTGAACATCACCCGCACCAAGTTCACGGTGTTCGTCCTGGCCGGGGGCATGGCCGGGATGGCCGGCGCGCTGTACGGCGGCATGTCGGGGACGGTGTCGTCCGCCCAGTTCAGCTTCGTGCAGAGCCTGGTGCTGTTCGTCGGGGTGGCCCTGTCCGGGATCACCATCCTGAGCGGCGCCGCGCAGGCGGGCGTGGGGCTGGCCTTTCTCCCGCTCATCGCCCAGCACATCCCTGCCTTCCCCGGCTTCACCTACGTCCTCTTCGGGGCGGGCATCATCGCCGTGGGCCGCAATCCCTATGGGCTCGGGCTGGCGTACTCCTACGCCGGCGAGTGGTGGGATGGGCGGCGGGCGCGTTCCGGTGGCGGCGGGCCGGGTGTTCCCATGGAGGTGCCGTCCCTTGGTTGACCTGGCGCTTCCTTCTGCGGTGCTACAGGCGCTGGAGGTCCATGACGTCTCGGTCCGCTTCGGCGGCCTGCACGCGCTCGAATCGGTCGATCTGGAGGTGGCCCCCGGTGAGGTCCACGGACTGATCGGGCCCAACGGCGCCGGGAAGACGACGCTCTTCAACGTGATCACCGGCCTCCAGCGACCCACCGGCGGGCGGGTGCGCCTCGGTACCCATGATGTGACCGGAGCCAAGCCCCACACGCGGGCCCGCCTCGGCCTGGGGCGGACGTTCCAGCGCATTGAGCTGTTCGGCTCCCTGTCCGCCCGGGAGAACGTGTTGATGGCCGCCGAGGTCCAGCCGCACAACCGCGCCAGCGGGCGGACCCCGGCCCAAGAGGCGGAGTACCAACTCGAGCGGGTGGGGATCCTCCAGGTCGCCAACGAACCGAGCGACGCCCTGCCCACGGGAATGGCCCGCCTGGTCGAGTTGGCGCGGGCCCTGGCCACCTGCCCCGCCGTGCTCCTGCTCGACGAGCCAAGCTCGGGCCTCAACGCCGAAGAGACGCAAGAGTTGGGCGCCGTCCTCCTCCAGCTGGTGTCGGAGGGCATGGGCGTCCTGCTGGTGGAACACGACATGGCGCTGGTCATGGCCATCTGTGCCCGAGTGGACGTCCTCGACGAAGGTCGGGTCATCGCCCGCGGCGACCCCGCTTCGGTGCGGGCCAATCCGGTGGTGCAGAAGGCGTATCTCGGTGGCGAGACCAAAGCGGGAGAGGCGGTGGCACCGGCGGCAGGAGGATTGAACCTTTCCGCCTCGGTGCGCCGTGCGGAGGCGCCGTCCGGCTCGGGCAGGGAGACGCCTGAGATCGCCCTGTCGGTCGTCGACGTGCGGGCAGGATACGGACGCATTGAGGTGTTGCACGGGGTCTCCCTGGAAGTCCGCAAGGGATCGGCTCTGGCCCTGTTGGGTCCCAACGGTGCCGGCAAGACCACCCTGCTCAACGCCATCTCGGGTCAGTTGGCGCTCACCTCGGGGACCGTAGCAGTGGGGGGGGGCCGACTAGGGCGGCATGCCACCGATCGCCTGGCCCGGTCCGGCGTCTGCATGATCCCCGAGGGCCGTGCGACATTCCCGAACCTGACCGTCTCGGAGAACCTGCTCATGCACACCTTCCGCCGCCGGGGCCTGAAAAGCGCCCGGGTGGAGGAGCAGGCCATCGCCCGCTTCCCGGTCCTAGGCAACCGGCGCAAGCAGCTGGCGGGCACTCTCTCGGGTGGTGAGCAGCGCATGCTGGCCATGGCCCGGGCTCTGACCACCGACCCCGAGGTCCTGCTGCTCGACGAGCTCTCCATGGGGCTGGCACCTCTCATTGTGGAAGAGCTCTACGAGGTGGTCGGACAGCTGGTCACGTCCGAGCACTTGACCATCGTCATGGTCGAGCAGTTCGTGCAGGCCGCGCTCTCGTTCGCCGACTCTGCCGCAATTATGGTCAACGGCGCGCTGGTGAGGACGGGCACGCCCGCCGAAATCCGCTCCGACGTCGTGGGGGCCTACCTCGGTGCGGAGGCGGCGGCCGGCGCTGCGCCTCCCGTCCAGTAGCGACTGACGACTTCGGCCGGCGCCCCGGCGGGCGGCACCGACCCGACGCGCCGCACGGGGTGGCTAAGTTCAGGTTCATGGTGGTGATTGAGGTGTACGCCGACATCTGGTGCCCGTTCGCCCATGTGGGGCTGCGGGCGGTGGTGGGGCGGCGCGATCTGCTTGGACGTGATGACGCGGTGCTCCGCGTGCGGGCCTGGCCGCTCGAGCTGGTCAACGGGGCACCGATGGACCCGGAGACGACGGCAGCCCACGTCCGTGACCTGCGCGCCCAGGTGGCCCCTGACCTCTTCACCCATTTCGACCCTGACCATTTCCCGCAGAGCACTTTGCCCGCCCTCGCTCTGGTGGCGGCGGCCTACCGGCGGGACGATCACATGGGTGAAGCGGTCAGCTTCGGGCTCCGCAACGCGCTCTTCGAGCACGGCGAGGACATCTCGCATGGCGACGTGCTGGCGAGAGTGGCGGACTCGTTCGGCGTGGGTGCGCCAACTGCCGAGGATGAAAAGGCCGTACGGGACGAATGGCACCGGGGCCAGTCGAGGGGGGTCAAGGGATCGCCCCACTTCTTCTGCGGTGATGCCGATGCGTTCTGCCCTTCCCTCGACATCTCACGGGATGCCGGGGGTCACCTGGACCTGCGACAGAATGTGGAGGTACTTGACGGATTCCTGCAGGAGTGCCTCGGGGAAACCTAGTCACCCCACCTGAAGGGGGAGTACCGCTCAGGCCTCCTCGGCCAGGGTGACCGCGACGGTGAGCACTTCGCCGTCCATCAGGGTCAGCTGGTCGACCCCGCCAGCGTCAATGAGGTCGCGCCGCGCCGCTTCCACGGCGGCCAGCGTGGGGGCCGGACCCGTCACCGTCAGGTGGGCCACGCGGGCTCGCATGGACCGCTTCTGGGAGGTCTTGGCCCGGCGCACCTCCCCCAGCACGCCGGCGACCACGCTCAGGACGGACGGATCCCCCTCCGCGTGCAGTCCCACCTCCTCCGCGCTCGGCCACGGGGCGCGGTGCACCGACCCCGGCTGCCACCAGTGCCACACCTCTTCGGTGACGAAGGGCAGGAAGGGGGCGAACAGGCGGTGCAGGACCGAGAGGGCCAGGCCCAGCGTGGCCCGGGCGGAGTCGGCCCCGACCGGGTCGCCCTCCCCGTAGGCCCGGGTCTTGACCAGCTCGACGTAGTCGTCGCAGAACGTCCAGAAGAAGGACTCGGTCATCTCCAACGCCCGGGCGTAGTCGAACTCCTCATGGGCCGCCGTCGTCGCGGTGACGAGCCCGGCCAGACCGGCCAGCAGGGCGACATCGAGCGGCTCGGTCACGGCGTCGACGCCGGGCACGGCGCCATCGGTGAGTCGGCCGAGCGCGAACTTTGACGCGTTGAGAATTTTGATGGCCAGCCTGCGCCCGATCTTCATGATGCCGGTGTCCAGTGCGGTGTCGGTGCCCGGCCGGCCGTTGCAGGCCCAGTAGCGGACGGCATCGGACCCGAATTCGGTGGCCAGCGGCATGGGAGTGATGACATTGCCCTTGGACTTGGACATCTTCTTGCGGTCCGGATCGAGGATCCACCCGTTGATGGTGGTGTTGCGCCAGGGCACGGCACCGTGTTCGAAGTGGGACCGCAGCACGGTGGCGAAGAGCCAGGTGCGGATGATCTCGGGACCCTGGGGCCGGAGGTCCATCGGGAAGGTGGCCGCGAACAGGTCGGGATCGTCCTCCCACCCGCAGGCGATGTGGGGGGTCAACGACGAGGTGGCCCAGGTGTCCATGATGTCGGGTTCACCGCTGAAACCCCCCGGCACGCCGCGCTGTTCGGGCCGGTACCCCGCGGGGACGTCGGTCGTCGGATCCACCGGGAGCAGGGACTCGTCGGGCACGATCGGGCGGGCGTGGTCGGGCTCACAGTCCGCGCCGAGGGGGTACCAGACCGGGATCGGAACGCCGAAGAACCGTTGCCGGCTGACCAGCCAGTCGCCGTTCAGGCCGTTGACCCAGTTGTCGTAGCGCACCTTCATGTAGGGCGGGTGCCAGCGCAGTTCGGTGGCCCGGGCCAGGAGGTCCTGGCGCAACGGCTGGTCGCGCCCTCCGTTGCGGATGAACCACTGGCGGCTGGACACGATCTCCAGCGGGCGCTCACCGCGCTCGTAGAACTTGACGGGATGGGTGACGGCGCGGGGCGGGCCGATCATGTCGCCCGACTCTTCCAGCAACTCGACCATGGCCCGCTGCGCGGCCTTCACCGTGGTGCCGGCGATGGCTCGCCAGGCCGGCCCGTCGGGCACCCCGGGCGGCGGCTCCTCGGAGATACGGCCCGACCGGGTGACGATCGACCGGGTGGGCAGCGCCAATTCACGCCACCACACCACGTCGGTGACGTCGCCGAAGGTGCAGATCATGGCCATCCCCGACCCCTTCTCCGGGTCGGCCAGAGGGTGGGCCAGGACGGGAACCTCCACTCCGAAGAGGGGGGTGTGCACGGTGGTGCCGAAGCGGCCAGCGAACCGCTCGTCGTCGGGGTGGGCCACCAACGCCACGCAGGCGGCCACCAACTCGGGCCGGGTCGTCTCTATTTCGAGGTCGTCGAAACGCAGGCGGTGGTAGGCGCCCGGCCGTTCACGGTCCTCCATCTCCGCCTGGGCCACGGCCGTCTGGTAGTCGACGTCCCACAAGGTGGGCGCTTCGGAAGAATAGGCCTCGCCCCGGGAGAGGTTGCGCAGGAACATGCACTGGCTGGTGCGGCGGCTGCGGTCGTCGATGGTGGCGTAGCCCCGGCTCCAGTCGACCGAGAGGCCGATGTACCTCCACAGGTCCTCGAAGGCCCGCTCGTCCTCGGCCGTCAACCGGTGGCAGAGCTCAATGAAGTTGGGCCGGCTGATCGGGATATCGACCTTTCCCGGTTCGGCCGGCGGTGTGAACCCGGGGTCATAGGGGAGCGAGGGATCGCACGACACGCCGAAGTACGTCTGCACCCGGCGCTCGGTCGGGAGCCCGTTGTCGTCCCAGCCCATCGGGTAGAAGAGTTCCCAACCCCTCATCCTGCGGTAGCGGGCCAGGGCGTCGGTTTGCACGTAGCCGAAGACCGACCCCATGTGCAGTGAGCCGGAGACTGTCGGCG
>DATLSH010000055.1:0-4067 GCA_035534235.1 Acidimicrobiales bacterium | reverse complement strand
CTAACGGGGCTTCGCCCCAGCCCGACGAGGCGATGTTCGCGCCACGGTCCTGCCGGTGTTCCTGACTGGCGGGCTGGGGCAAAGTCCCCGGGAAGCTCCCTCCCCGGTCGGGTGAGGGCGGGTCGTAGGCTCCGGCCGAGCGGGACGTAGCAAACCCGTGGGCTTGCTGTCATGTGCCGCTCGAAGCGGAAGTTGGCCGTGAGGCCGCCCGATCGACCGGAGCCCGAAATGACGCTACCCGCCAGCGTGGCCGACGTCCTGGCCGACCACGTCACCATGGAGCTGGAGTGCATCGACCGGATGTACCTCAACCTCTACCAGCCCCGCCTGATGTACCCCGGCGGGGTGGTCGGCTTCTTCAAGGGCCACCGTGGCCAGCCCTTCCCCTCCTCGGCTCTCATGGACCCCATCTCCAAGAACTTCGTGGCCGGCATCCACCGCTTCATCGATGACCGCGGCCTGGACCTGGTTCACTTCCGGCCCCGGGAACGCAAGGACGACGTGGCCCAGTCCTACCTGGCTGGCCACGACGGCTCGGAGAGGGTCCTCTTCGTGGGCCGGGCCCAGGAGAAGAACACGGTCTTCCGCACCGAGAAGCGCACCAACCCGCTCACCGGGTCCACTTATCCCTGGATCGTCACCGGCACGGCCATGGTCAACAACTTCTACTTCTACGCCTTCGACGACGACTTCGGGGCGTTCTTCTTGAAGTTCGGCACCTACTTCCCCTACACGGCCAAGCTCTGTATCAACGGACATCACTGGGCACAACGTCAGGCCCTCAAAGTCGGCATCGACTTCACCGCCTTGGACAACGGCTTCGCCTCCTGTGACGACCCTGTCGCCCTCCAGCGCATCTGTGACGGCCTGAGCCCGGCTCGCATCAACCGCTTCGCCCGCAAGTGGCTCGGTCTGCTCCCTCACCCCTTCACCCCGGCCGACCGCCGGGCCGGCTATCGCTATGACCTCTCGGTCCTCCAGGCCGAGTTCTCCCTTACCCAGGTACTCGACCGGCCCGTCGCCGGGAGGGTCTTCTTCGAGGAGGTAATCCGTGACAACTTGGACATAGGCCGACCCGACCAGGTGGCCCTCACCTTTGCCCGGCGCATCAACCGCCGGACCCCGGGGCGGTTCCGCACCCGGGTCATCACCGAGGGCGTCACCCCGTCTCTGCACGTGGACTACAAGCACACCAAGATCAAGCAGTATCACAAGCTCAACACCGCATTGAGAACCGAGACCACCATCAATGACAGCCGTGACTTCGGCATCGGCCGACGGCTGGTGAACCTCCCCGCTCTGGAGGAGGTCGGCTTTTCCGCCAACCGGCGTCTCCTCGACGTCCAACGGGCATCCGCCCATCCCGCCCTGGGCGAGGACGCCTTCGCCCAGCTCAATGACCCGGCGGTCATCGACTCCCAGCGCGCTCCGGCTCTGCGCTTTGGTGTGCCCCGCACTCACGCCCTGCTCCAGGCCTTCTTGCTCTTCGTTCTTCAACCCAACGGGTTCGCCAACCGCGATCTGCGCCAGCACCTGTCTGGCCTTCTCGGGATATCTCCCGACACATTGACCCCGGGGAAGATGAGCTATGAGCTACGTCGAGCCCGCCTGCACGGCATCATCGAGCGCTATCCCCACACCAACCGCTACCACCTGACGCCCTTCGGGCTTCGCGCCGCTCTTCACTACACGCTGCTCTACAACCGCCTGCTTCGGCCCACCATGGGCGACATCGTCGGACCGTCACCGCCGACACCCACACCGTTTCGGCGCGATCTGGATCGTCTCGAAGCCACCGTCGAGACCTTGATCCAGCGTGCCCATCTCGCCGCCTGAGAACTTGACTCATTCACATCAAGAGGCAAAGGTCAAGTGCCTCTGATCCTCGCGGGTGCGCGGATCCGCGTACCGTCACCAGGCGGTCACCTCGGGGAGAGCGGCTACCAGATGTCTCCCGAGGGTGAGAGTGAGCCGAGGGTTCCATCACATGCCTGCGCGTGTCGCACGAGGACGGCTCAGGCCGATCTCACGCGATACGGCTTCGTCGGCGAGCAGACGCCGTCTCGCCCTGAGATGGGGGTCATCGGGAGCGGGTCCGAGGATGGCATCGGATACGGACCTGGGACTCTCTGAGACGTCGACGCCGCCCTCGAGTAGATATGCGTCGATCCGCCGGTAGAGGGATCCAAGTCGGCGGGGATCATGCACGCAAACACCTCGGGCGGCGTGGTGGGCGAGGTGCACCGCGGCCCAGCTCGGAAGCTCGCCACCAGCGGCTCGGACCTCCTCCTTGGTGGTCGCAACCGTGAGGTCCAGGAGGCTTGCTGCGATCTGACGACGGTCGAGTGCCCCACGGCCCGCGTCGTCAGATCGGGGTCCGAGGGCCCAGTCCCACTGTCCCGGTCCGCCCGGGGTCAGGTTCCAGTGGGTCAGATAGACGGACAGGTGCGCGACGGTCTCGTCCCACTGCCGGGCCAGGAAGGGGAGCTGGCTGCGAGGTGGGAGGCGAACCAGGACTTTGGGAGGCAGTGACCGGGCGGCGGTGCGGGCCACCTGGCGAGCCCGCAACTCCGACGCGGCCAACAGGGCCGGGTCTGAGCCATCGGAGTCAAGCGTCGCCGTATGGAGGTCGGCCATGCTCCGGCCGGCCCGCACGATGGCCGCCCTGGGGGCTTCAGGGTCGATGTCGACGGCGGCTCGCTCGGGCCCCGAGGCCGAGAGGCGGTGGCCGACGGTCGCCCGGAGGGGCGGAGGTGGCGCCTTGGGCAGGTGCTCGCCGTCGAGGGGGTCGACTGACCGGGTGAGGTAGAGGTGGTTGGCCACCCGCCCCCGGGTGATGTCCACGTAGGTCTCCGAGCGGCTGGCGTTCTCGTCGATGCGGCTGGTGGACTCGGAGAACGTCGCGCCCTGGATGGCATAGCTGGTCAGCGCGTAGGCATGGTCGAGGCCGACGTCGCTGCGCCCGCCCGGCCGGGTCGCCTCGTCGAAGAACTCCCGGGGCAGTTCCACCTCGCCGAGATCGTCGAAGGCGACCCGGACGGTGTCCTTCTCGTGGTTCCGGTGCCGGCGGATGTCGACCACCGTGCCCCGGGCGCCGTTGCGGACGTAGTCGGCTGGATGACCCTGTGGATACAGGCTTCGGTCACCCCGGCGGGCCACCACCCGATCGCCCACGGAGAAGCGACGGTCCCGGGCGGCGGCCACCTCCTCGGAGCCGATCTCCCCGGTCACTTGCAGCAGGTGGTGGGCCAGGCGGTTGAGCTGAGCACGGGTGTGGTTGCGCCGATCGACCATGGGATGCTCGTCACCCGCCTGGCGGGAGGTCCACCACCGCTCCAGCAGGTCGAGGTACAGCTCGACCTCATCGGTGACCACGTGAAGGTGCCCGGCCGCCTCCAGGGCGCTCAGGGCATCGGCGATACGGCCGTCCCGGAGGGCATCGGCGGCGGCGCGGTCGTGGGGATCCAGCACCCGATGTGAGCGGCGAAGCTCGGGTGTGTCGCCCCCGGGGTCTTCGCAGAGGACTTTGAACATGCCTCCGGCGCAGACGGCACCGTGCTGGGCCGGGTCCCCGATGAGGCGCAAAGCCGCGCCGGTCTCCTCGGCCAGCCAAACCAGGCGGTCCAGGTCCCGGTCGGACACGGTGGAGGCTTCGTCCACGATCAACACCGTCCGGGCATCGAGGGGACTGGAGGCGGGGTCGGTGTGAGCGAGGTGCCAGGCCAGGGTCTCGGTGGGGATGCCGGCCTCGGTGCCCAGGTGGCGGGCGGCTTCGCCCTTGACGGCGGTGCCGAGGACCCGGTAGCCGGCTGCGCTCCAGGCCGCCGCGGCGGCGCGCATGGCGGTGGTCTTGCCCGCCCCCGCCCGGCCGATGGCGCACTGGGCCCGGTGCCCGCTGGTGGCGAAGGTGACGACCAGGTCCGCCTGCTCGGTCGTGAGATCGGGGGAAGCGGCCAGGCTGTCGGCCAGGACGCCGGCAGAGGTAATCGCGACGCCAGCTGAGCGCCCGGCGCGGAACCGGGCCAGGATGCGTTCCTGGACGCCCAGCATCTCGGTGGTGGTGAAGA
>DATLSH010000054.1:0-9036 GCA_035534235.1 Acidimicrobiales bacterium | reverse complement strand
ACGAGGCTGCAGGACTCATGCCGGATGGCATTACGGCCCGCACGCTTGCTCCCTCCGAAGAGGCTCTTGACACCCCGCTCAGCCCGACGCCTCTCGGCGACGGACCGGGGCCTGCTACCGGGCTTTCCGGCTTCTACCCGGATGGGACTCGCACCCACTGGTCTGGTCCAGCTTTCAGGACGCAACATGCCCAAATCGTAGCGCCGCCCGTATCACCGGGGGCTGCCCGATCAGGGGCTGGAAACAACGATGCCGACCCCGAAAGGCCGGCATCGTGCGAGTCGGCCGGGAGGCGGATCCCAGCAGCGACTCTTTTGGAACCAGGTGGCGGGAACCGGTTCCAGTGACCATGGTACCGCGGAGATTCCGAATATCCAGCGCGAAGCGGCGGTATTGGGCCAATTCGGCAAAATTGATCCAAAAGTCCTACCCGGGCCATGAGGGGCAGAAATCGGCCAGACGACAGCGGCCGCAGTCGGGTCTCCGGGCGGTGCACGTGGCCCTGCCGTGCAGGATCAAGCGCAGGCTGAAGGCACCCCGCTCGGCCGCCGGCACCAGGGCGTCGAGTGCCACCTCCACCTTGACGGGGTCGTCCCGGGCCGCCGGCGCCAAACCCTCGGTCAGACCGAGACGCCGGCTGAGCCGGAGCACGTGGGTGTCGACGGGGAGCCCGGGCAGGCCGAAGGCGACGCTGCGCACGACGTTGGCGGTCTTGCGTCCCACCCCGGGCAGGGTGACCAAATCGGCCAGCGCACTGGGGACCACCCCTCCGAAACGGTCCTCGACCGCCATCGCCATCCCGATCAGGCTGCGCGCCTTGGCCCGGAAGAACCCGGTGGAGCGGATGATCTCCTCCACCACGCCGGGGTCGGCCCGGGCCAGGGCGGCCGCGTCGGGGTAGGCGGCGAAGAGGGCGGGGGTCACCATGTTCACCCGCACGTCAGTGCACTGAGCCGACAGGATGGTGGCGGCCAGGAGCTGGAAGGGTGAGGCGTGACGCAGCGCGCACAACTCGTCGGCCCGCCCGGGAAACTCCTCGGCCAACCGTGCCGCAGCCACCCTGGCGCGTCCCCTCGGCGTCCGGGGTCGTCCCATCGGCTCACGGTACCGGTCCAGACGAGCGGTTACGTTGGCGGCCGTGAACGTGCTGGTGCTGAGCAAGATCGACGCAGCGCAGCAGTCAGACCTGGCCGCACTGCTGGACCGCTGCGCCGCGGCAGACGGCCATCCCGCACTGCCCGAGCCCCAGCGGATGGCCCTCGGGCGTCCCGACCTCGGGGCCGCGGGCGCCCGGGTGCTGTTGGCCATTGACCGGGTGGACGGCGGCCAGGGACTGGTCGGTTGCGCCGTGCTGTCCGGGGCCAGCGACGGCTCCATGGCGCTGCACGTGATGATCGACCCGGCCTGGCGGTCGAGCGGGGACATCGGTGCCACCCTGATCGGGCAGGCGCTCGCCGTGGTGCCGCCCCCCCGCCCGGTGCGGCTCTGGGTCATGCGGGCCTCCCCCACCGACGACGAGGCCGCCCGTTGTTTGGCCTTCGTCCCGGAGCGTGACCTGCTCCAGATGCGGGTCCCGCTCCCCCTCCCTGACGCCGTGCTTTCGGGCACCCGGCAGCTGGCCACCCGTGCCTTCGTCCCCGGCCAGGATGACGCGCGCTGGCTCGCCGTCAACAACCGGGCCTTTGCCGGCCATCCCGAGCAGGGAGATTGGACGATGGCGCAACTCCACGACCGCCTGGCCGCCGACTGGGTGGACCTCGGGGGGTTCCTGGTGGCCGATGCCCCTGAGGGGAACGGGCTCCTCGGCTCGTGCTGGACCAAGGTCCACCAGTCCAGCCAACCCGTGCTCGGAGAGATCTACGTGATCGCGGTCGATCCCTCCCACCACGGCCAGGGCTGGGGTCGGGCGCTCACCGTGGCCGGGTTGGAGTGGATGGCGGCCCGGGGCGTCCCTGTCGGCATGCTCTACACCGATGCCGCCAACACGGCGGCCGTCGCGCTCTACCGCGCCCTCGGCTTCGAGGTCGACCACGTGGACCGCTCCTACATGCGGGCGGGGGGCGGTGCCGCCCCGGTCAGCTGATGCCGGTGCCGATGGCCCGCCCGACGCCGTAGGTCACCGCGGCCGCCAAGGCGGTCACGGCCAGCTGCCGCAGGGCCGAGCGCACCATCGGCCGCTCGGTGAAGGCCGCCAGGATCACCCCCACCACGAGCGAGGCCACGACGCCGAGGACCACCGATGACACCACGGCCGGAGTGCCCCGGGTGTAGAGCCAGGGCAGCAGGGGGATGAACGCACCGACGGCGAAGGTCACGAAGGAGGAGGAGGCGGCCTGCCACGGTGATCCCAACTGCTGGGGGTTGATCCCGAGCTCTTCCCGGGCATGGGTCTCGAGTGCCAGCTCGGGGTCCTGCATGACCTCGTTGACCATTTCGCGGGCCACGTCAGGGTCGATCCCCCTCTGCACGTACATTCCCCGTAGCTCATTGGCCTCACCTTCGGGGTTGCCCCGCAGAGCCCGGCGCTCCACTTCCAGTTCCCGCTCAATCAACTCACCCTGCGCGGTCATGGAGAGGTACTCGCCGGCCGCCATGGAGAACGACCCGGCCACCAATCCGGCCACGCCGGCCAGGCGCACGATGGAACCGCCCGCACTGGCTCCGGCGATGCCGAGGACGAGGGAGACGTTGGTGACCAGGCCGTCGCTGACCCCGAAGATGGCGGCCCGCGCCCCCCCACCCCGGTTGTCCCGGTGCTCATGGGGCGCCAGGGGGGGCGGAGGTTGCGGCTGGTCTTCTGAAGTGTCCCCCACGTGCGCCAGCGTAGTGAGGAACCCGGGGCGGGTAGCGTCCCAGACCGAGGTACACCCACGAAGCGCAAGGAGCAGACCATGACCACCATCGTCGACGGCATCGACGCCTTCCACGATCTCATCGGAAAGCAGCTCGGTTACTCGGAATGGCAACCGGTGACCCAGGAGCGGGTGAATGTCTTCGCCGATGCCACCGATGACCACCAGTGGATCCATACCGACCCCGAGCGGGCCAAGGACGGGCCCTTCGGCACGGCCATCGCCCACGGCTACCTGACCCTCTCCCTGGCTCCCGTGCTCCTCAACAAGGTGCTGCGGGTCGACAACATGAAGTTCGGGGTGAACTACGGCGCCAACAAGGTCCGCTTCCCCTCTCCGGTTCCGGTCGGCTCCGATCTGCGCATGGGGGTGACCGTGGCCGGCGTCGAGGACGTCGAAGGTGGGGTCCAAGTGACCTACGACCTCGTCATGGAGGTCCGGGAGGCGTCCAAGCCGGCCTGCGTCGCCCAAGTGGTCTACCGCTACTACCGCTGAGGCCGACCGTGGCGCGTCCGGGGAGCCTGCGTACCCTCCCCCCTGAGCCCCTGCCCACCGGCGAGGAGAAGACCGCGCGCGTCCGCTCCATGTTCGACTCCATAGCGCCGCGCTACGACCTGATCAACCGGCTGATGACCTTCGGGCTCGACCAGTCCTGGCGCCGCACCACCGTCGCCTCCCTGGCGCTCCCCCCGGCCGCCCTGGTGTTGGACCTGGCCTGCGGCACCGGCGACCTGTCACGCCTGGCGGCAAGGCAAGGGTACGACGTCATCGGGGCCGACCTCAGCGCAGGCATGCTGGCGGCCAATCACGGCGCCAACCCCGTCGCCCAGGCGGACTGCAGCCGGCTCCCGTTCCCCGACGCCGTCTTCGACGGCCTGGTGTGCGGGTACGCCCTGCGCAACTTCACCGACTTGACGGTGGCGCTGGGCGAAATGGCGCGGGTGCTGCGACCGGGGGGGCGGCTCGCCGTCCTGGAAGTCGACGCTCCCTCAATCGGATTGCTGCGGGCCGGCTACGACGTCTGGTTCCACCAGGTGGTGCCCACCATCGGGGGTCTCCTTTCGGACGGGGACGCCTATGCCTACCTGCCCCGCTCGGTGGCCTATCTTCCGGCGGCCGCGGTGCTCCGCCGCATGCTCGGCGGGGCGGGCTTCTCCGCCGTCGGCATCCGACCCCTGGCCGGCGGCCTCAGCCAACTCGTCCTGGCCACCCGCGCCGGCCTGCCGTGACCACCGATCTCCATGCCCGCACCGTGCCGCTGGAGTACGGGCCCGACGCCCTGGAGTTCGACGGCAGCCCGACCGTGCTCTTCGACCGTCCGGGCCTCACCCTGGTCGGCTGGGGCACCGCCTTGCTGGTCGAGGCGTCCGATGCCGCCACCGTGCTCGCCGCCATCCCATGTGACGACACGGTGCGCTGTCCCGGATCCGGGGTGCTGGCGCTCGGTGCCCTCCCCTTCCTCGGCACCATGGCGGGACTGTTGATTGTGCCCCGGTTCACCATGGGCGTCGCCCGTGATCCCGACGGCACCGCATACCGCTGGGCCACCGCTGTCGGGCCCAATGAGGTTGCCCTGCCCGAGCCGGAGGAGCTCTTCGACGCCGTCATCTGGCAGTACGGCTCGGCGGGTGACGGCGCAGGGGCCCGTGACGTGGACGTCACCGAACTCACGACTTCCCTGCCCACCGACGACTACGAGAACGTGGTGGCCCGGGCGGTGGCGACCATGAGCGCCCGGGGGGCCGCGCTGCACAAGGTGGTGCTGGCCCGCTCGGTCAACGCCCGGCTCAGCGGGACGCTCCCCCTCTCACGCGTGCTGCGCCGGTTGCGCAGCCATGAGCCGCACTGCACCATCTTCTCCGTCCCGGTGCCCAAGGGGACCTTCTTCGGCGCCAGCCCTGAGCTCCTGGTGGCGCGCCAGGGGGAGCGGATCTCGTGCCACCCTCTGGCCGGGACCATCGCCCGGGGTGAGACGGCGCGCAGTGACGCCGACGCGCAGGGAAGGTTGGCCGCTTCGGCCAAGGACCATGAGGAGCACCGCTACGTGGTGGAGGACATTGCCGCCACGCTGGCCCCGTACTGCTCCGCGCTCACCGTGCCCGCGGAGCCCTCGCTGGTCGCCTTCCACTCCGTGGCCCACCTCGGCACCCGCATTGAAGGGCTGCTCCACGAGCCCACCCCCGTCCTGGCGCTGGTGCGGGAGCTCCACCCCACCCCGGCGGTCGGAGGGACACCGCGCGCGGCGGCGCTGGCCGCCATTGCCGAGGGGGAACCGGTGCCGCGCGGCCACTGGGCCGGGCCGGTCGGCTGGGTCGACGCCGAAGGGAACGGCGAATGGATGATCGGCCTGCGCAGCGCCTGCCTCCATGCCGACGGCGAGTCGGTCACCCTGCACGCCGGCTCCGGCGTGGTCGCCGCATCCGATCCGCGCGACGAGGCGGCCGAGACCAACATGAAGCTGGCCACCGTGCTGGAGTCCTTGGTCCCGGGAGGCTCAGCGCACCTGGGGTGACCGCAGCGGCTCGGATGGAGCCGGCTGCCGTACGCCGGCCAGCGGGACCCTGACCATCAGGGAGGCACCCCCCGCGGGCGACAAGGTCGCCTCGGCCGTACCGCCGAGCGCTTCGGCGATGGCGCACACGATGGACAGGCCGAGCCCGGTGCCCCCTCCCGTCCGGGAGGGGTCGGCCCGGTAGAAACGGTCGAACACGCGGGGCAGCTCTTCCGGACTGATGCCCGGGCCGTTGTCGGACACCTCAATGCAGCCCATGCCCGCCTCTGCCGCCGTCCTCACTGTCACCGAGGTCCCGGGCGGGGTGTGGACCACGGCGTTGCCCACCAGGTTGTGGACCACCTGGGCCAACCGCTCGCCGTCGCCGAGTACCACCACGGGGGGGCCGGGCTCCAATGTCAGGTGGTGGTCATGTTCGACCGCATGGGCATCGTCGACGGCGTCGGCGCAGATGCGGTGCAGATCGACCGGTTCCACCCGTAGCGGTCGACCACGGTCGATCTCGGCCAACAGGAGGAGATCCTCGACCAGCCCGCCCATCCGGGCCGCTTCCTCCTCAATCCGCTTGATCGCCTTGCGCTGCCCGGCCCCGTCGGAGAATCCGCCCCGCCCCAGGAGCTCGGCGTAGCCCCGGATGGACGTCAACGGCGTGCGCAGCTCGTGGGAGGCATCGGAGACGAACTGGCGCAGGCGCTCCTCGGAGGCCGTCTTCTCGCTGAAGGCCACTTCGATCTCGGCCAGCATTTTGTTGAGAGCCACACCGAGGCGACCGACTTCGGTGCGGCGGCGCTCCTCGGGGACCCGGCGGGTCAGGTCCCCCGAGGCGATGGCGTCGGCGGTGCCGGCCATCAGGCGCAGGGGCCGCAAGCCACGCCGCACGACCCCGAGGGCCAGTATCCCCATGACCACGAGCAGCGAGAGGCTGGCGATGAACTCAACCCTGCGCAGCGAGTTCAACGTGTCGTTGGTCGGGTTCAACGACAGGGCCGTGATCAGCGTTCCCTGGGGAACCGTCACCGCCACCACCCGGTACTGCCCGCCGGGATCCCGCTGGCTCCGCACCACCACCGCGTCGGGATCGGGCCGGAAGGTCCCGGCGTAACGGCCGAAGCGTGTGCGGTCGACGTGCAGGACGCGCTGCACCGGTATGGCCGCCGTGAGGATGGGTGCCGGGTCGGGCCGGGTGGGGGAACCCGAAGGGCGACGGAGCAGCACCGTGCCGCCGGGGCCGGTGATGACGAGGTACACGTCGTTGGAGACGTGACGGGAGATCTCGGCCACGGTGACCGGCATGTCGCGCGCGGCGGCGTACGTCAGGTAGTTGAACGCCAGCCCTTCTGACGATGCCAGGGTGTCGTCGGCTCGCCCGTACAGGAACGAGCGCACGGAGGCGTAGGTGACGATGTCGGAGACCACGAGGCCGGTGACGAGCAGCAGCGCCATCACCGCCACGAGCCGACGTTGGAGGCTCACCAGTCCCGGGGCAGCCGCAGGGTGTAGCCGACGCGCCGGATGGTGTGGATGAGGGCGGGCCCGGGTGTGTCGACCTTCTTGCGCAGGTAGCTGATGTACGTCTCCACAATGTTGGGGTCGCCATCGAAACCGTATCCCCACACCCGGTCGAGCAGCTCGGACTTCGATATCACGCGGCGGGCGTTCTCCAGCAGGTAGCGCAGGAGATTGAACTCGGTGGCCGTGAGTTCGATGGGACGTGCCTGACGGAAGACCTCATGGGTATCGATGTGCATGGCCAGGTCGGCAAAGCGCATGATCGACGAGTCGGCCGCGGCCACCTCCCTGGCCCGGCGCAGGATGGCGCCCACCCGGGCCATGAGCTCTTCGACGCTGAACGGCTTGGTGACGTAGTCGTCGCCCAGGTTGAGACCCTCCACCTTGTCCTGCGTGGAATCGCGGGCGGTCAGGAAGACGATGGGAACGTGCTCACCGTCCTGGCGCAGGCGGCGACACACCTCGTTGCCGTCGAAGTCGGGCAACATGACATCGAGCATGACCAGGTTGGGTCGGAAGGTGCGCACCATCTCCAGCGCCTCGTTGCCCGTGCCCGCCACCCCCACCTGGTAGCCCTCGAAGGCCAGGGCGGCCGAAAGGAGCTCGGCGATGTTCGACTCGTCGTCGACCACAAGGACGCGGGCGCCGGATGCCTCCACGCTCACCAGCGGGCCGGATCCTCGGCCCGGGCCGCCACGGCCGCGGTCCCCGATCCCTGGCGCAGGGCGCGCAGGAGCCGGCCCAGGCCCCACCAGGTGACCAGCCCCAGCGCCTCGATCACGATCATGGACGACATCTTCGACTCGCCCACCTCGCGGTCGACGAAGCTGATGGGCACCTCGGTGATGGCGGCACCGTGCTGGCGGGCCCGGTACGTCATCTCAATCTGGAACCCGTAGCCCTCGGCCCGGACGCGACCGAGGTCGATCTGGCGCAGGATCCCGGCCGAGTAGGCCCGGAACCCCGCGGTCGAGTCGGCGACTCCGAGGCCGAGGACGGCCGAGGCGTAGCGGTTGCCGCCACGGGAGAGGAGATGGCGGTGCCAGGCCCAGTTCGGGATGGTCCCTCCCTTGACGTAGCGCGAGCCGATGGACACGTCGGACCCTTCGCCCAGGGGCGCCAAGACCCCCGGCAGTGCACTCGGGTCGTGGGAGAAGTCGGCATCCATCTCGATGAAGGCGTCGTAGCCCCGCTCCAGACCCCAGGCGAACCCGGCCCGGTACGCGCTGCCCAATCCGGACTTGGCCGCCCGGGACAAGAGGTGGACGTCGGGCAGTTCCGACGACATGGCCTTGACCAGATCACCCGTGCCGTCGGGGCTGCCGTCGTCGACCACCAGGATTCCCGCTTCGGGGAGCGACTCGCGCACGCGCCCGAGGATGCGCTCTATGTTCTCCGACTCGTTATAGGTCGGGATGACGACGAGAGGGCGCACGGGGGCATTCTAGGAGAAGGGCCTCCTCAACCGGCATCGGTGGAGGTCGCGGCGTCGGGGCCCCGCCGGAGCTCCCGCAGCACCACCTGGACGGCACCGCCGAGCGGAATCCCGACCAGGGCACCCACGAAGGCGCCCAGGGCGCCCCCGATGCGCCCCCCGAGGGTCGCCCCGACGAGGACGGCCATCAGCACGGTGAGCGGGTTCAGCCGTACCGTCTTGCTCATGATGACCGGGTTGAGGAAGTGGTTCTCCACCTGCTGGTAGACGAGGAACACCACCAACATGATGATCCCCCCCGGCACCGAGTGGATGGCCGCGATGATCACCACGGGCACTCCGGCGATGAGGCCACCGACCAACGGCAGGAGGTCCACCAGGGCGACGAAGACACCGAGGAGGAAGGCGAAGGGGACACCGAGGATGGCCAGGGTCACCGCCACCACGACACCGGCGATCACCGACGTCATGGCGTTGCCCAGCATGTAGCCGGTGACCGAGCGCACCGTCTCGTTGATCACCCGGCTGAGCCGCAACGCCGTAGGTGGGCTGAAGAGGCCGAGCAGCCCACGCCACAGGCGGGGTGCCTCCAGCATGGCGAAGTAGGTGAGCACGGCAATGGTGCCGATGGTGATCAGCGACGAGACCGCCGCCGCGCCCACGGAGAACGCAGTGGCCGGCTTGAGCACGTTGGTCAACTGCTTGGTGATCTGGGCCGATCCCTCGGA
>DATLSH010000053.1:0-77957 GCA_035534235.1 Acidimicrobiales bacterium | reverse complement strand
CAATTACGAGTATGGCTTCTACTGGTACTTCTACCTGGACGGCACCATGCAGCTAGAGGTGAAGCTCACCGGCATCATGTCCACCATGGCGGTCGGGCCGGAGGGAGCCGGCGCCCACGCCAGCCTGGTGGCACCCGGCCTGGCCGCGCCCTACCACCAGCACCTCTTCAACGTCCGGCTGGACGTGGAGATCGACGGCCCGGAGAACGCCGTCTTCGAGGTGGACGCCGTGGCCACGCCCGCCGGGGACCAGAACCCCTGGGGCAACGCGTTCGGCCAGGAGGCGACCCTGCTGGAGAGCGAGCTCCCGGCCCGGCGCCGGGTCGACCCGTCGCGCAGCCGGACCTGGAAGATCGCCAATCGCGGCCGCACCAACGGGCTGGGGCAACCCACGGCCTACAAGCTGCTGCCGGCGTCGGTGCCCACGCTGCTGGCCGACCCCACGTCGAGTGTGGGCCGGCGCGCCGCCTTCGCCGCCCACAACCTCTGGGTGACGCCCTTCGCTCCCGATGAGCGGCGTGCCGCCGGCGACTATCCCAACCAGCACACCGGGGGTGACGGACTTCCGGCCTGGACGGCGCAGGACCGCCCCGTGGTCGACACCGACATTGTGGTGTGGCACACCTTCGGGGTCACGCACATCCCCCGGCCCGAGGACTGGCCGGTCATGCCCGTCGAGTACACGGGCTTCAGCCTCGTCCCCGTGGGCTTCTTCGACCGCAACCCCGCTCTCGACGTCCCGCCCACGGCGGGCGATGGTGCCTGCCATGGTTCCTGAGGGCGGCCACTCGCCCCAGGAGTACCACCCCCCGGTGGAGGAGTACCTGGAGACGATGCTCGCCCTGGGCGAGGAGGGGGTGCCGGTCATCCAAGCGCGCATCGCCGAGAGGCTTGGCCGGTCGGCGCCCTCGGTCTCCGAAATGCTCGAGCGCCTGATCGTCGACGGCTACGTGACCCGCGAGGGGCGCCGCCTCTCCCTCACCGTGAGCGGCCGGAGCCTGGCCGAGAAGGTGGTGCGCAAGCACCGACTGGCCGAGCGCCTGCTGGTCGACGTCATCGGGTTGGAATGGCACAAGGTGCACCGGGAGGCCGGGCGCTGGGAGCACGTGATCTCCGACGACGTCGAGGCCCGCCTGGTCGAATTGCTGGGCGACCCGGCGACCTGTCCCCACGGGAACCCGATCCCTGGGTCCCGTTCGCCGGCCCCCAGCGCGCCCACCCGCCCCCTGGCCGCGGTGCACCGGGGTGAGCGCGTCCGCCTGTTGCGCATCAGCGAGGAGGTGGAGCTCAACCTGGGGTCGCTGACCCTCCTGGGCCAGGGAGGCTTCATCCCCGGGGTCAGTGCGGTGGTCGGTGAACGGGACGGCGAGGGCAACGTGGAGCTGCTGGTGGAGGGCGGAGGCCCGCCCCTCACCTTGCCGGCCGAGCTCAGCAACCGCCTGTACGTCGGCGCGCCTTGACGCTCCGGTTGGTGGCCGACGCCGTCTTCACGGTGGACGCCGGGAACCGGATCCTCCAGCCGGGCGCGGTGGAGATCGACGGTGGGCTGATCACCTGGGTGGGGGACCCCGGGCAGCTGGCGGCCGCGGCCGGGACGGAGGTACGCCAGCTGGGGGGGTTGCTGATGCCGGGCCTGGTCAACTGCCACGGGCACTCGCCGATGACCCTGGTCCGCAGCGCCGGCGACGGCCTGCCGCTGGAGCGGTGGCTCAATGAGTCGGTGTGGCCGCGCGAGGCCCTGCTGACCGATGACGACGTCTTCTGGGGCATGGCGCTGGGGGCCGACGAGCTGCTGTGCAACGGGACCACGACGACCTGCGAGCAGTACCGCCACCCGGCGCCGGTGGTCGAGGCCCTGTTGGCCTCGGGCATCCGGGCGGTGTACACGCCGGGGATCTTCGACGTCCCCGGCGGCGGGCGGGAGAACACCTGGCCGGCGCTGCTCCAGAGTGCCTGCACGCTCTTCGACGAGATGGACGGGCGGGAGGGCCGGCTCCACCTGGGGTTCGGCCCGCACGCCGCCTACACCGTGCCCCCCGAGGGGTTGCGGGCCATCGGCGAGGAGGCGCAGCGCCGCGACGCCCTGTGCCAGATCCATCTCTGCGAGACCGCGGCGGAAGGCCGGCTGGTGCACGAGCGCTACGGCAAGAGCGCACCGGCGCTCCTGGCCGAGGTGGGGGCGCTCGACGGCCGGGTCCTGGCCGCCCATGCGGTCTGGCTCGACGACGCCGACATCGACCTCCTGAGGGCACACGACGTGGGCGTGGCCCACTGCCCGGGCAGCAACGGCAAGCTGGGCTCGGGGGTGGCCCGCCTGGCCGACCTGCTGGCCCGCGGTGTGCGGGTCGGGCTGGGCACCGACGGGCCGGCCTCCAACGACGACCTTCACCTCTGGGACGAGATGCGCCTGGCCGCCATCCTGGCCCGGGCCACCGCGTCCGATCCCGGGGCCATCAGCTCGGCGGCCGCGTTGCGGTTGGCCACCCGGGGCGGGGGGGAGGCGCTCGGCCTGCCGGTGGGTGCGCTGGAGGCCGGCCGGCCGGCCGATGTCATCCGCCTGCGCACCGACGACGCCCGATTCACCCCTTCGGTCACCGAGACCGAACTGCTGGGACACCTGGTGTGGGCGGGTGCGGGGTACCTGGTCACCGACGTGTGGGTGGGTGGCTACCCCGTGGTGACCGAGGGCCGCTGCACGCTGATCGACGGCGCCCAGGCCCGGGCCGAGGTGGGTCAGCGCGCCCGCCGCCTCCTCGCCTCTTAAGCTGGATCGCCATGTCGGGATTCGTTGACCAGGCTCAATTGCACGCGCGCGCCGGTGACGGCGGCGCCGGTGCGGTCTCCTGGCGGCGTGAGGCCCATGTGGACCGCGGGGGGCCTGATGGTGGCGACGGGGGCCACGGCGGCGACGTCTGGTTGGTCGCCTCGGTCAACGAGTCCTCCCTCTTGGGCTTCCGGGACCATCCATACCGGCGGGCCACCGACGGCGGTCACGGTTCGGGGCAGAAGAGGCACGGGGCCCGGGGCAAGGACACCGAGGTCCGGGTGCCCGTGGGCACGGTGGTGCGGGACGGCCGGGGCGCCGTGGTGTGCGATCTCTCGTCGGACGGCGGGCGCGCCCTGGTGGCCGAAGGTGGCCAGGGCGGCCGGGGCAATGCCCGCTTCCTCTCCAACCGGCGCCGGGCACCCGCCTTCGCCGAGCAGGGCGAGAAGGGCCAGGAGCACTGGCTGGACATGGAGCTGAAGTTGATGGCCGACGTGGCCCTGGTCGGATTCCCCAATGCCGGGAAGTCCACCCTCATCTCCACCGTCTCCGCCGCCAAGCCGAAGATCGCCAACTATCCCTTCACCACGCTCGAGCCGCATCTCGGCGTGGTGCGGGTGGGCGGCATCCGGGACCACACCGAGTTCGTGATGGCCGACATACCCGGGCTGGTCGAGGGCGCCGCCGAGGGCAAGGGCCTGGGCCACCGCTTCCTGCGCCACATAGAGCGGGCCCGGGTGCTGGTGGTGCTGATCGATCTCGACCCCACGGCCGTCCATGCCCCCGCCGAGCAGTTGCGGATCCTGCTGGGCGAGCTCGGCCAATACCAGCCCGACCTCCTGGACCGCCCCCGCGTGGTGGTGGGCTCCAAGGTGGACCTGGGCCCCTCGGGCGACGGTTGGTGCGACCTGGAGCTGTCGGCGGCCACCGGGGCGGGTGTCCAGCCGCTGGTGGACCGGCTGGCCGTGCTGGTGCAGGAGGCCCGGGCGCGGGCGGAAGTGGTGGAGCGGGGCGCCGTCGTCATCCACCGGCCGGCGGTCGAGGGGGTGGCCGTGCAACGGGTCGGCCAGGGGAATTGGCTGGTGGTGGGCCGGGTGGCCGAGCGGGCCGTGGCCTTCTCCGACCTGACCGACGAGGGTGCCCTGGCCGAGGCCGTCACCCGCCTGCGCCGCCTGGGCGTCGACCGGGCCCTGTCCCGGGCCGGTGTGCGTGAGGGCGACGAGGTCACCGTGGGCCACATGACGTTCACCTGGGGGGACCACTAGCAGTGGCCCGGACCGTGGTGGTCAAGGTGGGCTCGTCCTCGGTGACGCCCGAGACCGTGACCCGACTGTGCGGGGAGATCGCGGCGGCGCGCCGGGGCGGCCACACCGTCGTGGTGGTCACCTCGGGTGCCATCGCCGCCGGCTGGGCTGCGCTCGGCCGGGGGGAGCGGCGGCCCGGGGACCCAGCGGTGCTGCAGGCCGTCTCCGCGGTGGGCCAGCACCGGCTCATGCGGATGTGGCAGGACGGCCTCGATCCTCACGGGATCCTGGCCGGGCAGGTGCTGCTGGCACCGCTGGATTTCGTGCACCGCACGCAGTACCTGCACGCCCGCGGCACCCTGGGCCATCTGGTCGCCCTCGGCGTGGTACCCGTGGTCAACGAGAACGACGCCGTGGCCGACGAGGAGATCCGCTTCGGCGACAACGACCGCCTGGCCGCGCTGGTCGCCCACCTGGTCCGGGCCCAGCTCCTGGTGCTGCTCACCGACGCGCCCGGGCTGCTGACCGCCGATCCCCGGCAGTTCGCCGAGGCCTCGTTGATAGAGGAAGTGGTGGAGATCGACCACCAGCTCGAGCAGTTGGCCGGCGGCGCCGGGAGTGCCGAGGGCAGCGGGGGCATGGCCTCCAAGCTGGCGGCGGCCAAGATCGCCACCTGGTCGGGGGTCGAGACCGTGATCGCCGATGCGGGGCGTCAGGGTGTGATCGGAGCACTCCTGGCCGGAGAGACCGGAGTGGGCACGGTCTTCCGCGCCCGCCCGGTGCGCCTGTCGGCCCGCAAGCTGTGGATCGCCTTCGCGCTGGGGGCCTCGGGCCGGCTGGTGGTCGACGAGGGGGCGCGGGCCGCTCTGGCCGAAGGCGGCCGGTCGCTGCTGCCCGCCGGGGTGGTCGAGGTCACCGGAGCCTTCGAGCCCGAGGATGCGGTGGAGATCGCCGGACCCGACGGGCAGGTCTTCGCCAAGGGCCTGGTTCGCCTGGCGGCCGAGCGTTCGGCCGAGTGGTTGGGACGGCGGAGCGACCAGCTCCCCGACGACATGCCGCCGGTCGTCGTGCACCGCGACGACCTCGTGCTTGTACGCTGATCCGGTGACCGCACCCGCATTGGAGGAGCTGGCGGGGCGCGTCCGGGCGGCCTCCCGGGCCGTGGCCCGGTCGTCGGGCTCGGTGCGCAACGACGCCCTGGCGGTGGCGGCCGATCTCCTCCAGAACGAGTGGGAATCCCTGGTGGAGGTGAACCGGGGTGACCTCGCCCGCGCCGAGTCCGGCGACATGGCGGCGTCGTCCCAGGATCGCCTGCGGCTCAACGAGGCCAGGGTGCGTGCCATGGCGGCCGGGTTGCGCGGGGTGGCCGCTCTGCCCGACCCGGTGGGCGAGGTGGTCGAGGGTTGGGTGCGGCCGAACGGCCTGCGGGTCACCCGGGTGCGGGTGCCGCTCGGCGTGGTCGGGGTGATCTACGAGAACCGCCCGAACGTGACCAGTGACGCCGCCGGGTTGTGCCTCAAGGCCGGCAACGCGGTGCTGCTGCGGGGGTCGGCGTCGGCTCTGGCCACCAACCGGGCCACCGTCGCGCTGCTGCAGCGGGCCGTGGTCAAGGCTGGGCTGCCGGCCGATGCGGTCGCCCTGGTGGAGGACACCTCGCATGAGACGGCTGTGGAATTCATGCGCCTGCGCGGCTTCATAGACTGCCTGGTCCCCAGAGGTGGCCCGTCGCTGATTGAGTCGCTGGTCGAGCACGCCACGGTGCCTTACGTGGTGGACGGCGACGGCAACTGCCATGTCTACGTGGACGGGGCGGCCGACCTGTCGATGGCGCTCGACGTGGTGCTGAACGCCAAGACCCACCGCTTCGGTGTCTGCAACGCGGCGGAGACGATCCTGGTGCACGCGGCGGTGGCCGGCGAGTTCCTGCCCCGGCTGTGCGCCGCGCTGGTGTTGGCCGGGGTAGAGGTGCGCGGTGACGCTCGGGTGCGGGCGGTCGTGCCGGGGGCGTCCGTGGCCGATGAGCATGATTTCGCCACCGAATTCCTGGCGCCGGTGGTGGCCGTGGGGGTGGTGGACGACCTGGGGGCGGCCATCGACCACATCGCCCGCTTCAGCTCCGGGCACTCCGAGGCCATCATCACGGGTGACGTGCGGGCGGCGGACCGCTTCGTGGCCGAGGTGGACGCGGCCGCCGTGCTGGTCAACGCCTCGACCCGCTTCATCGACGGCGAGGAGCTCGGGTTGGGCGCCGAGGTGGGCATCTCCACCCAGAAGCTGCACGCGCGCGGGCCGATGGGGGTGCGGGAGCTGACCAGCGTGAAGTGGGTCGTGCGCGGTGACGGCCAGGTGCGCCGGTGAACGCCGGGTTGGGCCTGCCCGACGCCGGTCCGCCCCGCTTCGCCACGCTCGACGAGGTGCGGTCCGGCCTGGCCGGCGTGGGCTACCTGGCCGATGAGTCGATCAGCGGTGTGGTGTACCTGGCCGATCGCCTGTCCAAGCCGGTGCTGGTGGAGGGCCCGGCGGGGACGGGCAAGACCCAGCTGGCCAAGTCGGTGGCCGAGCTCACCGGGGCCCGCCTCATCCGCCTGCAGTGCTACGAGGGGCTCGATGAGTCCAAGGCTCTCTACGAGTGGAACTACCGCAAGCAGCTGCTGCGCATTCAGGCGGGGGAACATGGGAAGCAGGAGCAGGAGGGCCCGTCATGGAAGGAGCTGGAGGAGGACATCTTCTCCGAGGACTTCCTGTTGGCCCGCCCCCTGCTCGAGGCCATCCGGGCCATCGACCCCGTGGTCCTGCTGGTCGACGAGGTGGACCGGGTCGAGTTGGAGACCGAGGCCCTGCTGCTGGAGATCCTGAGCGAGTACCAGGTGTCCATCCCCGAGTTGGGCACCGTGCGGGCCACCCAGCTTCCCATGGTCTTCCTGACCTCCAACAACACCCGTGAGCTCTCAGAGGCCCTGAAGCGGCGCTGTCTGTACCTGCACGTCGACTACCCCGACCTCGACCGTGAGCGCGAGATCGTGCGGGCCCGGGTGCCCGGCATCAGCGAGGAGCTGGCCGACCAGGTGGCCCGCATCGTCCGCTCCTTGCGCACCCTTGAGCTCCGCAAGGCCCCGTCGGTCTCCGAGACCCTTGACTGGGCGCGCACCCTGGTCATCCTGGGTGTGGAGACGATCGACGCCGCGGGGGCGAGGGACACCTTGCACGTGTTGTTGAAGTATCAAGGCGACATCGAGCGGGCCGCCAAGGAACTGCTCTCGGTGAGCTAGTGCTCGATCTCCTGTCGGGGTTTGTCACCGAGTTGCGGCGGGCCGGGTTGCCGGTCTCCCTGACCGAGCACCTCGATGCCGCCCAGGCGGTGCAGCACATCCCCCTGGAGGACCGTGAGGGGTTGAAGTACGCGCTGGCCGCCACGCTGGTCAAGTCGT
Organism: Acidimicrobiales bacterium; assembly: GCA_035534235.1. Classification (GTDB taxonomy): domain Bacteria; phylum Actinomycetota; class Acidimicrobiia; order Acidimicrobiales; family RAAP-2; genus Bog-473. Next base: position 70,521 of record DATLSH010000053.1, on the reverse strand, counting down.
CGTCGCACTGGCGCGCCTTCGAGACGGCGTTCGAGGTGTTCTTCGCGGTGCGCGGAGGTCACGGCGCCGCCGGAGATGCGGGGGCGGGGGGCGACGAGTCCGACGAAGTCGAACCGGGCACCGGTGAAGGGGGCTCGCGGGGGAAGGGGAAAGGGGGTGGCGGCGAGGGCATGACCCCCGAGGAGCTGGCCGAAATGCTGTTCAAGTCGTTGCTGTCGGCCGACGCCGCCCTGATGAACGTGGTGGCCCGCAACGCGGTGGACCGCTACGCCGGTATGGAGCCGGGCCGTCCCGTCGGGGGGACCTACTACCTCTACCGGACGCTGCGGAACCTTGATCTGGACGCGGTGCTGGCGAAGTTGATGGGCCAGGCGCAGGCTGGCGCGGTGGGGGAAGGGCTCACCGACCTGGAAGAGCGGCTGGCCGCCGACGAGTACAAGGCGCGCATTGAGAAGTTCCGCCGCGCCGTCGAGACCGAAATCCGGCGCCGCCTGGTGGAGGACCGGGGGGCGGAAGCGCTGGCCCGGTCGGTGCGCAAGCCCCTCCCCGAGGACATCGATGTCATGCACGCCACCCGCGACGAGTTGGCGGTGCTGCACCGGGTCCTCCATCCGCTGTCGCGGAAGTTGGCCGTGCGGTTGGCCCGCAAGCGGCGTCACGGCCGCAAGGGCCCGCTGGACTTCCGGGCCACCATGCGGCGCTCCTTGTCGACCGGCGGGGTGCCTATTGAGCCGCGCTACCGCCATCCCCGGCCGGCCAAGCCCGAGATCATTGTCATCGCGGACATCTCGGGATCGGTGGCGTCGTTCGCCCGCTTCACCCTGCACCTGGTGTACGCCATCAGCGCTCAATTCTCCAAGGTGCGCAGCTTCGTCTTCATCGACGGGATCGATGAGGTGACGCGGTTCTTCGAGGGGGTGGTTGACCCGGCCGAGGCGGTGGCCCGCATCAACCTGGAGGCCGACGTCATCTGGGTGGACGGCCATTCCGACTACGGCCACGCCTTGAGCGAGTTTCACCGGCGCTGGGGCGACGAGGTCACGTCACGGTCGAGTGTGCTGCTCCTGGGCGATGCCCGCAACAACTATCACGCGTCGGGGTCCTGGGTGGTCAAGGACCTGCAGCGCAAGGCCCGGCGGGTCTACTGGCTCAACCCCGAGCCCCGGGACTACTGGGGGAGCGGGGACTCCATCGTCGGCGAGTACGCCGCCCATTGCGACGATGTGGTGGAGTGCCGGACCCTGCGCCAGCTGGAGCATTTCGTCGGCAATCTGACGTGACGGGGGGCGTCGGGCCCGAGGGGGTGCTGCGGATCTTCGCCGCCACGCCCGGAGCGACCCGGGTCGTGCTGGTCCGCCACGGAGAGGCCGCGTGCAACGTCAACCGGGTGGTGGGCGGCGTGCGGGGCTGTTCCGGGCTGACCGAGCTGGGTCGGCGCCAGGTGGCGGCCCTGGCTGAGCGGCTGGGTCAGACGGGGGAGATGGTCGGGGTCTCGGCGCTGTACGCGTCCGTGCTGCCGCGTGCGGTGGAGACGGCGGAGCAGTTGCGCCCGGTGCTGGGGTCGGGCGCCATCGTGCAGCAGTGCGACCTGTGTGAACTGCACCCGGGGATGGCCGACGGCATGGAATGGCAGGAGGTCCTCGACACCTTCGGCGTGCCGGACTGGGATCAGGATGCGGACATCCCCATCGCGCCCGGCGGGGAGAGCTGGACCGCCTTCGTGGCTCGTGCCTCGGGCGCCATCCGGGGCCTGGCACAGCGGCATCCCGGCGAGACGGTGGTGGCGGCGGTGCACGCCGGGGTCATTGAGGCGTCGATGATCGCCTTCCTGGGCATCGATCCGGTGGTGTACCGCCGGGGCTGGGTCCGCATTGTGCACGCCTCCCTCACCGAGTGGGAGTGGGTACCGGCGGAGGACCGCTGGATCCTGCTGCGCTTCAACGACTCCTGCGGGGTGCCGTCGAGCTAGGGGCGGGGCTCCGGACCCGACCCCGGCCCCGGCCCCGGCCCCGGACTTGGCCCTGGTTTTTTCCTGGCCAGGGGCGTTGTCACACCCTCTCCGTACGATCGAACACATGTTCGTAGAGGAGCTGGAGGCGGCCGTCGCCGGCGTGCGCCGTCTGCTGGGGTCGACGGAGTTCGAAACGGTGGACGGTGACGAGGCCCGGCGGGTGGCTGGGTGCTTCGCCGAGGTCGAGCGCCTAGGGGCGGCCGGGGTGGCCCTCCTGGCTCCCAAGGTGGTGGCGGCGGGGTCCTACGCCAAGGACGGGCACGGCACGGCGGCCGATTGGCTGGGGTCGCTCACCGGGACCTCGCCCTCGGCGGCCCGCCGTTGCCTGAAGGCGGCCACCGCGGCGGTGGGGTCCCCGGCTATCAAGGAGGCGCTCCAGGGCGGCCGGGTGTCCCCGGCCCAGCTCGAGTTGCTGGCCAGTGTGGCCGGCTCCGAGGCGGCCGCCCCCGGTGCGCTCGAGCACCTGCTGCCCTTGGTCGGGGAGGCGAGCCTGCGCGAACTGGCCGATGAGGCAGCCCGCCTGCGGGCCGCGGCCCGGAGCAAAGAGGACGAGCGGGCCCGGCGGGCCCGGGTGCACCGCTTCCGCCACCTGAGCTGGCACCAGGACCCCGGCGGCGGGGTGCGCGGCGAGTTCCTCTGTGACGAGTTGGACTGGGCAAAGGTGGTACCGGGCATCGAGCGGCGGGCGGCCCGGCGGCAACGGGACGCCCGGCGCACCGGGTCGGCCGAGTCGATGGGCGCCCACCGGCTCGACGCCTTCTTGGAGATCCTTGGCGGGAACGGCGCGGGCACGGCCCGGCCCCACACCCTCTTGGTGGTCGACGCCGAGTCACTGCGCCGGGGTGAGACCCGCCGGGGCGAGACGTGCGCCATCGACGGCATCGGCCCGGTCTCGGTGGAGGCGGCCACCGAGCTGATGGGGGAGGGGTCGCTGCAGATCCTGGTGCGCGACGGCGTCGACATCCGCACCGTGACCAAGACGTCGAGGGTCATCCCCCAGCGGGTCCAGGCGGCCCTGGTCGTGCGGGACCGGATCTGCGTGGTGCCCGGCTGCGGTGCCGTCGTCGGGCTCCAGGCCGACCACTGCGACGTCGACTACCGCCTGGGCGGCCCGACCGAGCTGGACAACCTGGCCCGGCTCTGCGTGCCCCACCACGACCTCAAGACCCACGGCGGCTGGAAGCTCAAGGGCGGACCCGGGAGGTGGGAGTGGATCGCACCGGCCCGGCCCCTGAGCGCCGGCTACATCGCCCGGGCCCGCCGGTTGGCCGCTATCCGGGGGAAGGCGGCGCGGGCCGGGCCCTAGCAGTTTCCTAGCAGGCGTAGTCCTCGTCGTACTGCTGACTGTCGTACTGGACGATCTCGACGGGACCGGTGGGGAGCATGTGGCCCGGGGCCGACTCCTGGTTCGCCACGTCGGCGCACGAAGCGGGACCGCTTCGTGGGCTGAGCCAATCGGCCATCCAGTACGGGACGGCGGGTTGGTAATTCCCGACGATCGTGTTCCACACGTCCGGGCTGGCGTAGACGCCGACGTCGGCGATGCCCTCGGTGTTGTGCAGTGCTGCGATCGCCCCCATGACGGTTGCCGCGTTGTCGGCGGTGGATGATGTCCAGTACGTGCCGGCCCCCTCCACGTCGAGCCACCACCCCACGGTTGTGACGCTGTTGCCGATCGATGGTTGGGCGTCGTTGAACGCATTGATGCCGGCGTCGTAACCCACTTGATAACAGTCAGTGGTGTTTGTACACAGTGCTCCGGACCCCGAGACTGAGTTTCCCAAGAACGTGTAGAGGTTCAGCCCGCCGCCGGCCCAAGCTGCCTCCTTGGTCAGGCACTGGTTGGGATAGTCGGGAGGGGACGCGTTCGGGTTCACGCCCCCGTCGACCTGCACGATGCTGATGGCATGATCCCCTGTCGGGAAGCTCGTGCACTGGTAGTTGCTTATGTCAAAACCGTAGGAACCCGACGGGTACGACGCCCCCACGAACGCCCCGTTGCCCGGTGCGTCGGCCATGCCCACAATGGGTTTGTTGAGCGGGGAGGGTGCGGAGCCGTAGTAGCTGGCTTTGCCAAAGGGGGAGATCAGTCCGCCAGTGTCGCTGAACCAGTACCCGTTGCCGGTCGGAGTGGCTGCGGCGGCGGCGATCGGTCTCTTGAGGGGGATCCCGCCCAGAGAACCGTAAAAAGGCGTCTGTCCGAAGCTGAAGATGCCGCCGTCAGAGGCGATGAGGGAGTAACCCGGGGCTGATGCGGGCCCGGCGATCATGGCGATGATGGGCTTGTTCAGAGTGATATTGCCCGTGCTGCCGTAGAACTGGGCGTCGCCGAAGCTGAAGATGCCGCCGTCGGAGGCGACGAGCCAGTACCCGCCACCGTCAGGGGTGGCGGCCATTCCGACAATGGGTTGGTTCAACTTGATGTTGCCGGTCGAACCATGAAACTGGGCGTCTCCGAAGCTGAAGATGCCGCCGTCGGAGGCGACGAGCCAATACCCGGCGCCATCATTGGTGGCCGCCATGCCGACGACGGGCTTGATGAGGGTGATGTTGCCGGTCGAACCCTGGAACTGGGCGTCTCCGAAGCTGAATATGCCCCCGTCGGAGGCGACCATCCAATACCCGGCGCCGTCATGGGAGGCCGCGATGCCGACGATCGGCTTGTTGAGGACGATGTTGCCGGTGGATCCGTAATACTGGGCGCCTCCGAAGCTGAAGATGCCGCCGTCGGAGGCGACGAGCCAGTAGGCCGGGACCGGGGGTGGGGGCGGAGGCGTCGTCGTGGTCGTCGTGGTCGTCGCGCCGGTGGGAGTGCCGGGAATGGCGAAGGACGCAGCCGCGACGAGCGAGGCCAAAAGCAGGCCGAAGCGTCTCAACTGCGCAGGAATTCGGCCACGCGGAATGCGAGGTCCAAAGCCTGTCGGGCGTTGAGGCGGGGGTCGCACGCGGTCGTATAGCGGGCGTCGAGGTCGCCCTCGAAGATCTCCTCGGCGCCGCCGAGGCACTCTGTGACATCGTCACCGGTGAGCTCGACGTGCACGCCTCCGGGCCAGGTGCCCTCGTCACGGTGCACATTGAAGAAGGAACGGAGCTCCGCCAGGATGTCGTCGAAGCGTCGTGTCTTGCGGCCACTGTCGCTGGTGAACGTGTTGCCGTGCATGGGGTCACAGGCCCAGACGACAGGATGGCCCTCCGCCTCGACGGCGCGCAGGACCGGGGGGAGGAGCTCGTCGATCCGGTCTGCTCCGAACCTGGTGATCAGGCTGAGGCGGCCAGGGAGCCGATCGGGATTGAGGCGCGCGCAAAGGGCGACCACTTCAGACGGGGTGCAGGTCGGGCCCACCTTGCACCCGACCGGGTTATGCACTCCGGAGACGAACTCGACGTGTGCCCCGTCCAGCTGGCGGGTGCGGTCGCCGATCCACACCATGTGGGCCGAGCAGTCATACCAGTCGCCGGTCAACGAGTCCTTGCGGGTGAGGCACTCCTCGTAGGGCAAGATCAGTGCTTCATGGCTGGTCCAGAAGTCCACCTGGCGTAGTCCCTCTTCGGCGCCGAGGTCGATCCCGCACGCAGCCATGAAGCGCAGTGCTCGGTCGATCTCCGAAGCGATCCGTTCGTAGCGCTGCCCTTCGGTCGAGGAGGCCACGAATTGTTGATTCCACAGATGGACCTGCGAGAGGTCCGCGAACCCACCCTTGGTGAAGGCGCGCAAGAGGTTGAGGGTCGAAGCCGACTGCTGGTAGGCAGCCACCATGCGTTCGGGATCCGGGCGCCGCGCCTCGAGTTCGAACGCCTCATCGTTGACCATGTGGCCGCGGAACGATTCGAGTTCGACCTCGCCGATCCGCTCCGTGTCCGACGACCGGGGCTTGGCGAACTGGCCGGCGATCCGACCCACCTTGACGACGGGTACCCCGGCCGCGTACGTGAGAGCGACCGCCATCTGCAGGATGATCTTGAGCTTGTCGCGGATGGAGTCAGCGGTGAAGTCGGCGAAGGACTCCGCGCAGTCCCCGGCTTGGAGGAGGAATGCCTGGCCGTTTGCCACGTCGGCCAACTGTGAGGTCAAGCGCCGGGCCTCACCGGCGAATACCAGTGGGGGAACGGTGGCCAGTCTGGCCTCCGCCTTCTTCAGGGCATCGGCGTCGGGCCACAGAGGCTGCTGAGCGGCGGGAAACTGGCGCCATGACGCGGCGCTCCACGAAGTGCTCGTCACCGCAACAGGTTAACGCCGTAGGATCGGCCCCCATGGCGCCTTTCCGATTTGCCGTTCAACTGTCACATGCCGCATCCCCCGATGCATGGAGGGCAATGGCCCGGAAGATCGAGGATCTGGGTTACTCCACGCTCTACATTCCCGATCACCTCGATGATCAGTGGGCACCCATGATCGCCTTGGTAGTGGCCGCCGAGGCGACGACCACTCTCCGGGTTGGCACCTTGGTCCTCGACAACGACTTCCGCCATCCGGTGGTGCTGGCCAAGGAAGCCGCCACACTCGACGTGGTCACCGGTGGCCGCTTCGAGCTCGGCATGGGAGCCGGTTGGATGACGACCGACTACACGCAGTCGGGTATCCCGATGGAGCCGCCGTCCGTCCGTATCGCCAAGTTGGCCGAGAGCATCGAAATCATGCGCGCCATGTGGACCACCGGAAAGGCCACGCTGAACGGCGAGTACTACCAGGTGACCGAGGCGCTCGGCACACCCATCCCGGTGACCCCCGGGGGACCGCCGTTGGTGATCGGTGGCGGGAGCAAGCGGATCCTGACGCTGGCCGGTCGATGTGCCGAAACCGTGAGCATCGTGCCGAGCCTGGCTGCCGGCGTGGTCGGACCCGAAGTGGCGGCCGAAAGTGTGGTCGAGAAGTACACGGAGCGGGTGCGGTGGGCCAGGGACGCCGCCGGGGACCGGGCAGGCGATCTTGAGTTCCAGTGCTGGACGGCCGCGGTGCAGGTGGTCCCCAACGCAGCCGAGCTCATTGAGAGCATGGCCCCCGCCTTCGGCCTCACCCCTGACCAGTTGCGGGCCGCGCCGATCGCGCTGGTGGGGACGGTGGGAGAGATCGTCGAGACTCTCCGCAAGCGCCGCGAGGAGTTGGGTTTCAGCTACATCGTCGTGCACGAGGCGGAAATGGAAGCGCTGGGGCCGGTGATAGCCGAACTTGCCGGAACCTGAACCAGCCGAGCGGATCGGGATCCTCGGGGGGACGTTCGACCCACCCCATGTCGGTCATGTCGCCGCAGCACGCGCCGTCCAGGGCGCGTTGGCGCTCGATCGCCTCCTTCTGGTGGTCTCCAATGACCCGTGGCAGAAGTCGCCCACGCGCCGCATTACGGCAGCCGAGGACCGGTTCGCCCTGACCCGGGCCCTGGCTGAGGTCCTTCCGGGAACGGAGGCCTGCCGCATGGAGATCGACCGGGGTGGCCCGAGCTACTCGGTGGAGACCGCCGAGGAGATCACGGAGCGCGCCGGCAAGTCGGGTCGAGCAAGGCCCGAGCTCTTCCTCGTCGTGGGCGCCGACCTGGTGACCGAGCTGGAGTCGTGGGAGAGGGCGCAGGATCTGAAGCGGTTGGTGACCCTGGCCGTGGTTTCACGTCCCGGAGTTGGGGGCCCGGACCCGGCAGGGCCGGAAGGGTGGCGGGTGGAATGGGTGGAGGGCCCCCAGGTCGATGTGTCCAGCTCAGGGGTGCGCCAGGTGCTGGTCCGCGGTGGACCGATCGGGCATCTGGTCCCCGCAGGGGTGGTCCATTGCATTCGGCAGCGCAATCTGTACGCTGTGGACAGATGAGCGCATTGCCGGCCAGGGTCACCGAGTTGCCTGAGGTACTTCTGCTGGCCCCTGCGACCAGCACCCAGCGGCGGGTGGAGCGCCGGCTTCAGCAGAAGTTGGCCCGCCGGGACCGGGACCGGTGGACGGTGCTGGGTTGCTCCATCCTCGGTGGCGCCTTCGGCCTGACGGTACTGACCCTGGGCGTGCTCCATTGAGCCCAGGGTTGGACGTGCACGTCCACATCCCGCCGGCCGCGGCGACCGCGGCGGAGTCGGCAGATGCCAAGTTGGGGAACGACACCGTGGTGCTGGCCATGACCGAGCTCTTCGGGGTGGTTGATGCATTCGTGATCACCAGCGCGCCCAACACGCGCCACGTGCGGACCCTGGTCGAGGAGATTGAGCTTGGGGTCAAGGTGGCGCACGGCCATGCGCCCGTGCGCATCGAAGGTCTCCAGGACGCCACCTGGGTGCTCATGGACTACGGCGACTTCATCGCCCACGTCTTCCTGCAGGAGACCCGCGACTACTACGACCTTGAGCATCTGTGGTCCGGTGCACCGAGGGTGCCCTGGAGAGGCGCCGTCGAGAGCGCCGGTTAGGTCGGCGTCACCACGAACTGCAAGACGTAGACCGGCCCCGGGACCTGGGCGCCGCTGGCGACAGGGACGTTCGTCGGCTGCCCGTCGATTTCGAAGCTGACCCCGGTGTTCGGCCCGTTCTGGGCCGCAATGGTGGCCACGACCTGGGCCACGGCGAGCTCGGTCGAGGCACCGGTGATCTGCCCGAAGGCGGCGTTGAAGTTGACCGTGACGACGGCACCCTGGGTGACGGCCGAGTGCACCGTCACGTTGTTGGGGATGGCCGTGGTGGTCCCGTTGCTCGATTCCGAGCTGGTCGGACCGGCCAGCAGCGAGTTGAGCACTGACGTCAACGGTGCCGGGGAAAGAACCACCCGATTGACGGGCAGCAGCTTCTGGCTCGGGGACAGGAGGAAGATCTTCACCGGCACGAGCGAGGACAGGTTTGGCTGCGTGGTGGTGGTGGCGGGCGATTGGGGATTCAACAGGCCGAAGGGGACGTGGCTTCGTGGGATGGCGCTCGGGCCCTGCTGGGTGGGGACGGCGCACCCGGTCGCCACCAAGGGCAGAAGGACCACCACGGCCCGGGTGAGGAAGCCGGTTCGGCGGATCACCTTTCGGGATCCTCGACGCTCGCCAGCACGGGCAGCGACAACACGAAGCGGGCCCCACCGGAGGGGGACGCCTCCACCCAGGCTCGACCGCCCATGAGGCGCATGTGCTCGGCCACCAGGGCCAGTCCCAGCCCGGTACCGGTGCCGGTGCCCCGCCGGCCCGATGCCGAGCCCCGGTAGAAGCGATCGAACACCTTCGAGCGCTCGACGGGATCGATGCCGGGTCCGGCATCCTCGACGGCGATCTCGACCTCGGATGGCGTGTCGGAAGCGCCGGAGGAGCCATGCACCGAAATGGCGGTGACGCCGCCTCCATAGACGGTCGCGTTCTCAATGAGATTGGCCATGACACGTTCGAAGCGCCGCTTGTCTACTCCTACGTGAAGGGCGCGCACCTCGCCCCCGATGTGCACCTCGGGGGCGGGAGCCTGCTGCTTGAGGACGCGCAGTCCGGCCTCGGCCGCCCGCTGGACGAGCTCGGAGACGTTGACCTCTTCAAGGAACACGTCCATGGAGCCGGCGTCGGCCCGGGACATCTCGAGCAGGTCACCCACCATTCTCTGAAAGCGCCGCAGATCATCGCCCAGCAGCTGCAGGGCTCGCCGGCCCCGTGGCGACAGGTTGTCCCACTCCGCCTCCAGCACCTCGAGTGAGGCGGACAGAGTGGTCAAGGGGGAGCGCAGCTCATGGCTGACATCGGAATTGAAGCGGGTCTCACGCTCAATCCGGACCTGCAGCTGGTCGACCATGGCGTTGAAGGAGGTGGTGAGCCCCGCCAGGTCGGGGTCCGGGTCAGCGGCATTGAGCCGCGTGTCGAGTTGGCCCCCGGCGATGGCCACCGCGGCCCGGGACACCCCGGCCAGCGGGCGCAAGGAGCGGTCACTGGCGATGCGACCCAAGGCTGTTCCGAGCAACGTGGTGAGCACCCCGGCGCCGAAAAGCGTGAGGCCCAGCACCCGCAGGGTGTGGTCGAGGTCGGACAGGGTGAACACCTCGAAGTAGGAGGCTCGTACCGAGGGGATGGGTACCCCCACAATGATCTGTGGCTGGCTCTGGGTACCGGTGCGGTAGGTCTGGGTGGCAGCCGTTCCGGCGAGAACCTCGGCGCGCAAGCGGGTGGGGATGGAAGAGGCATTGAGGGAAAGGGAGGATGCGTATGCCTTGGACTTGTGGATGAGGACGGAGTGGGAGTTGGAGCCGACGTCAAGGGTGGCCAGGAGATCGGCATAGGCCGTGGTGCCCGAAGCGAGTGCGCTTCGCACCAGCGTGGCGTTGGCGAATGCCTGATGCAGGGCGGCGGACTCGCGCTCGGCCAACAGGAAGTGGCGGGTGGTGAAGTACGACAGGCCCCCCATGGAGATCGAGAGGAGCAGCGCCCCGAGCCCGAAGATGGCGGTGATGCGTGCTCCAATGCCCAGCTTCACTTCACGGCACCAACTTGTAGCCCATGCCCCTCACGGTGAGTATGTGCCGTGGCGCTGCCGGGTCGGACTCGACCTTGGTGCGCAGGCGCCGTATGTGGACGTCCACCAGTCGGCCATCGCCGAAGTAGTCGTAGCCCCAGACCCGGTCCAGCAACTGTTCCCGGCTGAGAACCTTGTTGGGGCTGGCGGCCAGCTCGCACAGGAGGCGGAACTCGGTGCGGGTGCAATGCACCTCGTCGCCGTCGACCTGGCGCAACACGCCCTGCTCAGGCAGGAGCTGGAGGTCACCGAAGACCAGCGCTCCGGGGTCCTCCTCGGGAGGTCGGGCCCGTCGAAGGAGCGCACGAATGCGGGCCGCCAGCTCCTTGGCCACGAACGGCTTGGTCACGTAGTCGTCCGCGCCGGCTTCGAGACCGGCCACCACATCGTGGGTGTCGGCCCGAGCCGTGACGATGATGATGGGGACTGCGCTCTGGCGCCGCAGCGCACGGCAGCACTCGAAGCCGTCCATGCCCGGGAGCATGAGGTCGATCAGGGCGACGTCGGTCGGGGCCTCGGTGAAAAGACTGAGCCCCTCCTCTCCGCTGGCGGCGTCCTTGACCTCGTACCCCTCTCCCTCGAGTGCCAACCGCATTGACGAACGGATCCGTTCGTCGTCCTCGACGACCAGAATGCGCCCGCTCACGCAGAGTCAGCTCAACTGAGCCAGATCTGGGTCGGCCAGATTGAGCCGCCGATCTGCCCAAGTGCTGCACCGCCGCCGGGAGTGGTCGGATTGTTGAAATTCTGCACGTTGGGCAGGCCGATGAATGACCACACGCCCTGGTCGAGCCACAGGTAGGGGAGGTCGATGCCCATGCGCTGGTTGACCGTCTGGTAGGCCTTCCGGCGTACCGACCGGTTGGTACTGGTACGTCCGAGTTGCAGGGCGGCCTCAATTTTGGGGTCGCTGTTGCGGGCGAAGTTCAGTGGAATGCCCGAGCTGACGGTCGTCGTGCTCCAGAAGACGTAGTTGAGGTCAGGGTCGACGTTGACGAACTGGCGCCAGGCCAGAGCCTGGTACTTGCCGGCCAGGGCGGTGTTGATGATGTCGTTCTGCAGCACGGTCTGATTGGTCACCTTGAAGCCGACGGCTTGGAACGCCTGCTGCAGATATTCCTGCTGGCGGATGGACCCCGGACCGGTGGTGCCACCCAGGGTGAAGGCGACCGGCGCACCGGTGCTCCTGGCCACCTGCGCCACCAGGTGCTTGGCCGCACCCTGGTTGAACTTGGGGTACGCGGTGTTCGAGTAGTTCGGCGTGCCGGGGGCGAAGAGGCCGTTGGCCACCTTCTCCTGGTTGATGTCCACCACCTTGGTGTACTGCTTGCGGTCGATGGCCATGGCGGCAGCCCGCCTGACCGCGGGGTTGTTGAATGGGGGTGCCTGGCAGTTCAACATCACGAAGCTCATGTCCGGCTCGCCGACCGGGTTGCTGTCGTCGATGTAGGAGAAAGATCGGTCACCCCTGAACTGCGCGAACACCTGGGGTGTATCGGTGTGCATGAGATGGATCGTCTTGGTCTTGAGCGCCTCGGCCCGCGCATTCTCGTCGGGGATGGGCTTGAAGGTGATCTGATTGAGATACGGGAGGCCCGGCCGCCAGTAGTGGGGATTGGCGGTGGCGGTGAAGTGGGAGTTGGGGACCCATTCGCTGAAGACGAATGGTCCCGTGCCCACCGGGTGAGAGGTGCCGTTCTTGTTGGCCAGCATGGACGGGGCCGCCACGTAGGCGATCTGCCCGCCGATGCTCCCGGCCAGCCAGTAGGGGAAGGGCGCCCAGGGCGTCTTGAAATTGAGGGTGACGGCCAGCGGTCCGGTCTGGGACATGGAAACCAGGATCGGCGTCAGCACGATGCCGACCAGCAGGGACTTGGCCTGCGCCTGCATGTTGGTGAGCAGAGCGGCTCCGTTGCAGGGCGTCCCGTCGTGGAAGAGGACGTTGGGCCGCAGGGTGATCGTCCAGGAAGTGAGATTGGCGTTGGGGGTCACCGATTGGGCCAGGTAGGGCGCCCACCCCCCGTTGGCGGTGACGATGGTCAGGGGGTCGAAGACGGTGCGGGCGTACATGACGCCGACCTCGTCGAAGTGGCCCTGGGTGGGGTCGAAGCCCACCTCCTCGGCGTCCACACCCATGATGAGGTGGCCACCCCGCTTGGGCTTCGCCTTGGAGATGCCGTTGCGGCCCGATCCGCTCGCCGCCGCACCGGCGAAGCTGCCCCAGTCCAGCGCCGACGCTCCGGCGAAGCCGGCCGCTGCCACCGCCCCGCCCGCCAGCAACGTCCGCCGGTCAAATGTCGAGCCCATGTGGGCCTCCCCTTTCCAACTCCCAGACGTCCCCCGTTGGTGCAGGAGGGACGATAGTGCCCCTGGTCGCCCACAGGGGCGCAGTACTGTGGAAAGTATGCCGCCCGACTGGGATCTCCCGGGCTTCGAAGCGTGGCTCGGCGGCAGGTCGGAGGCCACCCGCACCGCCTACTTGAGCGACGTCGGCGCCTTTGCCGAGTGGGTGGCCCGCAGCGGTGCCACCGATCCGGCCGGGGTCGACCGGATGCACCTGCGGCGGTACCTGGCCTCCCTCGGCACGCGGCGGCTGGCCCGGGCCACCATCGCCCGCCGGGCGGCGGCGCTGCGCTGCTACTTCGCCTGGCTGCACCGGCAGGGTCGCCTCGGCTCCGATCCGGCCCGGTCGCTCCGGGCCCCCTCGGGGGGTGGGCGGCTGCCCCGGGTGCTTTCGGGCGGGGAGGTGGGCTCGCTCCTCGACATGGTGGTCGATTCCCCGGTCGACCAGCGCGATCTGGCGGTGCTCGAGCTCCTCTATGCCGCGGGGCTCCGGGTGTCGGAGCTGTGCGGGTTGGACCGCGACGGGGTCGACCTGCGGGGGCGGACCGTGACGGTGCTGGGCAAGGGGGGCCGCCAGCGGCGCCTACCGATACACGACACGGCGGCCGCGGCGCTGGAAGCCTGGGTCAACGTCGGCCGGGAGCAGATGTCCGGTCCCCCCGACGCGGTGTTCGTGAACCGGCGGGGTGGCCGGCTCGGGCCACGCGATGTCCGCCGCATCCTGGACCGGCGCGCCGCCTCGCCCACGCACCCTCACGCCCTGCGGCACACCTTCGCCACCCACCTCCTGGACGGCGGGGCCGACCTGCGGGTGGTCCAGGAGCTGCTGGGCCACTCCAGCCTGGCCACCACGCAGATCTACACGCACGTGAGCAAGGAGCGCCTGCGCTCGGTGTACGAGGGGACCCACCCGAGAGCCTGACCGGCTATCATGGCCCGGCCCACTGAGCGGTGGGTGGCAGTACCGACCAACACGCACCTGTGCGCTATCCACGGTCGCCGTTCCCTGAACGGCGCTGCGCCAGGGGAGCAACCGACTGGAGGAGTATCTCTATGGCCGTCGTTTCCATGCGACAGCTTCTGGAAGCCGGGGTGCACTTCGGCCACCAGACGCGCCGGTGGAACCCGAAGATGAAGCGCTTCATTCTCGGTGAGCGCAACGGGATCTATCTCATCGACCTCCGCAAGACCCTGTCCGGGGTCGAGTCGGCCTATTCATACGTCCGCGACCTGGTGGCCGGCGGGGGGACGATCCTCTTCGTCGGGACCAAGAAGCAGACCCAGGGCCCGGTGGCGGAGTACGCCGAGGCGTGCGGTATGCCCTTCGTCAACCAGCGCTGGCTGGGCGGCATGCTGACCAACTTCTCCACCGTCTCGGGGCGGGTCAAGCGGATGCAGGAACTGCGCACCATGCAGGCGGCCGGCGATTTCGAGGGCATGCCCAAGCGCGAGGCGCTCTCGCACACCCGCGAGCTGGAGAAGCTGAGTCGGAACCTGGGCGGCATCGCCGACCTGGACCGGTTGCCCAATGCCATCTTCGTCATCGACACCAAGAAGGAGCACATAGCGGTGACCGAGGCCCGCAAACTGGGGCTCCCGGTGGTCGCGGTGGTCGACACGAATTGCGACCCGGACGTCATCGACTACGTCATCCCCGGCAACGACGACGCCATCCGCTCAGGCTCCCTGATGTGCCGCGTGCTGGCCGATGCCGTCACCGAAGGCCGCTTCATCGCCGAGCACCGGCGCCAGAACGCTCCTCCGGCAGAGCCCGGCGAAGCCCCCACCGGTCCCTCGCCGCGGGCTCGCCGGTTGCCGGCGCCGCAGCCCGCCGAGGTGGCTTGAGCGTGGCCGGCTTCACCGCCAAGGATGTGCAGGCTCTGCGGCAGGCCACCGGCGCCGGCATGCTCGATGCCAAGAAGGCGCTCGAGGAGAGTGCCGGCGACCCCGAGGCTGCTGCGCAGTACCTGAGGATCCACGGAATGGCCGGCGCGGCCAAACGGGAAGACCGCCAAGCCACCCAGGGTGCGGTCACGGCCCTGCGCAGCGGTGACGCCGCCGCGGTGGTCGAGCTGCGGTGCGAGACCGACTTCGTGGCCAAGTCGGACGACTTCGTGGCCCTGACCGACGAGCTGGCCTCGCTGGTGGCCGCCAAGGGAGAGGACGCGGCCGCCGAATTGAGCCACGAGATCGACCGGTTGCGCACGACGCTGAAGGAGAACATCTCCATCGGGCGGGTGCAGCGCCTGGTGGCCGAGCCTGGGCAGGTCGTCGACACCTATCTGCACCAGCAGGCCGGGAGGGGCGTCAATGCCGTGGCCGTGGTGATAGAGGGCGGCTCCGAGGAGCTGGCGCACAACGTGGCCGTCCACATCGCCTTCACCAAGCCGTCGTACCTCAGCCGGGATGACGTGCCTGAGGCCGACATCGCCGCCGAGCGGGCCACCGTGGCGGAGATCAGCCGCAACGAAGGCAAGCCCGAAGCGGCCATGGAGAAGATCGTCGACGGCCGCATGAACGGATGGTTCAAAGAACGTGTCCTGATGGACCAGTCCTACGTGAAGGACGAGAAGCAGACGATTGCCGGCATGCTCGGGTCGGCGCGGATCGTGACCTTCGCGCAGGTCGTCATCGGCGCCTGAGGCGCTCTGCCCGTGGGACAACCTCGCCGGATAGTCCTCAAGATGTCGGGGGAGGCACTTGCCTCCGCCGCCTCGGACGAGACCATCGATGCCGCCACTGTCGAGCGCATGGCCAAGGAGATGGCACGGGCGATGGACGGAGGCGTGCTCGAATTGGCCGTCGTCGTGGGCGGCGGCAACATCTGGCGGGGCACCACGGGGGAGAGCGGAGGGATGGACCGCGCCACCTCGGACACCATGGGGATGCTGGGTACGGTCATCAACGCGCTGGCGCTGCAGGACGCGCTCGAGCAGCAGAACCAGCCCACTCGGGTGCTCAGCGCGCTCTCCATGGCCGAGGTGGCCGAGCCCTACATCCGGCGCCGGGCCATCCGGCACCTCGAGAAGGGCCGCATCGTGATCTTCGCCGCCGGCATGGGTAACCCGTTCTTCACCACCGACACGCCGGCGGCGCTCCGGGCCGCGGAGATCGGCGCCGAGCTGCTGTGCAAGGGGACCCATTCGGGGGTGGACGGGGTCTACACGGCCGATCCCAAGTTGGACCCCACGGCCACCCGCTACGACGAGATCTCCTTCATGGAGGTCATCAACCGGGACCTGCGGGTCATGGACCTGACCGCCATCACCTTCTGCAAGGACAATCAACTTCCCATCAGGGTCTTCAACCTGATGATCCCCGGGAACATCCCTCGTGCGCTCAGCGGCGAGCAGATCGGTACGCTGGTCCGCTAGTGGACGACGACCTGGCCGGCCTGGTGAAGGAGGACACCCGGGAGAAGATGGCCAAGGCCATTGACCATGTGCGAGCCGAAATGAGCAATGTGCGCACCGGGCGTGCCTCCTCGGCCCTGCTCGAGCCACTCACCGTGGACTACTACGGGACCCCGACCGCCCTTCGCCAGCTGGCCGGATTCAGCGTGCCCGACGCCATGCTGCTGGTGATCACGCCCTATGACAAGGGATCGCTCGGCGCCATTGAGAAGGCCATCATCGGATCGGACCTGGGGATCAATCCGACCAACGACGGCAATGTGATCCGCCTGGCTTTCCCACCACTGACCGAGGAGCGACGCAAGGAGCTGGTCAAGGTGGTGCGCCACAAGGCCGAAGAGGGCAAGGTGGCAGTGCGTAACCTGCGCCGGGCCGGCCGCCACGAGCTGGAGTCCCTGCAGAAGGACGGCTCGCTCTCCACCGACGAGCTGGAGCGTGTGGAGAAGGAGCTGGAGAAGGTAACCCACGATCAGGTGGCGGCCATCGATCAGATGCTGGCGCAAAAGG
This sequence comes from Acidimicrobiales bacterium, assembly GCA_035534235.1. Classification (GTDB taxonomy): domain Bacteria; phylum Actinomycetota; class Acidimicrobiia; order Acidimicrobiales; family RAAP-2; genus Bog-473. The sequence goes on along the minus strand of DATLSH010000053.1, from coordinate 53,814 downwards.
AGCGCGAGCTCCTTCAGGTCTGAGGATCGACGACACCATGACTGACTTCACCGATGACGACAGAGCCGAAGGAGAGGGCGTGGAAGGGACCCAAGAGGATCCGCCGACGTACCGGTCCGGAAGGGTGCGCATCATCGGTGCCGAGCCGGCGGGCGACAGTGTGCGCGAGGTCACCGGACCGGTGGTCGAGCAGCACCCTGATCTGCCCCACTGGAACGACGCGCCGACGGGACAGGTCCCCTCCGTCCTCGATCGCACCACCGGGGAGGAGCCCCTCATGGCCCCGCCCACGTGGCGGGAGGAGGAGAACGACTGGGAGGCCCAGGAGGAGATGTTCGAGCCGTCGATGCTCTCCGACGACCTCCCCGCGGTGGGTGCGCTGATCAACGACAACAACGAAGAGGTCGACATGGAGCGCCAGCCCTGGCACTTCGAAGCCGACGAGTTGCTGGGCAATGACGAGACGCTGATCATTGAGCCGGAGCGGCCGCCCGCGCCCGAGCCCGCGCCCGGGCCCGAGGTTCCCGGGGAGGAGTTCCTCCCGTCGGCCGCCCCGACCGTCGCCGCCTCCCGACTGACGCCCCCCGGGCCCCCACCGCCGCGGGCCGCCCGATCACCCCGAACCTCCAGATCCGGCGGCATGGGCAGCCGCACCGCCAACGCGGGCACCGCGGGCACCGGTGGGCGCAACATGCGGCTGGCCGTCGGGTCGGGCCTCTTGCTGGGCGTCGCCGCACTGGCCTGCTTCGCTGCCGGGCCGGTGCCGTCCATGGTGATCGTGACCATTGTGGTGCTCCTGGCCACGGCCGAGGCCTACGCCGCCTTCCGGCGCGCCCAGTACCACCCGGCCACCCTCCTCGGACTGGTGGCCGTCCTGTCACTGATGATCGAGACCTACAACAAGGGCGTGGTTGCTCTCCCGCTGGTGGTGGTCCTGCTCGTGGCCGGCACCTTCCTCTGGTTCCTGCTGCGGGTCGAGCCCGATGCCGAACCGGTGGCCGGACTGGTCTCGACCGTGTTCGTCTTCGCCTGGGTGGGTGGGTTCGGCTCCTTCTCCGCGCTCCTTCTCAACCCGACCCTGTTCCCGTTCCGCCACGGCGTGGCCTTCATGTTGGCGGCGGTGATCACGACGGTGGCCTACGACGTGGCCGCTCTCCTCGTGGGATCGGCCATGGGCAAGCACCCGCTGGCCCCGTCGATCAGTCCCAACAAGACGTGGGAAGGCTTCGTCGGCGGAGCCCTGGCCGCAATCCTGGTGGCGGTGGTCGTGGTGCACTTCATCCACCCCTGGACGGTCTCCAAAGCCCTGATCTACGGGGTCGTCGTGGCCGTGGTGGCGCCGCTGGGCGACTTGAGCCAGTCGATGATGAAGCGCCACCTCGGCCTCAAGGACATGGGTCGGCTCCTCCCGGGCCACGGTGGGATCCTCGACCGGGTCGACGGCCTCCTCTTCGTTCTTCCAGCCACGTATTTCGTGGTCAAGGCGCTCCACCTCGGGTGACCTGATGCGTTCGGTCAGCGTGCTGGGATGCACGGGCTCCATCGGCACCCAGGCGCTCGATGTCCTGCGCAGCGACCCGGAACGACTCACCCTCGTTGCGCTGGCGGCGCAGCGGTCTGCCGAGTTGCTCCTGGCCCAGGCGGCGGAGTTCCGGCCCGCACTGGTGGTCATCGGTGACGAATCGCTCTACGGCGTCGTGCGCGACGGGGTCCCGGCGGGGACGGAGGTCATGGTGGGCCCGGAGGGCCTGGTGGCTGCCGCTTCCGTGTCGGACGTGGTGCTCAATGCGGTGGTCGGTTTCGCCGGACTGCCGGTCACCATGGCCACTCTGGAGTCGGGCCGGCGGCTGGCCCTGGCCAACAAGGAGTCCCTCATCGCCGGGGCGCCCGTGGTGCAGAAGGCGCGCCGGACCCCGGGGGCGGAGATCGTCCCGGTCGACTCCGAGCACGGTGCGGTCCACCAGTGCCTGGCTGCCGTCGACGGACCCGCCTCGGTGGCCCGCCTCCTCCTCACCGCCTCGGGCGGCCCGTTCCGGGGCTGGTCGGCCGAGAGGCTCGCCACGGTCACCGTCGACGACGCGCTGGACCACCCGACGTGGACGATGGGCCCCAAGATCACCATCGACTCGTCCACGCTCATGAACAAGGGGCTGGAGGTCATTGAGGCCCACGAGCTGTTCGGGATCGCCTACGACCGCATCGACATCGTGGTGCATCCCCAGTCGGTGGTCCACTCCATGGTCGAGTTGCGCGACGGCTCCACACTGGCCCAACTGTCCGAGCCGGACATGCGGCTCCCCATCGGTTACGCCCTCGGCTGGCCGGTCCGCTCCTCGGTCCCCTTCGGCGCCCTCGACTGGTCGCAGCCGACCACGCTCACCTTCGAGCCACCCGACCGGGCGGTCTTCCGCTGCATCGATCTGGCCTACGGGGCCGGGCGGAGCGGGGGTTCGGCGCCCGCCTGGCTCAGCGCCGCCAACGAGGTGGCGGTGGAGGCGTTCCTGGCCGGTGCCCTCGGATGGGCCGGCATCGCCGACGTGGTGGCCGAAACCCTCAACGGTTGGCGCGACGAGCCGGTCGACCAGCTTGAGGGCGTCCTAGAGGCTGATCGCGAGGCGCGTGCGCTGGCGTGGGACGTTGTGGCCCGCCGCACCTGATCGGGGAGCGGGCGGTAGCGTTGCCATCAGCATGACGCTGATCGCGAAGGATCCAGGCGCGGCGACACCTCCGGAGGCAGATTCCCTGAGTGCCGCCGGCCCCGAGCATTCCGGCAATGCCGGCCGGGTGGTCCGCCTTGTGCTCGGCCTTGCTGCCATCACCGCCGCCTTCCTGGCGGCCGGACTCAGCGACCTGCTCCTCTTCATCGTCATCCTGGTCGTGATCGTGATGCTGCATGAGCTGGGCCACTTCGCCACCGCCAAGTGGGCCTCCATGAAGGTCACCGAGTACTTCGTCGGTTTCGGCCCCCGGCTGTGGTCGGTGCGCCGGGGTGAGACCGAGTACGGGGTCAAGGCCATCCCAGCTGGTGGGTATGTCCGCATCACCGGATTCACCGTGCTGGAGGAGGTGGCGGCCGAGGATGAGGCCCGCACCTACCGCCAGCAACCGTTCTGGAAACGCATCATCGTTGCCTCGGCGGGCTCGGCCATGCACTTCCTCATCGCCCTCGTCCTGGCGATCATCGTCGTCTTCGCGTTCGGGGTGCCCTCCGGCAATGTCACGGTCACCGCAATGGAGAAGTGGGCGGGCGTGGCGCAGACACCCGCTGCTCGGGCGGGGTTACAGGCTGGCGACACGATCGTCTCGGTCAATGGCAAGGCGCTCGACGGCGCAGGCTCCATGGCCAGCATCATCGGACGTTCGACCGGCAAGGCGGTCACCGTCGGGATTGTCCGAAATGGCCATTTGCGCCAGATCTCCGTGACGCCGGCCAATGGGCGCGGGATCAAGGTGAACGGCCAGACCCTCAAGAATCGAGGGTACCTCGGCGTGGAGATACAACCGGCCACAGATTCGCCGAGCCCGCTGCACGGGCTCGGGTACGCGTTCACCACCATCGGGCAGGTCACCAACGAAGAGATGACAGGGGTGGCCCAGATATTCTCGCCGAGCGGGCTGACCTCTGTGCTGCATCAGGTGACCAACGCCAAGGCCGCCAAGGCGGCAGCCGACCATCCCGGATCGGCTCCGCGCCCGGTCTCACTGGTGGGGATCGCCAGCCTGGGGGTCCAGGCCCAGCAGGGTGGCCTTGAGGATCTCCTGCTCCTGCTCATCTCCCTCAACATCGTCTTCGGACTGATCAACATGCTCCCGATGCTGCCGCTCGACGGTGGGCACGTCGCCGTGGCCGTCTATGAGTGGATCAGGACGAAGAAGGGCCAGGCGTACTACCGGGCCGACATCACCAAGCTCTACCCTGTGGTCTTCGTGTTCCTCGCCTTTCTGGCCACGTTCGTGCTCTCCGGGGTCTTCCTCGACCTCACGCACCCGATCAACAACCCGTTCCAGCCCTGATGCTCATCACCGAGCGCAAGCCGACCCGGCGCATCATGGTGGGGGCCGTGCCCATCGGGGACAACGCCCCCGTCACGGTCCAGTCGATGACCACCACCAAGACGGGCGACGTCGACGGCACGCTGGCCCAGATTTATGCCCTGGCCGGGGCCGGTGCGGACATCGTGCGCTGCACCTGCAACGATGAGGCCGCCGCAGTCGGGTTGGCCCAGATCGTGCCTCGTTCTCCGGTGCCGATCGTGGCCGACATCCATTTCCACCACGAGATGGCCCTGGCCGCGTTGGAGGCCGGCGTCCAGGGATTGCGCCTCAACCCGGGCAACTTGCGCAAGGAGGCCGAAATCAAGCAGGTGGCCGCCGAGGCCCGTGACCGGGGCGTGCCCATCCGCATCGGCGTCAATGCCGGTTCGCTGCATCCGGATCTCTACGCCAAATACGGGGGCGCCACCCCTGAGGCACTGGTGGAGTCGGCCCGCAACGAGCTGCACTACTTCGAGGAGGTTGACTTCACCGACGTCAAGATCTCGGTCAAGGCCTCTTCGGTGGCCCTCATGATCGCCTCCTACCGTCTGGCCTCGGAGACCTTCGACCACCCGTTGCACCTGGGGGTCACCGAAGCCGGGCCGCCACCCGGCGGTCTGGTGAAGGGGACGGCCGGCATTGCCACCCTGCTGGCCGAGGGGATCGGCGACACCATCCGCTATTCGCTGACCGCGGACCCGGTCGAGGAGGCCAGGGCCGGCCGCCAGCTGCTGGAGTCCCTGGGCCTGCGTGAGCGCAAGGGGCTGGACCTCATCGCCTGCCCCTCGTGCGGGCGGGCCCAGGTGGACGTGATCGCGGTGGCCAAGGAGGCCCAGGAGGCGCTGGAGCGCTTGAACCTGCCCATTCAGGTGGCGGTCATGGGCTGCGTGGTCAACGGACCCGGGGAGGCCCGGGAGGCCGACATCGGCATTGCCGCGGGGAAGAAGAAGGGCCACCTCTTCATCCGCGGCAAGATCGTCCGCGTCGTCCCCGAGGAGGGGATGGTGCAGGCCCTGGTGGAAGAGGCTGAGCGGTTGGTGAGTGAGGGGATCGAGGCGCGCCTGGCGGCGGCCGACGCCGGCGCGGAGGCCGAGGCCGAGGCCGATCGGCGCGCCTTGCTTGAGTCCGGCGGGACCGACCCCAACCACACATCGGAGAAGATCGAGCTCATCCGTCGCCACCACGACAACTAGCCTGCGCACCCATGCGCATGTCGAAGTTGTTGCTCCGCACACTGCGTGACGCGCCCGCCGACGCCGACGTGGAGGGCCACGCACTCTTGGTCAGGGGCGGCTACGTGCGCCGACTCGTTTCGGGCGTCTACACGTTCCTCCCGCTGGGTTGGCGCGCCTTGCACAAGATCGAGTCGATTGTGCGGCAGGAGTTGGACGGGGTGGGGATGCAGGAGATGCTCATGCCGGCCCTCAGCCCGTACGAGTTGTGGGAGGAAAGCGGGCGCTCCGCCTTCTTCGGCCAGGATGCCCTTCCGGCCATGACCCTCCAGGCGCGTGGCGGCCGGTTCGTCCTCGGCCCTACGCACGAGGAGGTGTGCACCCACACGGTTGGTGCCGAAATCGAATCCTATCGCCAGCTCCCCCTGACGGTGTACCAGGTGCAGACCAAGTTCCGCGACGAAGCCCGACCCCGCTACGGTCTCCTGCGCACCCGGGAGCTCGTGATGTGCGACGCCTATTCCTTCGATGCCGACAAGCCGGCAATGTCCGCCAGCTACCAGGCGGCGGTGGCGGCCTACCTGCGTATCTTCGGCCGCCTGTCGCTGGAGGTCGTCCCCGTGGTGGCGCAGTCCGGCGCCATCGGCGGCGATGTCAACCACGAATTCATGGTCCCCTCGGTCGTGGGCGAGGACCACTTCGTCCGCTGCTCGACCTGTGACTACGCCGCGAACGTGGAAGCCGCCGAGACCCGCCCGCCCGACGCCGGAACACCGGCTCCCGGGGCGCCGCCCGGATCACCGGTCGCCCACGAGACGCCAGGCTGCCCGGGCATCGCCGGTGTGGTGGCCTTCTTGGCCGAAGAGGGTGAGTCGTTCGAAGCGGCTGACTTCCTCAAGTGCGTGGCGGTCCTCGACGCTGACGCAACACCCACCATCATTCTGGTGCCGGGCGACCGTGAAGCACGCCTGCCCCACGGGTGGAGGCTCTTTGAGGAGGCGGACTTCGCGGCGCACCCGGAACTGATACGTGGCTACATCGGGCCCATGGGCCGGCGGGGCACCGGCGTACGCGTGGTGGCCGATGTCAGCGTCGGGGGGCGGCCCGGTCCCTGGGTCACCGGCTCCAACCGGGTCGACGCCCATGTGAGCGGTGTCTGGCTCGAGCGTGACTTCACGGTGGACGAGTGGGGGTCGTTCGTCGGGGCCGGGGAGGGGGACCGGTGCCCCTCCTGCGACGGCACCCTTTCGCTCGTGCGCTCGGTCGAGGCGGCCCACACGTTCCAACTCGGCCTCAAGTACTCATCGGTGATGACCGGGGGGACCTTCCTCAACGAGGAGGGCACGGAGGTCCCGATGTGGATGGGTTGCTATGGCATGGGGATGTCGCGCCTGCTGGCCATTGTGGCGGAGGAGCATCACGACGAGGCCGGACTGCTCTGGCCCCTGGCGGTGTCGCCGTACGCCGTCCATCTGGTCGCCCTGGGGGCCGGACGGAGCCCTGCCGTGGCCGAGGCCACCGAGGCGCTCTATGCCGCCCTGTCCACCCTCGGGGTGGAGGTGCTCTATGACGACCGCGACGTGTCGCCCGGGGTGAAGTTCGCCGATGCCGACCTGCTGGGGTTCCCCTATCGGGTGCTCGTGGGGGGCAAGGGTGTCGCGCGGGGCGTGGCCGAGGTACGCCAACGCGCCGAGGGATCCGATCGGGAGTTGCCCCTGGCCGAAGCGGCCGCCCTCCTGGCGACGGAGATCTCCGCACAATTGCTATAATCCCCGGCGCTGTCCAGTTTTAGAATCAGTACCTCGTTGAAGCGTGGGCTGCGGCCCACGCTTTCGCTTTCCGGGGGTGATATCGGTCGATTGAGGAGGTGACGGAGATGGCCAGGAGCACCACTGACCTCGAAGGCGCCTTGTCGCCCCTCCTTCTGTCCTGCGGGCTCGACCTTATTGACGTGGAGCTGCATGGTTCCGAGGTGACGGTCTTCGTCGATCGTGAGGGTGGGGTGACCCTGGACGAGCTCGGTCAAGCCACCCGGGCCGTTTCGGACGCCCTCGACGAGATCGATCCCATGCCGGGGCGCTACACGCTTTCGGTCTCGAGTCCCGGGCTGGAACGCCGATTGCGGACGCCGGCCCATTTCGCCCGAGCGCTGGGCGAGTGCGTCACTGTCCGTATTCACGCGGGCACGGCTGACGTGCGCCGCCTGACCGGGACACTCGCCGACGTCGACGAGACCGGCTGCACCCTCGTGGGGGACGACCTGCCCGACGGCAGTGTGCGCATCGCGTACGACGAGGTCGAACGGGCGCGCACCGTCTTCCAATGGGGCCCCCAACCCAAAAAAGTGAGAGGTTGAAGCGGTCATGAGCAAGACCAATTTCGAGTTCCTGGACGCATTGGGACAGATCGCCCGTGACAAAGGGATCGCCGTCGAAACCCTGCTCGACGCCTTGGCCAACGCCCTGGTGGCCGCCTACAAGCGCCGCCCTGACGCGGCCGAGGAGGCAGTGGTGACCATCGACCCGGACTCGGGTGAGATCCGGGTCTACGGTCAGGAATTGGACGAAGACGGTGAGGTCATCCGCGAGTGGGACGACACCCCGGACGATTTCGGTCGCATTGCCGCCCAGACAGCCAAGCAGGTGATCCTGCAGCGGATCCGTGAGGTCGAGCGGGACATGAAGTACGAGGAGTACGCCGGGCGCGAGGGCGACATCGTCACCGGGATCGTGCAGCAGACCGACAACCGATACACCCTTTTGGACTTGGGCAAGGTCGAGGCACTGCTGCCCCAGGCCGAGCAGGTCTCTTACGAGCGCTACGAGCACGGTACCCGCCTCAAGGCGTACATCGTCGAGGTGCGCAAGACCACCAAGGGCCCCCAGATCGTGGTCAGCCGTACCCATCCGGGCCTGATCAAGCGGCTCTTCGAGCTCGAGGTGCCCGAAATCTCCTCCGGGGTGGTCGAGATCAAGGCGGCCGCTCGCGAGCCGGGGCACCGCACGAAGATCGCCGTCTGGTCGAACGACCCCAACGTGGACCCGGTGGGTGCCTGTGTGGGCGCACGTGGATCGCGGGTGCGCATGGTCACCAACGAGCTGCGCGGTGAACGGGTCGACGTGGTGCCATTCTCCGACGACCCGGTCGAGCTGATCCAGAATGCCCTGGCACCGGCCCGCGTGCGCGAGGTGCGCCTAGATGAGGAAACCGGCACGGCCACCGTCGTGGTGAGTGACTTCCAGCTTTCCCTGGCCATCGGCAAGGAGGGTCAGAACGCCCGCCTGGCCGCCCGGCTGACCGGATGGCGCATCGACATCAAGAGCGAGACGCAATTGGCCGAGGAGGAAGCCGGCTACGCGGACCAGGAGTGGGCCGAAGGCGAGTGGGTCGAGGACGAGAAGGGCGAAATGGTGTGGAAGCCGGCCGAGGGGGGCGAGGCCATGTCGGCCGAGGAGTGGACCCACCAGGCCGAGGACACCCCCGACGCAGAGGCCGAGGCATAACGCCGACACGGACCTGCGTCGGCTGCCGTAGGGCCCTGCCCGCCGACGAACTTGTCCGCGTGGTGCTGCTCCCCGACGGGGAGCTTTCGGTGGACCGTCACGGCCCGGGCCGGGGTGCCTGGCTGTGCCGTGGATCGCTGGCCTGCACGGACGAGGCAGCTCGCCGGCACGCCTTCGATCGGGCTCTGGCCGTGCGAGTGGACGTCACGGCCACCGAACGCCTGCGCCGGCACCTCTACGAGGTGGGGGAGCAGCCAGCATCTGATGTGCGAGGATAGGGAGCTGGGCCCCCTACGTAACGAAGGACGAAGAGAACCACTTGCCGAAGAAGATCCGCGTCTATGAGCTGGCCAAAGAGCTCGGCCTCAGTAACAAGGAGGGGCTGGAGCTAGCCCTTTCCCTTGGAATTGGGGTCAAGAGCCACTCGTCCTCCATTGAGGATGCCCAGGCCGACCGCGTTCGGCGCAAGGCCGATGCCGAGGGCCTTCGTCGCCAGGTACAGCCCGAAGAGGTCGCCCCGTCCCCGACCCCGGCCCCGGCCCCGGCCGCCCGCAAAGCCACCGCGCGCACCGTTTCCTCCGCCCCTTCCAAGCCGGCGCCGCGCCTGATCAGCAGCCGTCCTGCCCCCGCCCCCGCCCCCGCCCCCACTCCCGCCCACGCCCCAGCCCGTGCCCCAGCCCCAGCACCCGAGGTGGCAGAGCCGGCGGCGGCCGCCCCACCGGTCGCCCCTCCCGCCGAGAAGCAGACCCGGCCTCCGCTCAGCCCATCGGGCAAGCCCGTCCCTCCGCCACCGGTCCAACGCCCGCCCACCGGACCGAGCGGCCGGCCGATCCCGCCGCCGCCGGGTCTGGGTGGCCGGCGCGCGACCGCTCCGCCGAGTCGCCCGCCCGGCACCTACCCAGCCCGCACCGGGGGACGCCCGGCACCCGGAGCCGGCCGCCCCACGGGTGGTCCCGGTGGTCCCGGGAGCAGCAGTTTCGGTGGACGACCATCTGCCGGCGGCTTCGGGGGTCGCCCGGGAGGCGGGGCTCCGACCGGTGCACCGCCATCGGGTGGTCGCGGCGGCGGGATGCCTGGCCGCCGGCCCCCGCAGCGGCGTGCCCGTCGGCGTCGGCGCAACCTCGAAGAGCTCGAGCCGACCCAGCTCACCAGCTATCAGCCGTCCACGGCCCCGGTGCCCGACGGCGAGGTCATCGTCGAGCGGGGTTCGACCGCCCGCGACCTGGGGCCGAAGCTCAACCGGAGTGCCGGGGACATCGTCCGCTTCCTGCTTCTCCAGGGCGAGATGGTGATGGCCACCCAGTCGCTCTCCGACGACATGATCGAGCTGTTCGCGGCGGAACTCGGGGCCGAGGTGCGCCTGGTGGACCCGGGCGAGGAGCAGGAAGCCGAGCTGCTGGCCCGGTACTTCGAGGAGGAGGACGAGGAGGACGAATCCGATCAGCGGCCGCGCCCGCCGGTGGTGACCGTCATGGGCCACGTCGACCATGGGAAGACCCTGCTGCTCGACCGGATCCGCTCCACCGACGTGGTGGCGGGCGAGGCCGGCGGCATCACCCAGCACATCGGGGCCTACCAGGTGGTCTGGAACGACAAGCGCATCACGTTCATCGACACCCCGGGCCACGCCGCCTTCACCGCCATGCGCGCCCGGGGGGCCCAGGCCACCGACATCGTCATATTGGTCGTCGCCGCCGATGATGGCGTGATGCCCCAGACCGTCGAGGCGATAGACCATGCCCGGGCCGCCGATGTGCCGATCATCGTGGCCGTCAACAAGATGGACCGTCCCGACGCCGACTCCGCCCGCGTGCTGCAGCAGCTGTCCGAACGCGGGCTGGTCCCCGAGGCCTGGGGTGGCGAGACGATCGTGGTCGAAGTGTCCGCTCTGCAGGGGACCGGCATCGACGACCTGCTGGAGCAGATCACTTTGGTGGCCGAGGTGGAGGAGTTGACCGCCCGGGTCGAGGGCGAGGCGCGCGGCGTCGTGCTGGAGGCCAACCTGGAAGCCGGCCGGGGGCCGGTGGCCACGGTGATCGTCGAGCAGGGGACGCTGCGGGTGGGAGACCCCGTGGTGGCCGGTGCCGCCTGGGGGAAGGTGAAGGCCCTGGTGGACGACCTGGGCGACCACGTGAAGGAGGCCCTCCCGTCCACGCCGGTGCAGGTGCTCGGCTTCTCCGAGCCTCCACACGCCGGCGACGAGGTGCGCGGCGCCAAGGACTTGGCCCGGGCCCGCACACTGGGTGAGGCCAGGGCGCAGCGCTTCCGCCTGTCCGGCCACAAGCCGGTGGCGTCGGCGGCGACCGGGGCCAAGCTGGAAGACCTTTTCGAGCAGATTCAGCGGGGTGAGACGGCGACGCTGAACATCGTCCTCAAGGCAGACGTCCAGGGTTCGCTGGAGGCGGTGACGGAGAGCCTCAAGCGCCTGGAGCGGGAGGATGTGAAGTTGAGCTTCGTCCTGCGGGGCATCGGGGGCATCACGGAGAACGACGTGCAGCTGGCGGCTGCCTCCAGCGCCACCATCATCGGGTTCAACGTGCGTCCCGACAAGCGCTCCCGCGAGCTGGCCGAGTCCTCGGACGTGGAGATCCGGACCTACGAGATCATCTACAAGCTGCTAGAGGATCTGGAGGCGGCCATGCTCGGGCTGCTCTCACCGCTCTACGAGGAAGTGGTCACCGGCGAGGCCGAGGTGCGGGAGATCTTCCGGGTCCCCCGCATCGGCGCCATCGCGGGTTGCTACGTGCGTGAAGGCAAGATCACCCGGGGGTCCAAGGTCCGCTTCCTGCGGGAGGGGACTGTCATCTGGAAGGGGACCATCAACTCGCTGCGCCGGTTCAAGGACGACGCCCGTGAGGTGGCCGCCGGGTTCGAGTGCGGCATCGGGCTTTCCGACTTCCAGGACCTGAAGGACGGCGACGTGATCGAGACCTTTGAGGAGCGCGAGATCGCGCGGACGTGAAACGGCGGACGGCGACATACCCCCGCTCCTTGCGGGTCAATCAGGTGTTGCGCCAGGTCATCGCCGATGAGCTCGAACGCCTGGCCGATGCCGACGAGCGCCTGCGCATGGTGACGGTGACCTCGGTCGACACCGCGGCCGACATGCGCACGGCCACGGTCTTCCTGGTCTCCCTGGACCCCGAGACGGCAGAGGCGCTGGAGGAGAGGCGCCCCCACCTCCAGCGGCTCATTGGGAACCAGGTCACCATGAAGCGCACGCCCAAGCTGACGTTCAGGGCCGACCCGGCGATCGTCGCCGGTTCCCGGGTCGAGGAGCTGCTGCGTGGCCTGGACAGGGAAAGCGGCCCCGAAGAACCGTGAGCGTCACCGGCCTGGTGGTCGTCGACAAGGCAGCCGGCTGGACGTCGCACGATGTGGTCGCCCGCTGCCGGCGGATCTTCGGGCAGCGCCGGGTCGGGCACGCCGGGACGCTGGATCCCGATGCCACGGGCGTGCTGCTGGTCGGCCTGGGACGGGCCACCCGCCTCATGCGCTTCCTCACCGCGCTGCCCAAGGCCTACACGGCGGAAATTGTGTTGGGCACGGCGACTTCGACGCTGGACGCCTCAGGGGAGATCGTCGCCCAGTACGACATGTCGGCGGTGACCCCGGCAATGGTGCGGGCGGCGGCGGCGGCGCTGACCGGCGCCATTGAGCAGGTGCCCCCCATGGTGTCGGCCGTGAAGATCGGCGGCCGCCGGCTGCACGACCTGGCCCGCCAGGGACTTGAGGTCGATCGCCCCGCCCGTCCGGTGACCGTCTTCCGTTTCGACGTGGTGCCGGACCCGGTGCGGCTGAACGTGTACCAGGCCGAGGTGGAGTGCTCGTCGGGCACCTACATCCGTGTCCTGGCCCAGGACCTGGGCTTGGCGCTCCAGGGGGGGGCCCACATCGGGTCGCTGCGCCGCACCCGCATCGGCTCCTTCGGTGCGGCGGACATGCGACCCCTCCAGCTCATCGGGCCCGATGCCGTCCTCACCCCGGCCCAGGCCATGCGCGACCTTGACTTTGTCACCGTCGAGCCCGCCACCGCCGACGCCATCCGGACCGGGCTACCCCTGGACAAGGTGCCACTGGGTGCCGGAGGAGAGGGCCCCTGGGCCTTGCTGGACGATCGGGGGAACCTCCTGGCGGTGTACGAGGCCACCGGAACCGATCGGATCAAACCCGCCGTCGTGCTGGGCGCGGACTGACGTCTATCCTCACTCGCGATGCCAGGTACAGGGACAGCCGTCACCATCGGCGCCTATGACGGGGTCCACCTGGGGCATCGGGCGCTCCTGCGGGACCTGTCCGACCGGGCCGCAGCGGTCGGGCTCTCCACCGTCGTGGTCACCTTCGATCGCCACCCGGCCACGGTGGTCCGGCCCACCTCGGCACCCAAGCAGCTCACCGACCTCGCACAGAAGCTCGAACTGCTGGCCGGCTGCGGCATCGGGCGCACCATGGTGGTGCCGTTCGATGAAGGCCGCTCCAAGGAGTCGGCCGCCGATTTCGTCAAAGAGGTGCTGGTCGAGGCCTTGGCGGCCCGGCTGGTGGTGGTCGGGGAGGACTTCCACTTCGGCCGCGGCCGCCGGGGCAACGTGGCGCTGCTGAGGGAGCTCGGTCTGGGGTACGGCTTCGACGTGGTGGGGGTCGGGCTGACCGGGGACGGGGCGGATGCCGTCTCCTCCACCCGGATCCGCTCCCTGGTAGCCGGGGGGGACGTCACCGGCGCCGCCGCACTGCTCGGCCGGCCCCACGAAGTCCGGGGGCCGGTGGTGCACGGCGACGGGCGCGGTGGGCCTGAGCTGGGCTTTCCCACCGCCAACCTGGCCATCAGCGAGGAGATCGCCCTGCCGGCCGACGGCATCTATGCCGGGTACTTCACCCGCCCCGACGGCACGGTGCACCAGGCTGCGATCTCGGTCGGGCGGCGGCCGACCTTCTATGAGCCCGGGGCGGCGTCGGTCCTGGTGGAGGCCTACCTTCTCGGCTTCGAGGGCGATCTCTACGGGGAGCCCGGCCGGGTGTCGTTCGTGTGCCGCCTGCGGGACGAGCGGCAGTTCGGCTCGGTTGACGCCCTGATCGCCCAGATGCACGCCGACGTGGAGGCCACGGAGCGGGCTCTCGGCTGATCGGCAGGCACCTGCTACGATATTCGCCGGTTGGGGCTGGTCCCCGCCGCACTCCTACAACAGCTTCGAGGTTCGCATCTTCATGCCCGACACGCAGGCCACTATTGCCGAGTACCGGCTGCACGAAAGTGACACTGGTTCACCAGATGTGCAGATCGCCCTGCTGTCGGGACGGATCAACCACCTGACGGAGCATTTGAAGGATCACAAGGGGGACCACCACACCCGGCGCGGCCTGATGAAGCTCATCGGCCAACGCCGGCGGTTGCTCGATTACGTCCGCAAGAACGACGTCGAGCGCTATCGCACCATCATCAGCCGTCTCGGCATTCGACGGTAGCGAAACACATCCGGGCACTTCCTGGCGCTGGCTGCCAGTCGCCGGTCACTTCCCCTGAGGTGGCCGACCACTGGGAACCAGCGGGAAGATGCCCCCACACACAACACGAGGAGCATCATGGCTGACGCCATTTCCGTGTCGGGGCCCATCAGTGGCACCGACCGCACCCTGACCTTCGAGACCGGGAAGTTGGCCCACCTGGCCGACGGCGCCGTGCTCGCCCGCATAGGGGACACCGTCCTGCTGGCCACCGCCACCGCGGCACGGTCCATACGGGAGGGAACCGACTTCTTCCCCCTCACCGTCGACATTGAGGAGCGGACCTACGCCGCCGGGAAGATACCCGGCTCGTTCTTCCGTCGGGAGGGCAAGAGCTCGGACCAGGCCATCCTGACCTGCCGCCTCATCGACCGCCCGTTGCGCCCTTCGTTCCCCGACGGGTTCCGCAACGAGGTGCACGTGGTGGGGACGATCTTCGGCGCCGACCAGGAGAACCCGCACGACGTATTGGCCATCAACGCGGCGTCCGCCGCCCTCATGCTCTCGGGCATCCCTTTCGACGGGCCCATCGGCGCCGTGCGGGTGGCCTTCACCACCGAGGGCACGTGGATCCCGCACCCGACCTTCGAGGAGGGCGAGGAGTCCACCTTCGAGCTGGTGGTGGCCGGCCGGGCGCTCACCGACGCCACCGACACCGACATCGCCATCATGATGGTGGAGGCCGGTGGGACCGAGAAGTCGTGGTCGTACTACGAGGCCGGTGCGCCCAAGGTCACCGAAGAGGTGCTGGCGGCCGGGCTGGAGGCGGCCAAGACCCCGATCCGCGAGTCGATCAACCTGCAGCGCCGGCTGGTGGCCGACGTGGTGGCCGCCCACGGTCCGATCGAGACCATGGAGTTCACCACCCAGTCCGACTACGGCGACGATGTGTGGTCCCGGGTCGAGGCGTTGGGCACCGACCCCATCGCCAAGGCGAACCTGGTCACCACCAAGGCCGAGCGCAACGCCGCACTGGAGGGTGCCGGCAACGAGATCAAGGCCGCGCTGGCCGAGGAGTTCGCCGAGCGTGCCGGCGAGGTCAAGGCGGCCATCCGGTCGCTGACCAAGAAGCTGGTGCGCAAGCGCATAGTCGAGGAGGGTGTGCGGGTGGACGGCCGCGGCACGGCGGACATCCGACCGCTCTCGGCCGAGATCGACCTCTTCCCGACGGCCCACGGCTCGGCGCTCTTCCAGCGCGGCGAGACCCAGGTGCTGAACGTGACGACGCTCGGCATGCCCCGCATGAACCAGCTGCTCGACACCATCACGCCGGTCGACAAGAAGCGCTACATGCACCACTACAACTTCCCGCCGTTCTCCACCGGCGAGACCGGCTTCATGCGCGGCCCCAAGCGCCGTGAGATCGGCCACGGCCTGCTGGCCGAGCGGGCGCTGCTGCCGGTGGTCCCGAGCGTGGAGGAGTTCCCCTACACGCTGCGCGTGGTGTCCGATGTCCTTGCGTCGAACGGCTCCACGTCCATGGCGTCGGTCTGTGGCTCATCGCTTTCCCTGATGGCCGCCGGGGTACCCCTTAAGGCTGCGGTGGCGGGAATCGCCATGGGCCTGGTCTATGACGGAGGCACCTACGTGACGCTCACCGACATCCTGGGTTCCGAGGATGCCTTCGGCGACATGGACTTCAAGGTGGCCGGCACGTCCGAGGCGGTGACGGCCCTGCAGCTCGATACCAAGATCGCCGGCCTGCCCGCCGACGTATTGGCCAAGGCGCTCCATCAGGCCAAGGAAGCCCGGCTGACCATCCTCGGCGTCATGGCCGCGGCCATCGCCGAGCCCCGTGACCACGTGGCCGCCAGCGCCCCGAAGATCGTCTCCATGGAGATCCCGATCGACAAGATCGGCGAGGTCATCGGCCCCAAGGGCAAGGTCATCAACACCCTGCAGCAGGAGACCGGGGCCGACATCGCGGTCGACGACGACGGCATGGTCGGCACGGTCACCATCGGGGCCGTCGACGGGAACGCGGTGGAGGAGGCGCGGCGCCGAATTTCGCTCATCCTCGACCCGCCGACCGCCGATGTGGGCGTCGTGTACGCCGGACGGGTGGTCAACATCACCAAGTTCGGCGCCTTCGTGAATGTTCTCCCTGGTCGAGATGGTCTCCTGCACATCTCCAAGCTCTCGGCCCTGGCCGGCGGCAAGCGGATCAACAACGTGGAGGACGTCCTGGTCTTGGGCCAGGCGGTCGAGGTCCGGGTCGACGACATCGATCCCCAGGGCAAGGTCTCGCTCTCGCTGGCCTCGGTCCCCGAAGGTGCGGACGCACCGGCACCGGCCGAGCGGCCCGAGCGGTCCGAGCGGGCTGAGCGGTCCGAGCGGACCGAGAACACCCCCGGTACCGGGACGCCCTCGTTCGAGGATGCCTTCGAAGCCGAGCTGGCCGCCGATCTGGGGGATCTGGGGCCGGGCGCGGTGGACGGCGAGAGCCGAGGTGGCGGGGGAAGCGGCAACCGTCCTCCCCGCAATCGCTCGCGGCGCCGTTGATCGAGAGCTCGGTGCTGCCCAGCGGCATCCGCCTGGTCACCGAGACCATGGCGGATGTCCGCTCGGTGGCGATGGCCTACTGGGTGGGCACCGGGTCACGCGACGAGCCTGACGAGCTGGCCGGTGCGTCGCACTTCTTGGAGCATCTGCTCTTCAAGGGCACCGAGACGCGTTCCGCGGCCTCCATCGCCGAGTCGCTCGACGAAGTGGGTGGAGACTGCAACGCCTTCACCACCAAGGAATACACGACCTTCTACGTGCGGCTCCTCTCCGAGCACCTCTCCCTCGGCCTGGACATACTCAGCGATATCATGTGGGGTGCCGCGCTGCGGCCCGCTGACATCGATGCGGAACGCACGGTGATTCTGGACGAGATCCTCATGCACGCCGACGAGCCATCCGACCTGGCGGCCGAACTGTGGCAATCGTCGCTGTTCCCGAGCCACGCGCTCGGCCGCGACACGCTCGGTACGGCTACCAGCGTGGCCGGACTGGGCGCGGTCGAAATCCGCCGCTTCTTTGAGCACCACTACCGCCCGGACAACATGGTGGTCTCGGTCGCCGGCGACTGCACGCACGAGGCCGTGGCGGACGACCTGGAACGCCGATTCACCGGCCGGCCCGGGGGATCCGAACCGACGCGCCAGGCACCGGGGGACGACACCCGCTCCCTGCACGTGGCGCGACGGCCGACCGAGCAGGCCCACCTGGTCTACGGGGTGCGCTCGGTCTCGCGCTTCAGCGAGCGCCGCTGGGCCCTGGCCGTCCTCAACCACGTGCTCGGCGGTGGCCTCTCCAGCCGGCTGTTCCGCAAGGTCCGTGAAGAGCGGGGCCTGGCCTACTCGGTCTGGTCGGAACGGGCGGCCTACCAGGACACGGGCTCGCTGGCCGTCGTGGTGGGCACCGCACCCGAGCATGTCAACGAGGTCCTGCGCATCGTGACCGGTGAGTTAGAGCTCCTGGCCGAGCACGGCATCACCGAGCGCGAGCTGGCGGTGGCCAAGGGAAACTTGCGGGCCGAAACCCTCCTCTCGGGCGAGGACTCCGGTGCCCGGATGAGCCGCATCGGAGCGTCACTCCTGCTGCATGGCGAGGTGAGGACCGTCAATGACGTGCTGGCCCGGATTGAAGCGGTTGATCGCGACGAGGTCCTGGCCGAGGCGCGCCAGCTGGAGCAGTCGCCGCGCACGATGAGCGCGGTGGGACCGTTCGACGAAGACGCCTTCGCCATGGCGGCCCGGTAGGGTACGTCGCATGCAAGCGGTCGGTGTGGTCGGCGCCGGCGGTCGCATGGGCCAGGAGGTGTGCCGGGCGGTCGCGACAGCGCCGGACCTCGAGCTGGTCGCCGCCATCGACCCCGGCCACGTGGGCGAGATGGTCTGCGAGCGGGAGATCCTGGGCGAGGTCAACTCGCTGCGTGACCTCGGTGCCGACGTGGTGGTGGACTTCACGGTGGCCGAGGCGGTGCGGCACAACCTCCCGCATTACGCCGGGGCCGGGATCCACGCCGTGGTGGGCACCACCGGGCTCTCCGACTCCGACCTCGCCGAGGCGGCCGGCCTCTTCACCGGCTCGGGCTCGGGGCCCAATGCCATCGTGGCGGCCAACTTCGCCATCGGGGCCGTGCTGCTCATGCGCTTCTGCGAGCTCGCCGCTCCCCACATGGACGGGGTCGAGGTCATTGAGCTGCACCACGACGCCAAGCGCGACGCCCCCTCGGGCACCTCGCTGCGCACGGCGCACGGCATCGCAGCCGCCCGGGAGAAGGCGGGCACCGGGCCGCTCCCTCCCGACCCGACCACCGAATGGGTGCTTCCCGGGGCCCGGGGCGCCGAGGGGCCCGGGGGCGTCCGGCTGCACTCGGTGCGCCTGCCCGGCCTCATCGCCCATGAGGAGGTCATCTTCGGTGCCCCGGGGCAGATCCTGAGCCTCCGTCACGACTCCTACGACCGGAGGTCCTTCATGCCGGGGGTCCTCCTGGCCGTCCGCTCCGTGGCCGATCGCCCGGGCCTGACCGTCGGCATTGAGGCGCTGCTCGGGTTGTGAACGTGAACGTCCGGGAGCGCCTGCTGCAGGCGACCTATGACTGTGTGGCCCGCTGGGGCCTGGCTAAGACCACGGTGGAGGATGCCGCCCGCGCTGCCGGGGTCTCGAGGGCCACCGTCTACCGCTACTTCCCCGGTGGGCGTGACGAGCTGATCGGCGCCGTGGTGCGTTGGGAGTTCGGCCGCTTCTTCCTGCGCCTCTACGACGAGGTGCACGACGCCGACACCCTTGAGGAGGTGCTCGAACGCGGGCTGGTGTTCGCCCACAATGCCATCCTCGACCACGAGGTACTCCAGCGGATACTGCAGACCGAGCCGGAGATCCTGCTGCCCCGCATGACGGTGGAGGCCAACGAGACCCATAAGCTGGTGGCCGCCTTCCTGACGCCGTATCTCGTCCGTCATGGCATGGCGGAGGGCACCGATGTCGACGTGGCGGCCGACTTCCTGGCCCGCATGGTCCTCTCCTACATCGGCTCGCCCGGGCGTTGGGACCTCGACGATCCGGCGCAGGTGGCCCGCCTGGTGCGGGCCGAATTGCTGGCCGGCATCCGGTGAGTGCCCACCCCTGCTACCGGCACCCGGCCAAAGCGGCCGCGGTGGTGTGCGCCCGCTGTGACCGCCCCATCTGCACCGATTGCATGGCCCCGGCCCCGGTGGGCTGGCAGTGCCCGGAGTGCGTGCGCCAGGGGTCCCGCACCGTCAGGCCCTTCTCCTCGACGTCGGCCCGCGCCGCCGTCGGCACCAACCCGACTCCGGTGGTCATCGGCATCATCGCCGCCAACGTGGCCTGCTTCGTGGCCAGTGGATTCGGCAGCACCAGTGCCGTCAGCCGCTTCGCCGACCAGCCGATCGACATCCACTACTTCCACCAGTACTACCGGCTGTTCACCGCCATGTTCCTGCACGCCAACCCGCTGCACATCGTCAGCAACATGATCGCCCTGCTCATCATCGGTCCCGCCGTGGAGGTGATGCTGGGCAAGGGCCGCTTCCTCGCCCTGTACCTGGTCGCCGGCCTCGGCGGCAGCACCTGCTCGTACCTGCTCAGCCCGTCCACCGAATTCGGCATCGGCGCCTCCGGGGCGATCTTCGGGGTGATGGGGGCCTACGTGGTGCTGGCCCGGCGCCGACACGTCCCCATGGGGCCGGTGGTCGCCCTCATCGTCATCAACCTGGCGATCGGCTTCACCGGGAACATCGACTGGCGGGCCCACATCGGCGGGCTGGCGGTGGGCGCCACCCTGGCCCTCGCCTATGACGCCGCCTCGCGGCTCCGGTCCCGTGCCCTGGGGCCGGTGCTGGTGGCCGGCTCCAGCGTGATCACCCTGGTCGTCCTGGCCCTGGCGGTCCTTCTTGTCGCCCCCGGTCACCTCAACCTTGCTTGACATTGAGACAAATATCGCAATAATGTTTCAACAGTGGGCGTGACGCAGGCGATACCTGAGACGCGCCCGCCGGGGCGCAAGGTCCTGCACCACCTGGGGGCCGACGACCGGTCGTCCACCCGGGTGCGCATCGTCGACGCCACCCTGCGCTGCCTGGCCCGCCAGGGGGTGGCCAAGACCACGCTGGACGACATCGCCCGGGAATCGACCTTCTCACGGGCCACGCTCTACCGGAACTTCCCCCGGGGCAAGGAGGCCATTCTGGCCGCGGTGGTCGACACCGAGTCCGCCCGCCTCTTCTCCTCTCTGGCCGTGGTCATGGGTGAGGCCACCGACTTGGAAGACGTGCTGGTGGCCGGCATGGTCGACGCGGCCCGGCGCCTGACCGCGCACCGCGCCCTGGCGTACCTGGTGGTGCACGAGCCCGGCAAGATCCTGCCCCACCTGACCTTCGGCTACATGGACCGGATCCTGATGGTCGCCGGCGACTTCGCCGCGCCTTTCTTCGCCCGCTGGCTGGAGCCCGACCAGGCCTCGCGGGCGGCCGAGTGGGCCGTGCGGATCGTCCTGGCCTACGTGGCCGACCCGGCTCCCGACACCGACCTGACCGAGCCGGAGGACTGCCGCCGACTGGTGCAGTCCTTCGTCCTGCCGGGCATCCTGGCCCTGCGCGCCGCAACACCGATCTCCGAACCCAAACCCACAACCACGACCACCAAAGGGGCACCCACATGACCACCGTCGACGACGACCAGCAGATGCTGAGGACCAACCTCGAACTGATCGGTCGCGAGAAGATCAACGATCTTGAGTCCGTGCTGAATTTCGTCGGCCGCTACGACGCCGAGGGATACCACCGCGTACCGGACAACTGCCCGGCCGAGTTCACCTGGGACTACGAGAAGGGCGCCAAGCCCCAGCTCGACAGGCTCTACGAGAAGGCCAAGAAGGCCCAGTGGAACGGCCAGACCGACCTCGACTGGTCCATTGAGGTCGACCAGGAGCGGGTCGTCATCGCCAACGCCGAGGCCAATCCGGCCATGACCCAGATGGACCCCATCGCCATGGCAGGCACCGTGCTGGAGAAGTGGGACGAGAAGCGGTTCATCCGGTTCGGCATTGAGAACCAGAACTGGATGCTCTCGCAGTTCATGCACGGTGAGCAGGGTGCGCTGCTCTGCACCGCCAAAATCGTCGAGACGGTGCCGTGGATCGACGCCAAGTACTACGCGGCCACCCAGGTGATGGACGAGGCCCGCCACGTCGAGGTCTTCTCGAAGTACCTCGACACCAAGCTCTCGGGCCACTACCCGATGAACGCCCACCTCGGGCTGTTGCTCGATGACATCGTGAGCGACTCCCGGTGGGACATGACCTATCTGGGGATGCAGATCATGGTGGAGGGCCTGGCCCTGGCCGCCTTCGGGTTCATCCACGCCATGACCACCGAACCCCTGCTCAAGAAGCTGCTGCGCTACGTCATGGCCGACGAGGCCCGCCACGTCGCCTTCGGCGTGCTCAGCCTGCAGGAGTACTACAAGGAGCTGAGCACTCCCGAGCTCCGTGAGCGCCAGGAGTTCGCCTTTGAGGCCGCCATACGGATGAAGGACCGCCTGGTCATGCAGGAGGTCTGGGAGCGCATGGAGGTCCCGACCGCCGACATCATCAAGATCATGGAGGCCGCGCCGGAGAGAGACGAGTTCCAGATCCTCCTCTTCTCCAAAATTGTGCCCAACCTCAAGAAGCTCGGGCTGCTTGACGCCGGTGACGGCTGGCTGCGCGCGAAATTCACCGAAATGGGCGCCATCGCCTTTGAGAACCTGACCGACTCGACGGAGGACGAGGACGCGTTCGCCGACGGGTCTCCGGTCGACCGCCAAGTGGCCTGAGCTAACCTGAAGGGCAGTGAGCCCTCCTGACGTCGCCTCCCCCGCCCGTTTCGGTCGGGTCATCACCGCCATGGTCACCCCGTTCGACGATGCGGGCGCGCTCAATGTGCCGGGTGCGGTGGAACTGGCCCGCTGGCTGGCCGCGCACGGCAGCGATGGACTGGTACTCAGCGGGTCCACCGGCGAGAGCTCGGTGCTGACCGACGACGAGAAGGTCGAGCTGTGGCGCGCCGTGGCCGGTGCCGTCACCATCCCGGTCATCGCCGGCAGCGGATCGAACGACACCGAACACTCGGTGAAGATGACCGCCCTGGCCGCCTCCTGCGGGGTCGACGGCGTGCTCCTCGTGACCCCGTACTACAACCGGCCCTCGGCCGCCGGGATCTTCGAGCACTTCCGTGCCGTCAGCGAGTCGGCCGCCGGGCTGCCGGTGATCCTCTACGACATTCCGGTCCGCTCGGGCCGCCGCATCGGCACGCCGACCATCCTCCGCCTGGCCCGCGAGGTGCCGAACATCGTCGGGCTCAAGGATGCGTTGGGCAATCCGGGATCCACGGCCCACTTGGCCCCCCAGGTCCCCGCCGGCTTCGAGATCTACAGCGGGGACGACATCATGACCCTGCCATTGCTGGCCGTCGGCGCCGTCGGCGTGATCAGCGTGGCCTCGCACTGGGTCGGCCCGCAGCTCAACCAGGTGGTGCAGGACTTCTTGGCGGGCGACCTGGCCGCCGCCATCGCCGGCCACGCCGAACTCCTCGACTCCTTCGACTTCGAGTCGACCGAGGAGTACCCGAACCCGCTGCCGGCCAAGGCGATTCTGCGGGCGCTGGGCCTGAATGTCGGGGAGTGCCGCCTCCCGATGGGGCGCTCCACGCCCGAGCTCAACGCCCAGGCGGCCAAGGTCCTCGCTGCCGTGGGCCCGCCGTCAGCTACGGTCCCTCCGCTTGCCTGAACCCAAGAAATCACGCAATCCCGTCCGGGTGGTCTTCCTCGGAGGGCTGGGGGAGATCGGCCGGAACTGCGCCTGCATTGAGGTCGACGGCCGCATCATCGTCCTCGACTGCGGGATCATGTTCCCCGATCCCGACATGCCGGGCATCGACCTGGTCCTCCCCGAGTTCACGTACCTGCGGGAGCGGGCCGACAAGGTGGACGGCATCGTCCTGACCCACGGCCATGAGGACCACACCGGGGGACTGGCCTACCTCCTGCGTGACCTGCGGGCTCCCATCTTCGGGTCCGAACTCACCATCGGCCTGGCCCGCCACCGGGTGGAGGAAGCCGGCCTCGGAGACCAGACCACGTTCACCGCCGTCAAGGACGGCGAACGGGTACGCATCGGGCCCTGTGACGTGGAGTTCATCCCTGTCACCCACTCGGTCCCCGATGCCATGGCCATCGCCTTTCACACCCCCCAGGGGGTGATCCTGCACTCTGGTGACTTCAAGCTCGACCTCCAACCGGTCGACGGTCGGCGGACCGACCTGTCCCGCATGGGTGAGCTGGCGCGCACCGAGGGCATACGGTTGCTGCTTTCCGACTCGACCAACGCCGAGGAGCCCGGGTTCACCGAGTCGGAGTCCACCGTGGGCATCACGTTGCGGAGAGTCTTCGCCTCCAAAGCGGACCAGCGCATTGTGGTGGCCTGTTTCGCCAGTCACATGCACCGCATGCAGCAGATCATCGACGCCGCCATCGCCAGCGGCCGGAAGGTCGCCACGCTCGGTCGTTCCATGGGCAAGAACATCGAGCTCGGCATCCGCCTGGGCATCATTTCCGTGCCCGAGGGTGCCCTGGTCGACATTGAGGACGTCGACACCGTGCCGCCGGGCCAGATGTGCGTGATCTCCACCGGATCGCAGGGCGAGCCCATGTCGGCTCTTTCCCTCATGGCTACCGGAGACAACAAATGGCTGCGGGTCGGCCCGGGCGATGTGGTGGTGATCAGCGCCCACCCGATCCCCGGCAACGAGTGGTCGGTGGGACGGGTGATCGACGACCTGCACCGACGGGGAGCCGAGGTGGTCCACTCGGGCGCCGAGGCGGTGCACGTCAGCGGCCATGCCCGCCAGGGCGAGTTGCAGACCCTCATGGCCGTCACCCGCCCCGAGTGTTTCGTGCCCGTGCACGGTGAGTACCGACACCTGGTGCACCACGCGCGCATCGGGCTGTCCATGGGCATTGCGCCCGCCAAGGTCCTGCTGTGCGAGGACGGCGACGCCATCGTGCTCACTGCCAAGGGCATCGCGCGCGACGGCAAGGTCCCGGCCGGCTACGTCTACGTCGACGGGACGGTGGGTGACATCGGCCACGGGGTGCTGCGCGACCGGCAGAAGCTGGCCGAGGAGGGCGTCGTCATGGTCGTGGTGACCGTGGACAACCGGCAGGGCTCACTCAGTTGCGCGCCGGTCATCGAGACCAGGGGATGGGTGCACGCGCCGGAGGCCGAAGAGCTCCTGGGCGAGGCCAGCGATGTCGTCGGAGCCGCCGTGACCAAGGCCTTGCGTGACGGTGCACGTGACATTGAGGTGCTCAGCCGCCATGCCCGCAAGGCGCTGGGGAAGTTCGTGGGCGAACGGACCCGGCGGCGGCCGATGATCGTGCCCGTCGTCCTCCTCGTCTGACCTAAGCGCTCCCCTGGTAGACCGGCGGCGCCACATTGGCGATCAGCTGGTTCAGGGGTCCCAACAGAATGCTGGTCACGCCGTCCTGGGTCACGTGCACCTGATCGGCTCCGCGCGCCACCACGCCGCCGACGACGGTGGCGTAGGCGCCTCCCGGATCCAAGAGCGAGAAGACGTCGAAGACCGACACGTAGGAGGGGTTCTCGTTGGCCACCGTGGTCACGATCTGGTTCAGGATGTCGACCAGGCTGCTGGGCGTGCCGTCATTGAAGTAGGGCGAGGTGTTGAGGATGACGGCGCCCCCGTCGGAGTGGGCGATCTGCACCGCCTGCTCAATGTTCGCCTGAATGAAGGCCGCATAGGCCGGCACGTTCAGCGTGGCGTAGGAGGCCCCGAACAGCCGGTTCTGGGACTCCCAGTAACCCAGCTGGATCACGGTGACATCCGGATGGAAGCGGGAGGTCACCCACTGCAGCTGGGAGGCCCACAGCGAGCAGGCGACCGGGCTGATGTAGAGGGGAGCCGGCTGGGCCCACGGAATGAGGGGAGCGCCGTTGGTGTAGCCGCAACCCGGCGCGGCGCCGTCGTCGACGAGGTAGGGGGGATTGCTCCCAATGGTGTACTGGCCCTCGTAGAAGCCGATGGAGTCGCCGGCGAAGGCCACGCGGAGGCGACCCTGGTGGGTGGCCTGCGACCCCTGGACGTCGTTGATGATGGCGACCGCGGGCGCAATGGCGGCCGAGAAGCCCGACGGGAAGAGGGGGGGATGGAGCGGTGTCTGCGCGCTGCCCGAGAACCCGGCGTCACCGAAGGTGAAGACACCGTCGTCCTGGCCGACCAGCCAGTAGCCGCCCCCGTCGGGTGTGGCCGCCATGCCCACGACCGGCTTGTTCAAGACGATCCCGCCCGCCGAACCCGAGAACGGCGCATCCCCGAAGGAGAAGACGCCGCCGTCGGAAGCGACCAGCCAGTAGCCCCCCCCGTCGGGCGTGGCCGCCATGCCGACGACCGGCTTGTTCAAGACGGTCCCGCCGGCCGAGCCGGAGAACACCGCATCACCGAAGGAGAAGACGCCGCCGTCGGAAGCGACCAGCCAGTAGCCCCCCCCGTCGGGTGTTGCCGCCATGGCGACGATCGGCCTGTTGAGCGTCAGGGCGCCGGTCGATCCGTAGAACTGGGCGCCTCCGAAGGAGAAGACGCCGCCGTCGGAAGCGACCAGCCAGTAGCCGCCCAGCCGGTCCGCCGCGCCGCCCACTATCGGCTTGTGCAGGGCGACGTCCAAGGTGTCGCCGCCGAAGCCCGCACCGCCGAACGTCATGACACCGCCCGCGGCATCAATGATGGCGTAGGCACCAGCGGTCAGAGTGCCCTGCGCCGGCTGCGCCTGCGCGGCGGACCGCGTCAACGGATCGCTCCCGGCACCGAGCCCGAGACCCACGGTCACGAGGCACGCCAGTGAGGCCAGCGTCGCCGCGCGTCTCCCCGTTCGCACCATGAGGCCTCAATCATAGGACCCCTTAAAGAAAAGAGAGTTGCCCGCTGGGCGCGATCTTCACCGGAGTGGCCCGACGGTAGGCGTCATGCCCGGTGACGCCACAGCGGCGAGCCGCCTGACGCACCACCGCGTCGATACGATCCCGCTCGCGCTGGTCCTGGTACGCGCCACGGCGGAAGCGTTGCCGGTAGAGCGTGGCCAGGTCGGGTCGTGCACCGGCCAGCCAGTCCATGTAGTGGGCCCGCACGCTGCCGCGCAGGTGGAGCGCCACGCTGTGGATGGAGACCGCCCCGGCGGCGGCGCAGGCCTCGACCACCTCTTCAAGCTGCCGGGCGGAGTCCGAGAGCCCGGGCAGCACCGGCGCCACCAGCACGCCACAGCGGACCCCGGCATCGGTGAGCCGGCGCAGTGCCTCAATTCGTCGTTCGGGCGGGGGGGTACCCGGCTCGGTCAGCTTCCACACCGTCCTGTCCAGCGTCCCCACCGAGAAATTCACCGAGACATCGGTGCGGCCCGCGGCGGACGCCAGCAGGGCGGCATCCCTCAGGACGAGCGTCGACTTGGTCAGGATGCTGAAGGGGTTGCGCGCCCCCGACAGCACCTCCACCATCCCGCGCGTCAGGTGGTACTTGCCCTCGGCGTGCTGGTAGGGGTCCGTGTTCGTGCCCATGGCGATGGTGTCGCCGCCCCAGTGGGGCGCCCGCAGCTCGGCCCGCAGGCGATCGACCGCGTTCACCTTGACCACGATCTTCTGCCCGAAGTCGTCCCCGATGCCCAGACCGAGGTACTCGTGTGTGGGCCGGGCGAAGCAGTAGGTGCAGGCGTGACTGCAGCCTCGGTACGCGTTGACGGTGTGCCGGAAGGGCATGAGGCTCTCCGGCGGCACCGTGTTGATGATGGTCCGGGCGTTGACATGGAGGAACTCCATGCCGGTGTACGCACCCCGACCGACATGCCGGGTGGCCGCCCGCTCATCGGGGAACAGCGCCCCGGCATCCTCGCTGTCGGCCAGGGTCCACCGCAGCGCCATGGGACCACCATAGCGAACATATGTTCGCTTTTCAAGGGTCGGGGTGTCCCCGGATACGCACGGATGGGGCAGTAATCTCAACCCCATTGTGGTGACGACGAAGCGCCGACCGGCTGCCAAGCGGGCCCCGGCGCGGCCCTCCATCTGGCGGACCCACGCGGCCGATCTGTGGGCCATCGGCCTGATCACGCTGGGGGTCCTGCTGGCGCTGGCCTCGTGGGGCCAGCAGCTGGGCCCGGTGGGCCATGGCGTCGATGCGGGTCTGGCCACCCTGGTGGGTCTCATCCGGAGCGTCGTCCCCCTGGTGGTGGCCGGTGCCGGGCTGGTGCTCCTCATCGACCGCGAGCGCCCCGACCCGCTGCGCACCGGGCTCGGGGCCACCCTGGGCGTCATCGGGCTCTGCGGACTGGTCGAACTGGCCAAGGGCAGCCCGGCGTTCTCCGCTTCCCACGCCCTGAAGGACGCCGGGGGATGGCTGGGCGCCGCCGCCGGCCGGCCCCTCCATGCCGGGCTGGGCACTGCCGGCGCTGCCGTGCTGCTGGTCGCCCTGGTCGTGGTGGCCCTGCTCATCGCCACCGGTGTGTCGCTGGCCTCGGTGGGACGGGTGACCCGCACCGCGGTGGTCGCGGGCGTTCGCACCCTGGTCTCCTGGTGGAACGGGGGCGACCTGGCGGACCTGCCCGCCGAAGAGTTGCCCACCTCGCTCCCCGCCCGATCACCGGTTGAGGAGGCCACCGACCTTCTCCTTCAGCCCGAGCCCGAGCCCGAGCCCGAGCCGGAAACCGAGCCGGAGGTTGAGCGGGAGCCGGTCACCGTGGCGGCCCTGACCGTGCCCCGCGCCGGTGGCGACTGGAAGTTGCCGTTGCTTTCGGTCCTTCCCGCCACCAAGCAACTCCGCCACGACCAGCGGCAACTCGATGCGGCCGGTGAGGCCCTGGTGGCCGCGCTCGACGCCCACGGCGTGGAGACCCACCTGGTCGGGCGCACGGTGGGCCCGACAGTGACCCGGTTCGAGCTGGAGCTCGGGCCCGGGGTGAAGGTGGCCCGGGTCACCAGCCTCTCCAAGGACATCGCCTACGCCATGGCCTCGCCCGACGTGCGCATCCTGGCACCGATCCCCGGACGGTCGGCCATCGGGGTCGAGGTGCCCAACCGCACGCGCCAGTTGGTGGCGCTGCGGGACATCCTCGATTCTCCGGAGGCCAAGGCGGCCATCCACCCGCTGGAGGTGGCCATGGGCCGGGACATCGCCGGCCGGGCCGTCATGGCCAATCTGGCCGAAATGCCCCACATCCTGATCTCTGGTGCCACCGGCGCCGGCAAGTCGTCCTGCATGAACTCCATCATCACGTCGGTCCTGATGCGCAGCACGCCCGATCAGGTGAAGCTCATGCTCATCGATCCCAAGCGGGTCGAGTTGGGTCAGTACAACGGGTTACCCCACCTGATCACCCCGGTGGTGGTGGACCCCAAGAAGGCCGCCAACGCGCTGGCCTGGGCCGTCAAGGAGATGGAGCGCCGCTACGACCTGCTGGCCGAGAACGGGGTGCGGGACATCACCGGGTACAACCTGGCACTGGCCGCCGGGGAGATCGCCCCGCCCGGCCCTCCTTCGGTGCGCCGTCGGGTGGCCGAGGTGTCGGCGCGCGCCCTCGGTGCCGGGCATGCGGCCGTCGACACCGACGAGGACATCGACGACGATCCGCCGGTGCCCGAGGTGCTGCCCTTCATTCTGGTCGTGGTGGACGAGCTGAACGACCTGATGATGGTGGCCGCCCGCGACGTGGAGGACTCGGTGGTGCGCATCGCCCAGATGGCGCGGGCGGTCGGCATCCATCTGGTCCTGGCCACCCAGCGCCCCTCGGTCGACGTGATCACCGGGGTCATCAAGGCGAACATCCCCAGCCGGATGGCCTTTTCGGTCTCGTCCCTGGCCGACAGCCGGGTCATCCTCGACCAGCCCGGAGCCGAGCGTCTGATCGGCAAGGGGGACATGCTCCTGCTCACCGCGTCGTCGAACATCCCCCGCCGCCTGCAGGGGCCGTGGGTCTCCCAGGAGGACGTGCACAAGGTTGTGGCGCACTGGCAGGCCCAGGGTGGGGTGAGCGAGCCTGCCGTCGGCATTGAGAATATTGAGGACGGGGCGGCCGGGATCGACGGTGTCGACGACGATGACGACGAGCTCCTGTCCGCGGCCCGCGATCTCGTCGTGCGCTCACAGCTGGGGTCGACCTCCATGCTCCAGCGCAAGCTCAGAGTGGGCTTCTCGCGGGCCGGCCGCCTGATGGACCTTCTCGAGCGCGGTGGGGTGGTCGGACCGAGCGAGGGTTCGAAGGCCCGAGCTGTCCTGATGACCACCGACGAGCTGAATTCCTTGACGCACCGTTGAGCAAGCCGGGCCCCCGGCCGCCGAGCCGCCGGGAGCGCCGGTCCCGGGCCAGGTTCCGGCGCCGGGTCGGCGCCATGGTGGTCTTGGCCGCCGCGGCCTACGTGGGTGTCCGCCTGACGAGCGCCGTGCCGGCGGCCGTGGTCACCCCGGTCATGGCGCAACCCGGTGTGGTCCGCGCTCCCGCGGTTGCGCTCCCTTGGCCGACCGCGGGGCACGCGGCCGTGGCGGTGCCGGCCATCGGGATCGACGTCCCTTCGGGACCGCAGGGAGCCACTCCCATGGCCAGCCTGGCCAAGATGATGACGGCCTACGTCATCCTGCACGACCACCCCCTTTCCCCGGGGGCGGAAGGACCCTCCATCACCATCACCCAGGCGGACCTGGACGACTACAACCGTGACACCGGCCGGGACGAGGCGAACGCGCAGGTCTCGGCGGGAGAGGTCCTGACCGAGCGCCAGATCCTGGGGGGCGCCATGGTGCACTCGGCTGACAATTACGCCGACACGCTGGCCCGGTGGGACGCCGGCAGCATCGGGGCCTTCGTGGCCCGGATGAACCGCGCCGCAGTCACCCTCGGGATGCGCCATACGGTGTTCGCCGATCCCAGCGGCTTCGACCAGGGGTCGCAGTCGACGGCGGGCGACCTCTTGAAGGTGGCGGCACCGGATATGGGCAACCCGACATTCGCCTCCCTGGTGCAGATGACGTCGATCACGCTGCCCGTGGCCGGGACGATCGCCACCTACACGCCGCTGCTCGGCTTCGAGGGCGTCGTCGGCGTCAAGTCCGGCTACACCCAGCAGGCCGGCGGCTGCGACGTGCTGGCGGTGGTGCGGCGCGTGCACGGCTCGCCCGTCCTGATCCTGGCCGCGGTGACCGGGCAGACCGGCCCGAACGTCCTGCACCTGGCCGGCCTCCAGGCTCTCGGCCTGGCCGACGCGGTGGGCGCGGCGATCGGCACCACGCCGGTGGTGCGGACCGGTGAGGTCGTGGCGCGGGTGACTGTGGCCGGGCACAGCGTCGAGGCCGCAGCGACGTCATCGGCCAGCTTGCTGAGCTGGCCCGGTGTCCGGCCCCGGTGGGTCATTCAGGTCACCCGACCGGTCACCGGAGGTGCTCGGAGGGGAACCCGCATCGGATCGGTGGTGGTGAGCATGGGCACTCAGCGCGCCGTGGTCCCGGTGGTGCTCCTCGGGGACCTTCCCCGGGAAACCCTGACCCAACGCCTATTCTGACCGCATGCGCGCCCGGGCTCCCGCCTCGTCGGCCAACCTGGGTCCGGGGTTCGACACCC
Source organism: Acidimicrobiales bacterium (assembly GCA_035534235.1). GTDB lineage: Bacteria > Actinomycetota > Acidimicrobiia > Acidimicrobiales > RAAP-2 > Bog-473. The sequence continues at coordinate 22,946 of DATLSH010000053.1, read as the reverse complement.
TCGCCGTCGCACTCTCCTGCTATGTCCAGGTGGAGGTGGAGCCGGCGCCATCCCTGCGCGTGCACAGCGAAGGTGAGGGCGGTGGACTGTTCGACGACGCCTCCCACCTCGCGGTCCGGGTGGCGGCGGAGGTCCTCGGGCATGATCGCATCGCCGTCACCGTCCGCTCGCAGATCCCGGTGGCGCGCGGCCTGGGGTCGTCCGCCGCCCTCGCCGCTGCCGCGGCCGCGGCGGCCGGGGCCGACCATCCCTTCGCCATCGCCGCCGCCCACGACAGCCATCCCGAGAATGCCGCCGCCAGCGTCCACGGTGGCCTGGTCGCCGCCACCTTCGTGGACGGCCGGCCCGCCTTCGCCCGCCTCCCCCTCAGCGAGGGCCTGGCCTTCGTGGTGATCGTCCCCGACCGGAACCTGGCCACACCCGAGGCCCGCCGGGTCCTCCCCGAGACGCTCTCCCTGGCGGACGCCACGTTCAACCTGGGCCGGATGGGCCTGCTGCTGGCGGGCCTGGCCGACCCCTCGCAGCTGGCGCCGCGCGCCACCGACGACCGCCTCCATCAGAGGGCCCGCACCGAGCTGTTCCCCAAGGCTCCGGCTCTGCTGGCTGCGCTGGTCGATGCCGGCGCGCTGGCCTCCTGCTGGTCTGGAGCCGGCCCGTCCCTGCTGGGCCTGGCGACCGCCTCCACCGCCAAGGCGGTGCGCCGTGGCGCGGAGGCGGCCCTGGCCGAGAGCGGGCTCCCGGGACGGGTCCTGCTCCTGCAGGCCGACCGGCGAGGCATCGTCTACGGCGACGAGGCGGAGCTGCCCTCCTAGACTCTGGCGGATGGCGCGGACCTTCTACATCCGCACGTTCGGGTGCCAAATGAACGAGCACGACTCCGAGCGTCTGGCCGGCCTGCTGGTGGCCGACGGCCTGCAGCCCACCACCGACATGGAGCAGGCCGACGTGGTGGTGCTCAATACCTGCTGCATCCGGGAGAACGCCGACCAGAAGCTTTACGGCACGCTGGGCAGCCTGAAGGAGTTGGTCGACGCCAAGCCGGGGCTGCAGATCGCCGTCGGCGGGTGCCTGGCCCAGAAGGACCGGGAGCGCATTCAGGAGAAGGTGGGCTGGGTCGACGTGGTGTTCGGCACCCACAACCTGACCAGCGCGCCCGGTCTTCTGCGCCGGGCGGTCCATGAGGGCCCGGTCATGGAGATCCTCAATGCGCCCACCCCCGAATCGATGGCCAACCACCTGCTGGCGCCCGAAGCGGTGCGCCAGCTGCCCTACGCCGCCTGGGTGAACATCCAGATGGGTTGTGACAACTCGTGCGCCTTCTGCATCGTGCCGGCGGTGCGCGGCCCCGAGGTCAGCCGACCCGTGCACGACATCGTGGACGAAGTCGCGCATCTGGCCGGCCGTGGGGTCACCGAGGTCACGTTGCTGGGCCAGAACGTCAACTCCTACGGGCGCGACATCACCGGGCGCCGGCCCCTCTTCGCCCAACTGCTGCGTGACGTCGGCGCGGTGGAGGGGATCGGGCGGATCCGCTTCACCAGCCCGCACCCCAAGGACCTGCGACCCGAGACGATCGCCGCCATGGCCACCACACCCGAGGTGTGCGAGCAGCTGCACCTGCCCCTGCAGTCGGGGAGCAACCGGGTGCTCAGCGCCATGCGCCGCGGCTACACGGCCGAGCGCTACCTGGCGCGCCTGGCCGCGGCCCGGGACGCCATCGACGACCTGGCCGTGACCACCGACATCATCGTGGGCTTCCCCGGCGAGACCGAGCAGGAGTTTGAGGACACCTTGGCCGTCTGTGCCGAGGCCGCCTACGACAGCGCCTACACCTTCATCTTCTCGCCCCGCCCGGGGACCAGGGCCGCCGCCATGGAGGACGCGTTCATCCCGGCCGAGGTCATCGCCGAGCGTTTCGATCGCCTCAAGGCGGTGGTGGACCGTTCTGCGCTGGCCCGGCACCAGGCCCGGGTGGGCCGCTGCGAAGAGGTCCTGGTCGAGGGCGTGAGCCGCCGCGACGAGTCGATGCTGACGGGGCGGACCCGCCAGGGGAAGCTGGTCCACTTCGCGCCCACCGCGCCCGCCGGCCCACCCGCCGGCGCCCTGGCCCGGGTGACCATCACGGCCGGTCATCCGCACCACCTTTCGGGTCGTCTCGACAAGGTGACGGCGCCACCCCGGCACCGGGTGCGCATCCCCGTGACCAGCGCTTGACCGCTGTCGCCCTGGTCGGGGTGACCGCGTCGGGCAAGTCCGAGTCGGCATTGGAGGTGGCACGGCGGCGGGGTGACTGCGAAATCGTCTCGGTGGACTCCATGTGCGTGTACCGGGGCATGGACCTGGGGACGTCGAAACCCGACGCCACCGCGCGGGCCGCGGTGCCCCACCATCTGCTGGACCTGGTCGACCCGGACCAGGAATTCACGGTGACCCAGTTCCACCAGGCCGCCCTGGCCACCCTGGACGGGATCGCGGCGCGGGGGCACCATGCCCTCCTGGTCGGTGGGACCGGGCTCTACCTGCGTGCCGTGGTGGACAACCTGCGCATCCCCGCCCGCTATCCCGATGTGGCGGCGGCCCTGGAAGCCGAGCTGGACGAGGGGCGGGCCGGTACGCCCGACCTTTACGAGCGGCTGGCCCATCTGGACCCGGTGGGAGCGGGCCGCATGGAGCCGTCCAACCGCCGCCGGGTGGTGCGGGCGCTGGAGGTGACCATCGGCTCGGGCCGGCCCTTCTCCACCTTCGGGCCCGGGCTGGAGGCGTACCCGCCGACGGGGATCCCCCAGGTCGGCCTGGCCGTGGCACCAGAGGAGGTCGACCGCCGGATCGCCTCCCGCTTGGCGGGCTGGGTGGACGCCGGCTTCGTCGACGAGGTGCGGCGGTTGGCCGCCCGGCCACAGGGGATCTCCCGCACCGCCCGCCAGGCCGTGGGCTACCGGGAGATCCTGGCCCATGTGGAGGACGGTCGCCCGCTCACCGAGTGCCTGGACGAGGCGGTGCTGCGCACCAGGCAGCTGGCCCGGCGCCAGGCCTCATGGTTCCGCCGTGACCCCCGGATCGTCTGGACCGCACCCGGCCCCGGGGCGGCCGAGCTCCTCGCACGGGCCCTGCAGGCGCACGACTGACGCCGCCCACCTGCGAGACTGGAGCGGTGCACGCCACCAAGCACGAAGGTGCCGGCAACGACTTCCTGGTCGTCCTGGACCCCGACGACACCGTCCGGCTGTCCGTCGGGCAGGTGCGCCTGCTGGCGGACCGGCGCCGGGGGATCGGGGCCGACGGCATCATCCGGGTCGGTCCCGGCCGTGACGGTTGCGATCTCTCCATGGAGCTGCGTAACGCCGACGGCAGTGAGGCCGAAATGAGCGGCAACGGGATCCGCTGCCTGGCCCAGGCGGCCGTGGAGGCCGGACTGGTGGCTCCGCCGCGCTTCACCGTGGCCACGGCGGGCGGCGCCCGCACGGTGGAGTTCATCCCCGGTGAGAGCCCGGGCTGGGCCTGGGCCAGTGTGGACATGGGACCGGTGACCCTGGGACCCGATCAGCCCCAGGAATTCGACGACCGCCGGGCGAGGACGGTTGAAGTGGGGAACCCGCATCTCGTGCTGATGGGGCCCGACACGGCCAGCGTCCACGTGGCCGAGCTCGGCCCCCGGCTGCAGGCGGCCTTCACCGACGGCATCAACGTGGAGTGGATCACCGTGGGTGCCGACGACCAGGGGGAGCTGCTCGACCTGCGGGTGTGGGAGCGCGGCGTGGGAGAGACGCTGGCCTGTGGCACCGGGAGCGTGGCCGCCGCTGCGGCGGCGCGCAGCTGGGGCGCCGTGCGGGACGGGGGCGCCGTGCGGGTGCGCAACCCGGGCGGCACCCTTGAGGTCACCCTGGGCGGCGCGCACGACCCCGCCTTCCTGGCCGGTCCCGTGCGCAAGGTGGCCGACATAGAGATCCATCCGGGGATGCTCTCTTGAGCGACGTGTTGCCCGGGACCCTGATCGACCGGTCGTTCCGGGAGCGCATCATCCTGGTGGGCGTCGTCTTCCCCGGGCTCACGGTCGAGGCGGTCGATGCCGCGCTGGACGAGCTGGCCCGGTTGGTCGACAGCGCCGGGGCCGACGTGGTGGCCCGCGTGGTCCAGCGGCGGGACGCACCCGATGCCGCCACCTTCGTCGGTCGGGGCAAGGCGGAGGAGATCGCCGCCCTCAGCCGCTCCCAGAATGCCGACACGGTCGTCTTCGACGACGAGCTCACCCCGGCCCAGCACCGCAACCTACAGAAGCTGTTCGGCCGCACCGCCATCGACCGCACGGCGGTGATTCTGGACATCTTCGCCCAGAACGCCCGCAGCCCCGAGGGCAAGGCCCAGGTGGAGCTGGCTCTGCTGCGCTATCGCCTGCCCCGTCTGCGGGGCCGGGGCGGGGGCTTGAGCCAGCAGGCCGGCGGTATCGGGACGCGGGGTCCCGGAGAGACCCAGCTGGAAGTGGACCGGCGGCGCCTGGTGCGGCGCATGCACCGGCTGGAGTCCGACCTGCGCGACGTCGACCGCACGCGGTCGCTGCAGCGGCGTAGCCGGGCCCGGGGCCGCCACCGTGAACTGGCTCTGGTGGGGTACACCAACGCCGGGAAGTCGACCCTGCTCAACGTCCTGACCGACGCCGGGGTACCGGCGGCAGACCGGCTCTTCGTCACGCTCGACCCCCGCACGCGCCAGTTCGCCCTGCCGGGCGGGGAGACGGTGCTGGTCACCGACACCGTCGGCTTCGTGCGCAAGCTGCCCCACGAGCTGGTGGAGGCCTTCCGCACCACCCTGGCCTCGGTGCGGCTGGCCGACCTCCTGGTCCATGTGGTGGACGCCACGGCGGAAGACGCCGGGGCGCAGATGGCCGCCGTCCGCGAGGTCCTGGCCGAGATCGGCGCCGGGGACGTGCCCGAGCTGGTGGTGGTCAACAAGTCGGACCGGGCGCCCGAGTCGGCCAAGGCGCTGGCCCATTCCGTGGACGGTGCCGTGGCGCTCTCGGCCCGCACCGGGGACGGGGTGGACGATTTCCTCCGGGTGGTCGGGGACCGCCTGCGCGGCGCGGACCGGGTGGTCGAACTGATCGTGCCCTGGGCGCGGGGCGACGTGCTGGCCGCCCTCCACCGGGAGGGGGAAGTGGTGGCCCAGAGTGACGCCGGGGAGTCCGCCACCGTGCTGGTCGTGCTGGACGAGGTGGGCCGGAACCGCTTCGCCGAGTTCGTGGCCACCCCGTGACGTTCGCGCTCCCCCCCTACCCCTACGACCGGCTGTCGTCCCTGGCGGAACTGGCCGATACGCACGCCGGAGGCATGGTCGACTGCTCCGTCGGGACACCGTGCGACCCGCCCCCGGCGGCGGTGCTGCAGGCGCTGGCGTCGTCGGGCACCGAGCGGGGGTACCCGCCCTCGGCCGGGAGCCTCGCGCTGCGCCAGGCCGCGGCGGGGTGGCTGTCCCGCCGGTTCGGCCTGCTCCCGGTGCCGGTGACGTCCGTGACCGCCTGCGTGGGCACCAAGGAGCTGGTGGCCTCCGTGCCGCACGTCCTGCGCCTGCGCCGGCCCGGGCGCGACACCGTCCTGTACCCCGCGGTGTCGTACCCCACCTACGCCATGGGAGCCGCCCTGGCCGGCTGCCGGGCCGTCCCGGTACCGCCGCTTCCCGGGGGGCGCGGGGGCCTGAACCTGGGCGCCATCGCCGAGGACGACGCCGGGCGGGCCCTCCTCCTGTGGTCGAACTCGCCCTCCAACCCGACGGGAGCCCTGGGTGACCTGGCCGCTGAGGCCGCCTGGGGCCGGGACCACGAGGTGCCGGTGTTCTCCGACGAGTGCTACGCCGAGTTCACCTGGGACGGCCCGCCGCGCTCCATTCTGCAGCACGGCTTCGGCGGCGTGGTGGCCGTGCACTCCCTCTCCAAGCGGTCCAACATGGCCGGGGTGCGGGTGGGGTTCTGCGCCGGCGATCCCGAACTGGTGGAGTTCCTGCGGGCCGTCCGCCAGCACGCCGGGCTCATGGTGCCGGGACCGGCCCAGGCCGCGGGCGCGGTGGCCCTGGACGACGACGACCACGTGGAGGTGCAGCGGGAGCGCTACCGGGAGCGGCTGGAGTTCCTGGCCGGGGCACTCGGCGCCTTCGGCTGCCCGGTGGGGTTGCCGGCCGGCGGTTTCTACCTGTGGGCCCCGGTGCCCGCCGATCGCTGGCCCGACGCCTGGGCCATGGCCGGGGCCCTGGCGGGGGAGGGCGGGCTCCTGGTCAGCCCGGGCGACCTCTACGGGGCCGGCGGGGCCGGTTTCGTCCGGGTGGCCGTGGTCCAGCCCATGGCCCGCCTGCAGCTGGTGGCCGACCGCCTCGCTAGGGTGAGCCATGGCTGATCTGCGGGCGGGTATTGAGGAGCTGTGGGGTCGTCGGAACGAGCTCACCGCCGCCGATGCCGACGCGGCAGCGCTCGTCACCGAGGTGGTCGACCTGCTCGACACCGGACAGGCCCGGGTGGCCGAGGTCGATCCGGCGACCGACGAGGTCGTGGTCCACGAATGGCTCAAGAAGGCGATCCTGATGCTGTTCTCCCTGCGCGGCATGGAGACCACCGAGCTCGGACCCTTCGAGTACGCCGACAAGCTGCCGCTCAAGCGCGGTTTCGCCGAAGCCGGGGTGCGCGTCGTGCCCGGGGCGTCGGCCCGCTGGGGGTCGTTCCTCTCGCCCGGCGTGGTGCTCATGCCGTCCTACGTCAACATCGGCGCCTGGGTGGGTCCGGGCACGCTGGTCGACACCTGGGCCACGGTGGCCTCGTGCGCGCAGATCGGCGCCCGGGTGCACCTCTCGGGCGGGGTGGGCATCGGCGGGGTGCTCGAACCCCCCAACGCCGTGCCCGTGGTGGTGGAGGACGACGCCTTCATCGGCAGCCGTTGCATGGTGACCGGGGGTGCCCGCGTCGGGCGGGGATCCGTGCTCGGTGCGGGGAGCTTCCTCGATCCTTCCATCCCCGTCATCGACGCGCAGAGCGGCGAGGAGATCAGCCGGGGTGTGGTGCCACCGTGGTGCGTGGCCATCCGGGCCAGCCGCCGGCGGGAGTACCCGGGCGGGGAGTTCTTCGTTCCCTGCGTGCTGGTCATCAAGCGGCTCACCGAGGGCGAGCGCCACGACAAGGCGCAGCTGAACGAGGTCCTGCGCGCCCACGGCGCCAGTACGTGAGCCCGTGACCGATCTGCTGGCGGCCACCGCCGCCCTGGTGGGCCTGCCCTCCCTCAGCCATCACGAGCAGGCGCTGGCCGACCTGGTGGAGCGCACGCTGGCGGACTGCGCCTGGCTCAAGGTCGAGCGCGTGGGGGACAACGTGGTGGCCCGCACCGCGCGGGGGCGGTCCCAGCGCCTGGTGCTGGCCGGGCATCTCGACACCGTGCCGCCGGCCGGCAATGCCGCCGCCCGGGTGGAGGGCGACACCCTGTGGGGGGTCGGGGCCTCCGACATGAAGGGAGGGCTGGCCGTCATGCTCGACCTGGCGGCCACCACCCCCGAGCCCTCGGTCGATCTGACCTGGTGCTTCTACGCCTGTGAGGAGGTCGGGCGGCCCGAGAGCGGCCTGCGCGCCCTGTGGGAGGAGCGCCCCGACCTCCTGGCCGGCGACGCCGCCATCCTCGGCGAGCCGACCGGGGCCCTGGTCGAGGCGGGCTGCCAGGGCACCATGACGGTGAAGGTCTCACTGGCCGGCACACGGGCCCACACGGCACGCCCCTTCACCGGGCGCAACGCCATCCATCGGCTGGCCCCGCTCCTGGCCACCGTGGCCGCCTGGGAGAGTCGCGTGGTGGTGCTCGACGGCTGCGCCTACGCTGAGCAGCTGCAGGCCGTCGCCGTGGAGGGCGGGGTGGCCCGCAACGTCGTCCCCGACGCGGCCAGCGTCACCGTCAACTTCCGCTATGCGCCGGACCGGAAACGGGCCGAGGCCGAGGGCGCAGTGCGCAGCCTGTTCGGGGAGTCCTTCGACGAGGCCGGGGGCGACACCTGGCAGGTCCTCGATGCCGCCGACGGTGCGCCTCCCGCCCTGGACCACCCGCTCCTCTCCGCTCTGGTGGAGAAGACCGGCAGCGCGCCCCGGGCCAAGGTCGGCTGGACCGACGTGGCCTCGTTCTGGGAGCACGGCGTGCCGGCCGCCAACTTCGGCCCGGGCGACCCGCTCCTGGCCCACCATCCCGACGAGCGCGTGACCCGGGCCCAGCTCGAACGGGCGCGCGCGGTCCTGGCCGCCCTCATCGCCTGAGTTCGGGACGAGAGCCGCTATGCGGCGAACTTCTCCACCGTTCCCCTCAGCAGGTGCAGGCCATCCTGGCCGGGGAGGCGGTCCACCCGGCGGTCGATGCGCTCCGCTACCTCGGCGCCCTGGTCCCCGCTCAAGAGATAGTTGACCAGGAACCCGACTTCTTCTGTGGGCATGACACCTGAACCCACCGGCCGCCACATGTGCTTGAGCGCGAACCGGGTCAACTTCTGGGCCTTGGTGCTCTCGGCCAGACGGCGCCCGGCCTCGGACGCGTAGAAGTCGATGTGGCCACCCTCCTGCTTCATGATGCGGCGCAACAGCTCGGGCAGGGTGGCATGACCGGCGGTGTCCGAAAGCCGGGCGTAGCCGGCCTGGGTCGTCCACTCGTTGATGGCGCCCCACGTCATGTGCAGGGCGATGAAGGCGCGCCCGGCAAAGGCGGCGGAGCCGATCGTGCTGAAGGTGGTGATGGCCTCCCGGCGGCGCCGGCCCTGCCGCAGGGCCGCGATGCGCGGCGCCCCCGCCTGCTCACCATGGGCTTCGAGCACGCGCCCTATGGCTTCTCCGTGCCACATCTCCTCAAAGACCCAGCAGGAGAGGAACGAGGTGATCTCAGGATCCTGGTGGGCCGGCGTCAGCAACAGGTCGCGCAGGTAGCAGACGGTGTGGTGCTCCACATCGTGCATGTAACGCAGCGAGCGGAGCGCGTCGGGGGGCAGGGGCCGGTCCTTGAAGTCGTCGAAGTCGATGCCGTCAAGTTTGAGCCGGCCCGCCCGAGCTTTGTAGGAATCGATGGTCGCCTTCATAACGCCTACTATTCGGACCACAGGCTACGCCCGGATGGCGAAATTGCGAACATCCGACCGAGACTGTGGCTCCGAACAGGACACGGATGCAGAAGATCGGCGATGTCAGCGACGCTCAGCTGGTCACCTCCATCGCTCGCTACAGCGAGGTGGCCCTGGCCGAGGCCTACCGCCGCCACGGGGGTGCCGTCTACGGGCTGGCCCGCCGGGTGCTCAACAATTCGGCTGAGGCGGAAGACGTGACGCAGGAGGTCTTCCTGCGCCTGTGGGACCAGCCGGACCGCTTCGATGCCTCACGGGGCTCCCTGCGCTCCTACTTGCTGGCCCAAACGCACGGGCGTGCGGTGGACGCCGTCCGGTCACTCCACTCCCGCCGCCTGCGGGAAGTCAAGGATGCGCAGCGCACAGCCACGGCCGCCTATGACATGGATCACGAAATCTGGGACCTCGCCCTGGCAGACCAGGTGGCCCATGCCCTGGGCGAGCTGCCGGGCGAGGAGCGGCGGGACATTGAGATGGCCTATTTCGGAGGCCACTCCTATCAGGAGGTGGCCCGGTTGCTCCATCAGCCCGAAGGAACGGTCAAGGGCCGGATCCGCAACGGCATGCAGCGCATGCGGACCCTCCTGGTGGCCGCAGGAGTGCTGGAGGTGGGTGCGTGATCACGCACGATGAAGCGAGCGCGCTGCTGGCTTCCTTCGCGCTGGACGCCGTGGAGGATGAAGAGCAGCGTCAGGTTGAGGCCCACCTGGCCACCTGCCGGCGCTGTCGGAGTGAGCTCGACGCCATGCGCGAGGTGGCGGCGGCCATGGGCAACTCGGTGGAGACCCTTCCCGAGGGTCTGTGGTCGAGCATCGCCGGCTGCCTCCCCGAACGCGGGGACGCGGAGCCTCCCCCCATGCCGCGCCTGATGGCCGGGGACCGCGCCACATACGGGGCACCCGGTACACGCGGGGGTCGCCGCCCGATTCGGGGTCCCGTGGGCGCCCTGGCCCTGGCCGCCACCGCGGTGGCCGCCGTCTTGGGAGTCGGGTTGGTGCGGGCCGACGATCGGGTGGCGCACTATGCATCCCTGGCCCGGGTCGGTGCGGCCGGCACGGTGGCGGCAGCGCTCTCCACGGCAGGACACCAGATGGTCAACCTCGAGACCGCCGATCACGTCCAGCTGGCCCGGTTCGTGGTGGTGCCCGACGGGCGGGGCTACCTCGTTGCGTCGTCGCTTCCCGCCTTGGGCTCTCACCACACATATCAACTGTGGGGCACCATCGGCCACCAGCCGATCTCCCTCGGCCTCCTGGGCCGGTCACCGCGGCAGGCGACCTTCACCGTCGCCGGCACGGCGCCGCTCTCGAAACTCAGCGTCACCGTTGAACCCGCAGGTGGGTCGGTCGCCCCGAGCGGGCAGGCGGTGGCGTCAGGGGCCGTCTGACCAGGCCGGGCAGCTGTTAGGTTCGCATCTCATGTCCGCTGATGCCGCACCCAAGAAGCGGCGCCCCATTGAGGTGGGTGCCGAAGCAGAGCCCGTCAAGCTGGGGTCGATTCTGCTGACCTTGGTCGAGCCCCGCCGTGGCCACGAGGTGGCCTACAACCGCTGGTACGAGCGGGACCACTTTTACGCCGGCTGCATGGTCGGTCCGTACAACTTCGCGGGCCGGCGCTTCGTGGCGACTTCGGAGCTCAAGGCGCTGCGCGATCCCGACCCTTCGGTCATCACCGGAGAGCCGCGCCGGGGCTCCTACATTTCGGTCTACTGGGTGCTGCAGGGCTACCACGACGTGTGGAACCGCTGGGCGCTGCGCCAGGTCAAGGCGCTGCACGCGGCCGGGCGCATGTTCGAGGAGCGCGAGCACGTCCACACCCTGCTGTACAACTTCTGCTGGGAGCAGCGCCGGGACCCTGACGGCGTGCCGGTGGAGCTGGCGTTGGACCATCCCTACCGCGGCTTCGTCTCCGTGTTCATCGACCGGTCCGAAGAGGTCAGCAACGAGGAGCTGTGGGACTGGCTGCGCGCCGAGCACCTGCCGGGGCTGCTCCCGGGCACCGATGCCGACCTGGTGGCCGCCTTCACCCCGATCGCCCTTGAGGTGGACGCCCCGGGTGACGTGCCACGCGAGCCGGCCAGTGATCGCCGCACGTTGCTGCTGTGGTTCCTCAACACGCCACCCGAGGTGGCCTGGGAACCGGTCATCGCCGAGCACCGCCGCCGCCTACAGGCGTCCGGCAAGGCCACCGTGGTGGCGGCGCTGCCCTTCATCCCCACCATCCCGGGCACGGACATCTACACCGACAAGCTCTGGGCCGACTAACCCCGGGCCAGGATCTCAATGTGGGGCACGATGACGATGCCGTGGGCCGAGGCGGCCCACCGACGGAAGGCCTCTGCGATGGACTCCAGCTCGTCGGGCTCGCTCAACCCGTAGGCCACGGCCTGCTCGCCCAAGCGGGAGTAGCGCACCCGGTCGGCCCACAGGCTGCCCCACCAGTCCCGTGACTCGGGATCGGCGAAGGTCCAGTTGGCGCTGGAAATGGTGACGTCGGAGAACCCGGCCTCATGGGCCAGCGCCGGGAGGGAGCGGCCGATCAGGGCGTTGTGCCCGTTGCGCGCCGTGACGTCGAGGTAGAGCTGGGTGAAGCGGTCGAGCACCGGATCCGCCGGGGCCCAGATGAACCCTCCGAAATCGCCGTCGCGGGCGGCCAGAACACCGTCGGGGTGCAGGACACGGCGGAGCTCGACCAGTGCGGCCACGGGGTCGGCCAGGTGCTGCAGGACTTGATGGGCGTGGACCACATTGAAGGTGGCGTCCGCGAAATCCAGCGCGAAGAGGTCGCCCACCTCAAAGCGGAGATTGGCCAGGTGCAGGGGTGCCGCATGCTCGCGGGCCTGGGCCACCACCTCCGCAGAGACGTCCAATCCGACGACGGCTCCCGGGGCCAACCGGCCCGCCAGGTCGGTCGTGATGGTCCCGGGCCCGCAGCCGATGTCCAGCAGGCTCTGCCCGGGCCGCAGGTGCGGCAGCAGGTAGGCGGCCGAGTTCTCGGCCGTGCGCCAGGTGTGGCTGCGCAGTACCGACTCGTGATGCCCGTGCGTGTAAGCCATGCGAACATTGTGGCAGTGCCGGAGCTCCCCGAAATGCAGGCATTGTCCGAGAGGCTCCACGATTTCGCCACCGGCACCACGTTGCGTCGGATCGACCCCCTCGGTTTCTCCGGGCTCAAGACCTTCGCCCCGCCGGCCGACGAACTCTACGGCCGGTTACTGGCAACGGTCACCCGGCGGGCCAAGTACCTGGTGTGGACCTTCGCCGGCGGGGCCCGCGTGGTGATCCATCTCTCCCAGGCCGGCCGGGTCGACACCGAAGAACCGCCCCGGACAACGCGGCCCCGGGGCTCCGTGGCCCGTTTCGTGCTCGCGGGCGCGGGCGCCGAACGGGCCGTTCTCCTGCGCGAGCACGGCACCCGGCGCAAGGCATCGTGGTGGATACTGGCTCCCGGCGACGAAGGTCCATTGGCCGGCCTCGGTCCCGAGCCCGCCAGTGCGGAGTTCGCCCGGCTCATCCACACCAGCGACAGCAACCGCCGACTGCACACCGACCTGCGCGACCAGCGCGTGGTGGCCGGAATCGGGCGCGGCTGGGGGGACGACATCGTGCACCGGGCCCGCCTCTCGCCCTTCACCACCCTGCGCTCACTGACCGCAGACGAACGCGAAGGCCTCCTCACCGCCACCACCACGGTGCTGGACGAGGCGCTCACCCTTGAGCGCACCCGCACCGGAGGGCTGTCCGAGGCCAAGCTGGGCGGGCGCTTCGCCGTGCACGGCAAGTTCGGCCGGCCTTGTCCGACGCCCGGGTGCACCGACACCTTGCGCCGGGTCTCCTACGAGTCCTACGAGATGACGTACTGCGCCACGTGCCAGACCGGCGGCCACGTGCTGGCCGACCGCCGCCTGTCGCGTCTTCTCAAATAGGGCGCGGGCTCAGAGCTGGCGCACGATGGTGACGACCTTGCCGAAGATCGTCACGTCGTCGCCGTCGAAGACCATGGGTTCGAACGCAGGGTTGGCCGGGGTGAGGACGATACGCCCGTCCCGGCGGCTGAAGGTCTTGACGGTGGCCTCTTCGTCGGGGATACCCGCCACCACGACGTCGCCGTTCTCGGCTTCGGGCTGCTGGCGGACGACCACGAAGTCGCCGCTGAAGATGCCGGCGCCCACCATGGAGTCCCCGCGCACCCGCAGCATGAAGTTGGGCCCGCTGCCGGTGAATTGCTCGGGCATGGGCAGCAGCTCCTCCACGTTCTCGTGGGCCAGGACGCCCGTCCCGGCCGCCACCTCACCGATGAGGGGCACGTTGCGCACGGCCGAGGTGGCCATGCTCATGGTGGAGGCCGGGTCGTAGTGGACCTGGATCGCCCTCGGCTTGCTCGGGTCCCGGGACAGGTAGCCCTCCCGCTGGAGCACGGCCAGGTGGGTGTGCACGGTGGCCGAGGAGGCCAGTCCCACCGCCTCGCCGATCTCCCGCACCGACGGGGGATAGCCCCGGTCCCGCTGGCTGTCGGCGATGAAGGTGAGGATCTGCTGCCGCTTCCCGCTCAGGACCTCGGCCATTGGCTCCTCCTTGTGCTGACCCCGACCCTCTCCGGCACCCCGGAGAGGGGGCGAACATCCGTTCGTGAGGACCCAACCTAGCGGTCCGGGGCACCCAAAGCAAACATCTGTTCGCCACCCCGGACCGTCACACCCCTCCCCTATGGTTCGGACATGGCCCCGAACAGGTGTTCGAGGAAAGTATTGACACCGAACAGGTGTTCGTGGTCCAATGCAGGTGAAGCGAACAGGTGTTCGAAAGAGGAGACGCCATGACGGTCGCATACGAGCTGGAGTACGAGACGTACCGCCCCCGGCTCCAACTGGTGGCCGCCCCGCCCCGGCGCCAGGGGCCGGGCCCCCGGTCCCGCCGCCTGGTGCTCCTGGCCGGGATCGTGGTCACCCTCCTGGTGCTGTTGATGCTGCCCATCCGGGCGCTGGGCGGGCAGACGGTGGGCACCGCTCCGATCCCCGGGCAGGAATACGTGGTCCGGAGCGGTGACACCCTGGCCTCCATCGCCGGGCGGGCCGACGGCGCCAATGTGGCCGGCATGACGCACAGGCTGGCCGACGAGATCGGTTCCACCGTCGTGGTGCCCGGGGAGCATCTGTTCATTCCCTGACTATCGTCGGCGGTGTGCGGTGTCCCTGGTGCGCAGTCGATGACGATCGCGTCGTCGATTCACGTCTGGCCGAGGATGGCGCCGCCATCCGCCGCCGCCGCGAGTGCCTCGGGTGCGGGCGCCGGTTCACCACCTTCGAGCGGATGGAGGAGGTTCCCCTCTGGGTGGTCAAGCGGACCGGCCTGCGGGAGCCGTTCGACCGGGGCAAATTGGTGGCGGGGGTGCGGTCGGCCTGCAAGAACCGGCCGGTGACCGAATTGCAGATGGAGGAGCTGGCCCAGGTCGTGGAGGACGCCCTGCGGGCCGAGACGGCCGAGCCCAGCAGTCAGCAGGTCGGCGTGGCCGTGCTCGAGCGCCTCCAGGCCCTCGACGACGTGGCCTATCTGCGCTTCGCCAGCGTCTACAAGGGTTTTGAGGAAGCGGGCGACTTCCAGCGCGAGGCCGGTCTCTTGACCAAGACGACGGAGCCCAAGCGGAAATGATGGAGGAGTCGCCCCAGGTGGCGCTGGCGGTCTACGCCCATCCGGACGACGCCGACGTGGCCTGTGGCGGCACCCTGGCCCGCTGGGCCAAGGCAGGCAGTGCCGTGCACCTCGTGGTGTGCACCGACGGGGGAAAGGGGAGCTTCAACCCCCGTGCGGTGGCCAAGAAGCTGGCCGCCGAGCGCGCCGGCGAATTGGAGGCGTCCTCGGCGCTCATCGGGTTGACCAGCGTGACCAGCCTCGGCTTCCCCGATGGTGAGCTGGTCGACTCCGACGACTTCCGGCGCACACTGGTCGAGCGGGTGCGCTCCCTGCGCCCCGACGTGGTCTGCGGTCACGACCCGTCCGCCCTCTTCTTCGGCCAGGAGTACTTCAATCATCGCGACCATCGCATCGCCGGCACCGCCCTGTTGGATGCCGTGTCGCCCGCCGCCGCGCTCCCGCTCTACTTCCCCGACGCCGGCCCGCCCCACCAGGTGGCGACCGTGCTGCTTTCCGGGACACTCGAGCCCGATGTGTGGGTGGATGTCACCGATACCATCGACTGCAAGGCCGCCGCCGTGGAATGCCACCGCACCCAGTTCGCCGATGCGGAGGGTTGGGCCGGGGAAGCCGTCCGCCGGCGGGCCGAAGAGGAGGGTCGAAGAGCCGGCACCGCGTTCGCCGAAGGTTTCCGCCGGCTGAAGCTCGGTGGGTGAGATCCCCACCATCCTCCATGTCGACATGGACGCCTTCTTCGCCTCAGTCGAGGTGCTCGACGATCCGTCGTTGGCCGGCCAGCCGGTCATCGTCGGTGGGGCGGGGGCACGAGGGGTGGTGGCGTCATGCACCTACGAGGCGCGGGCGTTCGGAGTGCACTCGGCCATGCCCTCGGTGCGGGCCCGCCAGCTCTGTCCGCACGCCATTTTCCTGCCTGGTCGGCACGGCCGCTACACCGAGATCAGCGGCCGGCTGCATCAGATCCTCGGTGACCTCACGCTCATGGTCGAGCCGATCGGCCTCGACGAGGCCTTCTTGGATGTCGCCGGCGCGCTGCGCATGCTCGGACCACCCGAGCTGATCGCCCGCAACCTGCGTCTCCGGGTGCGGGACGAGCTCAGCCTGGACTGCGCGGTGGGGATCGGACGCTCGAAGATGATCGCCAAACTGGCGTCCCGGGCGGCCAAGCCTCGGGCCAGCCGAGCGGGGCTGGTACCGGGACTCGGAGTGTTCATGGTGGAGCCCGAGACAGAATTGGAATTCCTCCATGCCCACGATGTCGAGGCGTTGTGGGGGGTCGGCCCGGCCACGGCCAGCCGGCTGCACGGTCTCGGGGTGCGGACGGTGGGCGACCTGGCCGCGCTCCCGGTCGACACCGTCGTGCGCCGTCTCGGAAAGGCCAGCGGGATCCACCTGGCCGCGCTGGCCCGGGGCGAGGATCCCGACCCCGTCACGCCCAACCGCCCCGCCAAGTCGATCGGCCACGAGGAGACCTTCAGTCAGGACCTGGTGGACCCGGCTGAGCTCGAACGCCACGTCCTGCGCATGTCCGAATCGGTGGCCACCCTGCTGCGAGGCGCCGCCAGCGCGGCCCGGACGGTGACGGTGAAGGTGAAGTTCAAGGACCTGTCCTTGCAGACGCGTGCGCACACCCTGGGTCGGGCCATCACCACCGGCGGCGCCATCGGCCGGGTGGCGTCGGCCCTGCTGGCCGGCATCGATCCCGGCGAGGGTGTGCGCCTGCTCGGCGTGAGCGCCTCGGGCCTGACGGAGGGGGGTGGGGACCAGCTCTCGTTCGACCTCGGGGACGGTCAGGATGATGGGACCCAGAGCGCCACGTCACACGAACAGTCCTGGCAGGACGTCACCGCGGCCGTCGACGCCATCCGCCACCGCTTCGGCCGCTCCTCGGTCGGTTCGGCCGCCATGGTCAACGAGGACGGGGTCCAGGTCCCGGCCCGGCGCGACGCCCCGTGGGGGCCCCCGGGGTAGGCCACCAGCGGATCCACTTCCCGTGTGGGTGCATGTCGGCCAGGCGGACCGGATATGCCCCGTCGGGCCCGGTGTGCACCAGAGCGGTGACGTAGTCGGACCTCCGGGCCGGCTCCGGGGAAGGCGGTGCCCCCAGTCCGATGACCTCGTGGGGCGACTCGGCGTAAAGGTGGTGCACGGGACGTGAGCGCGCCAACGCCCGGACTGCCTGTACCAGCTCCCGTTGCCGCTCCACCGTGAGGTAGGCGGCCACCCAGGTGTGCAAGACCACCAGCGGGCCGCCCGGATCGATGGTGCCGGCGACCCGGGCCAGGTCCTCCACCAGGTCACCGCGTTCGAGGCGAGGGGGATGGGTGGCCGTCCGGGCCACGGCCACGGCGGCCCGCAGACGGTTGAAGCGGGGGAGGTTGTCCGGCCACAGGCACGCCTCCAGCCACCGGGTGGCATCCTCCGACGTCGGGTCGAGCGGGGAGAGGTCCAGGCCGACCCTCTCCGCCACCGCGGGCACGTTGAGCCCAGGGAGCCCGGAAAGATCACTGCGCACCGTGGCCGCAATGGCGACATCCGACTCGAGGCGACCGGCGTGGAGGACCGAACCGTCGGTGCGCTGCCGGTAGGTGTAGGCGTAGTCGTCGAACAACAAGTTGAGGCCGGCCGAGGCCCCCAGGTCCAACAGGGAAAGTGGCTGGTCCTCCTCCACACCGGCGGCGACATGGCACAACGCCGGCAGGAGCCCGGCGCAGCGCCCCACCTCGTTGGTCTGGGTGCTCCGCGTGGCCATCAGCGGGAGCAGCGCGTCGTGATGCGATCGGCAGAAGTCGGCGAAGACGGCCGCCACACCGTGGCCACCGGGCCGCGGGCTGTCACCTTGGCGTGGGCTCATGGTGTCGTAGTACGCCGACAGGGGGTGGTCCGCCCCACCCAGGAGCAGGAAGTGCACCGCCGCCAGCAACAGGTTGGGCCGCCGCTGGGCAGGGGGTGACTCCCGCATCAGCGCCAGCACCACGGCGTCGCCCGCCACGCCCCGGCAGATGGCGGCGTAGGTGTCGCCGCCGTCACGCTCGGCCGACTCGGCGAAGGCCCGGAACTGCTCGGGCAGCGTCCAGTCAGGCATGCCGCTAGAAGCTGGCGGGCAACAACGGGGAGATGGCCCCGAAGAAGATGTAAAGCAGGACCAGGTCACCGGCCGCGCCGGCGATGTAGATGGCCCACCGGCGGCGGCGGTAGCGGTGGGCCAGGAGGAGCACGACGGCCCCGGCAATCGCCACCAGGGCGCCCCACAGGGCGGCATCCATGATCTGGCCGCTTGAGGTGCCGGCCAGGTCGCCACTCTTCGGCTTGCCTGCCCTGGCGGGGGGCAGGCCCGAGTTGGGGAAGAGCTGCGAATGGGCCAGCACGGCAGTGACCACCAGGCGGGTGGATGCGCTGAAGCGCGGGTTGCAGGTGGTCAGGGTCAGGTGCACTCCCGGGAAGTTGTCGATCACCGCGCCGTCGCTCGGCGAGACGACCTGGGTCCTCGTCACGTCGTACACGAAGATCCCCTGAATGGTGGTCATGACGACCGGGTTGCCCACCTTGAGCACGTTGAGGTTGTAGAAGGGATGACCGTAGGTGGTGCGGTGTCCGGCGATGGCCGCGTTCCCCACCTGCCCGGGCAGCGGCGTGCCGATGTAGTGCCCCGGGCCCTTGCGCAGGTCCCCGGTGTTGGTCCCTTCCACCACCACCTGGTTGATGCTGATGGCGGGGATCCGGATCTCCCCGACGGCCTTGCCCTCAGCGGGCGCCGAGGTGGTGGCGGCGGCCACCGGAGGTCCGGTGGGCAGTTTGTCGAGCGCGATGGCCTCGGCCAGGGCCCGGCGCACCTGCGCGTTCTGGGCCTCGCGCTCGAGGGCGCTCCGCAGGGCCGTCTGGGTCCGGGCTTCCTGAAAGGAAGTTCCCCACACCTGGTAGGCCGTGAAGAGGAGAAGGATGATCCCGCCTCCGATCAATATCCGGCCAATGATCCCGGCAGCTCGCATTGGGGAGAGACAATAGGGCGGTGGCCGCCTATTGGACGGTGACCAGGGTCCCGATCGGCGTGAGGGGATAGATCACCTTGGCGTTGGCCGGGGGGATCTCAACGCACCCCACGCTCTGAGGGAAACCGTAGGACGACCGGATGAACCCGTGCAGCGCGTCACCGCCGTGGAAGTAGCTGACCCACGGAATGCCCGGGTCGACGTACTTGCTGCCGTCGGGATTGGTTCCCGACATGGTCGTCACGGTATAGCGGAGATAGACCGGCCACGTCCCGTTTTCCGTCGGTGCCGCAGCCACTCCCGTGCTGACCAGTGTTTTGAAAACCGACGCGCCGTTGTCGTACACCGTGGCCGTCTGGGGCAAGGCCTGGCTCACCACGACGTAGTCGTAGGGGAGCGCATCACCCTGACCGCTCTGGACGTCTCCGAGCAGATCGCTCCAGACCTGGGGCCCGGGGAGCCCGTCGGTCTTGAGGCCGTGCTGCGCCTCGAAGCTCATGACGGCGCCCTTGGTGACGACGTTGTACGTGCCCGGTACCCAAGACGATGTCAAGGCCAGCGCCTGGTCCGGCCATCTCCAGGTGAAGGTGCCCACCTGGTCGTCGGCCTCCTGTGTGGGCGACGTCACCGGGGTGGCGGCGGTGAAGTCCAGCGGGAGGTAGCCGAGTTCGGCCAGCAGTTGCTGCAGCCGCAGGGTGGACCCCGACGCCACCGTGAAGGTGTCCGTGACGGTGCTGGCCAGATGCTGCCCCCGTGAGCCCACGACGCCTCCCGCCCCGCCGGGGATGGTGAGGGTCTCGGCGGAACCGGGCACCAACGGCCCGGCGGATCGATACTCGAGGAGCGACGGCGAAAGGACGGCCCAGTTCCCGGCGATGGCGGGAGCCAGTGTCGGCAGGGGAGTGCCCGATGCCAGGTCGGTCGAGAAGCGCACCGCAATGCTCGAACCCGACGCCGCACCATCTCCTGACGGCGATGTGGACACGACGGTCAGCACCGGTGGGGGTCCCGTCGGTGTGGCCGATGCCGAGGGGCCGCGCAGGTACGAGACCAGCAGGGTCCCCGACGCTCCCACGACCAGGGCGGCCGCGAGCATCGCCATGACCAACCACAGGGGCGGGCGTTTCGGGGTTTGAGCATGCAGTCCGGCGGTCATGGCGGTGAAATTCTACCAGCGAAGCTTCAGTCCCCGGCTTGCAGTGAGTCCCAGGTGGCTGCCTTGATCTCCGCCAGCCGCTTCTCATCGGTCACCTTGGCCCCAGTGGACTCCCTCACGTAGAAGGCATCGACCACCAGCTCACCCAGGGTGGAGACGCGCGCCGAGACCACATCGAGGTCGGCCTCGTAGAGCGCGCGGGTGACGCGGTGGAGCAGCCCGACCTCGTCGGGTGCCCGGATCTCAAGGACGGTGGCGCTCTCCGAGGCGCCGTTGTCCACCCGGACGTCCCGGTCGGGCATGTGGGCGGCCGAGGGCCGGCGTGCCGGGTACAGGCGCGCCCGCTCGGAAAGGAGTTCGCCGATGGCCATGCGGTCGGACAGCACCGCCACCAGGTCGTCCCGCAGCTTGGCGGTGTCCGGCCAGTTGCCCCGCGACATCTCGACGGTGAAGACCTCGACGGCCACCCCGTCCTCCCCGCTCACGTTGGCCGCGCGCACGTCCATCCCCTGCAGCGCCAGCGCGCCGGCCACCGAGGAGAACAGCCCCCGTCGGTCGGGCGCAGCCACAATCACCAGCGGCGGTTGCAGTGACACGGAGGGAAGCCCGTTGCGGCGGACCTCCTGCATCATGTCCCGGTAGGACCCAAGGAGGATGTCGCGACCGACGGGCTCGCGCTGCCCCTGGAGCACGCGGTCGGTCCGCTCCACCAGATCGGTGACCAACCCGGCCTTCCACGAACCCCAGGCCGAGGGCCCGGTGGCGCGACTGTCGGCCTCCGTGAGTGCGCCCAGAAGATGCAAGGTCACCCGATCTCCGGCGGCGTGGGCGACATTGGAGATGGTGGTGGCATCGTCGAGATCGCGACGGGTCGCGGTGTCGGGCAGCAGGAGGTGGTGGCGCACGAGTTCCACCATGATGGCGACGTCGGCGGTGTCGAATCCCATGCGCGCCGTCACGCGCCGGACGACCTCCATGCCCACCTCGGAGTGGTCACCCGGGAAGCCCTTGCCGATGTCGTGGAGGAGGGCGCCGACCAGCAGCAGGTCGGGGCGTTCCACCGAGCCGGTGAGCTCGGAGGCCACGGCGGCGGCCTCCAACAGGTGCCGGTCGACGGTGTAGAGGTGGTAGGCGTTGCGTTGCGGCTTGTTGCGCACGGCGGCCCATTCGGGAATGAGCCGGACCAGCAATCCGTGCTGGTCCAGGGACTCCAGCTTGTCGATTGCCGGTCGGCCCACCCCGAGGAGGCGTAACAAGGCGGCCAGGACGTCGGGTGGCCACGGGTCACTCGGAGGCGGCATGCGATCGGCCAGCCGATGCAGGGAGCCCTTGGCGATGGGGCGGTCCAGCTCGGCTGCCGTGAGGGCCAGGCGGAAGGCCAGGGACACGTCATCGGAGACGGCGGCCGTGGGGGTGAGCGCGACCTCCCCCCCGACCAGGACCATGTCAGGACCCAGGTCCAGCGAGGAGGCCGTGGACCCGGTCTCGGCCAGATGGCGGCGGAAGCGTCGGCGGGGGGGCGGTGTCGGGTCCCACAGCCGCCTCCGCCGCCACACGTCGTCACTCACCCAGGCGATCTGGCGGCCGGCCGCCGACACGGCGCTCATGAGGGCATCGGCGTCGGGGAAACCGAGCACGGCCGCCACTTGATCCTGGTCCTGAAGCAGGAGCTTGTCGTGTGCCCGCCCGGCCATGCGATGGAGCTCGACCCGGATGGTGGTGAGCAGCGAAGTGGCCGGCTCGAGTGAGGCCAGGTCGGCGTAGTCGGCCAACATGGGGGCATAGGCCGAGATGGCCCGCAGCACACTGACGTCGCGCAGTCCCCCGGCACTCTCCTTGAGATCGGGTTCCAGGAGGAAGGCGACATCGCCCGCCGCCGCACGCCGCTCGTCCATCTGCACCCGTAGGAGGGGCAGGTACCGGGTGCCCAGGCGATCCCGCCAGGCGGCCCGGGCCTTGGCCAGGAGTGGTTCGACCACCTTGGCTTCGCCCCATACCAGTCGGGCATCGAGCAGGCCGAGGGCGACCCGGACGTCCTCGGCGGCGGCGGTGAGGACCTCAGAGGGGCGCCGCACCGAGTGGTCGAGGTGCACCCCCTCGTCCCAGACGGGGTACCAGATCGCATCGGCGACGGATCGGATGTCCCGGTGCCCGTGGTGGACGAGCACCACATCGAGGTCGCTGTAGGGGCAGAGAAGGCTCCGGCCGTACCCGCCGACCGCCAGGAGGGCCAGGCGGCGCTTGGCGTCGCCGCCGGCCCGTTCTGCCAGTTCGGAGAGCCAGGAGTCAGCCTCGGCGGCGTATTCGTGGCAGAACTCATCTCCCCTGAGGTCCGAGCGGGCCAGGAGCCGTTGGCGCCTCTGGCGGAGTGACGTCTCAGCGACCATGGCGGGAACGTAGCATTGGGGTCGTGAGCAGAGACGTGAGCAGACGAGAAGACAAGACCCCGGTGACCATGACCCATTTGGCCGCCATGGCCGCCGTCGGTGTCGTCGGCGTGATTGTCGCCTTCTGGGTCCTGAGCAGCATTGTCGGCATCATTCTCTTCTTCGTCAAGATTGCCGTCGTCATGGCCCTCGTGGGTGGGGCCTTCTGGCTGGTGACCCGTTTCCGGAGGTAGGGACGCCCCCCACTAGGCTGACCGCCCTGCTGTCACGGCGGCGTGGCCGAGTGGTTTAGGCAGGGGCCTGCAAAGCCCCGTACCCCGGTTCGAATCCGGGCGCCGCCTCCAAGTATTGTTCCTGGTCAAAGGCCATTTCTGGTCAAGCGCCACTTCCGACCAAAGCATTTTATACCGTCGCTATACCGTGGCCCATTACGGCCGACGGCGTACTTTGACGGGCTTGGGCGGACTCTTGGCGGCCGTCACCACGTCATCGAGGTACGAGGCGATGGCCTTCCCACGCTCGGCGGTGGCGTGCTGATACCGCAATGCGGCAACGGGGGATGAGTGACCAGCGAAGGCCATCAGTTCCCGGAGCGTCACGTTCGGATTGCGGGCGACGATGGTCAAGGCGTGGTGCCGGAGGTCGTGAATACGGA
>DATLSH010000052.1:0-21680 GCA_035534235.1 Acidimicrobiales bacterium | reverse complement strand
TCCCGGGGTCCCTGGTCCTTGCTGACCACCACCTTCTCACCCGAGTGCTCTCCGCGGGGGCCTTCCGCTCCGACGATGGGTGCCTCCACGGAGACGATCTCCCGGGCGAAGCGATCCTCCGCCACGGCTACCGCCGCCTTCTTCTGGGACTCCAGCCCCAGCCAGTCCACGTCGGCACGGGTGATGCCGTACTTCTCGGCGATCCGTTCCGCCGCCGTGAACTGGTCCGGCATGTCGTAGGGCAGGTCCTCGGGAATGGCCCGGCCCACCCCGGCCGCCGCGTTGGCCCCCAGGGGAACCCGGCTCATGGCCTCGACCCCGCAGGCGATGCCGGCGTCGATGGCGCCGGCCGCCACCAGGTTGTTGACGAAGTGGTTCGCCTGCTGGGAGGAGCCGCACTGGCAGTCGACGGTGGTGGCCGCCACCTCAAAGGGCAGACCCTGCAGCAACCAGGAGGTGCGGGTCACGTTGAACCCCTGTTCCCCAGCCTGGGTCACGCAGCCGCCCACAACCTGCTCAATGGTGTTCGGGTCGATACCGGCCCGCTTGACCACTTCCATCTGGGCCGCCCCGAGGAGATCGGGTGCCCGCAGGCCCGAGAGCCACCCGTTGCGCTTCCCGATGGGGGTGCGCACTGCTTCGACGATTACGGGCTGCGCCATGGCAGACGTCCTTTCTGCTGCGTGTCCCGGCTCAAAGCCGGCTGCCCTTGCTGGGCAGAATATAGAACCTGTTCTACTTATCCTATCACCCAGCTCAGACTGCCTCCCAGAGCCGAACTGGCCCGTCGCTCCGGCACCTCGCAGCCGACGTTGGCCAGTTACGAGGCGGGACGGCTCGTCCCGCGACTCCAGACGCTTTCCCGGCTGATCGAATCCAGCGGTCACGACCTCGTGATGACAGTCATGCCGATGGTGAGGCGCGGTGCCGTACCCGTCAGCAAAGTGAGCAGGCAGATGACGAAGATCATTCGCGATGAAGGCGAGAAGGCCGCTTGGCGGCGCCTGCTCGATTTCGTCGACGACTTCCGCGGGTCGTCCGTGGCGGGAAAGCGCTCGCTCATCACCGAACAGGCACCCCTGTGCGGGAATTCCCGCTTTGACGCTGCTCTGGCTGGGATCGTGGAGTACCTCTGCACCGAATCTCACCTGGCCATTCCTGCCTGGACCACGGAGCCGGCTCGTTTCGCGGAGCCATGGTGGTTCGTGTCGGGCCAGCGCGGGTACGAGGCCATGGCACTCAGGGACAGCCCGGCGGCGCTGTCACGCCACGGCGTCTTCGTCAACGACGGGGCGTTCGTGCGTGTTTAAGGGCGGACTCAGTCGAAAGGGCATGATGCAGGCCTTCGAAGCGCTCTCCCAAGAGCTCGAATCCCGTTCCGTGCGCGGTGAGGTGTTCATAGTCGGCGGAGCCGCCATTGCCCTCGCTTATTCGGCTCGCCGTGTGACGCGGGACATTGACGCCATCTTCGAACCCAAGGCGATCATTGATGAAGCGGCCCATGTGGTGGCCGAACGGCTGCATCTTCCTGACGACTGGCTCAACGATGCCGTCAAGTCGTTCGCTCCCGGAAGTGACCCCGACAGTCGCATCATCTTCTCAACTCCTTCGCTCGAAGTGGCCGCGGCGTCTCCTCTCTACCTGCTTGCCATGAAACTCCTGGCCTCCCGGGTCGACCAGGACACTGACGAAATCAAGCTCCTCTACAAGAAGTGCGGGTTCTCCACCCCCGGCGAGGGGATGGATCTGGTGGAGAGGTTCTATCCGAATCGTCAGATGGGGCCGAAGACCCAGTTTCTGCTGGAGGAACTGTTCAGTTGAGCCGCCCGTGCCCAGGACCCGCATTCTCCCAGGCAAGCGCCGGCCGGCCGGGGTACTCTCGGTGCCCGTTCGGACGAGTTATGGGAGGTCGGTATGCCGGGGTTCGTGCAGATCATGGAGTTGAAGACGGAGCGGATCGACGAGGTCGTAGCTCTGTCCCAAAGGATGCAGGAGGAGCGGGGCGATGCGCTGCTCGCCTCCAAGGCGACCGTCACGGCGGACCGGGACCGGCCCGGGTACTACCTGGTCATAGTGGAGTTCGACTCCTACGAGGAGGCGATGAAGAACTCGAATGATCCCGTGACCGCCAAGTACTCAGAGGAGATGGGTGCCCTGCTCGACGGGCCGCCCAAGTTCTTCAACCTCGACGTCCGCCAAGTAATGGAGATGTAGCAGCCATGAGCCTGAACAGTGACAAGTACCAGCGGGCGGTCGGTGACCTCTCGGCCGTGGTCGACGCCGTGCCGGCAGGCAATTGGTCCGCTCCTTCCCCCTGCGCCGGCTGGACGGCCAGGGAGCTCATCGGGCATCTGATCGGCGGCTTCCAGCGGGTCTCGTCCGTCGAGACCGGGTTCCATCCGGGACACGACGAGTCCCCGGATTCGGCGGGCGACGACCCGGCCGGTGCCTACGCGGCGGCACGCGACGCCGCCCTGGGTGTCCTGACCGAGGAGAACCTGGCCAAGAACGTCCAGAGCCCCATGGGGGAGATCCCCCTCGACCAGCAGGTGGGCATGTTCTCCACCCCCGATGTCCTGATCCACACCTGGGACCTGGCCCGGGCGGTGGGAATTGAGGTGAAGCTCGACGCCGACCTGGTGCAGGAGACCTACGCAGCCCTGCTCCCGCTGGACGAGATGATCCGCGCCGCAGGCGTCTTCGGACCCAAGGTGGAGACGCCGGCCGGCGCCGACCCCCAGACGGCCCTCCTCTGCTTCACCGGGCGCCAGCCCTGACCGCGGCGCTCAGACTCCCTTGAGGATCTCCCGGGCGATGACCACCTTTTGCACCTGGTTGGTCCCCTCGTAAATCTGGGTGACCTTGGCGTCGCGCAGGAACCTCTCCACCGGGAAGTCCTTGGTGTAGCCGTACCCGCCCAGGATCTGTACGGCTTCGATGGTGACCGACATGGAAGTGTCGGACGCGAAGGCCTTGGCCATGGCGCCGAACTTGGTCAACTCGCCGGTGGGATCGTGGTCGACCATGGCGCAGGCGCGATACACGAGGGCCCGGGCTGCCTCGGTGCGCGTGGCCATGTCGGCCAGCATGAAACGGAGTCCCTGCAGATCGGCAATGGGTGCACCGAAGGCATGGCGCTGCTTCATGTAGGCGGCGGAGTAGTCGATGGCACCCTGTCCGATGCCGACCGCCTGCGCCCCGATCGTCGGCCGGCTGCGGTCCAAGGTGTGCATGGCGATGGTGAATCCCTGTCCCTCCTCACCGATGCGGTGCGTCGCCGGTACGCGCACCTCGTTCAGGACGACCTCGCCGGTGGGACTCCCCCGCAAGCCCAGCTTGTCCTCGTGCTTGGCGATGGTGAGCCCCCACTCCTTCTCCACCAGGAAGCAGGTGATCCCCCGCCCTCCGGCATCGGGGTTGGTCTTGGCGAACACGATGTAGACGTCGGAGATGCCGGCATTGGTGATCCAGTACTTCGAGCCGGTGAGCACGTAGTCGTCCCCGTCACGGACGGCCCGGGTGCGCATGGCGGCCACGTCGCTCCCGGCGTCCGCCTCCGACAGGCAGTAGCTGGCCTGCATCTCCCCGGCGGCCACCAGGGGCAGGTAGTGCGACTTGAGCTCCTCGCTGCCCCAGTTCATGACCGGGATCATGCCCAGCTTCGAAATGAGAATGGTCAGAGAGGTGGAGGCGCACACCCGGGCCAGCTCCTCGGCACAGATGGCCTGGGTCACCATGTCGGCCCCGGCCCCGCCGTAGGCCACGGGAATCCCCAAGGCCGGGAGCTCCATTTCGCGGCACGCCTCGAAGGACTTCCAGGGGAACTCGGCCGTGCGGTCAGCCTCGGCCGCCTGGGGTGCGATCCTCTCTTCGCAGAAGGGGCGGAGGGTGTCGCGGAACTGCCGGTGGACATCGGTCAGGGCGAAGTTGGAAGTTTCCACGGGCCCATTGTCGCAGAGCCCGCAGTGGACTCCCGGCTGGCTCCCTCAGGTGGTGGAGAGATGGTCGATGAGCAGTGTCGAGAGCCCGTCCGGAGCGCCGTCCCCCGTCGACCACACGTACCGCGTGGGCACGGTGACCGGCGTGAGCTCCCGCCATTCGTTCTCCCCCGTGACCCGGTACCAGTTCGGCGCCGCCCTAGGCGGCAACGGCAGCCCGGGCGTCCTCGGGCTTGCGCCGCAGCATCTCCTCCGATACGGCGTCGACCAAGGACCGCTGCGCGACATAGTCGTGCGACACGGAGGAGAAAGCCAGCCGCCGGGCTGCCTGGAGCTCTGCCGGCGCGTCCCCCAAGAAGGCCCACAGCGTCAACGCGAACTGCACGTCGTAGATGCAGGGCGCCCGCCCGAAGAGCGCGGCCCGCCGGGCCGCGATGAGCGCCACGCCCAACAGCGCGTCGTGCTCGGTCTCGCCCTCGCCGAGCTTCAGGTCATGGGCGAACCGTCGGGCCAGCCGCAGTGCGAAGCCGGCGTCGGGTCCGGGCGTCCCCACGCTGCGCCCGCTGATCGCCGTCGGCCCACCGAGCTCGGCGGGACGGCTGGCCGTCCAGGTACCGGGAACGTTGAGATGGCGGGCCGGCCGCACCTGGTCGGCCTCGCTGATGGGCACGAAGGTCGGCTGCGTCACGGTCCGGAGACTAGCCGAGGGCCGGGCGCCAAAAGACAGGCGGCTCTCCACGGGGTCAACCCTTCTACGACGCGGCCGAGTGATCCGCGCCCAATTGCAAGCAATCGACGTCGATCACACTGCGCTGGCCATCCCGCAGTTGGCGTTTGAGCCGAGCTACTCGTCGGGTCGGCGTGGTGCGACGCGGAGTCGGGCCGCGCGGGCCCCAGCGTGAAGGCGTCGGTCCCAGACGGCGACAGCCAGATCAGCGTCCCCGATGGCGAGGGCGCTGGCGAGATGCACGGCATCGGCGCCGCGGAGGGCATAACGGCGGGCCAGCTCGCCCGCCTCCCGTTCTACGGCCGAGGTGACCTCGACCCGACGCGTCGCGGCCCAGAACTCCTCCCACGCCCGCTCGGCTAAGTGAAGCTCAATGTTGTCGAGGACGTGGTTGCGGGCGGCCGCAGCGAGGGCGGCGCGTACTTCGGGGTAGGCGAGCCTGCTGGAGATGGCGGCGTCACAGCCGTCCCACAGTTCAACAGCCAGGTCGCTTCCGGCCTCTTCGACCACCAGCTTCACGAAGGCGCTCGAGTCGAAATAGGCCAGCGCCACGCTCTAGCGTCGCTGCTCGCTGATGAGGTCGGCTACCGATCCACGCGCGCGGGGTCGCGGGCGCGCGGATGCTGTGGGCCGCTGCGCCCGCGCCGGTCGAGCGATGACGCCTTCCTCCTGTAGGCGGTCGAGGGTCGCAGTCGCGCTCATACCCAGCAGTCGAGCCACCGGCACACCTCGGTCGGTGACCACGACCTCCTGGCCCGCGCGTACCCGCTCCAGCCAGGCGCTCAGGTTGGCCCGCAGATCACTGATCGCAACATCCACAGACCAAAGTGGACATGAGCAGACCATAGAAAGTGTACGTCTGTCGAACGGGCCGGACGACCCTTGCTGACTCCTCGGCCTCGGTAACGGAGAAGCGCCCTCATGAGCGAAGACGGTGCAAGATCCGTTCAGGTAAAGAGCTGCACCACCGGCAGGGCGATCGACGAAGGGTGGTCCCCGTCGTGGAGGACCTCCTGATCGGCAGAACGCAACTTGGTGGCCGAGGCCAGGGGCTCGCCGGTGCCGGTGTTGCGGGCGAAGAGCGGGTGGGCCCCGGAGGAAACCTGGAGCCGGATCCGGTGCCCTGGCGCGAACGTGTTGGCCGTCGGCCACAGGGAGATCTCAAGGCGAAAGGTGCCGTCATCGTCCTTGGTCACCGCCCCGGGGGTAAGACGCACGATCCCGTCGCTCAGGTTGGTCGACTTCCCCTGGGGTGACACATCGCAGAGACGCACGAAGAAGTCGGTGTGCTCCAGCGACGACCGGAAGTAGAGGGTGGCCGTGAGAGGCCCGATCACCGTGAGCTCTGCGGCCATGACCCCGCTGGTGTAGGTGAGCACGTCACGGCGCCTCTCCCGCTTGCGCTGATCCTTGCGCCCCGCCGAGCGGAAGTTGAGCGACGGCCCGCCGAGGCCCGGCGTCGGGTCGGCCGGGTTGTAGTGGAAACGGTCCGGTGGGCTGTCGCCCGGGTTCGTCGAGCCGAGTGTGCCGCCCCGACCGAGGTACCAGCGCTGCGTCTCCGCCGTGGGAGGCCAGTGCGAGAACTCGCGCCAGGTGCCCGAGCCCATGACGAAGACCTTCACCGGCGCCCTCGCATCGGATGCATGCCGGTCGCCGAGCTGTTCGCCGAACCAGTCCAGGCCGTCCCGGAGCGCCTCGGCCATGCCACGGGCGCTGGAGTGGGTCCAGGGACCGATGGTCAACCGGGCGGGCCGGCCGGCCCGGCGCAGCGCCTCGTAGTCGGCCACCTGATCGGGCAGGAACAGGTCGTACCATCCGCCGACCAGGGTGGCCGGAGGCACCTGGTCGAGGCGGCGCCCGAAGTTGATGGGGTCCCACCAGGTGTCACCGGGAGTCTCGTGGACCAGCCAGTCCTGGTAGTACGGGACGGGGTGATCGATGGCCGCGGAATCGCTCTTGGCCACGGGCAGGACCGAGGAGGCGGAGGCCACCACTTTCGCGGCACGCAGCTGAGACCGCAGGACGAGCCCTGGGCGAAGCTCCTGGTGCGCCAACTGGTAGAGCCAGGTCAGGGCGGTTTCCAGCGCGAACGAGCCGCCCGGGTAGACGATGGCATCGCGGAAGTTCGAAGCGGTGTTGTTGAGCGCCATGGCTTTGACGAAATCGGGAGCGTCCTCGGCCACCGCCCACTGGGTCAGCCCCAGGTAGCTGGGGCCGAACGTGACGAGCCGCCCGTCGAACCACGGCTGGGCGGCGATCCACTCAAGGGTGGCCCGCCCGTCCGCCTGCTCGTTGCGCATGGGGACCCAGTCTCCCGCCGACCCGAACGTGCCCCGGCAACTCTGCAGCAGCACCTGGTAGCCCCGCTCGGCGAAGAGGCGGCCGATCATCCCGAGCTGGCGCCGGCCGTAGGGCGAGCGCAGGAGGATGGTCGGCGGAGCGGAGGTGCCAGGGTCGGTCGGGTACCAGCGGTCGGCCAGCAGGGCCACGCCGTCGGGCATTTTGGCCGTCAGGTCGCGCTCGACCGAGACGTCATGGGTGTGGGCCGGCGGCAGCTTGGCCACCCGGCCCATCAGGACACTTCCCAGGGTCATCCGCGCCTGCCTTGCGTCTCAGTCCCCATGGAGGAGCCCGAAGACGACCGAATCGTAGAGGGCCTGCCAACTGGCCTCAATTATGTTCTCCGACACCCCGATGGTGGTCCAGGTGCGTTCCCCGTCCGTGGTGTCGACGAGCACGCGCGTGACGGCACCGGTTCCCTTGCCCGTATCGAGCACCCGGACCCGGTAGTCGGTGAGGTGGATGGTGGACAAGACCGGGTACGTGGGCTGAATCGCTCCCCGGAGCGCGCCGTCCAGCGCATTGACCGGTCCGTTTCCTTCCGCCGTCGCCACAATGCGCTGCCCACCGATGTGGACCTTGACCGTGGCTTCGGTGGTCACCCCCTCACGTTCTCCGTGGTCGGTGATGACCCGGAAGGACTCCACGCTGAAGTAGTCGGCCAGCCATCCGGTGGCCCGTCGCAGCAGGAGCTCAAGGGAGCCGTCCGCCACCTCGAAGTGGTAGCCCTCGTGCTCCAGGCGCTTCAGTTCGTCCAGCACGCGGCCGAGGACCTCGCCGTCGAGCTCAAGTCCGAGCTCCGCCGCCTTCATGGCCAACGTCGAGCGCCCGGCCATCTCCGAGACGACCACCCGGGTGCCGTTGCCCACCGAATTCGGCTCGACATGCTCGTACAGGTCGGCACTGCGGGCCACCGCGCTGGCGTGGAGCCCGCCCTTGTGGGCGAAGACCGAGTTCCCCACGTAGGGCTGCTGGGGATTGGGGGCGACGTTCACCACCTCGGCGATGTGGTGTGCCACCGGGGTCAGGCGTTCCATGCGGTCGGTGGGGATGGTGCGGATGTGCAACTTGAGCGAGAGGTTGGGGATGATGGCGGAGAGATCGGCGTTGCCGGCCCGCTCCCCATACCCGTTGACGCAACCTTGGACCTGGGTCACCCCGGCCTGCACGGCCACCAGCGAGTTGGCCACGGCGCATCCGGCGTCGTTATGGCAATGGATTCCCAGCTGCGCGCTGGTGCGCTCCCTGACGTCGGACACCGCTTGCCCGACATCGTCGGGGAGCGAGCCCCCGTTCGTGTCACACAGCACGAGCGCCTCGGCGCCCGCTTCCTCGGCCGCGCTGAGTACGGACAGGGCAAAGTCGGGATTGCGGCGGTAGCCGTCGAAGAAGTGCTCGGCATCGAGGAAGACCCGCAGATCATGAGCGCGCAGGTGTGCCACCGAGTCGCGCACCATGGCCACCGCCTCGTCCAGCGAGGTGCGCAGCGCCTCGGCCACGTGCCGGTCCCAGGCCTTGGCCACGATGCAGGCGACCGGTGCGCCGGCATCGATGAGATTGGAGAGGACGACGTCGTCCTCGGGGCGGACGCCAGGCCGCCGGGTCGAGCCGAACGCCACCAGGGTGGCGGTGTGGAGCTGCAATTCCTTGGCGGCGCGGACGAAGAACTCCACGTCCTTGGGATTGGCCCCGGGCCATCCGCCTTCAATGAAGGTGACGCCGAGGTGGTCGAGCTGCTCGGCCACCCGGAGCTTGTCGTCGACGGTGAGGGAGAGACCCTCCTGCTGGCTCCCGTCGCGCAAAATGGTGTCGAAGATGTCGACGGAGGCGGGCAATTCGGGCACGGAGAAGTCGTGCCCGTGGCTCGTGTGACCATGGGCGTGGGTGTGGCGGGCGTCACCGTGGCTGTGGGGCTCAGTCGACCTGTCCGGTTCAGTCGACCCGTCCGGTTCAGTCGACATGGTCGAGCCAGTCCTTGTAGCGGTCGACCTCGCCCCGCACGGTGGCGAAGTAGGTCCGCTGGACCTCCAGCGTGATCGGACCGGGACGGCCCGCGCCCACAGAGCGGTCATCGACGGCGCGGATGGGCACCACCTCGGCCGCCGTGCCGGTGAGGAAGGCCTCGTCGGCCAGGTAGAGGTCGGTGCGGATGATCGGCTCATGGCGCACTTCGATCCCGAGGTCGCGGGCGATCGTCTCTATGGAGTCCTGGGTGATGCCGGCCAGCGCGCCCGAATCCGAGGTGGGCGGGGTCACGATGGCACCGTCGCGCACGACGAAGATGTTCTCGCCCGTGCACTCGCTCACCGTGCCGTTGGGGGCGAGGAGGATGGCCTCGTCGTACCCGCCCTTGATCGCCTCCACCTTGGCCAGCGACGAGTTCACGTACATGCCGGTGCCCTTGGCCGCCGTCGGCACCGCGTTGGGGTCGTGCCGCCGCCAGGAGCTCACCTTGACCGACACCCCGTTGGCCACTCCCTCATCACCCAGGTAGGTGCCCCAGGGCCAGGCGGCGATGGACACGTTGGTCGGGCAGGCCAGCGGGTTCAGTCCCATTTCGCCATAGCCCAGGTACACCAGCGGGCGCAGGTAGCAACCGTCGCTCATACCGTTGACCCGGACCACCTGGCGGGTGGCCTCAATGATCTCGTCGACGGTGTAGGGGACGTCGATCATGAAGACCTTGGCCGAGGCGAAGAGCCTCCGGATGTGGTCGGCCAGCCGGAAGACGGCCACGCCGCGTGCGGTCGGGTAGGCGCGGATCCCCTCGAACACACCCGAGCCGTAGTGCATGGTGTGGGTGAGCACGTGCACCGTGGCGTCGGCCCAGTCGACCAGTTCGCCGTCCATCCAGATCTTGTCGGTCGGGGTGATGGGCATCGTTCAGAGCCTTTCTGCGATGGCGTCGCCCACGGCGGTCGTGGACAGCTGCTCGTTGGAGGTGGGGAAGTCGGGGTTGGACATGGCGTTGGTCTGCTCGGTGACGGCCGCCATGATGCGGTGGGCGGCGCCGGTCTCACCGAGGTGCTCGAGCATGAGGGCGGCCGAGTGGATGGCGGCCAGCGGGTTGGCGATCCCCTGGCCGGCGATGTCGTGCGCGGCGCCGTGCACGGGCTCAAAGAGGGAGGGGCCGGTCCGGGCCGGGTTCAGGTTGGCCGAGGCGGCAAAACCGATCCCGCCGCTCACGGCGCCGGCCAGGTCGGTGAGGATGTCGCCGAAGAGGTTGTCGGTCACGATGACGTCATAGCGGCCCGGCTGCTCCACCAGGTAGATGCAGGCGGCGTCGACGTGGTTGTAGTCCCATTCGATGTCGGGGTACTCGGCCGAGACCTCGGTGACGGTGCGGTGCCACAGATCCCCGGCGAAGGTGAGCACGTTGGTCTTGTGCACCAGGGTCAGGTGGTGGTCCGGGCGCCGGCCGGCCAGCTCGAAGGCGAAGCGCACGCAGCGCTCCACCCCCATGCGGGTGTTGACCGATCCCTGGGTGGCCACCTCGGCCGGCGTCCCCTTGCGGAGGAACCCGCCCTCGCCGGCATAGGTCCCCTCGGTGTTCTCCCGGATGACCACGAACTGCGCATTCTGGGCGACCGAACCGGGGAGACCGGTGAAGGGACGGAGGTTGATGTAGAGATCGAGCTCGAAGCGGAGACGCAGGAGGAGGCCCCGCTCCAGCCTCCCCGGCGGCACCGAGGTGTCGCCCACGGGGGGGCCGACCGCACCGAGCAGGATGGCGTCGTAGCCCCGGAGCTGGGCCAGCACGTCGTCGGGCAGCACGCTGCCGTCACGGAGGTAACGGTCGGCGCCCAGGTCGAACTCAGTGGTCTCAAGCTCGACGCCCGCGGCGGCGACCACCTTGAGCGCCTCGGCGCACACCTCCGGCCCGATGCCGTCGCCGCCGATGACGGCGACCCGGTTCCTGGCGCTGGGTGTGCTCACGGGTCCTGCTCCTCATGGGACCGGGCCGGCCTGGTCTGGGTTGGCCCGGTCTTGGTTGGTCTGGTCTGGTCTGGTCTGGGAATTGAAAAACCGTCCACACAGTGGACGGTTCGACGGCGCGCGGGGATGTGGCGCGCCTAGCGAATAATGCCTACAAGGTGCTCAAAGCGGTGCATGACCCGTTCAGTCTGGCGCAGCCGGGCGCCTCCGTCAACATCGGCCGACCGGCGGGCACCCACCCCGTCGGGGGCCGATTAGCCTTGTGCGGGCCCGGGGTGCGTCCACCTCCGGCATCCACCTCCCGAAGGGCAAGCGGTGACCAAGGTCTCGACCAACGAAACTGAACCGACCAAGCTGACCAAGGTCACCCATGACCGCCTGGTGGCCGAGCTCAAGGACCTGACCACCCGGGGCCGGGTGGAGATCGCAGAGCAGATTGAGTCGGCGCGCGCCCTGGGGGACCTGAGCGAGAACGGTGACTACCACGCGGCCAAGGACTTCCAGGGCAAGATGGAGTCCCGCATCCGCCAGCTCCAGAGGCTCCTCAAGCGGGTCGAGCTGGTGGACGAGACCGGCGCCGGTGACGGGAGCGTGTCCATGGGCTGCACGGTGACCCTGCGCTACGAGGGCGACGACGAGGACGACACCCAGCAGTTCTTCGTGGGCTCCATTGAGGAGCGTCCGGGCAGCCTCCCGGTCCTCTCCCCCAGCGCTCCGCTGGGCCAGGTCCTCATCGGGAGGAGCGCCGGCGACACGGTGGAGTACAAGGCGCCGGGCGGCATGCTGCGGGTCGAGATCGTGTCCGTCGACCGCTGATGGGGCCGCGCACGCTGTCCGAGAAGATCTGGGACGCCCACGTCGTCCATGCCGCCGAAGGTGAGCCGGACCTCCTCTTCATCGACCTGCACCTGGTGCACGAGGTCACCTCGCCGCAGGCGTTCGACGGTTTGCGGCTTGCGGGCCGCCAGGTGCGGAGGCCCGATCTCACGGTGGCCACGGCGGATCACAA
This sequence comes from Acidimicrobiales bacterium, assembly GCA_035534235.1. Taxonomy (GTDB): domain Bacteria; phylum Actinomycetota; class Acidimicrobiia; order Acidimicrobiales; family RAAP-2; genus Bog-473. Next base: position 9,730 of record DATLSH010000052.1, on the reverse strand, counting down.
CGTCCCCACCATCGACATCGACCAGCCGGTGGCCGACCCTGTCTCGGCCCAGCAACTCGACGTGCTCAACCTCAACACGGGCGAGTTCGGGATCACCTGCTACCCGATGGGCGACCCCAACCAGGGCATCGTCCATGTGATCGGCCCCGAGCAGGGCTGGACACAGCCCGGCATGACCATCGTGTGCGGGGACAGCCACACCTCGACCCACGGCGCCTTCGGGGCGCTGGCCTTCGGGATCGGGACGAGTGAGGTCGAGCACGTGCTGGCCACCCAGACCCTCTCGGGGACCCGGCCCCTGACCATGGCCGTCAACGTGGAGGGGGAGTTGCCTCCGGGTGCCACGGCCAAGGACATGGCCCTGAGGATCATCGGCGCCATCGGGACGGGGGGAGGCATCGGGCACGTCATTGAGTATGGAGGTTCGGCCGTCCGCGGTCTGACCATGGAAGGCCGCATGACGCTGTGCAACATGAGTATTGAGGGTGGCGCCCGCGCCGGGCTGGTGGCGCCCGACCAGACCACGTTCGACTACCTGAAGGGTCGGGACCACGCCCCCAGGGGTGACGCCTGGAAGGCTGCCGTGGCCTACTGGCACACGCTGCCCACCGACCCCGGGGCCACCTTCGACAAGGAAGTGGCGATCGACGCCGCCAGCGTCACGCCCCACGTCACCTGGGGCACCAACCCGGCCCAGGTGACCCCCATCAGCGGCTCCGTCCCCGACCCCGAGGCCATGGCCGATCCCGGTGACCGGGAGGCGGCGGTCCGGGCCCTGGCCTACATGGGCCTGGTCCCCGGCACCGCCATGCGTGCCATCCCCGTGGACACGGTGTTCCTGGGCAGTTGCACCAACTCCCGGATTGAGGACCTGCGGGCCGCCGCCGCCGTTCTCGCCGGCCGCCACGTGCATGCCGGCCTGCGGGCCCTGGTCGTCCCGGGATCGCACCGGGTCAAGGCCCAGGCGGAGGGCGAGGGGCTGGACCAGATCTTCATCGCCGCCGGCTTCGAGTGGCGCCAGCCGGGCTGTTCCATGTGCCTGGCCATGAACCCCGACAAGCTGGCCGTGGGCGAGCGCTGTGCCTCCACCTCGAACCGGAACTTCGAAGGGCGTCAGGGCCGGGGCGGGCGCACCCACCTGGTCTCCCCCGCCGTGGCCGCCGCCACCGCAGTGGCCGGCACGTTCGCCCTACCCGAGGACCTGGACTGATGGAACCCGTCGTCGTCGTGACCGGCCGGGCGGTTCCCCTCGACCGCACCGATGTGGATACCGACCAGATCATCCCCTCGGACTGGCTCAAGCGTGTGGAGCGCACGGGGTTCGGGGCCGGGCTGTTCTCGGAGTGGAGGGACGACCGGGACTTCGTCCTCAACAACCCTGAGTTCGTCGGAGCGACCATCCTGGTGGCCGGGCATAACTTCGGCACCGGCTCGTCGCGTGAGCACGCCGTGTGGGCGCTGATGGACTTCGGCTTCCAAGCCGTGGTGTCGTCGCGCTTCGCCGACATCTTCCGCAACAACTGCACCAAGCAGGGATTGCTGCCGGTGCAGGTGTCGCCGGAGTTCGACCGGGCACTGCTCACCGCGGTGGCGGCGGACCCCTCACTGGAGATCACTATCGACGTCGCACGGAGCACCATTGAGGCGCCGGCGGCCGGCCTGGCGGACACCTTCCCGCTCGACGAGTTCACCCGCCAGCGCCTGCTCAACGGGTGGGACGACATCGGCCTGTCGCTGCGCCATGCCGACGACATCACGGCATACGAGAAGCGCCGCCCCGCCTTCCTGCCGTCGGCCTAGCGCACCGGTCACCTGGGCCGGGACCGCGGGGCCATTGTCCCGCGGGCAGGTCTCTGTGCGGTGACAGGTCGGTCGGCGGGCGAAGCGGTGGGATCGCCCGGCTGGCGCCACGGGCTTGCGTCACATCCGGCGGCCCCGTTGGACCGCCGGAACAAGAAATCGCCTGGAGGCTAGGCCTCCAGGCGATTTCTCATTCACAGCTACAACAGTTTGCTACTGGGTGCAGACGTAGTTCCCGTCAACACTCGGCACAGACTGGCCTTCAATGGTGCCGTTGGTGTTGCCGTCATTGCCGACGGCGATTCCACCAGTGGCAGGCCCCACTCCACCGGCTGCGGTCACATTGCCGACAGCGGGGGTGGTGCTGGCGCTGGTCACACCGGTCACCTGCAGGTAACCCTGTGACGCTCCGATGCCCGCGTAGCCGGAAACCGGCACGGCGGGAGCACCGTTGGCGCCCGAGGTGTAGATCGGACCCTCGCCACCCTTAGCGGTGCTCTGACCCGACGGCGACCCGCACGAAGCAGCCTGCGAAGCCCCGGAAAGGGCGAAGCTACCGAGCAGACCACCCGAACCAGCCACCAGACCCAGCATTGCAATACGTGATTGAAGCCTCAACATTCCTCCATTCCAATGGTTAGTGGACCTGAATTCGGCGCGTTACTACAGCGCTCGAACTTCAGCCCCCCATTCCCGCCACGGTGGTGGGTAACCGGTGAGAAGGATATTGGATCCGGCTCACTATGTCAAACGTTTGTTCGGGATGGTGAACGGGCCCGCCGGCAAGATCCGGAAGGTGCCCGCTGAGCCAGGATCCACCGATTGACCTCCCCGGCTTCTTGACTCCCGTGCGGTTTCGGGCGACCCGATGGGGCGGTCCCGTTGACCACGCCGCCCTGATCGGTCGGGCGTTCGGGCCGGTCCGGTCGGCCAGCGCCCGGAGGAGGAATAAGGAACCACCGGCACCTCCCGGCGAGGTGCACAGGAGGGCCAGGACTCGCGCGACGGCCGCCAGGTCAGACATGGCATAGGCATGATCGGGCGGGGCGGTACATCCGATACCCCGCTGGTCGAATGCTCCCACCTCGAAGGATTCGGGAAACACGGCGACAAGTCGTGAGGCGTCGGCCCATGTGGCGCCTGTCCCGTTCACGAACAGCAGTCTCGGTTCCGACCCCGCGTGAGAGCATCTGCCCATGGTGACCTTCCGCTCCATGACCGGTGCCGACGTGTCGGCGGCGGTCGAAGCCTTTGACCGGGGCTTCGTCGCCATGGGCGCCCGCTTCGGGTTCCCCGCCACACCCCGATCGCGGCAGGACGAGCGCCGCCGCCAGGACCGGACGCGCCATTTCCTGGGCACCGACCCGGGTGGCTCCTGGGTGGCCGATGACGACGGCACCATCGTCGGGGTATCCCAGTCCTTCGTGCGCGAGGGCTACTGGGTGCTCTCCCAGCTCGGGACCCTGCCCGATCACCAGGGGCGGGGGCACGGCCGCCAGCTCCTGCGCCTCGCCCTCTCCTACGGGGACCCGGGAAGCCCGGGCACCATTCAGTGCTCGCGTGACCCCAAAGCCATGGCCCTCTACACCAGCTCCGGCTTCGCCCTGCACCCGGTGGTGGCCGCCTTTGGGCCCCTGCGCCCGAGCTCGGTGGAGCGGCCGGTCGGCGTGACGCGCCACGAGCCGGAGCGGGTCACCGACGGGGAACTGGCCGTCGTGGCGGCCATCGACCGCGAGGTGCGGGGGTCCGCCCGGACCCTCGACATCCACTCGATGCTGTCCCAGCCCGGGACCCGGCTGCTCCTCCACCGCGACCGGGCCTACGCCCTGGCCAAGGACGAGCGGATCGTGACCCTGGGGGCCCGCGATGAGGAGTCGGCGTCCGTGGTGCTGCGCGCCATGCTGGCCGAGGCGCCCGAGGGGGAGACCATTGAGGTCAACTGGCTCACGGCGGGCCAGCAGTGGGCCATCGGGGTGCTGACCCGGGCCGGCGTGGAGCTGCGGCCACTCGGACCGGTCATGGTGCGCGGCATGGACGCCCCGCCGAGCCCCTACATCCCGAGCGGCGGTTACGGCTGAGTCCAGCGGTACCGGGTCCAGCCCGACATGGGGCGGGCGCCGAGCTCCTGGTAGAAGTCGATGGCCTGGGAATTCCACTCCAGGACCTCCCACTCCACCCGCCCCTCGGTCCGCGCGCGCAGCTCGGAGAGCAGGGCGCGCCCATGGCCACGGTGCCGGTGGTCGGGGCGCACGTAGAGGTCCTCCAGCCAGATGCCGGTCCGGCCCAGGAAGGTGGAGAAGGTGCGGAACCACAGCGCATGGGCGACCAGGGAGCCGTCGTCAGATGCGACCACCGTGTCGTGCACGACCGCGTCGGGGCCGAAGAGGGCCCGCTTCAGGTCTTCCTCGCGGCAGACAACCTGGTCGGCCAGGTTCTCGAATTCGGCCAGCTCGCGGATCATGGACAGCAGCTCGGGCACGTCGGCCTCCACGGCCGCTCGGATCATTCGGTGCGGGCGCGGTTGGCGGCGGACACCAGCGCGCTCAGCGAGGCGTCGAGGATGGAGGAGTCACGGCCGACACCCCACCAGGTGGCGCCGTCGGGTCCGGCGCATTCTATGTACGCCACCGCGGATGCTCCCGACCCCTCGGTCAGGGCGTGCTCCGAGTAGTCCTTGACCTCCAGCACTATGCCCAGATCGCCCTTCAGGGCGGCCACCAGCGCGTCAATGGGACCGTTGCCCTCTCCCTTCACGGTGCGGTGCTGGCCGTCGACCAGGAGCTGGGCCGTGACCGAGGTATGGCCCTGGCGGGTGGATACCTCACTGGTCACCAACCTGAGGCCGGCGTCCTCGGGCAGGTAGATCTCCTCGAACACGTCCCACATCTGGCCCGAGCCGATGACCGTGCCACTGGCCTCGGTGATGGACTGCACGGTGCGGGAGAACTCCATCTGCAGCCGGCGCGGCAGGTCGAGCCCGTGGTCGGTGTCCATCAGGTAGGCCACCCCGCCCTTGCCCGACTGGCTGTTGACCTGAATGATGGCCTCGTAGGTCCGACCGGTGTGCTTGGGGTCGATGGGCAGGTAAGGCACTTCCCATTCGGGGTAGTCACTGCCGATGGCGGCCATGCCCTTCTTTATGGCGTCCTGGTGGGAGCCCGAGAAGGCGGTGTACACCAGATCACCGGCATAAGGGTGGCGCGGGTGGACCGGGAGGCGGGTGGCGTACTCGGCCACCCGGCGCACCTTCTCAATGTCGCTGAAGTCGAGTTGGGGATCCACCCCCTGGGAGAACAGGTTCATGGCCAGCGTCACGATGTCGACGTTCCCCGTCCGCTCGCCGTTGCCGAACAGGGTGCCCTCCACCCGGTCCGCCCCGGCCAGCACCGCCAGCTCGGCTGCCGCCCCCGCGGTCCCGCGGTCGTTGTGCGGGTGCAGGCTCAGCACAATCGACTCGCGGTTCTTGATGGTCCGGCCGAACCACTCAATCACGTCGGCGTACACGTTAGGGCTGTACATCTCGACCGTGGCCGGCAAGTTGATGATCATGGGATGTTCGGGCGTCGGCTCAATGACGTCCATCACCGCTTCGCAGATCTCCACCGCGAAGTCGGGCTCGGTGCCGGTGAAGCTCTCCGGTGAGTACTCGTAACGGACCTCCGTGCCCGGAATCGAAGGTTCGAACTTCTTGCACAGGATGGCCGCGTTCACGGCGATGTCGACGATCCCGGCCCTGTCCAGTCCGAACACGACGCGCCGCTGCAACTCGGAAACCGAGTTGTAGAAATGGACGACGGCACGCCGGGCCCCGGCCAAAGACTCGAACGTGCGCTCAATGAGCTCCTCCCGGCACTGGACCAGCACCTGAATTTCGACATCGTCGGGGACCATCTCCTCTTCAATGATGAGGCGCTGGAAGTCGAAGTCGGTCTGCGAGGCCGAGGGGAAACCCACCTCAATCTCCTTGAACCCGACATCGACGAGGGTCCGGAAGAGCGCCAGCTTCCGCTCGGAGTCCATGGGGTCGATGAGGGCCTGATTGCCGTCGCGCAGGTCGACGCTGGCCCAGCGAGGGGCCCGGGTGAACTGGCGGTCGGGCCACGTGCGGTCCCCGAGGACCAGGGGCACGTGAGACCGGTACTTGCCGACGGGCATGGGCGAGGGGTCACAGGGCAGGGCCAGATGACCCCGCTCCGTGTCGTCACCATTCCCTCTCTGTCCCTTTGCCATGGTCGCTTTCCCTTCTCTCTCTGGTGTGTCTTGCCTTTGTGGCTTCGGCTCCCCGCCCAACAAAAAACCTCCTGGCCCAAGGCGCAGGAGGTTGCGAGCGAACGCGATGTGGCGTTCGCCGTCAGGTAAGCAGCAGGTTGGTCGTGTGCATCATGGTGGCAACGATTGTCCCACCGGTGCGGGGCATCGTCAAGGGCGGGGCTACCCTGGCGCCGTGCGCCGTTCCCTGACCATCGGCTTGCGGATCGCCCTGGTCGTCGCCGTCCTGGGTGCGGTGCGCCAGGTCCTCCTGGACCGTGCACCGCGCCGTGGCCTCAACGGGAGCGAGCCCGTGATCGGCAGTCTCGACACGTGGCCGGCGGTACCCCGCCGGCCCACAGGATGAAGCCGGTCAGAGGATGACGCGGTGTATGTCGAGGATGCCCTCGTCCCCTCGCAACTGATCGACCACGGCGTCGGGCGCCGACGAAGTGGTCGAGATCACCATCAACGCCGTGGAAGTGATCGGGCTCGGGCCCACTGCCATGGAGGAGATGGAGATGCCCGCCGCACCCAGCGCGGTTCCCACCATGCCGATCATGCCGGGACGGTCGTCGTTGCGCACCACCAGCATGTGGGTGGAGGGCGCCACCTCCACCACGTGGTCGTCGACCATGACCACCCGCGGCTCGGTGCGGAGCCCAGCCGTGCTCAACGTGCCGGCGAGCGAGTGCGACCCCGAGCGCAGGGTGATGAGCGACTTGTAATCATGCGACGTTGCGGTGGCCGTCTCGCGCACGGCCAGGCCGCGTTGCTCGGCCAGTTGCGGCGCGTTGACGTAGGACACCGGTTCTTCGGTGGATCCGGCGAAGATCCCCTTGAGCGCGGAGAGCGTGAGGATCCCGGTGCTCACCCCGGCCAGCTCACCCTGGCACTCGATTTCAAGGCCGTCGGGCAGGCCGTCGTGCAGGCAGGCGAAGAAACGGCCCAGCTGCTCGGCCAGCGGCATGAAGGGACGGACGACATCGGAGACGTCACGGGCCGCCACGTTGACCGCATAGGGCACGAAGTCACCGGCCAGGGCCAGGAGCACCTGCTCGGCGATGGTCACTCCGGCCTTGTCCTGGGCCTCCTCGGTCGATGCTCCCAGGTGGGGGGAGACGACGACCTGGGGCAGCGCGAACAGCGGCGACTCGGTGCAGGGCTCCTGGGCGAACACGTCCAGCCCGGCGCCGGCCACGATGCCATCCCGTATGGCCTCGGCCAGCGCCTCCTCGTCGACGATGCCGCCCCGGGCCGTGTTGATGATCCGGATGCCCGGCTTGGCCTTGGCCAGGAGGTCCCGGCCGAAGAGGCCGGTGGTCTCGGGGGTCTTGGGCGTGTGGATGGAGACGAAGTCGGCCTCACCCACCAGCTCTTCCAGGGTCACCAGGCGCACGCCCATGGCCTTGGCCCGCTCGGGTGCGACGAACGGGTCGAAACCGATGAGCTCCATGCCGAAGGCCAGGGCACGTTGGGCCACCAGCGATCCGGCCCGGCCCAGCCCGACCACTCCCAGCACCTTGCCGTGGAGCTCGACGCCTTCCCACTTGGCCCGCTCCCAGCGCCCCGCCACCAGCGCGGCATGGGCCTGGGGCACGTTGCGGGCCTGGGCCAGGAGCAGGGCCATCGCCTGCTCGGCCACCGAGAGGATGTTGGAGGTGGGGGCGTTGACGACCATGACCCCGTGCCCGGTGGCCGCCGGAACGTCGACGTTGTCCAGACCCACGCCGGCCCGGCCGACCACCTGAAGGGCGGTGCCGGCAGCGAGCACGTCGGCCGTCACCTGGGTGGACGAGCGGATGATGAGCGCGTGGGCGCCCTCAATGGCACCGAGCAATTCCTCCGGGCTCAGACCCTCGCGGACGTCGACCTGGTGGCCGGCTCCGGCCAGGAGGTCGAGCCCACTCTGGGCGATCTTCTCTGTGACCAGTACCCGTGGCACCGTGCTCTCCTCGCTCGACCTTCTCGGACTTCAGCCCTGTGCTTCGGCGAAGAGCGCGCCCAACCGGGTGACCCCTTCGACCAGGTCATCGTCGCCCAGGGCGTAGGACATGCGGAAATACCCCGGGGCGCCGAACGCCTCACCAGGTACCACGGCAACCTTGGCCTCGTTGATGCAAAGCTCGGCCAGCTCCGCGCTGGTCGACGGACGTCTCCCCCGCAGCGACCGGCCGAGCAGGCCCTTGACCGAGGGGTAGGCGTAGAACGCGCCCTCGGGCTCCACGCAGACGATCCCCTCAATGTCGTTGAGCATCCGGCACATGGTCAGCCGCCGGCGGTCGAAGGCGGCACGCATGGCGGCCACGTCGTCCAGGTTGCCGGTCACTGCGGCCAGCGCCGCTCGTTGGGCCACGTTGGACACGTTGGAGGTCTCGTGGCTCTGAATATTGGTGGCCGCCGTGATGGCATCGGCGGGCCCGATGAGCCATCCCACCCGCCAGCCGGTCATGGCGTAGGTCTTCGCCACCCCGTTGACCACCAGGCAGCGCTCGGCCAGCTCGGGCACCACGACGGGCATGGAGTGGTGCGCGGCGCCGCCGTAGACGAGATGCTCGTAGATCTCGTCGGTCAGCACCCAGATGCCCCGCTCGACCGCCCAGCGCCCGATGGCTTCAATTTCCGCCCGGGGGTAGACCGCGCCCGTGGGGTTGGACGGCGAAACGAAGAGGAGGGCCTTGGTGCGCGGGGTCCAGGCGGACTCCAGGTCGTCCACCGAGGAGCGGAAGCCCGTGCGCTCGTCAGAGGAGACGATGACCGGTGTCCCACCCGCCAGGGCGATCGACTCGGGGTAGGTGGTCCAGAACGGGGCCAGCACCAGCACCTCGTCGCCCGGGTCGCACAGCACCGCGAACGCGTTGGCCACCGCCTGCTTTCCCCCGTTGGTGACCAGCACCTGGGAGGCCGTCACCGGGTAGCCCGAGTCCCGTAGCGTCTTGGCCGCCACGGCCTCACGCAGGGTCGGCAGGCCTCCGGTCGGGGTGTAATGGTGGTTGGCCGGGTCGCGGCAGGCGGCCACCGCGGCCTCGACGATGTGGGGAGGCGTCGGGAAGTCGGGTTCGCCGGCCCCGAAGCCGATGACGTGCTCGCCGGCCGCTTGGAGGGCCTTGGCCTTGGCATCGACGGCCAGGGTGGCCGACGGAGCCACGGCGGCGGCGCGGCGGGAGATCCGGCGGAGCTCGGTCGGCGTGGCGGAAGGGGTCGTCACGGATGCCATGCTTGCATACGTGCCCGACGCTCCTGACATCACCATCCCTTCCGAGCTCCTCCCCGCTGACGGCCGCTTCGGTTCGGGGCCCTCCAAGGTCCGACCCGAACAGGTCACGGCCCTGGCCCAGGTGGCCGGCACCTACCTCGGCACCAGCCACCGCCAGAAGACGGTCAAGTCACAAGTCGCCCGGGTGCGCCACGGCTTCCGCGACCTCTTCTCCCTCCCCGATGGCTACGAGGTGGTCCTCGGCAACGGGGGGGCCACCTGCTTCTGGGACGCCGCCACCTTCGGGCTGATTGAGGCGCAGAGCCAGCACTTGAGCTTCGGGGAGTTCTCCTCCAAGTTCGCCTCGTGCGTCAAGGCGGCGCCCCACCTGAAGGACCCCCTGATCATTGAGTCCGCCGTGGGCACCCACCCCATCCCGGTGGCCGACACCTCGGTGGATCTCTACGCCCTGACCCACAACGAGAC
>DATLSH010000051.1:0-29299 GCA_035534235.1 Acidimicrobiales bacterium | reverse complement strand
CGGAGCGCCCAGCTTGGCGCCTTCATACACGGGCTGGTCGCCGCCACCTTGCGAAGCGGCCAGGTCGGCATGGACGAGGACGCGGCCGAAGCGCTCTCGGCCTTCCGCTCCTGCAACTACGAACGCATCTACCTCCGCGAGGCTTCCTTGCGCCAGGGGGAGGCGGTCGTCGGTGTGCTGCGGGCCCTGGTCGAGCACTTCGCCGACCGTCCGCACCTCATCGGTGACCGGGACGCCACTGCGCAGGAGGGTTCCGACGTGCTGGCCGGGAGCGAGGATGCCGTCCGGGCCGCCGTCACCTATGTGGCCGGCATGACCGATCGCTTCGCCTTCCGCCAGGCGGTGGCCCTCCTCGGCTGGGATCCCGGCAAGCTCCCGGCCGGGGTCGACGGCTGAGGCCGCGCGTCACGCGGTCCCGCCGGCGCCACCCTCAGCGCCGCGTGGTTCCCGTGGACCGCCGCCGGGACCCCGTGGATGCCACCAGGGCGAGCGAGCCGGCGAGCAGGAGAACCAGGCTCACTGCGAGCTCCGCCGCGACGGGTGCGCCGGAGGCGGCCAATGTACCGGTCCCCCGTGACGCCGCCCCGCTCCCCGGCGCCGCTGCGGTCGCCCCTCCCGAACCCGAGCCGGCCGAGCCCGAGGTTCCCGAACCCGCAGTCGCCGCGCAGAGTTGGAGATTCGTCGAGCCGGACTGCAGGGTGACCGTCGCCAGCCCCGAAGCCAACGCAGTGGTCACCGGAGTCGGCCCCTCGAACACCGCCGTGCCCGGGGCCAAACCCAGCAGTGTCAGCTGGGTCAGGCCGTCGGTCCGGGCGTGCACCGCCGGGCAGGTGAGCCCGGCCCGGGCGGTGTCCACACTGGCGGCGCTCACGTCGGTCAGGGCGATATCGAGCACCTGGTGTGCCGGTGGCGTTGTGCCGGGCGTCCAGGACTGCGACTCGGTGGCGGCGGGGGTGGGGGTGGCGCTCGCCACCACGCCGATGTGCCGGGCGGCGATCACGTAGGGATCGGGGATGGCGGCCGAGGAGGCGCTGATGGTGGCCAGGGTGCCCGGTGCGGTGTCGCGCGCGGCCAGCCCGTTCACCCAGTAGTCGCCGGTGGGCCCGATGCCGAGCTGGTTGGAGACAAGGTCCGGGTACCAGGTGAAGATGAATGCGCCCGGGTTGATGGCCCGGGACAGTCCCCCGATGCGGGACGTCGCGGGGGCGAAGTCGTTCTGCGCGGCGAACAGCACATGGTCTTCTGCCGGGTAGAGCACCGCGAAGTAGCGATACCCCAGGTTCTGGAACTCCGCGGCCTGCGCCAGCCCGCCCGTGATCGGGACGAGCTCGTCGGCCCCCCCGTAGGTCATGACGTAGGGGAGCCACTTGGCGTTGACGATCAGCGGTGTCGACTGGCCGTCGCTGGAGCATTGGCCGCCGGCGGCGGAAGCGCCGACCCCCGGGGTCGCCTGGTCCCCGCAGATGACCGGACCCTCCAGCGGCATGGCCTGCGCGAACAGGTCCGGATACTGCAGGCCGAGCTTGTAGGAAGCCCAGCCGCCCATGGAGTAGCCCGAGATGACGGTGGCATCGGGGTCGAGGTCGTAGGTCAGGGCGAGTTGGTGCCACACGTCCCAGAAGTCCACTTCTGATTGGGCGTAGTACCAACCACCCTCACTGAAGCCCTCCGTGGTGGCGCAGATGCTGTTCCGGGCCTCGCATTCCTGCTGGAGCTGGCTGGGGGCCAGCCCGCCGTACTGGTTGAGGTTGGCGTCAAGGGAGTGCAGGATCCAGGTCAGCGGTGCCGGCGTGCCGGGCTGGTACGTGGTGGGGACGTAGACCGCGTAGGACTGGATCCTGCTCACGTACGTGGGTGGGGTGAAGGTGAACGACGAGGGCATGACGATCCCCTGCCCGAGAGCCAGCGGGCTCACGTACCACCGGTTGGAGTACCCGGTGGGTAGCGGCTCGGGAGTGGTGACCTGCTGGGCCAGCTGCGTCCAGTCCACGGCCAGGCTGTACTTGGAGACGTTGCCGGCGGCCAGGGTGTCGGCCTGGTCGTTCTCCATCCAGAAGTTCGCGCACTCGGCCACCGGGATGGTGCCCGACATGGCCGCACTGCCGGCCAGGAACGTGCTGATGAGGGTGGCGATGGTGGGGACGGGCAGCGCGTTGGCCGGGCATACCAGCGGCGCCTCCTGCTGGGAGGTCCTGAAGGTCACGTTGTAGGCGTTGGTGCCGCCGGTCCCGCCCTCAGCCGAGGGGACGGTGGCGAACGCGGACCCCGCCGGGTTAGCGAGGCCGCCCGCCAGGCGCACGGTCCAAGTTCCACTGACGGGGAGCACGCTGGTCGGAATGCGCACGATGAAGGACCGCGAGGACATGTCCACCATGGTCTGCAGGTTTGCTCCGGCAACCGGGTTGCCGGTGGCGGCGTCGAGCAGCTGCGCCGACTGGGCCGACACCACCAGGGCGTACTGGATCCCGGCCGAGGACAGACCGGCATTGGCCCGCCAGGCTGTCCCGGCGGCCGGCAGGGGCGCAGGGGTGGAGAACGTCCATTCGGCGATGGGCACGTCGGCATTGACGAGGGTGTTCCAGTCCACCCGCCAGTAGGTGGCCGAAGGTGTGTACCCGACAGCCGCGGCGAAGATGTCGGCGCCGTTTCCGTCAGCCGGACCGGTGGGGTAGCTGAAGCCACCGTGGACCGGGGTCAAGCCCGAGTCCCCGAGGCTCTCGACGACACCGACGGGGCTGCCGGCGGGTCCATGGTCGTCGTAGAGGAAATCGGTCCACAAGCTGGCCCCGCCCGCAAGGCGCCCGGTGCCGTCGGTGTGGGAGAAGTCGCTCGGGAAGGGCCACGCGGTCGCGCTGGGCACCGGCAGGCTCGGCACCGGGGCTGTGGCGGCAGCAGGAACCCCGGTGGGCAGCCCGGGAATGCCCGGCACCGAGTCCGACACCTGCCGGGAAGCGGCGGAGGCGAGCGGTGCGGCCGCCGCGGCCCGGACACCCGTGGTGCAGAGCGCGGCCAGGGCGACGATGGCCACAAGCGCCGCGGCGTGACGGCGGAGGCTCAGCTTCCCGTTCCCATGGCATCCCGGGGCGGGGGGTCGGCGAAGACCGGCGGGCGCTTCCCCGTCAGTGCCGCCACCCCCTCGGCGAAGTCGGCGCCCTGCGTCATGTCGGCGAGCCGGGCGGCGGCATCGTTGACCGAAGACGCCACGTCGCGGTGGAGGTCCGCGTACATCTGCAGCTTGGTGGAGGCCAGCGATGAGGGCGCCACCTCGGTGGCCAGGTGGCGGGCGTAGGCGTAGGTGGTGGGTAGCAGTGCACCAGAGCTCACGACCCGGTTGACCAGTCCGATCTGTGCGGCTTCCTCCGCCAGCACCACCCGGCTGGAGAGCAGGAGGTCGGCCGCCCGGGTCATCCCGACAAGCCGGGGCAGCAACCAGGAGAGCCCGTACTCCGCCGGGAGGCCCAGGCGCCCGTGCGCCGTGGTCAGCTTGACCCCGGAGGCGGCGAAGCGGAGGTCGCAATAGCAAGCCAGTACCAGCCCCACCCCGGCCGCCGGACCGTTGACGGCGGCGATGATGGGCTTGGGGATGCCGAAGTGGTAGGCGAAGTCGGCGTCGAACTCGGGACGTACCCCGTAGCCGGGCCGGGCCAGGTCGTCACCTACGCCTGCGTCGTAGTTCCCCCGCGCCACGTGGCCCTCCAATGCCCGCGCATCTGCTCCGGCGCAGAAGCCCCGCCCCGCCCCGGTCACCACAATGACCCGCACGGTCGCGTCGTCGGCCGCCCGGGCCAGCAACGACCGGTACTCGGTGTGCATCCTCCCGGTCCATGCGTTGAGGCGGTCCGGGCGGTGCAAGGTGATGGTGGCGATGGCGTCGGCCACCACGTAACGGGTGACCTTGAGCTCCTCCAGCTCCATGTCAGTGGCGCATCTCGTACCGGTTTGTCGTCACCGACCTGGCGGCCAGGTGGCCCTCAATCTGCCGGTGCACCACGGGGCGTGCCCAATCCTCGCCCATGTGACTCCTTCCGCCGGGCCGGGGACCCCGGAAGCGGGACGGGTTCCCGCGGCCGCCCCAATGTAGCAATTCCCTGTTCAGAAGTGGTTTCCAGAAGCACTGCGCCCGAAGTTGCCCCGGCTCAGCCCGACCGGCGGGCGCGGGCGCTAGCGCAGGTTGAGCTCCTTGCGGTAGACCCGGGCCGGCCCGAGTGCGGCCAGCTTGCCGGCGATGCCGGTGAACGCCCGGGCGGTCTCGCTGTCCGGGTTGTAGGCCACGATGGGCCGGCCGTCGTCCCCACCCTGGCGGACCGCGTTGACCAGCGGCACCTGACCCAGAAGGGGCACCCCGAGGTCGGCGGCCAGGGTCATGCCACCTCCCGAGCCGAACAGCTCGTACTTCTTGCCGTCGTCGCCGGTGAACCAGCTCATGTTCTCGACCACGCCACGCACGGAGAGCTTCAGCCGCCGTGCCGCGAAAGCGGAGCGCTGGGCCACTCTCTGCGCCGCCGGTTGCGGTGTCGTCACCACAATGATCTCGGCCTTGGGCATGACCTGGGCCAGCGTGAGGGCGACATCACCGGTGCCCGGGGGCATGTCCACCAGGACGAAGTCAGGCTCCCCCCAGTAGGCGTCGGTCAGGAATTGTTGTATGGCCTTGTGCAGCATCGGCCCTCTCCAAATGACCGGCTGGTCGTCTGGGACGAAATAACCCATGGAGAGGCACCTGACCCCGTGGGCCGAGGTGGGGATGACCACATCGCCGAGAATGATCGGGTCATGGTCGGTGCCGAGCATTTTGGGGACCGAAAAACCGTAGACGTCGGCATCGAGCAGGCCGACGCTGTGACCCGCCTTGGCCAGTGCGATGGCCAGATTCACCGTCACGGTGGACTTGCCCACCCCACCCTTGCCGGACGAGACCCCGATGACCCGGGTGGGCGAATCGGGGAGGAGGAACGCCGCCGCCGCGTCATCCCCGTGGGAGTGGCCGTGGCCGTCGGTGGCGCCGGGCGCCTCCTCCTCCTGTGCGGCCGCCCCGAGCATGGTGGTGCGGAGCTCGACCCGGAGCGCCGCTCTCTCTTCGTCGGTCATCACTGTCAGGTCGAACTCAATCTCGTCGACGCCCGGCACCGCCCGGGCCACCCGGTGGATTTCGTCGGCCAGCTCGTCGGACCCGGGCCAGGCGGCCACGGGGAGCGCAACCTCAATACGCACCCGCCGCCGCCGGGACGTGACCTCACGCAGGAACCCGATCCGGCCCAGGGGAAGCCCGAGCTCGGGCTCGACGATGGCGTTCAAGGCTGCCTGAAGCTGCAACTGGTCTGGCGCCATCCTCTTCCTCGTTGACGTTGGAGCCGGGACCGGGCACCGCACGTTTCCCGTGCGCACGCGCCCCCGTGGGAAGTGCCTCTCCCTCGGTAGACTAGCGACCGTGCGCACCGTGCCGATCACGCTGGAACCCGAGGCGCCGCCCGGGGCTGCCGACCGTGGCCCCGACGACGGGCAGTTCAGCGCGGCCGTTGCGGCCGTGTCGGCGGCCTTCGGGGACCCCACCCGGCGGGACATCTTCCTCCACGTGCGGTCCGCACCTGGTGTGACGGCGACCGAGGTGGCAGCCGCGTTCTCCCTGCACCCCAACGTGGCCCGCCACCACCTGCAGCGGTTGGTGGACGGCGGCTACCTACGCGTCGAGAACGGGCGACGGGCCACCGGTGCCGGCCGGCCCTCCAAGCAGTTCTTCTGTGTGGAGGAGGACCTGACGCTCGGTCTCCTGCAGCGTCGGGACGATCTCCTCATGCGGCTGCTGGGCGAGGCCATGCAACGGCTGGGCCCCGAGGAAGCGGAGAGCATGGCCGCCCACGTCGGCGAGGAGTACGGCCGCTCCCTGGCTTCGCGCATGACGCCACACGAGGGGCAGCGCACCGTGCGCGCCGCCATGCACGTCGTGGCCGAGACCCTCACCGCCCACGGCTTCGCCGCCCACGCGGAGGACCGCGGCGAGACGACAGCCGTCGTTGCCGAACAGTGCCCGTTCGGCAACGCCAGCAGCACCAATCCCGTGCTGTGCGCGGTCGATCGCGGCATGGTCAAGGGCCTGCTGTCCGGGCTGTGCGGGAAGGCGTCGGAACAGGCGCTCCCGGTGATCCTCTCCTCCCGGGCGCGGGGCGACGCCGCCTGCACCGCGTCCGCCTGAGCGCCCGGCGTGGGGCGCACCTACCTCGACCACGCCAGTACCACGCCACCGCGCCCCGAGGCCCTGGAGGCCCTGCGGCGCTGGGCCGACCTCCCGGCCGCGGATCCGGGCCGTCTCCACGAGGAGGGGCGGCTCGTGCGCGACGCCCTGGAGGAGGCACGCCGACAGGTGACCACCCTCATCGGGGTCTCCCC
Source organism: Acidimicrobiales bacterium (assembly GCA_035534235.1). Classification (GTDB taxonomy): domain Bacteria; phylum Actinomycetota; class Acidimicrobiia; order Acidimicrobiales; family RAAP-2; genus Bog-473. Next base: position 22,915 of record DATLSH010000051.1, on the reverse strand, counting down.
GCGCCAGGTCGTGTTCACCTCGGGAGCCACCGAAGCGATCAATGCGGCCGTGTGGGGCGCCACCCGCCTCCGACCGGGTGCACCAATCCTCTGCGCCGAGGTGGAGCACTCGGCCGTGCGCGATGCCTCCCGCCGCGCTGCGCCCACCGAGTCCATCCCGGTTGATGGCGCCGCCCGGCTCGACCTCGAGTACCTACAATCCCGGCTGGCGTCGCGCACGCTTCCGGTGCCCGGCCTGGTGCACTGCCAGTGGGCCAACCATGAAGTGGGCACTCTCCAGCCGGTGCACCAGGTGGTGGCCCTCTGCCGGGCCGCCGGTGTCGTGGTGCACGTCGACGCGGCCGCAGCCTGCGGGCACGTCCCCGTCGACCTGGGCGCTCTCAATGCCGACCTGGTCAGCCTGAGTGCCCACAAGCTCGGCGGCCTGCCCGGGGCCGGCGCGCTGGTGATCCGCCGGGGCAGCCGGTTCGAACCCCTCCTCGTGGGCGGCGAGCAGGAGCGGGCGCGGCGGGCCGGCCAGGAGGCGCTGCCCGCGCTCCTGGCCTTCGGTGCCGCCGCGGAGGCCCTGTCAGCATCCGATCAGCAGGCCCGGCACGCCGAGGCGGCGACGGCGTGTCGGCAGATCGGAGAGATCGCCAGCGTGGCGGGCGCGGTCGACCAGGTCGCAGTGATCGGACCCCCCGCAGCCGAGGACCGGCTGCCCTACCTGATCTGCCTGGGTGTGGGGGGTGTCGAGGCGGAGGCGGTGCTCATCGGCCTGGACCGGGAGGGTGTGGCCGTCCACTCCGGCTCGGCGTGCTCCTCCGAGAGCATTGAGCCGTCACCGGTGCTGGGGGCCATGGGTGTGGACCCGAGTCACTCCCTCCGCGTCAGCGTGGGCTGGACGACCACCGACGTTGACGTCACGACCTTCAACAGTGCGTTCGCCCGCGTGGTGTCCGGATTGAGGGCCCTACGGGGTTGACGTCGTGGTGACCGGTGCAGCGGTGAAGGCCACCGGAAGTGGGACGCCGGCCGCCTTGTAGGCGCCCTCCACCAGGGGGGCGGCGATCAGCATCACGTACGCCGGTGGATCGTCGATCACGAAATCATTGAACTGCGTGACCGCTCCCGTGTGGTTGTCGTCCTGGTTCTCAAGGATCAGCCCCAGGAACAGGTGGGCCGCGTAGTACGAGGGGGATGCCTGCACCGCCCGCTCCACCTCCCGGCGCCCGTCCGCGGTGAGCGAGGCCACGTGTGCGGTGTATCCGGTGTTCCACTTCAGCCAACCGGCACCGGCCATGGCGGCAGGATTGGCCGGATCCTCGGAGAGCACCATGTCGTAGAGCTTGAGCGCCGCCAGCGTCTGGTGCTGATCACTGAGCTTCTGCGCCTGGGCCAACTGATTGGCGATCAACGCCGCCTGCGACAACGTGATGCTGCCCGACGGCGCCTGGCCGGGCTGGCGGGCCTGGCGGGCGTGGGTCACCAGGATCACCGCCCCGGTGGCGATCAGGAAGCAGGCCGCCGCGATCGCCAGGCGCCGCCACCCCGGCATCGGGGGTGCGCCTGGCGGGGATACAGGCTCATTGTGCGCGGTCCGCCCCGGCGCCGGTCCGAGAGCCGCCAGTTCCGCCTCCACCTCGGTCAACCTGGTGCGGTCCCGGGTCACGAGGACCGTGCGATCGGCCTCGGACAGGTCGCCTGCAGCATGCTCGCGCTCCGCATCAAGAAGTGATCTCTGCAGGAAGTCGCGCTCGTCCTCCAGGTACCAGCGGGCGTCCCGTCCGTCGGCGGGATGCCCGTCGCCCGGATGTCGTTCGACCCTCATGGCGCGTCCGCTGCGTGGCGCAACGCGGCGAACTGGGCCGACCGGCGCCAGAAAAAGACCACCACCGCCAGGAGGGCCCCCGCCCCCGCCGCTATCGGGACGATCCAGATCACGGATATCCCGTCCGCCGGCGGGGGTACCAACAAGATGGTCTGGCCGTACTGCGACACCAGGGTCTGCTGAATCTGCCCGGTCGATCGCCCCTCCGCCACCAGGTGCTCAATCTGATGGCGCACAGCGAGCGCGGTCGACTCGTCGGATTGAGCCACCGACACGTCGGTACAGGACGGGCAGCGGACATCGGCCTCAATGGCGGCGGCGCGCTGCGCCGGCGTCGGCGCCGATCCCCCGAGCGCGCCACTCCCGACGAACAGGGCCAGAGCCAGCACCGCGAGGGGGAATGCCACGCGGGCCCAGAGGGGCCCCGGCGCCGAGCGCTCAGGCACCGGACGCGCGCACCCGACCGGCCGTTGCCCGCTGCGCCTGGTGCAGGAGCGCGTCGAGGTCCGGCTGTGTCGCCGGGCCGATGACCGGATTGACGGTGATCCGCCCCGTGGGATCGACCAGGAAGGTCGTCGGTGGGTCCGAGACCCCGTAGTGCTCGGCGACCATGCCCCCGGGATCGCTCACCGCGGGCCACGATTCCCCCTGTGCGACGAGGAACTGGCGGGCCGCCGACGTCTCGTCATGGAAGACCACGCTCAGCAGGTCCGCTCCGCCACTTACGTGCTGCTGGTCGTAGGCGAAGGTGATGAGGTCCGGCGCCTCCTGCTGGCAGGGCACACACCAGCTGGCGAAGAAGTTGACGAAGACATAGTGGCCCCGGAACGACGCCAGCGAGACGCGCGCACCGGTCCGGAGGTCGGTCCCCGAGAACTGCGGGGCCAGGTGCCCGAGCAACGGGCTGTCGATCTGGGTCGCCTCCTGGGGTGTGCGGGTGGCTAGGACCACACCCACGCCGACCAGCACGAGCAGGACGGCGGCGGCCAGCCAGCGCGTCGTGTGGCGGCGCTGGCCCCGTTCCCTCATGGAGCGGGTGCGCCGCTGGCCGCCGGCACGCCCGCCTGCTCTGTCAGGTGCGTGCCGTCCCCGGCGGGGACCCGAACCCGACCGGTCACCATGTGCGATGGAGCCGACGCCGGATCGGTGGCCCGCCGGCGGGAGCCCGGGACGAGGGCGAGGATGCCACCGAGGCCGATGAGCAGCCCGCCGGCCCACAACCATGCCAGCAGCGGTTCGATCACGACGCCGATGGCCACTGAATCCGCCGGGAGGTTGGCCACGGGCTGACTGCCCGAGGTCGCGCCCACGCCGCCTACCGCATCAAAAGTCAGGTACACGTCGCCCCAGAGACCCGAATCGATGGCCGGCGTCCCCACCGTGGAGAGGGCACTCCCGAAGTTGGTCGTGGCCGGGGCGAACACCCCGCCATCGACCTTGACCAGGGCCTGGTCGGCCCGCTGGGAGGGTGACGTGACGACCCGTAACCCGACGAATTCGAACCGGTGCCCATCGTAGGAGACCACCGCCCCCCGGTGCAGGGCCAGCTCCGTCTGGTGCCGGTACGTGGTGGCTGCGATCACCCCCACCGCCAGCACCACCACCCCGAAGTGCACGATCATTCCGCCGTTGGTCCGGCCCACCAGGCCACGCCACCAACCGGCATGGCGGGTACGGGCGGCCCCCACCGCCAGCACCAGTGCACGTGCCGCGGTGGCGGCGGCGACCGCCCCCAGGCCGAAACCGACCAGCGGCGCCAGGCCGCGCCGCCCGAAGGACACGCAGAGCACCACGGTGAGCACGCCCACCCAGACCGGTACGGCCAGCCGCTGCCACAGGACGGCACCACTGATCTTGCGCCAGCTGAGTGCGGGTGCCACTGCCATGAGGAAGAGCAGGGCCAGGCCGACGGGAACGGCAACCGTGTTGAAGAAGGGTGCCCCCACGGTCACCTGCTGCTGGGTGACCGCCTCGTAGAGAAGCGGGTACACCGTCCCCAGCAGGACGACGAAGGCGAAGCCCACGAACAGGACGTTGTTGATCAGGAACGCCCCCTCCCGGCCCAGCGGCGCATCGATGCCGCCGGGTGACCTGAGGCGATCGCCGCGCCAGGCGATCAGGCCGAACCCGCCGATGACCACCACGAAGAAGAAGGAGATCAGGATGGGGCCGAGGGAGGATTGCGAGAAGGCATGGACCGAGTTGATGACCCCTGACCGGGTCAGGAAGGTCCCCAGAATTGTCAGCGCAAAGGTGGCCACCGACAGCGAAAGGTTCCACACCCGCATGAGGCCGCGCCGCTCCTGGACCAGGACCGAGTGCAGGTATGCCGTGCCGCAGAGCCACGGGAGCAAGGCCGCGTTCTCCACCGGGTCCCAGCCCCAGAACCCTCCCCATCCGAGCACCTGGTAGGACCACCACGCTCCGAGCACGATGCCCACGGAGAGGAAGGTCCACGAGACCAGGGTCCAGCGCCGGCATTCGATCTGCCAGCGATCGCCCACCCGGCCGGTGGCCAGCATCCCGACCGCGAAGGCGAAGGGCACGGTGAACCCGACGAACCCGGTGTAGAGGAGCGGGGGATGGATCGCCACCAGCGGGTTGTCCTGCAGGAGGGAGTTCGGACCCAACCCCGAGGTCACGTCGGTCGTCGTGACGAAAGGATTGGCGGGACCGACCATCAGGGCGAAGAAGAATGCCGATACCAGGTACAGGACCAGAGTGGCCCACTTGATCACCGGGTCGCCGGCCACCCTGCGGTAGCGCCAGACGAAGATGGTGCAAAGCACGGCCAGGACGAGCCCCCACAACATGATCGAACCGGCCAGGGCCGACCACAGGCCGGTGATGGAGTACAGCAGCGGGGTGGCGGTGCTGTTGTTCTCGGCCACGAACACCAGTGAGAAGTCATGGGTGACCAGCGCGTGCTCCATGGCGGCGGTGGCCAGGAGCGCCCCGATGAGCATGACGGGGGCGAACGTCTTCCCGTCGGACAAGGTCCCGGCGGGCCGGTCGGTGGCAGGCCGGCGCACCAGGCCGGAGATCATGACAGCTGCCCCGACCACGCTGGCCGTCAGGGCCAACCACACCCCGATGGTCCCCAGGTGCGCATCCCCCATCAGCGCGTCGACCCGTTCTTCGCCTTGACACGGCCGGGGTACCGGGCGATGTAGTTCGCCGAGTGCTTGACGAGGATGGAGTTCGACACGAAGTCGTCAGAGGTGGCGGACACGAAGTGCCCGACCACGACTACCGGGATGCCGGATTGGAAGAGTTGGGGTGGGCTCCCGGTATTGGCGACCTGCACCACATGATCCCCTTCGGAGATCCTGAAGTTGGTGCCGACGGAAGTGGAGCGGATCGTCCCGGGCACGACGGTCCCCTCCAACCGGAAGGTGGTGGTGCCCAGCGAGCCCCGGTGGGCCAAGGCCTGGTCCACCGTGTCGAAGTAGTTGAGCGAGCTGCCCAGACCCTCGACCATGAGGAACGCGAAGGCGGCCAGGAGCGCCGCGCCTACCAGCCACAGTCGCCTGCGGCGTGGGCGCCGGGACACCAGCCGCGGGCCGTCGGGGAGACCGGCTCGCAGGAGGGATGACGGCGGCGATCCGGTGGACGTGCCGGTCACGGCCGCGCACCGGGGTCCCCGGCGCCTTCGGCCTCCGGGGACGACTTGAGCGCGCGCTCCCAACGCCGGCGGCGGAGGGCAAGTCCGATGCCGTAGGCGAACAGGCCGGCCAACGCGCTCACATAGCCGGCGTCGACATAGCTCATGGGTGGTCACCTGCGTCCTCGACAGGCCCGCCGCCGACTCGGGCCAGCGCATCCCCCTCGCTCCAGCGCTCGGCCAATGAGAGCTCCAGCTCGGAGTCGCCCACCAGGTCCTGCAGCACTTCGATGCGGTAGCGCACGCCCAGGAGCCACACGAAGATCAGCGAGAAGGCGATGAACCCGAGCAGGAGCGTCCAGGCCATCGACCCGTGCACGTGGAGGTGGAACCCCGGGTCGAGCACCGTGCCCGTCTGGTGGAGCGTCTGCCACCAGTCGACGGAGAAGTGGACGATGGGGACATCGACGGCGACCAGGAGGGCCGCGACGGCACAGCGCCGGGCCCGCACAGCGGCGTCGGCCGGGACGCGGCGCAGGGCCAGGTAGCCCAGCTCTAGCAGGAGGAGGAGCGCAGTGGAGGTCAGCCGGGCGTCCCAGGTCCACCAGGTTCCCCAGGCCGGGCGTCCCCACAGACTGCCGGTGACGAGCGTGAGAGCCGAGAAGACGGCGCCCACCTCGACGGCTGCCGCGGCCAGGCGGTCCCAGAACAGCGACCGGGTGCGGGGCCAGAGGTAGAGGAGGCTGCCTGCGGCGGCGACGCCCCCGGCCCAGTACAGCGCCACGGTGGCCAGTGGGGGGTGGATGTAGAGCAGACGGGCCAGGTCCCCCTGCGTGACGTCGGGCGGTGTGACCCACAGGCCCAGCCACACCGTGCCGGCGACGGCCATCAACCCGAGAAGACCGACCGCACTGAGCCAGCGCGGGCGGGAGACCGGTACGGGAGTCATGCGGCCTCCTGCAGCGGGCCGTAAAGGACGGTACCGAGGACCAGGTAGATGACGGCGAAGGGGATGAGGATGCGTAACCATTGGGCGCCCGCTCCGGCGTGGTTGCCCAGTGCGGCCTGCCACGCTTTCGATCCGGCCAGCAGCACGGGTGCCAGCACGGGGAGGACGAGGATGGGCAGCAGCGTGTCCCGCACCCGCAACCCGGCCGAGAGGGCTCCGTAGAGCACACCGGCACAGGCCAGACCGAGGGTGGCCACCAGGGAGGCGGCGACAGCCAGCCAGACCACGTGGACCCGCACGTCGAAGAGGACGGTCAAGCCGCCCCACAACACGATCTGGAGGACCAGGAGCTGGAGGCCGACGGCGCCGGCCTTGCCCAGGAAGATCCCGCCGGGGTCGAGGCCGGAGAGGCGGAGCCCGTCACGGGTGCCCTCCCCGGATTCGATGTCCACGCTCCGTTGCACCCAAAGCACGGTGGAGAACAGGACGGCGATCCAGAAGATGCCCGGTGCGGCGTGGCGCAAGGGACCGGCATCGGGGCCGATGGCGAAGGCGAGAAGCACGAGGACCAGGACGGCGAAGGGGATGACCTGCCAAAGGCCGACCCTGGACCGGGCCTCTATGCGGAGGTCCTTTCCGGCCACCAACAGCGCGTCACGCCACATGCCACGCCCCGGTGGTGCCGTCGGTCCCGCCCGGTCCCGCCGCAGACACGGCGGTGAGCGTGGCACGCCGGCCGCCGGGCTCCTCGCCGGTGACCCGCCCTCCGGCCATGGTGACGACGCGATCGGCCAGAGGCACCGCAAGCTGTGTCTCGTGGGACGACAGCAGCACGGCGGCGCCATCTCCTATGGCCTCGAAGATCAGTTCTCCGAGGAGAGCGCGGGCGGGGGAATCCAGCCCGGCGTGGGGCTCGTCCAGCAGCCAGAGCGCCGGTCGCCGGACCAGGAGCGCGGCCAGGGCCACCCGTCGCCGCTGCCCGGCCGACAGGCGCCCGGCCGGCGTGTTGCGCAGGCGCCCCACGAGCCCGAGGCGTTCGAGGGCGGCGTCGGCGCTCTCCCGGGACCGGCCGAGGGACCGGGCGGCGAAGCGGACGTTCTCCGCCGCACTGAGCTCGTCGTAGAGCGGGGCGGCGTGACCCAGGAGGCCGACGTGGCGGCGCACGGTGATGTGGTCGGTGGTGAGATCGATACCCAGCACGGCGGCCTCCCCCGAGGTGACCGGGAGGAGTCCGGCACAGGCCCGCAGGAGGCTGGTCTTGCCGGCACCGTTGGCGCCGACCACCACCGTGACCTCACCGGCGTCCAGGCAGAGATCGACCCCGGCAAGGGCGGGGAAGCGGCCGGCGAGAGCGACGGCGGCACGGAATTGGACGACTGGGGCCATGGCCTTCCCCCCCATGGTAGGGGGGGTGGGTCCGGGGGTTCCAAGCGGGGTGACCCCGCTAGTGCATGTGGGGCAGGGCGGTGACGGCATCGAGCGAGCTCCCCGAGGCACCGGCGATCTCCCGGCGGCCGAATTCACGCAGGGCCACCTCGTGGGCCATCAGGAGATCCGCAGCCTCCTGCTCCGACGGGTCCAGCTCACCGATCCGGGCGTACAGGGCCAGATACTGGGTGGTGATGGCCTCGAACGAGCCCACGACTTCGGCCCACGACAGGGAGGCCAGGGCGTCGGCCAATGCCTCACCTGCGCTCACGGTCCCGGGGTCGGGCTCGGTGGATATGCCGGCGCGCCGCAGCGACGGGGCGAGAGCTTCCTTGGTCCGGCGCTCCAGGGTGCAGAGCACGCGCATTTTTCCCGCCCGGTCCGGGTCGTCGAGCTGGTCGGCCAGGCGTCCGAAGAGCACCTCGCCGAGGACCTCGCCCTGGTACGACTTGATCCACAACGCGCCGACCGGGTCATCCGGCGAGAAGATGGCTTCAGGAACTTCGGCGTCCGTGCCGGTCACGACAGCGACGTTAACCCCCCGGGGCACGCTCGTCCGCTGCCCAGGGATGCCGCGGCAACCAGCCCGAGGTGGAACGATCGGTCGGGAGCTACGGCTCCAATTGCCGGCGCGCCGTCCCGGCCCGCTGCGCTCCGTTCGCATCGATCCCGGCCACGTCGAACCCGGCGGCGGCGAGCTCGTCTTCAAGCCGGGCGCGCTCTTCCTTCGGGCAGGAGAACCTCGAGGGCGTGATGTCGATACCGTGTTCCTCGGCCAGCTTTATCAGGGCACGGTCGTAGGCGACTTCGGTCGCCACCAAGCCGGCCACGGACACGCGATCGCGGTCCTTCCTGCGCATCTCGGCCCGGCATTCCTGTGCGTGCACGAACAGCGCATCACCCTTGAGATCGCCAGCCCATTCGTTGAGGGCACACGACAGGAAGTGCGCGTACATGGTCATCCTCGCCATTTTGTGCCCGAACGGGGCCCGGACATAGGGACCAATTGCTCTTCTCGCGGGGTCCACTGAAGGTTCCTTCGGGCCCGGAGACCAGGGCCATTGGACCCTAGGCAATGACGGTCCTTTTCGTGACACTGGAAACAGATCCCTTCAAGCGGAGGGGTCTCCCTAACTTGAGGAGATACGCATGCAACGAAGGGTCTTCGACATCCTGGCCAGTGCCGGCGGCACGCTGATGGTGATCCTGCTTGCGGTAGCCGGCGGCCTGCTGTTGTGGGGCTACAACTTCGCCAGCAGCAACGTGCGCAACCAACTGGCCGAACAGCAGATCACGTTCCCGCCGGCGGCGGCGTTCGCCCACCCGGTCGCCGGCAGCGAGATCACGCCGTCCATGATCGGCACCGTCTCCCGCTACGCCGGGCAGCGGCTGGTCACCGGCCAGCAGGCCCAGGTCTACGCCGACGACTTCATCGGGGTCCATCTTCAGGAAATCGGCGGCGGCCTGACCTACTCCCAACTGAGCGGCAAGGCGTTGGCCCTGCCCAAGGGCAGCCCGGCCTACACGGCGGCTGAGGCCAAGGTGCAGACCGTGTTCCAGGGCACCACCCTCCGGGGGCTGTTGCTGGAGGCCTACGGGTTCTCGGTCTTCGCCAACATCGCCCTCATCGGGTCCATCGCGGCGTTCATCCTGGCCGGTCTCATGGCCATCCTGGTGGCCATGGGGTTCTGGCACTCACGCCGGGTCGGCGCAGATGCCGAGCTGCTGACCTACACCAAGACCGGTGAAGGGGAGGCCGGCTAGGGACTGATCCCTCTCGCAGGACCCAGGTTGACGAACTCCACCCGGTCGGGAGTCGCGCCGGCCGGGTGAGTCGCGTCGGGGCGGCGCGCTCAACTCGTGCTGAGGCGCCCCAGACCGATGTCGTCGAGCCACTTGGAGATCTGTGTGGCCACCCAGCTCACGTGGTCGGTCAACAGAAGGACTCCGAAGGCGACCAGCACCAGCCCGGCCACCAGTTCGATGAACCGGAGCCCCCGGCGCGCCCGGGCGAACGCAGCCGTCAGGTGGCCGAAGGCGAGGCCGGTGGCCACGAAGGGGACGGCAAGGCCGAGCGAGTAGGCGAGCAGGAGGAGGACCCCACCGGGCAGGGTCCCGTTCTTGGCGGCCAGACCCAGGACCACGCCGAGCACGGGCCCGACGCAGGGCGTCCAGGCGAAGGCGAACGCCATTCCCATCACCGGGGCGGCCCAATTGCCGAGGTTCGACGGGCGCACGTCGAAGCGCCGCTCGCCCGTGAGCCGGGCCGCCGCACCGAGTGATCCCGAACCCAGGTGGGACCAGACCTGGGCGGGCAGCGTGCCGAGGAGGAGGATCAGCCCGAACAGCACCACCACGGCACCGCTCAGGTGGGAGAGCGCGATCAGGTGGGAGTCCAGCAGGCGGCCGACGCTCGATGCGGCGGCACCCAGCGACACGAACACCACGGTGAATCCCCCCACGAACAATCCGACGCCCTGCACCATCGGCCACCGGGACAGGGCCGGGGTGCCCCCCCCGCCGGTGAGCTCGGCGGCCGAGAGCCCCGAGACCATGGAAAGGTAGCCGGGGACCATCGGCAGCACGCAGGGCGAGAGGAACGACAGGAACCCCGCACCGAAGGCGACCAGGACGCCGAGAGGATCGGCCGAGATGGCGGCCGGGAGCTGGAGCGCCGGAGCCCCCGACTACTTGAGGTTGTGGCGGACCTGGTCCATGTCGGCCTCGACCATCATGGTGACCAGGCCGGGGAAGTCGACCTCGGGATGCCACCCCAGGACCTTCTGCGCCTTCGACGGGTCGCCGACCAGGAGGTCGACCTCGGCCGGCCGCAGGTACTTCTCGTCAATGACCACATGCTGTTCCCAATCGAGGTCGGCCGCCGAGAAGGCCAGGTTGCAGAGCTCGCGGACCGAGTGGGTCTCCCCCGTCGACACCACGTAGTCGTCGGGCTTGTCCTGCTGCAGCATCAGCCACATGGCACGGACGTAGTCGGCCGCATAGCCCCAGTCCCGTTGCGCGTCCAGGTTGCCGAGCGCCAACTTGTCGTCCAGACCGTGGGCGATACGGGCCACGCCGTTGGTGATCTTGCGGGTCACGAACTCAAGGCCCCGGCGCGGGGACTCGTGGTTGAACAGGATGCCCGACGAGGCATGAAGGTCGTAGCTCTCCCGGTAGTTGACGGTGATCCAGTGGCCGTAGACCTTGGCCACCCCGTAGGGGCTGCGGGGGTAGAGCGGGGTGGACTCGCGCTGGGGCACTTCCTGCACCTTGCCGAACATCTCGGAGGAGCTGGCCTGGTAGAAGCGGATGTCGGGATCGACCAGGCGGATCGCATCGAGGAGGCGGGTCACTCCGAGGGCCGTCGTCTCCCCGGTGAGCACGGGCTGGCTGAAGCTGGTCTGAACGAAGGACTGGGCGGCCAGGTTGTAGACCTCGTCGGGCCGGTGGTCCCGCAGCATGTTGATGAGCGAGACCTCGTCCAAGAGGTCGCCCGCCACCAGCTCCAACTGGTCCTGCACCTGGGCGATGCGCTCGAAGTTGACCGTGCTCGACCGCCGGACCATGCCGATGACGGTGTAGCCCTGCTGGAGGAGGAATTCGGCAAGATATGACCCGTCCTGCCCGGTCACGCCCGTGATCAATGCCCGCTTGCCCATCGTCGGACCAGGCTACTCCACCATGACGCGGGGACGTCCTGCGGGTTGGCGCGTACAGTGCGCCCGGTGCCCACCGCCACCCTGGTCTCCTTCCGCCTCGGTGGTGGCGACGGCGTCTCGGTGGAAGCGGCCAAATGGGCCCGTGCCCTGGACCAACTCGGCTTCCGGGTGACCACGGTGGCCGGGTCGGGCGCGGTCGACGTCCTGGTCCCCGGCCTGGCCATGGACGCGCCCGAGCCACCCACGGAGGCTGCGATGACCGACGCCCTGTCGGCAGCCGACCTGGTGGTGGTGGAGAACCTCTGCTCCCTGCCCCTCAATCCCGCCGCGGCCAGGGTCGTGGCCGGCGTCTGCGCCGGCCGGCCGGCGCTGCTGCACCATCACGACCTCCCCTGGCAGCGCCCCCACCTGGCCCACCTCCCACCGCCCCCCGACGATGCCCTTTGGGCCCACGTCACCATCAATGAGTTGAGCCGGCTCCAGCTGGGCGAACACGGGATCACCGCCGCCACCGTCTACAACACCTTCGACCCCGATCCACCCGCCGGGGACCGCCCGCGCACCCGGGGCGCCCTGGGGGTAGCAGCCGGGAACCGCCTACTGCTCCAGCCGACCCGGGCGCTGGCCCGCAAGAATGTGGCCGGGGGGCTGGCGCTGGCGGCCGCGCTGGACGGGACCTACTGGCTCCTCGGGCCAGCCGAAGACGGGTACGGGCCCGAACTGGCACGCCTCGTCTCCCGGGCCGAGTGCCCGGTACTGCTCGGTCCCCCTCCCGGCGGGATCTCCATGGCTGACGCCTACGCAGCCTGTGATGTGGTGGTGCTGCCGTCGCTCTGGGAAGGGTTCGGGAACCCGTCCGTCGAGTCGGCCACCCATCGCCGCCCGCTGGCCATCGGTTCGTACCCGGTGGCCGCCGAATTGGCCGCCTTCGGGTTCCGCTGGTTCGACTCCGCCGACGACGGACCGCTGGCCGCCTGGCTGGAGCAGCCCGACGGGGAGCTGCTGGCCCATAATCACCACGTGGCGACCCGCCACTTCAACCAGGCCGAGCTCCCGTCGCGCCTTTCCGTGGTCATCGACCGGATCCCGGCGCGCCTGGCCTGATCCTGCGCCTCCCGCCGTCACAGACGTGCCCGGTAACCTCGGCGTGATGGGAGGCGCACCGCAGACCTCGAACCGGCGGCTGACCGCCGAGCAGCGCCGCCAGCAGCTCTTCGCAGTGGCACTCGAGCTGTTCGCCCGCCGCGGCTACCGGGCCACCACCATGGACGACATCGCCGAGGCGGCCGGCGTGACCAAGCCCCTGGTGTACCAGCACTTCTCCTCCAAACGGGCGCTGTACCTCGAACTGGTCGACTCCATAGCGCAGGATCTGCTGATCGCCATCCGGCGCGCCGTCATGCGGGCCGAAGGCCCCCGCCAGCAGGTCGAGATGGGCTTCGCGGCCTACTTCCGCCTCGTCATCAGCCGCGAGGCGGAGTTCCGCCTGCTGTACGGGCGCGACCACGCCGAGGACAAGGAGCTGGGCCGGGCCCTGCGTACCGTCGAGGACGCCATTGCCGAGGCCATCGACCCCCTGATCGACGCCGGGCTCGACGACGATCACCGCCGGCTCCTGGCCTACGCCGTCGTCGGCATGGCCGAGGGGGCGAGCCGGCGCTTCATGGCCCAGCGTCCGGGCGCGGACAGCGCGGTGGAGGAGGAGGCCCAGCGCCTGGCCCAGCGGATGGCCGACCTGGCCTGGGCCGGCCTCCGATCGGTCCACCCCGACTGAGCGCTGAACCTCCCTACAGCAGGGTGATCAGGGTCCCGCACAGATCCCATAGCTCAGCCACGCAGGCGGCATAGACGTCGGCATCGTGCCCGGCCGGGTCGGTGACGTCGTCGGCACCCGAGAGATCGGCGGCAGCCAACTGCAATGCCGCGACCCGCTCCCCGAGGGTGGGCGGGCCGGGCGGCAGGTCCCGGCAGAGCCGTCGGATCGATGCCGTGCGCCCGGCGGCCTCGGGAAACTGGCGCCGTACGAAACGCACGTGGTCTGCCTCCATCACCACCACCAAGTCGGCCTGCACCAGGTCGGTCTCGTGCACCTGCCGGCTGCGGTGCCCCGTGAAGTCGGCACCGGCCAGGGCGGGAAGGCCGGCCAATGCCGTGCGGGTCCGCAGGCTCATCGGCTGACCGTCGATGGTGTGGGTGCCCGCGGTGACGAGTTGCAGATTGAGTCCGTCCCGACTCTGCCTCAGATGCTCCAGCATGAAGCCGGCCATGACGGAGCGTGCTGCGTTGCCGGTGCACAGCACCAGGAGGTCAGTCACGGCCGCTCGTCAGGAGGGCGAGGGCGTCACAGTCCAGCGCGTGCTGCGCGTGCCGGGTGGTGCTGGTGAGGAACATCAGGTCGCCCCGCTCGGTGCGCTGGACGACCATGGATGCCACGACGGCCATGAGCACTCCCCCGAAGCTGTCACGGCGCGCGTCGTGGCGCAGTTGGGCCAGGGAATAGTCGCACACACCCCGGGCGCACAAGGCATGGTGGTAGTGGGCCAACAGGTCGAGCTCATGAGCCCGCCGCTCGTCGGTCCCGAGGCATCCCCCGATGAAGTACGCCACGTCCGCGGAGCCTCCGGCCCACGACAATGTTTGCCAGTCAACCACCACCGGCCGCCGCCGGCCGGGCTGGAAGAGGAGGTTGTCCAGGCGGAAGTCACCGTGACTGGCGGTGCGCGGTCCGGTGCGGCCCTGCAGCCAGGAAGGGAGTTGGGTGGCGAACGTTTCGCACAGGGCGACGTGTTCGGGTGCCAACTGATCGGCGTAGCGCTCCAAGAAGCCGGGCAGGAGAGACTCCACCATGGTGGCCAGGAAGGCGTCGGCCTCCGGCGAGCTCCGGTTGAGCCACTCAAGGGCCGCCAGGTCGGGCGCCTCCCAACACGGCGCGTGCAGCCCGGCCATCTCTTCGAGCACCGCCGCCGCCACGTCGGGACCGCAGGCCGCAATTTGGTCGCCCTGCCGAGCACCGACCATGTCCTCCAGCAACAAGGTGAACCAGCCGGTCTCCGGTTCCACGTCGGCCAGGTAGAGCGCGGGCACCCGGGCCCCGACGCGCCGCGCCAACTGCTGGTAGAAGCGGACCTCAATCTCGTAGGCCCGCAGGGCCAGTCCGGTGGCCCTGCTCTGGTCGTCGGCCGAGGCGAACTTTCCCACCACACTGGGCGGGCCGCTCTCGGCAGTGTCGTAAGTGAGCGTGAACCGGGTGGTGTCGGCCATCTGTCCCGTGCCGATGGGGTCCATCGTGCAGTCGACCACCCGGGCGCCTTCGGCCAGCGTCCCGGCGCCGGAGAGGGCCCGCGTCAACCATTCCGGTGAGACATCGGCGGCATGACGGATGAGCTCGGGAGGGCGCACGGCACCGCTGACACTAAGGGCAACGCCCTCTCTGCCGCCGCTCCCGTCCACCAGGGCACTGGTGACGCAGGAGGCACCGTCACTGCCCAGTCCGTGAGACACTGCGCACCGCTACCTGATTCACAAAGACACATTCTCCAGCCACGAACGGACTCCCGAAGGGACCACCATGGAACTTCATCTCAGTGACGAGCAGGCGAGGGAGCTCGGGGACCTGCTTACTCAGGCGCTCGGGGACCTGAGCTCGGAAATTGCCGACACCGACAATGCGGCATTCGGGCGTTCCCTGCGCGAGCGTCGCCAGCATCTCCAGACGATTCAGGAGCAACTCGGGTCCGGTCCCTCGGCCTGATCGGGCGTCCCTCTCCATGGTGCCGGCGTCGAGTTGCTGCTCGAACCCTATGCCAACCTCATCTCGGCGACCAACCAGAAGGCGTTGCACGCGGCCGGGATCGCGGTCATCGCCTTCGGGGTCGACGATGTGCAGGCCGAGTATGCACGCCTCACCCAACTGGGCGTGATGTGCACCATGGAGCCGACGTCCATGGGGCCCGTCATCAGTGCCGTGTTCGATGACACCTGCGGCAATCTCATCAACACCAGCCAGAAGGAGGGATGAGCGTTAGAGGTAGTGGTGGAAGGAGACAGTGCGATACTGGGAGCTGAAGCGGTACTCCAGGTGGTCCAGCGGTGCCATCGCGCCCCGCGGAAGCGGATGGTTGGCCCACCATCGGCGCACCATCGACCTGTCACGGCTCAGCGCGTAGTTCTCGTAAAGTTCGTACTCTGAGAAACCCGACATACACGAGAGGTCGCACGCATCAATGATCGCCTGCCACCATGCACGTCTCCCGATGGGCCGCGACGTGCTGGACCTCCGCACCGGCCTCGGCCACCACGGTGATTCGGCCGATCGGGTGCGCCAGGTTGCGCCGCAACCCCGACACGGTGAGCGGCAGGACTTCCCCGTCGTCGTTCGCCACCGGGATGACCACATCCAATCGCAGGTCCGACGACGGGTCGAGGCGCTGCCCTAGGCCAAAGCGACGCCACACCAATTCCGATGTCCGAGCGCCGTTGAAAGCGAAACCCTTACCCCGGCGCCCGGGTCCCGGTGCCGACAAGGAACCTGAAGTCAGACAGGTCGGTCCTGAGTTTCGACGTCATGCTGGTGCCCTTCGGCCTGCCCTCGGTGGCCCCGCTCACTTGCTGGTGCACCACCGGGGTGCGGCCCTGATTCATTGCTGACGGTCGTTCGACCCCAGGAGTGGCCTCGCCACCTCAAAGGCATCACGCACGATGGCGTGTTGTATCCGGAGGAAGTCGAGGCATTCATCGACCTGTTGACGCAAGGCGGCGACTTCCGCTTCGTTCCGAGCCAACAAGTTCTCGGCGGCAGTCAAGCGGTGGTTCAACTGCACGAACTCCTGGCCGATCGCGTCGAATCGCGGGTGCACGGCGCCCGCCACGATCGAACGGGCCCTCGCACCCACACGTTGCCTCAGCTTCGGCGTCATGTCTCGAAAGAGGCCGCTCACCGCTGCCGCTGCCCGTCGTACCCGTCGATGGTCTCCGCCAGCCCGGCCGCGAAGTCGATGGAGGCCTCGAATCCGAACGCGCTGCGTGCCCGCGACACGTCGAGCCTGCGGAACGGTTGGCCGTTCGGCTTGGTCGTGTCCCACCGGATGGCACCGGTGTAACCCACGGCGGCGGCAACCTTTCCGGCCAGCTCGGAGATCGAGATCTCAACGCCGGATCCGACGTTCACCGGCTCGGGGCGGTCGTAGAGCTCCAACGCCATCCGGAACGCCCGGGCGGCATCACGGACATGGATGAACTCCCGCGTCGGACTCCCGTCACCCCAGAGGACGACTTCAGGCGCCCCGGCATCGCGAGCCTCTAGGAATCTCCTGATCATGGCCGGGATCACGTGCCCGGAAGCCAGGTCGAAATTGTCGCCCGGGCCGTAGAGGTTCACCGTCAACAGGTAGACGGCGTTGAGGCCGTACTGCTCACGGAAGGCCTGCGCCTGCACGAGGAGCATCTTCTTCGCCAACCCATAGGGGGCGTTCGTCTCCTCGGGATAGCCGTCCCAGAGTGCATCCTCCCGGAACGGGATGGCAGCGAGTTTGGGGTACGCGCAAACCGTTCCGGCGACAAGGACCTTCCCAACCTGAGTGCGGCACGCCTCCAGCACTTCCATCCCCATGAACGCATTCTCGTAGAAGAACCGTCCGGGCTCGGCCCGGTTCGCTCCTATCCCACCCACCACCGCGGCAAGGTGGACGAGTGCGTCGGGTTGCGTGTCGGCCAGGAGCCGGTCGATGGAGGCGCGAGTTCGGAGGTCATAGTCCCTGCTGCCCACGCCAACGGCCTTGGCTCCGCAATGCCGGAGCTCGTCGACCACATGGCGTCCGAGGAACCCGGTGCCCCCCGTGACGACGACCGTTGCGCTCTCGAGTTGCATGACTTCAGGCGCTTACATCGGCGGACTCGGGCACGTCGAGCACTATGGCGCCCGTCGGCATCACGGCGGCTGGAGCTTCGTGTGCGAACCCGGGTCCCCACGTACTGGGGTAGATGGCTCGGGCACCGGCGAGCCAGGCGCCCCACCACGAAAACGTCGAGTTGGCCGTGATGTGCTCGTCGCACTTCGTCATGAGGAACAGGTCCTCAAAGTCGCGGTTGTGCTCTACGAAGATGCAGTCCCCCGGGAGTTGGGCGCGACACCACGCCATGTCGTCGGAGAACACGAGGTACGGGCCCGAAGTCAGGGTCATTGCTTCGCGGTAGTAGTCGAGCGGGAGGGGCGGGAAGAGATCCCGATGATCCAGGTAGTCCCCCCGCCTCACATGGACGGCCGTCCGGTGAGGCAGGGCGAGGACATCGCGAAAACGGTGCGCGATTGTCGCCCACACCTCTGGCCGCGGCGTGAAGTACTGCCGGACCAGGTCCTCAATGCCGGAGAGGTGCCGCAGGTCCTGGAAATAATCGAGACCAAGGTCCTCGCCGTTCACCATGCTGAGGTCGGGGAAGAGGTCGTCGGGCAGCGAGAAGTAGGCGTGGTATCTCCAAAAGGGGAAGCCCGCCGGCTCGTTGCGGCGCCTGGCCACGCCAATGGTCCCGGCAATCTGCCACAGCTGGTTGCCGAGGCGCCCGTTGCGGCCAAGTTGTCGGTAGGTGATCATCTCGTCATGAAGGGCGAGGAACAGCCGACGGCGTCATCAACGCCTGCAGGCGCAACGATGAACTCACTGATACCGTAACCCCGCAGCATGTCAACGGCGCCAAGAGTACCTCAGGGGGTCGGCTCGGCCATCTCAGCTTACCGTCCCGGCTGATGATGTGAAGCGTCTCTTGTTCGTCATCCCTCATTACTACCGCTACCGGGCCGAATCGGATCTCGCCTCCGAACGCGAACCGGCCCAGGTGCGGGCGATGACTCTGATGCGCACGGTCATGAGCCTGCACCAGACGTTCAATCCCGTACTCTGCGTACGACCCGAACACCGGACGGTGGTGGCGGACCGAAGTGTCGTCGAGGTGAAGGTGGTGACCACCGCTGACGACCACCTCATGGCTCAGATCGGCGACGTGGCCCGGCTGGTGACCCACGTCGAGGTTGACGCCGCGCCCACTGATCTCGGCTTCGCCGTGCACCGGATCCTCGCTGCCGCGGTGGGCGACTACGCGGGGTACGGGTACGTGGAGGACGACCTCGCGGTCCACGATCCGCTGCTGTTCGACAAGCAGCGCTGGTTCACCACGAACTTCGGGCCGGGCTCGCTGCTCATGCCCAATCGCTTCGAGGCGAGTGGCGGCCTCAAGGTCTACCCAGACGGGCCCTTGCCACCCGAGGCCACGGCGGGTCTGGCGCAACCCGATGGGTCGGATCGCCTGGCCGGTAACTGGTTCGGTCTCGACCTCGCCTTCGAGCACCCGTCGAACCCGCACGCCGGTTGCTTCTTCGTCGACGGGGAACAGATGAGGCGACTCGTGGCGCATCCTCAATTCGGCATCCCGCACGCGTCTTTCGTCCGGAAGCTCGAGACCGCCGCGTCGGGGCTTACCGCCGAGACCTTCCGGGTCTACAAGCCCGTGCACCCGACCGCTGACTTCCTTGAGGTCGAGCACCAGGGCTCGCACTACCTCGGGCTCTGGGCCACGCCCGATCCCCGGCACATCGCCGAGGCGGCCCGCAATGCCGCGGAAGCCAAGGCGATGACGGCGGAGACCGAGTTGGCCGCCATCCGGGCCTCACGCTCGTGGCGCATGACCGCTCCGGTGCGCCGGGTCACGGGTCTGGCCCGGCGCCGTCCCTGACCTCCTTGGCGATCCTCACGGAGCGTCGATATCTATCCCGACGACCTGAGCCACCCCCTCCAGATCGGCATCGCACGCCAGCAAGGTGGCCCGTTGCCTCCATGCCACCGCTGCGATCATGCAGTCGATCAGGCCGCGCGGCGTCACACCGGCAGACCGGCACTTCCGGTAGATGCGCACCGCACCGTCGAAATCGACACCGGCGTCGAACGGGATGAGAGCGAACCGGAGCAGAAGGCGCCGCAGGTCGGCTTCCCTCTGCTGGTCGAGGGCTCCCGCCATCACCTCCATCACCACTGGCTCGGTAGTGACCAGGGGGCCGGACGACTCGATGAGCTCGGTCATGCGCCGCTCGGTCGGGCTGCCCGTCGCCCGGTCGTACTCGACCCAGGCTGAAGTGTCCGCCAGGATCATCGGGGTCCCTGGTCGATCGGGACGCCCTGCATGGCGAATGCTCCCCGCATGGCCAGCGCCTCCTGGCGGGTCATCGGCTGGCCCGCCAGATGCCGGAGTGCCAGGTCCACCGCCTCGGTCTTGGTGCGGAGGCCGAAGCGGTCCATGATCACGCTGACGTAGCGGTCTTCAATCTCGATGTTCGTGCGGACGCGGCTCATACACTAATCATACACGTAAGGTGTAGAACACGTGTACCCAGGCGTATCCTTCCGGGAGCCCAGAGGCGAGTTGGACTAATTGATGTGGACTCCCGAGATGGCCCGGGCGATCACCAGCCGCTGTATCTCGGACGTCCCCTCGAAGATGGTGTAGATCTTCGAGTCGCGGTGCCAACGCTCGACCGGGTAGTCGCGCACGTAGCCGTAGCCACCCAGGATCTGAATCGCCTGCTCGGTCACCCACACCGCGTTCTCCCCGGCGTAGAGCTTGGACATGGACCCCTCGCCGTTCTCGAACTTCTTGCCGGTTGAGGCCATCCAGGCGGCCCGGTGGACCAGAAGGCGGGAGGCATCGGTGCGCATCTTCATGTCGGCCAGCTTGAAGGCGATCCCCTGGTTCTCAATGATGGCCCGGCCGAATTGCCGGCGCTCCTTGGCGTAGTCGAGTGCGTACTCGTAGGCCGCCCGGGCGATGCCCACGGCCTGGGCCCCGACGATGGGCCGCGACGCCTCAAAGGTGGCCATGGCTGCCTGGGTGGAGGTCTTCTTGCCCTCCTTGGCCCGGGCCAGCCGCGCGTCGAGCTTCTCCTTACCGCCGAGGAGGCAGCGGCCGGGCACCCGGCAGTCCTGCAGGATGACCTCGGCGGTGTGCGACGCCCGGATGCCCATCTTCTTGAACTTCTGCCCTTGGGAGATCCCCGGCGTGCCCTCGGGCACCACGAAGCTGGCTTGGCCCCGGCTGCCCAGCGTGGGGTCGACCGAGAGCACGAGCACGTGGGTGTTGGCGATGCCGCCGTTGGTGATCCAGGTCTTGGTGCCGTTGAGGACCCACTCGTCCTTGGCCTGGTCGTAGACGGCTCGCGACTTGAGCGAGGACACGTCCGAACCGGCGTCGGGCTCGGAGACGCCGAAGGCGGCCAGCTTGACGTCCTCGGGGGTGCCGAAACACTGGGGGATCCACTCGGCCAGCTGCTCGGGCGTCCCGTTGGAGAAGATCCCGGCCACGGCCAGCGAGGTGCCGAAGATGGCCAGCGCGATCCCGGCGTCACCCCAACTCATCTCCTCGTTGACCAGGCACATGAGCAGACCGGTGGGATCGCCGAAGCACTGGGCGACGAAGTCGAAGGAGTACAGGCCGTTCTTGGCCGCCTCCTCAATGATGGGCCAGGGGGTCTCCTCCCGCTCGTCCCACTCCGCACCGGCGGGCCGCACCACGGTCTCGGCGAACTCATGGACCCATTTCTGAATTTGCAGCTGGTCCTCGTTCAACTCGAGCGAGAAGTCGGACATGTGGAGCCCTCCTTGGGCCGGAGCCCGACCAGGGGTCGGGACTGGTCTTCTCTGGCATTGTTCCTGGCCACGGCCGGGACCCGTCCAGATCGTAGTTACTACATAGTAACCTGAAGCGCGCCTATGGTCCAGGATCCGGCAATTATGCCGTGTGACCAGGCATTCTGAACCCGCTCAGCGGCGGATCGCGGTGCCCGAGGGGGTGTCCTCCACCGTCCAACCCATGGAGACGAGCTCGTCACGCAGCGCGTCGGCCCGGGCAAAGTCCTTGGACCGCCGGGCCTCGTCCCGCGCGGCTACCAGGCGCGCCGACGCCTCGTCGACGGGGGAAGCCTCTCCCCGCAGGGCCAGCCCCAGGGCCGCCGACAGCACGGCCGCGGTCACGGCCAGGTGGCGACCTTGCGCCAGGTCACCGGCGTCGGCGCTGGAGTGGGCCGCGGAGACCAGATCGAATATCTGAGCCAGGGCGCCCGGGGTGTCCAGGTCGTCGTCCATGTGGGAGCGGAACGAGCGCAGGGCGTCGGGGTCCGCGCCCCCGGCCGGTGGCTCCCCCTCCACCACGTAGCCGCCGGCGGCCTGCGCCAGCAGGTCGCCCAGGCCGAAGCGGCGGGCCAGGGTGTCGAGTCGTTCGAGCCCCTTCTCCGCATCGGCCACCGTGTCGGGCGTGACCTCAATGGGCGAGCGGTAGCGGGCCCGGAGCACCAGCAGCCGGTAGGCGCGGGCGTCGTGCCGGGCCAGGAAATCGGGCAGCGTCGTGAAGTTGCCCAGTGACTTGGACATTTTGGTGCCGTCCACCGTGACCCACCCGTTGTGCACCCAGTACTGGCAGAAGGCCCGTCCCTGGGCCACCGCCTGGGCCCGCTCGTTCTCGTGGTGCGGGAAGATCAGGTCGATGCCCCCGCCGTGAAGGTCGAACCCGTCCCCGAGCAGGTCGAGCGCCATCACCACGCACTCGGTATGCCAGCCCGGGCGTCCCGGCCCCCAGGGGGAATCCCAGGTCGGCTCGCCGGGCTTGGCCTTCTTCCACAGCGCGAAATCGAGGGGCGAGCGCTTCTCCTCGGTGCTCTCCACGCGGGCGCCCGCGCGCAGCGAGTCCAGGCTCTGCCGGGCCAGCAGGCCGTAACCCTCCACCTGCTCGACGTTGAGGTAGACGCCGTCGGAGGTTTCGTAGGCCACACCCCGCTCCATGAGGTCGGCCACCAGGGCGACCATGTCGTCCACGTAGGCGGTCGCGTGGGGGGTGTCGGTGGGCCGCAGCACTCCCAGGCCGTCCATGGCCTCGAACCAGGCTCCCTCATACTGGGCGACCACATCGGACGTGCCGCGGCCTTCGGCATTGGCCCGGCTGATGATCTTGTCGTCCACGTCGGTGACGTTGGACACGTAGTGCACCCGCAGCCCGTTGAAGAGCAGGTAGCGGCGCAGCACGTCGTAGGTGAGGTTGAAGCGCCCGTGCCCGATATGGGGGAGGTTGTCCACCGTCGGCCCGCAGACATACAGCGAGACCTCGCCTTCCGTACGGGGGACGAAGGGGCGCACCTCGCCGGCGGCGGTGTCGTGAAGGTGCAGCACCCGGGTACGGTAACCCGATCATGTCGACCGACGCGACCGGCGCGCCCCGGGTTCCGGAGAAGCCCACCCTCAATGGGCTGGAGGCTCACTGGTCCGCCGTCTGGGAGGCCGAGGCGACCTACCGATTCGATCCGACGGCCGGCCGCGCCCAGGTGTTCTCCATCGACACCCCTCCGCCCACGGTGTCCGGATCGCTCCACATGGGATCGGTCTTCGGCTACGTGCAGACCGACGCCATCGCCCGCTACCGGCGCATGCGCGGCTGGG
>DATLSH010000050.1:0-56741 GCA_035534235.1 Acidimicrobiales bacterium | reverse complement strand
CGGCCTCACGGGCCTATGAGATGGGACTGCTCAATGAGGTCTGCCGGCCTGGCGACCTCATGGAGCGGGCCTACGACTACGCGCACCGGATCACGGCCAACGGCCCCTTCGCCGTGCGCAAGACCAAGGAGTCGGTGCTGCGCGGCCTGGCCACCAGCATGGGCGAGGCCTACAAAATCGAAACCGAGATCTCCCGCGAGGTCTTCTCCAGCGAGGACGCCAAGGAGGGGCCGAAGGCGTTCGCCGAGAAGCGCACCCCCGACTGGAAGAACCGCTGAGGCTAGGCGTCCACGGGATGCTCGTTGCCGGGCGGGCGGACGTCGACCCCGCGTTCCCGGAGCAATTCTTCGAGCCGTTGACGCTCGGACGCGGCTTCCTCGAAGAGCTCGGGGTCAAAGGCGATCGACAAGGCGGAGCACAACCGGAGGAGCAGGCGGTCGTAATCGAGATCGAGCGCGAGATCCTCGGCCAATATGGGTCCCTCGTCGGCCGCATGGCCCGACAGGCGCCGGCGGCACTGACGAAGACTGATGACGAGTTCCTCCTGCGACTCGGCCAGCACAACGGGTCCTCCGTCGACACTGAGCGCGCCGAGCAACTCGCTGTACATGGTCATGCGCTCAGCCTTCTCCCGTGGAGAGCCGTCCACTAGGGCATATAGTCCCGACCTCACTCGAATAGGGCCTAAAGTCCTCTTCCCGAATCGGCGGAGATGCGGGTCCTGGCGCGCTCAGGACCCGGTGGCCGGTGACGCCCGACCCCGCTGGCGGGAGACACGCGCCCCTCAGGAACCGGGAGGTCGATACTCCACCTTGGCCCCGGCCGCCTGGTCGATCTCCTCGGGGGTCAGCAGGACGGTCGTGGTCACGGTGGCTGCGTCAGGGTACCGGGACTTGCCGCAACTTCCGCAACGACGGGAACCCGACGATGAGTGTCTGGAGTCGCCACCCGCGGGGCGTCAGACCCCGCCGCCGGGCCATGCGCCCCGCCGCCAGTGCCTCACCGCTGTGGATCACTGCCGTCGCGATCAGGAGATTGCGCAGGGCCGGCTGGGACGGAAGCTTTCCCGAGGAGATCTCGGATCCCCTCTCGTGCGCCTTCTTGCTCACCACCAACCTGGTCAGCACCACGATCCCTCCGTCAAGAAGGACGAACCAGAACAACGAGGGGCGGACCACCCCGGGACGCTTTGCCATGCCCTCGTTCTAGCGACCGTGACGCCCACTGACCAATCGGCCCCTCAGGGAGCGCTGCGCTGGAGGGTGACCGGCGCAGCCAGCTGCCCGCAGGCGGCGTCGATGTCCGCCCCCCGGGTCATGCGCACGGTGGCATTGACGCCCAGAGCGGTGAGCTGGTCCCGGAAGCGATGGACCCGGGCGGACGAGGATCCGACCACGGCGTAGCCCGGTGTGGGGTTGAGCGGAATGAGGTTGACGTGGGCGCCGAGGGGGCGGGCGAACGAGGCCAGTTCGGCGGCATCGCCGCCCTGGTCGTTGACGTCGTGGATCATGGCCCACTCAAGGGAGAGCCGACGCCCGGTTGCCTTGACGTACTCGTCACACGCCGCGGCCAGCAGCGCGAGCGGGTAGCGCCGGTTGATAGGCACCAACATGTCCCGCTTCGCGTCGTTGGCGGCGTGCAGGGAGACGGCCAGGTTGACCGGGAGTGACTCCGCAGCCAGCCTGCGGATGCCGGGCACGAGGCCGACCGTCGACAAGGTCAGGTGACGGGCGGAGAGGCCCATGTCGCCGTGGAGCCGGGTCACCGCACTCCAGACCCGGTCGTAGTTGGCCAGGGGCTCTCCCATGCCGATGAAGACCACGTTGGAGAGCCGCCGCGGCCGGGCCTCCCGCATGGCCGCGGCGACCTGCTCGACGATCTCCCCGCCACTGAGGTGGCGCTGGAACCCGGCCTGCCCGGTGGCGCAGAATTGGCAGGCCATGGCGCAGCCGGCCTGGGTGGAGACGCACACCGTCACCCGGTCCGGGTAGTGCATGAGGACGGTCTCGACCCGGGTGGCGTCGTGCAGGGACCACAGCCACTTGGTGGTCTGCCCGTCGTCGGCCGACCGGCGCGACACCTCGGTCAAGGCGGGGGGCAGGGCGGCCGCCAAGGATTCCCGTAGCGCCTCGGGCAGCTCGGTCATCTCCTCGGGGCGTTGCGCTCGCTGGTGCAGGCTGTCCCAGACCTGACGGGCCCGGAAGGGCGGCTCGCCCACCAGGAGCTGGTCCAGCTCCTCGCGCTCCAGGTCGTAGGGCGCGGTCATGGGACCCAGGCTAGGGCCCTCCTGGTGGTGGTCAGTCCCGGCCGAGGATGACCGTCCCGGCGGCGCTGAACCACCCGCTGGTCCCGTTGACGCAGGCCAGGCGGGCGTCGGGCACCTGGCGGTCGCCGCACTCCCCGCGCAGCTGCTTGACCGCCTCAATGAGCAGGAACATGCCTCGCATGCCGGGCTGGCAGGAAGAGAGCCCCCCGCCGTCGGTGTTGGTGGGCAGGGCGCCCCCCACCCGGAGGCGGCCATCCTCCACGAAGGCGCCGCCCTCGCCCTTCTTACAGAAGCCCAGACCCTCCAGGGTGAGGATGACCATGGGGGTGAAGGCGTCGTAGACCTGGGCCGTGTCGATCTCGGCCGGGGTGACGCCGGCCCGCGCGAAGGCCAGCTGGCCCGAGCGGACGCAGGGCGACTCGGTGAAGTCGTCCCATTCGCTCATGGTGGTGTGCGAGACGGCCTCGCCGGTGCCGAGCACCCAGACCGGTGCTTTGGCGCAATCCTTCGCCCGCTCCTCGCTGGTGAGCACAATGGAACCCCCGCCGTCCGAGCGGATGCAGCAGTGCAGCTTGGTCAGGGGATCCCACACCATGGGGGAGTCGACCACGTCGTCGATCGTGATGGGTTCCCGGTAGAACGCCTCGGTGTTGAAGCCGGCGTTGAAGCGGGTGGACACCGCCACCTCGGCCAGCTGCTCAATGGTGGTGCCGAACTCGTGCATGTGGCGCCGGGCCACCATGGCGTAGTGCGAGCCCACCGGGTGGCCGAAGGGCGCCGCGAACTGGATCGGGCCGCGGGTGCCGAAGGAGAGGTTGGCCATGCGGAGCTTCTTCTTCAGGTCGGCCCGCTGGGTGGAGCCGTAGGTCAGCACCACCACCTCCACCAGGCCCTGGGCGATGGCGGCGGCGGCGTGCTCGACCATGAATTCCCAGATGCTTCCGCCGTGGCCGGTGGAGTCGACCCAGTTGGGACGGATGCCCAGGTACTCGGCCAGCTCAATCGGAGGCAGCGCCCCGGTCAGCGACATGAACCCGTCCACCTCGGACTTGGCGATGCCGGCATCGGCCAGGGCCCGGGTGGTCCCCTGGAAGTTGAGCTGGAAGGCCGTCTTGTCGTCCACCCGCCCGCAGTCGGACGTCGACGCGCCCACGATGGCCACGCGGCGGTTCGCCATCGCTCAGCCGCCCCCCATCTTGAGCCCGGGGTGGCGCGAGTGGAACACCTGGGCGTTGACCTCGGCCGCGATGTCGGCAGGGTCCCACTTGAGATCACCCTTGGGGTTGTCGATGCTGACCCCGAGGCGCCAGGGCTCGTAGTGGGCGATGTTGGCCCCCACGGCCCGGAAGACCTGGCCGGTGACATGCAGCGCCTGGTCGGAAGCCAGCCAGGCCACCATGGGAGCCGAGTTCTGCGGGTTGAGTCGGCTGAACTCGTCATCGCCATACTCGTCGGGCTCCTTGAGCTCCACGTCCTTCAGGACACCGCCAGTCAGCCGGGTCACCCCACCCGGCCCGATGGCATTGGCCCGCACCCCGAATCGCGAGCCCTCCAGCGAGGTGATGATGGTCAGGGCGGCGATGGCGGACTTGGCCGAGCCGTAGTTGGCCTGCCCGACGTTGCCCTGCAGCCCGGCCGAGGAGACCGTGTTGACCACGGCCGCCCGCGGCGTCTGGCCCGCCTTGGAACGCTCCCGCCAGCGTATGCAGGCGAACTTGGTGGTGGCGAAGGTGCCCTTGAGGTGGACCCGGATGACCGAGTCGAAGTCCTCCTCGGTCATCGACACGATCATCTTGTCGCGGATGATGCCTGCGTTGTTGACCAGGATGTCGTGCCCGCCGAAGGCGTCGTAGGCGGTGGCGATGAGGTTCTCTGCCCCGCCGAAGTCCGAGACGTCGTCGTAGTTGGCCACCGCCTCGCCGCCCCGGGCCCTGATGACCTCGACCACGTCGTCGGCCGGGCGCTTGTCGGCTCCTTCGCCGCTCGCCGTCCCCCCGAGGTCGTTGATCACGACCTTGGCGCCCTGAGCGGCCAGCTCGAGGGCCTCACCCCGGCCGATGCCATGACCCGAACCGGTCACGATCGCGATTTTGCCGTCCAGAATGCCCATGGGACCCCCTTCGAGAGTGATGACTGACACGTCTGTCAGATACCGTAACGGCGGCGGCGGGAGGCCACAATTCGGACCACGCGGAGGCGGGTCACCCCACGTTCCGGATCGACACTGACGCCGATGTCATATACGGTGAGGCCGTCAGCGGGACCCCGACCACCGGGTCTGCCGCACCTCCTCCCGTTGGAATCGGGGGACGGGCGCGGCTGCGCCCCTGACCGGACACCGCCTGCGCGGCGGTGCAGAGCGAGGGAGGGACGAGACGGTGATTAAGGCAGCGAACGGACCGGCACCCGAGCGGCCGGTCCTCGACATCACGGGCCGTCCCATCGCCCTGCGCCAGATCGACCTGCAGACGTTCTTCCGGCCCCAGCGGGTCGCCGTGGTCGGGGCGTCGGACTCCAACGCCCGCCCCAACACGGCATTGACCAACAAAATCACCACCTGGGCCGAGGAGCGGGGTGCCACCGTGCACTACGTCAACCCCAACCGCCGGGAGGTCAACGGAAGGCCCTGCGCCGCCGCCCTGACCGACATCACGGACCAACTCGACCTGGTGGCCATCCTGGTCGGCGAGCCGCTCCCCATCCTGCGCGACGCCGTGGCGGCCCGGGCCAAATTCGCCGTGGTCTTCGCCGCCGGCTTCGCCGAGGTGGGGGCCAAGGGTGAGAAGGTCCAGGCCGAGATGGAGAAGATCATCGCCTCGGGCGACCTCCACGTGCTCGGCCCCAACACCAACCTCAACGCCTTCGAGGTCTTCCGCGACGACCTCCCGGGCAAGGCCATCGCCCTGGTCACCCAGAGCGGTCACCAGGGCCGCCCGGTGTTCCAGGGCCAGGAGATCGGCATCCGGCTCTCCCACTGGGCCCCGGCGGGCAACGAGGCCGACATGGAGTCGGCCGACTTCATCCGCTATTTCGCCGACCTCGACTCCACCGGGGCGATCGCCTGTTACATAGAGGGCTTCAAGAACGGGCGCACGCTGCAGCTCGCCGCCGACCACGCCGCCCAGAGGAAGGTGCCCATCGTGGCGGTCAAGGTGGGCCGGACCGACGAGGGCACCTCCATGGCCAAGGCCCATACCGGCCATCTCACCGGGTCCGACGCCGTGGTGTCCTCCGTGTTCCGCCAGTACGGCGTGCAGCGGGTCGACGGGCTCGACCAGCTACTCGATGTCTCGGCGGCGCTGGCCCGGACCAAGCCCCCCACGGCGGGCGCCCTCCGGCGCCTGCAGCGCGGCGCGGGCGGCC
This sequence comes from Acidimicrobiales bacterium, assembly GCA_035534235.1. Lineage (GTDB taxonomy): Bacteria > Actinomycetota > Acidimicrobiia > Acidimicrobiales > RAAP-2 > Bog-473. Next base: position 51,112 of record DATLSH010000050.1, on the reverse strand, counting down.
GGGTCTGCGTGTACTCCATCTCGGGTGGCACCGGAGCCCACATGGCCGACATGGTTGCCGCAGCCGGACTGGAACTGCCGTCCCTCTCCAAGCACTCCCAGACCGAGCTCCACCAGTGGATCCCCCCCTACCTGCGGGTCTCCAACCCGGTGGACAACGGTGGCGCGCCGGTGCGCGACTGGAGGGGCCCCAAGATCATCGACACCATGCTGGCTGATCCCAACGTCGATCTGCTGCTCTGCCCGATCACCGGCGCCCTCCCCTCCATGGGCAACAAGCTCTGCGAGGACCTGGTGGCTGCCGCAGCCACCACAGACAAGCCGGTCTTCGTGGTGTGGGGTTCACCCGTCGGCGACGAGGAGGCCTACCGCCAGACCCTGCTGCAGAGCGCAGTGCCCACCTTCCGCACCTTCACCAATGCGGTGATGGCGGCGCAGGCCTACTTCGACCACCACCGCTTCGTCAGCAACTACAAGTCACCCTTCGCCCACCCGGCCCGGCGCCCCAGCCCGGCCAAGGCGAAGGCGGCGTCCATCGTCGCCCCCAAGGGAGTGCGCCGGGAGAGCGGCACCGCCCTTTCAGAGCAGGACTCCAAGGCGCTGCTGAAGGCCTACGGCATTGCGCTGCCCAAAGAGCGTGTGGTCGGATCTGCGGGTGACGCGGCCAAGGCGGCCAAGCGCATCGGCTTCCCGGTCGTCATGAAGATCGTCTCGGCCGACATCCTGCACAAGTCCGACCTGGGCCTGGTGGCGGTGGGCGTGCGCGACGAGGACGACGCCCGCCGGATGTACAAGCGCCTGATGGCGACGGCAAAGAAGGAGGCGCCCAAGGCGCGCCTCGACGGGGTGCTGGTGGCCGAGATGGTCAAAGGCATTGAGACGGTCATCGGCATCGCCCAGGACGATCTCTTCGGCCCGGTGGTCATGTTCGGCCTGGGTGGCGTGTTTGTCGAGGTCCTGGACGACGTCACGTTCCGCGTGCCCCCGTTCACCCGCCATGACGCCGCGGCCATGCTCGGCGAGCTGGCCGGCGCCGCCCTGCTCAAGGGCGTGCGCGGGCAACCCGCGGCCGACGGCACCTCGCTGGTCGATGCGCTGATGAAGATGCAGCATCTGGCCGTGGACCTCTCCGGCGAGGTGGCTGAACTGGACATCAACCCCCTGCTGGCCGGGCCCGACGGGACCGTCGCTGCTGACGCCCTCGTCGTCCTGGCCTGAGCCAACCGAGGAGAACCGATGAGCGAGACCACGGCAACGGCAGAGAGCCCGGCGGGCGAAGATGTGACCCGCCGCATTGAGGGCGGCATCGCCTGGATCACGTTGAACCGGCCCGAGGCCGGCAACGCCATGACGGGTGCCATGCGCGACCAGATCAGCGCGTGGGTCAGGGACGCCTCGTCCGACCTCTTCGTCCGCGTGGTCGTGATCACCGCCGCCGGCGAAAGAGCCTTCTGCACCGGGGCCGACCTGCGCGGTGGCCGAGCCGCTCCCCGCCCCAAGCCCGACGACGCCCCCGAAGGGGTGATGGGCGACGGCTCCCGCATCATCCGCGACGGCTGGCAGCGGCTGGTGGGCTCCATACTGGACTGCGAGAAGCCGGTCATCGCCGGAGTCAACGGCACGGCGGCCGGAGGCGGCATGCACCTGGCCCTGGCCTGCGACCTCGTGGTGGCGGCCGAGGAGGCCAAGTTCATTGAGGTCTTCATCCGCCGGGGCATCGCCCCCGACGCCGGCGGGGCCTGGCTGCTGACCCGCCTGGTCGGGCTGCAGAAGGCCAAGGAGCTCTTCTTCTTCGGCGACGACGTCCCGGCGGCCGAGGCGTACCGCATCGGGCTGGTCAACCGCCTGGTCCCCCGGGCCGAATTGCAGTCAACCCTGCAGGAGCTGGCCGGCCGCCTGGCCCAGGGACCGACCAAGGCCATCGGCATCGCCAAGTGGCTGACCAACCGGGCCCTCGACGTCGATCGGGCCACTTCGTTCCAGGACGAGGCCATGGCCCAGGAACTGATCACCCACACGCTCGACTCCAAGGAGGGCATCGCCAGCTTCGTGGAGCGCCGCCCCTCTGAGTTCAAGGGCTGGTAAGACTCAGCCCACGTCCCTCAGCCTGGCTTCGTGGTGGTGGTCGCCACCAGCGTGGTCGACGTCGTCGTGGAGCCGGTCCCGCCGGTCGTCGTGGTGCCGCTCGGACCGGAGGTCGTGGTGCCCGAAGCCCCCGAGGTCGACGTCGTTGTCGACGTGGGGGTCGTAGTCGTGGTGCTGGTCGAGGTGGTCGTGCTGGACGTGGTGCTGGGTGGGGTGGTGGTGGTCGGTGCCGGGGCCGGGCCGAAGATCTGCCCGACGCTCGGTGCGTTGGACCCGGAGTGGCCGCCCAAAAGGTTGGTCAGTGGCTTGCCGGCAACGAGCTCGACGGCGGTGACGAACATGAGCGACAGCACGAAGACGATGGCCGCCGTCCCCGCGATGGCGGGCCACCGGAACCCTCGTCGGGATGGGCTGGGCTCGACCGGCTCGTTCGGCGGAGTCAGTTCCTCCTTCTCCTGTACCGCTGTCGCCGCGATTGACGTCGTCTCCACCGTGTCGTCGAGTTGTCCCGACGTGGTGGCACCTTCTTCGGCGGGCGCACCGGCGTCAATCGGAACCGACTCGGTGACACCTGTGGCCGCGGTACCACCCAAGAGCCGCAACAGGTTGGCCCTTGCGGGGACCCGCACGACCACCTGCTTGACCGCCGCATGGCCGCGTTCGATCGAATGGGCGAGCAGCGTGGTGCCGAAGGTGGCGGCCGCGGAACCTATGGCCACACCGACGATGGTGCCCTTGACCCCGAAGAGCGAGGCGATGACGGCCGCCATGACACCACCGCCGGCAGAAGCCAGGATCTGGCGGAACGAGAACTTCACCGCCGCAGCGTCGGGTGCCCCGGCTTGTGGCCGTCCTGGCTCACTCCCCCACGGCCCCGTCGATGCACTCGCGCAGGAGATCGGCATGACCGTTGTGGCGGGCGTACTCCTCAATCATGTGCACGAGGATCCACCGCAGATCGCGGGTCGGCCGAACCGACGAGGCTGAGGAGACGTCAAGGCCCTCCGCCCGGGCGACGATGGAGCGTGAATGGTCGCATTGCAGGCGGAAACCGGCCACGTCGGCGTCGGCCAGGTCGGGATCCAGCACGTCGAAGGCGGCCCCCTTGACCGCCGAGCTGATCGGCACGGGCGCCGGACCGTCGGCGAATATGTGCTCGAACCACCACCATTCGACCACGGTCAGGTGCCGGACCAGGCCCAGCAGCGTCATGGAGGACGGAGGCACGCTCCGGCGGGCCAATTGGTGGCCGTCCAACCCGTCGCATTTCTGGAGCAGGGTGGCCCGGTGATAGTCCAACCAGGCGCTGAGCATGGTGCGCTCATCGGCCTGCAGCGGGGGCTCGGTCCGGGTGACGCCTTGGTGCATCATCCCAGGCTAGTGGCGAATTCTTCGACTGATCGGGGGCCGGTAGCATCCATGCCGTGCGCGACCGGTGGCTGTCGAAGCGGGCCGTCTCCCTCCATGTCGCCACCCTGCTCCTCGTCCCCGGGTGCGCCCTGGGTGCCTGGTGGCAGATCACCCGGGCCTCGGACGGTAATGGCCTCAGCTACCTGTACTCGGTCGAGTGGCCGCTCTTCGCCATCCTCGGCCTCTATTTCTGGTGGATGCTGATCCATACCGACTACGAGAGCGTCGGGCTCAAGGGCATGCAGAAGACCGCGGCGTCAGTGCGTGGAACCGAAGCAGGGAGGGGCGGCCCGCCTGCCGAACCGGGGGTCCAGCCGCACCATCCCCTCGCCGACGAGGACCCCGAACTGGCCGCCTACAACTCCCGGCTGGCCGAGCTGACCACCAAGGGGCCAAAGACGTGGCGCAGCCCCGAGCGGCCGGTCGTGCGCAGGACCCGGTGAGGCGCCTCACCGAACGCGGTCTGAGGGGGGCGCTCTTCCGCTATCAGCTCATGGCCAACGTGGTCGGAGTGCTCATCATCCCGTTGTTCGTGTTCTTCGGCTTGAAGCTGGCCCTCGGGGGCTTCAAGGTGGAGCTCGCTGTCTTCGGGGTCGGTCACGGCTACCTCTACATCGTCTACCTGGTGACGGTCGGCCTGCTCGCCCTCCGGGCCCGCCTCCATCTCCTCTGGATCATCGCCATGTTCGGGGCCGGGCTCGTCCCCGGGATGACCTTTGTGGTCGAGTGGTGGGTCGTGACCCGCAAGATCCACCCGCTGCTGGCCGCCGAGGCCGCCGGAGCGTCAGAAGTAGAGGCGGTCAGCCCAAGCGCTCAATAACGGTGCCATGGGCCTGGCCCCCGCCCTCGCACATGGTCTGGAAGCCGTAGCGCCCCCCGGTGGCCTCCAGTTGGTTGAGCAGGGTGCCCATGAGCCGCACCCCGCTGGCACCCAGCGGATGGCCAATGGCTATCGCGCCGCCGCGGGGATTGAATCGCTCGGGGTCGTAGTCGAAGACCTGGCGCCACATCAGGGCGATAGCCGCGAAGGCTTCGTTGCACTCCACGGCATCGAACTGGTCGACCGACATGCCCGAGCGCTCGAGCAGCTTGTGGGTCACCGGCACCGGCGCCGACAGGACGATCGCCGCATCCTCCGCCGCCAACGCGAAATGGGCGAAGCGGGCCCTGATCGGGAGTCCCATTGCTTCTGCCACCGAGCGGTCGGCAATGAGCATGGCGGCCGCACCGTCCGTCGTCTGTGACGCGTTGCCCGCCGTGATCGCCGGTGCGGTGTCGGGCTCCCAGTGCTGGGCCGGCGGGAGGGCGGCCAACGCCTCCATGGTGGTGGTGCGCCGGATGCCTTCGTCGGTCTGGAGCGACTCTCCGGTAAAGGTGCCGTCCTCGGCCTTAATCGGCACCGGGACCGCCTCGCGGGAGAAGTGCCCGTTGTCCCAACTCTCGGCCGCCCGCCGGTGTGACTCCAGGGCGTAGGCGTCCATCTGCTCCCGCGTGATCCCGTAGCGGTCAGCCAGCACCTGGCTCACACGGAACTGGGTCCAGATGCGCCCATCGACCGCGGCGACGAACGAAGGTGGGAACGGCCCGGTCCCGCCCCGGGCGTTGGAGGCCAGGGGGACGCGGCTCATGACCTCGACGCCGCAGGCCACCACCAGGTCGTAGTGGCCCGCCGCCACCCCGGCCGCCCCGAAGTGAACCGCCTGCTGCGAGGAGCCGCACTGGCGGTCGACTGTGGTGGCCGGGACGCTCTGGGGCAGTCCGGCCGAGACCCATCCGTTGCGTCCGACATTGGTGCTCTGTTCCCCCACCTGGCTCACGCAGCCGGCGATCACGTCGTCCACCCGCTCGGGATCGACGCCGGTCCGTTCCATCAGTGAGGTGAGCGCGAAGCCGAGCAGGTCGGCCGGGTGCCAGTGGGCCAGGGCACCACCCCGCTTGCCGAACGTCGTCCGCACCACGTCGATGATCACCGGCTCTCTCATGCTCTCTCCTCCATTCCGTTGCCTGCCGGTCTACTCGGCGCGAAGGAGTGACGAAGCGGCTTCCTCGCGCCGGACCATGAGGGCTTCGACGGCTTCCCCGGCACCAGCCGGATCACCCTCATACGCTACGGCACCACGGTCGAGGACCACCGCCCAGCCGGCCAGCTTCAGGACCCGTGACACCTGTTGTTCCACCACGACCAGGGCGGTGCCGTTGCGGTTGATCTCCATCAGCCCTTCGTAGACCGTGTCGATGACCACAGGGGACAAGCCCAACGAGAGCTCATCGGCTACCAGCACATGGGGCGGCACCACCAGCACTTTGGCCAGGGAGAGCAGGCGCTGCTGGCCACCCGAAAGGTTGCCCGCCGGCTGGCGCCGTCGTTCCCCGAGAATGGGAAATGCCGTGTAGGCGCGTTCGAGGTTGGCGGCCAGAAGCGCGCGCCCGGCTCGCTGGCGGAAGGCCAAGGTCAGATTCTCCTCGACCGTGAGACTGGAGAACACCCCCCGCCCCTCCACCACATGGGCCATGCCCAGGCGGGCGATCCGAAAGGCCGGCATTCTCGTGACATCGTGGCCGGACAGGAGGATGCGGCCCGAGGTGGCGGTGACCAGGCCGGTCACAGTGCGCGCCACCGTCGACTTGCCGGCGCCGTTGGAACCGACCAGGGCGACGATGCCGCCAGCCGGCACACGGAAGGAGACGTCGAACAGGGCGCGGTAGGGACCGTAGGCCGCGCAGACATTTTCCAGGGCGAGCACATCGTCCCGCTCAACCGGTGGCCCGGCGGATGAAGTCACGGGGTCCCGACCTGGCCCAGGTAAGCCCGCCGCACGGTCGGATCGGCCATCACCTCGGCAAAGGGGCCTTCGGCCACCACCCTTCCCAGATCCATCACCACCGTGCGGTCGACCACTTCGCCCACCATGGTCAGGTCGTGCTCGACCAGGAGCACGGCCGTCCCCTTCTCGCGCTGCACGGTACGCAGCACCGCCGCCACCTCGGCTGTCTCATGGAGATCGAGCCCGGACGAGGGCTCGTCGGCCAGCAGGATCTTCGGCTCAGCGGCCAGGGCCCGGGCCAATTCAACCAGGCGGCACAGACCCAACCCGAGGGAGTTGACCGACGACTCGGCCAGATGGGTGATGCCCACGAGCTCAAGGGTGGCCTGAACGTGCTGCAACTCCGATGATGTGGGTGCGCTCATGTTGAGGAGGTCCCTCCACAGCCTCCCCTCGCCCCGCCGGGACCGTTCCGCGACCAAGAGGTGATCGCGCACCGTCATGTCGGTGAACACCTCGACCTTCTGGTAGGTCCGCCCGATGCCGAGCCGGGCGCGCTTGTACGTCGGCAGCCCTTCCAGTGAACGCCCATCGAATCTGATGGCGCCGGAATCTTGGCGCAACTGCCCGCACACGCAATTGAAGAGTGTCGTCTTACCGGCTCCGTTCGGACCCACCAACCCGACGCTCTCACCGGCATGGACGGTGAAACTGACGTCTTGCGCCGCGACGATTCCACCGTAGGACTTGGATACCTTCTCCAACGACAGCAACATCGGCGGGTTACCCATGGACACCGGTAGTCGAGACGGCCGAGGTGAGCCCCTCTTCGTCATGACGGAAGAGTCGCCGTTCGAACCAAAGCGTCGAGCGACGCTTCTGGTACTCCAACACGCCTTCGGGATGCGATGCGTAGGTCAATGCACCGAAGGCGAACAGGACGATTGTCAGACTGGGACCGCCGAATCTGGCCGGCAGGTACGTGAGGATCTGAAGGGTGACGGCGAAGCCGATGCCCGCTTGGATCGCACCTTCGACAGTGGACACGCTCGTGGTGACGACCAGCACCACGAAGACGAGGGAGTACTGGTAGTTCCAGTCACTCGGAGAGGCGAGTTGCTGCTGCACCGTGACGAGGACCCCACCGAGTCCGGCGATGGCTCCAGACAGAGCGAAGACCATGATCCGCTGCCGGGTCAAATTGATCCCGAGCCCGGCGGCCGCCGTCTCGCTGCCCCGCATGGCAGCCAAATTCCGCCCTACCGTGCCCTTGCGCACCAGGAGCACGATCAAGACGCAAACTGTCAGCACGCTGATGCAGAGCACAAACAGGGCATGGCCGTCGAATTTGAAGAAGGCGTCGGTGCCCAGCCACCGAGCCTGCAGGCTGATGCCCTCCACCCCCGCCGTGATGGAGACTGAACTGAAGAAAGTGCTGTCGAACAACAGTGCGGCAGCCAGGGTCATGAGGGCCAGGCCGAGACCCCGCAATCGCAACGAAAGCAGGGCCAGGAGGATCGCCACCGCCGCGGCCAGGGCCGCCCCCACCAACCCGCCCACCAGCATGTTCAACCCCAAATGGTTCGCCACCTGGGCCGCCGTAAAGGCACTGACGCCCGCGAACGTGCCCTGGCACAACGACAGCTGCCCGGCCATGCCCGTGATGAGCGTCACCGAGAGCAAGACGGTGGAAAGCGCCAGTCCGTAGTTGAACACCCCTTCCCAGGTGACCGGGATCCAGGTGAGCATGGAGATGCAGAAACCAGCCAGGAGAACCCACCACAAGGTGCGGATGATCCGATCCACAATCGGGGCACGGGCGCGGGCTGCGGTTGGGGGTGGAGGCGGATCGATGGTGGCCAGCGGGTCACGGCTCGACTCCAGATTCCGCATGCCGGGAAGGAACAGCAGGGCGCCGACGATGACGACAAAAGGAAGTGCTGGAACCACGGCGGCGTTGAGGATGCTGTTGGGAGGGAGGTAACCCTGCAAAACAGTCGTGGCCACACCGATGAGCACGGACACACCCGCAGCGATCGGCATGGACCGCAGCAGGGCGCAGGCCGCCGCGGCTATGGCCGTCACGGTCAAGGCCGCGAAATTGTCCGCCGTGAATGCCCCGAAGACGGGGGCCAACAACACGCCGGCCAGGCCGGCCATGAAGCTCGATACGACCCAAGCCAGCGCCACCACGCCGTTGGCATTGACCCCGTCGAGCTGCACCAGACGCCGGCTCTCGACGGCTCCACGCATTTGCAGGCCCAGAGGGGTATAGCGGAGCAGCGCGGTGAGCGCCACCAGTACCACCACCGTGACCGAAATGGTCGACAGATAGATCCCGTTGACCGGAGTCCCCATCAATGTGAAGTAGACGACGTTCGGATTGAAGAAAGGGAAGATCGTCGCCGTGGCATCGAGCTTCTGCTGGCCGAAGATCACCGGCAGGAGTTCAGGTATCCCCACCAGGAGGCTGAGACTGCAGACCAGCTTGGCCGTGTTGTTGGAATTGGGGATGCGCCGGAACAGGAGGCGGTCGAAGACGAAGCCCACTGCTGGGCCCATCACCACCACGGACACCAGGAAAGCCGGGAAACCCGGCCACCCGTGGTTCTGGGTCAAGACAGTGAAGACAAAGGCCGAGGCGAACGCCTGGGCACCGAAGGCGAAGTTGAAGACCCCCGTGGCCTGATAGGTCAGGACCAGGCTGACGGCGACGATGGCATACGAGCACCCGTAGGGGATACCCGGGAAGGCGAATCCGAAGAATTGCGCCATAGAAGCGAAGATGTGCCGGGGGCCTGGTCGCTCGGCCTCAGCCGGGCGACGGTGTGCCGACCGGCACGGGGAACACCGGACCCTTCTTCGCGTTGGTCGACTCGAAGCAGTTGAACACGTTCTTGCCCGTGTTCAGCACCGGCACGAATTTCGTGCCCTGCACCTGAATATAGGCCGCGCAGTAGGGCGGCGCGTTCCCGCTGTGCCCACCCTTGACCCAGTTGACCGGCGCGATCAGCCCGCCGGCCGTGAAGGCCGAGATCTTGTTGGTCTGGGCGATCACATTGGCCTGGGTGAGGTTCTTCCCCGCCGCCTTGACGCCGGCCACGAAGAGCGATCCGGACTCCCAGCCCTGAATGGCCACCTCGTCGTAGACGTACTGCGGCGCATACTTCTTCATTCCGGTCAGGTACAGCTTGAGCCCGGGATACAGGCTGGTGGAGGCCGAGAAGGGCACGTGCTGTATGTCGAAGTAGACGCCCTGCATGAGGCTCTTGTTCTGCACCAGCGTCTGCTGGTCATTGCCGTTCAGCCAGAGTTGGGTGATCTTCAGGCCGTACTGCTGAATCGCCCGCGCCATGGAGATATTGCCCTGCACATCCATGCAACTCAGGACCATGTCCGCCCCGGCCTGCTTCATGCGCTGCACGTCAGTGGCCACCGTGGTGCCGGGGTAGTTGATTTTGTAGTCGGTGTAACTGACGTGATATCCGGCCGCGGTCAAGCCGGTGGCCGCCCCCTGGCAGCCAGCTGCCGAGGACACGAAGTTGTAGGCCAGGATGGCGATGGACTTGGCGTGCACCTTCTTGGCCACGTAGGCCACCTCCGGCCCCTCGGCCGGGTAGTACTGCACCGATCCACCGGCGCCGAACAAGTTGTTGGGACCCTCCCAGTTGCCGGTGACGTCGTAGCCGTAGGACGGGATCTTCGCCTCCACGAAAAGGTTGGGTGAGAAGAAGGCGGTGCCCAGGCCGGTCACGGCGAAGACATTGTCCTGGTTGATGAGGGTGTTGGCCAGCTGGTTGAACGTGCTCGGGTTGCCGCCGTCATCCAGCTGGTACTTGTAGTCGATTTTGCGCCCGTTCACGCCGCCCTGGGAATTGATGTAGTTGAAGTACGCCTTCTCCCCCTGAATGAGGGACGAGAAACCGGAGGCCAGGGTTCCCGTCTGGGTCGAGATGGAGCCGACCGTGATGGAATTCGGCGTCACCCCCGGTGCACCGGAGGTTGCGGCACCCGCCGCACCGGAGAACCCGCTCGACGTGATGACACCAGCCAGGATGACCGTCCCGGCCATGGCTGCGCCGCTCAGCAACTTCAATCCCTGCCTCATTCGCATGCCATCCCCGATCATTTGGCCGTTCGCATCCCCCCCCGGGATGCAGTTCACTGTATCGGCACACCCTCTGCCCGACCGCGCACCCTCCGTGCTGCTCTGCCCATCTCCTCTCAGTTCAGGAACAGTCGTTGACGGTCGAATTCGCGCAGGGCACGCACCTCGCCCGGGTCCACCGGTGCCAACTCCTCGACCCTACGGGCTACCTCGGGTTCATACCCGCATGACGCCACGAAGTCCCCCGCCCGCTCCTTCACCGTGCCTTCACCCGCCGGCACCGCACTCACCCGGAACGTCCCGTCCTGACGCCGCAGGATGCCCTTGTCGGTCACCACGCTGACGACCCGCTCACCCGGGGAGGTCACGTAGGCCACGGTGCCGGGCAGCCTCTCGGGTCGCGCCAGCGTCACCACGACGCACGCGGTGGCTCGGCTCGCCACATCGTTGGCCCCGCCGGAGCCCACCAGGAACCGCCCACCGGCCAGCATCGTGGAGTTGAGGGAGCCGTGACGGTCTACCTCGGCTGCCCCCAGGCACCCCACCGACCGGGTGCCGGGCCCGCCGATCACCATGCCCAGGACGCTCGATGCATCGGAGAGGTAGGGCGTGCCCGGGAAGACGCGGTGGTTGAAGATGTAGGGATCGGCCGGTGTGGGCTCGTAGCCCCACAACCCCAGCTCGGCCGTCAGCGTGACGGGGCTGCCACCGGCCCGGGCCCGGGCCACGGCGACCCAGGCGGCCAGGTTGGCCACCCCGGCCCCGGCCAGCACGGCATCGGCACCCACGTCGGCCACCACCAGCTCGACCTCGCGGGCCCCCAACACGGCCGCCTGTTCCCACGGCGTGACGGTCGGATTCTCGACCACCGGGTTGGCGTCGGCGTCGGCCCGCCACGATGCCGGGTCGGACCGCCCCTCCAGCCAGCGCAGGCGATCGGCACCGACCTGGACCAGGTACTCGTCGTGGCTTGCGGGCCCGAGGACCCACTTCTCCGCGAAGGCGTCGAACTCGCCCTTGGCCGCCGCGTCAGCCACCAGGTTCCAGAAGGCGATGTCCTCGCCGTAGCTGCGCACGGGCAGGCCCGGTGCGTAGCACCCACCCGGATGGGCCCCGAACGGCGCCTCGACCACGGCCAGGACTCGATGACCCGGCACCCGGACCCGGTGCCCCAGGCCCATCAGGTCATCGACCACCTTCTCCACCGTCGCCACCACCCCGCGGCGAGCGGCCAGCGCTCCCCAGACGCCCTCGAGCAGGGGTTCGGAGAAGACGAGGTTGCCCGCCCGGTCGGCCAGGGCCGCGTGCACGAGGGCCACGTCGGGCACCAGGGGTGCCAGCAGGCCCAGCGGCCCGAACGGTGAGTCCACCACGCGGAACGCGTCATTGTCGGCCATGGAGGAGCCGACCAGGGAACCCGTCACCATGGCCGGTAGGCCCCGGGCCGCCGCTTCCAGGCGCTGGGCCAAGGTCAGGATCGACCAGTGCTCGACCTCCACCGCACCCGATTCATAGGCTTGGCGGAAGATCGGGTTCGGCGTGTAGGTCGGGAAGCTGTTGCCCGAATAGGTGGTAACCACCTTCTTGACCAAACCGCCGCGGAAGAAGAGGGCGCCCAATGCGCCCAGGCTGGTCATGATCAGGGTGAACCCCGGGTCCTGGCCCCAGAATTGGCGGGCCCACTCGCGGGCTCCCGCCGTCCAGCGGCTGTGGCCCAGCATCACATGCACCGAGTCGCCCGGGCGCACGTTCTGGGCCACGGCGTCGGCCAGGGACGTGAAGTCCGGGGCACGCCGGGAGACTCCCCGTTCCATCATGGCTCCAGCAGGGCGAGCGGCTGGGAGGCGCCAAGGCCCCGGTCACGCCTCAATTCGGACTCCCCGCGCACCTGCACACGGTGTCAGGCTAGCCAGGGGGCTACCCGGGGCGGCACTACGATTCCCCCGGCATGGGAGCGGAGCCAGTCCAGCGTGACCTGGCAACCGCCACCAACGGCGTGACGAGACAGCAACGCGCAGCCCAGGACCCGTCGGGTCCTGCCCGGGGACTTCCCTTCGGGGAGCCGGATGCGTTAGGCGCACCGGCGAGCAGGCGGGTGTTGCGCAGCCAGGGCAAGCGCACCATGCGCAAGCTGCTCAATGCGGCCATGATCGCCTTCGACAAGCGGGGCTACCACGCCACCCGGGTCAACGACGTGGTGGAGATCGCCAAGACCTCGCACGGCACCTTCTACCTCTATTTCTCCAACAAGGAGGATCTCCTGCGGGCATTGGTGACCGAGGCGGCTGCCGAGGCGCAGGAGCTCTACGACGCACTCGACATGTCCCCGGAACAGGGTGCTACCCCCCAGTGGGAGGACGTGCACCGCTGGGTCAGGGCTTACTCGGAACTCTGGACCCGGTACGCCCCCCTGTTCCGAGCCTGGACCGACCTTGCCAGCATCGATCCCGACCTCGTCGATGTCATCCGCCAGACCTTCACCGTCATGTCGGGCGCGCTGGCGCAACAGCTCGGCCCGGACACTTCGGGGCACATCATCGATCCCGATGCTGCCGGCATGGCCACACTGGCCATGCTCGACCGGTTCCACTACCTGCGCGAATTCGTCGGCCCCCCGATTGACGAAGGGGCGCTGCAGACGTTGACCACCATGGTCTACCGGGCGCTCTTCGATCCCAGCGCCTAGAAGGCCAGCCGGTTCGTGGTGAGGCCGGCCCAGAACCCGCCGTCGGTGTAGACGTTGGAGCCGGTGATGTAGCTGGCCATGTCGCTGTTGAGGAAGACGAGGATGTGTGCCTGCTCCTCGGGCGTGGAGTTGCGGCCCAGCGGCTTGGGGAAGGCGTCCATGAAGTCCTTGCCCATGTAATTCTCGAAGTCCGGCATCATCGGCGTGTCCGTCGGCCCGGGCGACGTGCAGTTGACCCGGATGCCCTGCGGCGCCAGGTCGAGCGCGGCATGCATCGTCCACACAATGATGACCTGCTTGGAGAACAGGTAGCCCTCTCCGACCAGCTCGGGCCTGGCTTCGAGCCACGCGCGGGCGGCGTCGTAGCCGTCGGTCGCCACCAGCTCGGCGATGACCTCGAGCATCTGGTCCCAGCCGATGCCACCGGCCGAGGAGATGGTGGCCACGGCGCCCTTGCCGTGCATCATCGGTGCGATGCGCTGGGTCAGGTGACGGGCGGCCACGAAGTTGACCAGCATGGTGTCCAGCCCGCTGAACGGCGGCCCGGGCAGGCCGGCACAGTTGAACAGGGCGTCCACATGCCCGCCGATCTTCTCGACGGTGGCGTCAATGGCATCGGGCCGGCGCAGGTCGGTCTCGTAGAAACCGGCCACCTTGGCGTTGGGCTCCTTCAGGTCGAGGACGTGCACCTCGGCACCGAGCTCCACCAGGTCGTCCACCACGGCGGCGCCCATCCCGGCTCCCCCGCCGCCGCTCACGACCACCCGCTTGCCTTCGTAGCCCCATGCGATGCCCATTGATGCACTCCTGTTTCCCACACCGGTCCGTGCGGCGATCGCACGTCCCCCCGACCGCGTCCCGGGTCGGCCGGCCACGACGGCCTGTCGGCGGGAATCCTGGCAGAAGAACCAGCTCCCTGCCCAATGGCACGACGACTACCCAGTTGGCTTGAAGACCAGATCGAATATCCCGTCGACGCCCGAACCGTGCAGGGTCAGGCCGCCGTCCACCACGATGTTCTGGCCGGTGACGAAGCGAGCCAGGTCCGAGCACAGGAACACCACCACATCGGCGATGTCCTCCGGTTCCCCAATCCGGCCCACGGGCGTCCCGGTCTCGAACCGCTCCACCTGGTTGGGCATGAACTCGAACATCGGGGCCGTCATGGCCGTGCGGATCATGCCCGGCGAGACCGCGTTCACCCTGATGGACGGGGCCAACTCAAGGGCGGCCGACGCCGTGAGGGCGGCCACCGCCGCCTTGCTCGCCGCGTACGGCCCCTCCCCGGCCGCCGGCCGGGTCCCGCTGATGGACGCCGTGCTCACGATCGACCCACCGGCCGCCCGCATGTGGGGCACCGCAGCCCGGAAGCCGGCCCAGACGCCCGTCAGATTGACCCGGAGCACGCGGTCCCATTCGGCCGGCTCCATCTCGTGCAGGCGGTTGAACGTGCTGGTCCCGGCGTTGTTGTAGAGGATGGAGAGGCCGCCCAGCGCCGCCGCGGCGGCATCGATCACCTGACGGAGCCCGTCGGGGTCACCCACGTCGGCGGCAAATCCGTGGCCGCCGACCTCCTCGGCCACCACGGCGGCCGAATCGCCGTCAATGTCGAGCACGGCCACCCGGGCACCCTCCTCTGCCATCCTGCGGCAGGTGGCGCGGCCGATGCCCGAGCCACCGCCGGTCACGACGGCTTTCCGTCCGTCAAGCAGACCCATCGTCCTCGCCCTCCGATCGCTTCCCGGAATCCGAGTCATCTTGACCCGCACCGCCATCGACTGCCCGCCGCCCATCCCGGTCGGCCCACGGGGGCGCATCGAAGGCGATCGGCACTTCCAGCTCCCGGATGAGGAGTTCCTGGGCCATGCTCAAATGCAGCGTCCCGTCCTCACCGTGCATGGTTGCCCTCACGGTGGACCGACCACCGGCGTTGACCAACGCCTGGAGGTCGAAGATGCTCCAGGCGCCCGGCTTCCAGGGGCGGTGGAACCAGACGGCGTGATCGAGGCTGGCATCGGTGTGGCGACCCCAGGTCCCCAGGCTGTGCGGCCGGAACGCGGCCCCCGTCATGTCCGAGAAATAGGCCAGGACGCACGCGCGCAGTGCCGGATCGTCCGGCATTGATTGCTTGGTGCGGAACCAGCAGCGTCGCGTCGAGAGATAGGTACCGTCCTCCCGCCGATCGGTGGCCCCCACCTCACGGATGTCGAAGGGGAACGGGGCTTCGAAGCCGTCAATCTCCTCGGGTCGTGCGATGCCCGGCCCCATCGGCAGTTGGTAACTGTCGCCGACCTCGGGAATATGGAACGAGCAGATCATCCGGAAGACGGTTTTCCCCTCTACCGAGGTCGTCACCTCCCGGGTGCTGAAAGACCGCCCGTCACGCACCCGCTCCACGCTGTGGCTGGAGGGCACCCCGGGGCTGCTCGGGCGCAGGAAGTATCCGTGCAGGGAGTGCACCTCGAAGTGGTCCGCTACCGTGCGGGAGGCGGCGTGCAGTGCCTGGGCCACGACCATCCCGCCGAACGTGCGGTCACCACCCCACCAGGACGGGCTGGTGGAGACAAAGACACGGTGCCCGTCGGGGCCCGGATCCACCTCGGCGGAGGTGATGGCGTCCACCAGTTGGGCCACCGAGCCCGACATGAACTCCGTCTCGTCAATCTCCATGGCCGGCCGCCTCCACCCTCCAGACCAGTACCCTCATGGGAGCACCACGTCGATCGCCATACCCTTGGCGGCCAGGTCGACGCAGGCATTGTCCTCGGCGTAGCGCAACCCCTGGACATTGAACAGACGGACCTCGGGGGCGTCGACCGGAAAGGGGCCCCAGTGCCACGTGCCCCGGTGCAGCACTAGAGGTTCAAGGGGCTCCAGGCGGAAGACATGAATGGATGCGACGTCGCCCGGATCCGTGAATTCGACCCCGGCCGGGGCCACCGCGATCACCGCCGGCACATTGAGCGACATGATCGACTGGGTGTGGGTGTCATGGCGGTAGAGCATCTCGCAGCGCAGGCCCTGACTCGTACCGGGCACCTCGGCTCGGGCGTGCCCGATGATGTTCACGTGGACGTCCCCCCAGGCGAACTCCATGCGATGCACACCATCTCGAGGGTCGGTGTCGGGCACGGGGAGCCAGCCGAAGGGCGCCCAGGCCGCGTCGCTGAGTGGCTCCGGTCCCACCGCTCGCCGCTCTCCCGACACCGCCACCCCTCTTATTCGTCGACCCACTATGCGCCCATGGTCCACCGGGACCTAACCTGACACCACGGTAAGTCTAGGGAGCCAGGGAGGTCGTCAAAATGGACGTGCGCAGCATTGAGGAAAAGGCGCCGGTCGTCGAGCACAACGGCACCGTCCCGGTCTGGTGGATGATCGAATCCCGCGAGTTCAAGGACATCACCGACGGGGGCTACCTTGAGCTGGTCAACGAGTTCGAGGTGCCCGGCGGCGGCCTGGTGGATCCCCACTCCCACCCCACCCACGAGTTCTATTACGTCATGCATGGCCGGGGCATCATGACCATCGACGGCGAGGACCGCGCCATCGCCCAGGGCGACCTGGTCTACATCCCGCCGGACAAGGTGCACTCCCTGCGCCCCGTCGGCGACCACGCCCCCATCCACTGCTTCTGCTTTGCCATCGGCGTCAAGGGCGCCGGCGAAATCAACTACACCACCCACTAGGGAGGTGGGGCGCGTCCTGGTCACCCGCCACCTGACCGAGGGCGGTACCGATCCACTGAGAGAAGCGGGCCACGAGATCGTGGCGGCGGAGGTCGACGTCGCGCTCACGCAGGACCAACTTGAGGCCAAGGCCGGCCAGTGCGACGGCATGGTCTGCCTCCTCACCGACCGGATCGACGCCGAGGTCCTCAACGCAGGCGCGGCGGGGCGACTGCGGGTCGTGGGCACCGCCGCCGTGGGTTACGACAACATAGATATGGCTACCGCCCATTCGCTGGGCATCACGGTGTGCAATACGCCGGGCGTCCTCACTGAGACGACGGCCGACCTCGCCTTCCTCCTCATCCTTGCCGCCACGCGGTCCTCGACCCCAGCCGAGGATGACGTCCGCCACGGGCGGTGGGCGGGATGGGGATTCACCGACCATCTCGCCCGCGATGTGCACGGCGCTACCCTCGGCCTGGTCGGCTACGGGCGCATCGCCCAGGCGGTGGCCCAGCGGGCGTCGGGCTTCGGTATGGAGGTCCTCCATACCGCCCGGCACGACACCGGACTTCTCGGCTTCGTGCCCACCCTGGACGAACTGCTCCGGCACTCCGACGTGGTCAGCCTTCATGTACCGCTGACCGAGACCACCCACCATCTCATCGGCAGGGCGGAGCTCGCCCTCATGAAGCCGACCGCGGTCCTGGTCAACACCGCCCGGGGCCCGGTGCTCGACGAGGATGCGCTCGTGGACGCGCTGCAGGCCGGCACGATCCACGGCGCCGGCCTCGATGTGTTCGAGGGTGAGCCGTCCATCAACCCGCGGCTGCTCCACGCCCCCCGGGTCACGCTCCTCCCCCACATCGGCAGCGCTACGGTCGAGACGCGGACCCGCATGGCCCGGCTGGCCTGCCAGGGAGTGTGCGACGTGCTGGCGGGAAGGATCCCCCCCAATGCGGTACCGGCCGAATGAACGCCGACCGTTCAAACATCGGCCGGTCATGGGGCGACCGAGGAGCTATACGACCGCCTCGTCCTTCAACTGACACTCCTCGGGCGTGAAGAACGAGGTATTCGTGCGCGCAGTTCGACGAATCGCGGGTCCCGCCCTGGCGACGGGCGTGACCCTGGTCACGGTGGGGATCTTCACCGTGGTCCCCTCGGCCCCGAGGGCCGGTGCCGTCTCCGTGGGCTGGCAGACCACGGCGACCTATGTGCCGCTGGTCAACCTCCGGGCCGTCTCCTGCGCCCCCAGCGCGTCGCCGAGCAACGCCACCTGCGTTGCCGTCGGTGACGACGGCGGCAACGTCAGCAGCATCATCGGGACCAACAATGGTGGGGCGAGCTGGTCGACCGAGACGCCTCCCGCCGGGATCCACGCCCTCTCCACCGTCTCGTGCCCTTCCGCGAGTGTCTGCTACGCAGGGGGTGGAGAGGGGATCATCACCACGTCAAACGGCGGGGCGAGCTGGAGCATCTCCGATTCCGGGTTCGTGGCGAACGCAATTTCTTGTCCCGGCATTTTTGCGTGTGCGGCAGTCGGGGGCTCCAGCATCATCGGGACATCAAACGGCACCACTTGGTCACCCCAAACTGTCCCCGCCGGGACCGGGGACCTCACGGGCGTGTCCTGTCCCACAGACACGAATTGCATGGCCGTTGGTAGCGTCAACTCCAACCCTGCCATTATCGGGACGACCAACGGAACTAGCTGGGCGACGCTGGACCAGCCGTCCTTGACGTCACTAACTGCCATATCCTGCCCGGTTGCCACGAATTGCGTTGCCGTCGGCACTGCCAACGGCGGAGGCGCCGCGACGCTCGACACCACGAACGGTGGTGGTGTGTGGACGAATCCGACGACTCTTCCCAGTGGGGTGCAATTGAACGCGATCTCATGCCCCACCAGCAACGACTGCATTGCCACGGGCACCAACTTCGACTCGACCCCTTACGTCATCGGCACCACGACAACCGGATCATCCTGGGCGCTCCAGTCGCCGCCGCCGAACGCGGTCGACGTCACCGGGGTCTCGTGTGGCAACGCCACCGGCTGCATCGCCGTTGGAGGCACCGGGAACACCGGTGCGGGCTCGACTGTCATGGGCACGGCGGATCAGGGCACTGCATGGTCGAACCAGGGCATCCCCAGCGGTATCAGCAAGCTGGAGGACGTCACGTGCCCGAGCACCATCGAATGTTTCGCCGTCGGTCTCGACTCGGTGCTGGCCACCACGAACGGAAGGTTCACATGGACAGCCCAGAGCATCCCCTCCAATGTCGTGGGGATAACCGGGATCTCCTGCGCCTCCACCTCAATCTGCACGGCGGTGGGATACGGGGTCTTCGCCAGCCCGGTCATCATCGGCACCACCGATGCTGGGGCCTCATGGACCAATGAGACCGTGCCGGCCGGAGTGGGCGCACTGGAGGGGATCGCCTGTACGGGACCGTCCAGCTGTCAGGCCGTCAGTGCCAACAACGGCAGCGGGCCGAGCATCATCCACACGATCGACGCGGGGGCGCATTGGACGACCGAGGCGTTCCCCTCGGTGGTAGCCGGCTTCAGCGCCATCTCGTGCTTCACTGCGTCGGACTGCACGGCGGCCGGTTCTTCCTCACAGACCTCGAGTGCAGCCATCCTGACCACCACGAATGGCGGGGCCAGCTGGGCTCCCCAGGCCGTGCCGGCGGGAGTCACCACCCTGAACGGCATCTCGTGCCCGAGCACCCAGGACTGCATTGCGGTCGGGTCGGGCATCATCGGGACGGGCGATGGCGGGGCGACATGGAACAACCTGCCGGACCCGGTCGGCAGCACTGTCTTCGGGGACGTGTCCTGCGTGAGCACGGCCGTCTGCCTCATTGTGGGTGGCAACAACATTCTGCAGACCACCAACGGCGGCGCCGCGTGGACGGGCCAGCAGGTGCCTCCGGGGATCGACGGCCTGCTCGGACTGTCGTGCCCCACCATCGCCACGTGCCAAGCGGTGGGGTACGGCTTCAACTTCGGTGGGCTCATCGTGACCCTGCCCGCTCCGCCGAACATCACGACCACTGCCCTCGGCGCAGGCTTGGTCGGGGTGGCTTACGCACAGACGTTGACCGCATTTGGCGGACTGATGCCCTACACGTGGTCGCTGGCGGGAGGGACCCTGCCTGCCGGAATCAATCTGGCTTCCACTGGCGCCATCGAAGGCACGCCGACGATACCGGGCATGCACAGCGCAACGTTCGCGGTGACCGACTCCAATGGCCTTTCGAGCCAGGTCACCCTCACGGTCACCATTGACCCCGTTGGTCCCCCCGGTTACTGGGAGGTCGCCAGCGACGGAGGGGTCTTCACCTTCGGCGGTGCCCATTTCTACGGTTCCACGGGCAGCCTCAAGCTCAACAAACCGATCGTCGGCATGGCGGCCACACCGGATGACGCCGGCTACTGGTTGGTGGCAACCGACGGTGGCATCTTCGCCTTCGGGGACGCCATCTTCTACGGCTCGACCGGGAATCTGACCCTCAACAAGCCGATCGTCGGGATGGCTCGGACTCCTGACGGGGGCGGGTACTGGTTGGTGGCGTCCGACGGCGGCATCTTCGCCTTCGGCGACGCCGCCTTCTACGGATCGACTGGCGCGCTGAAACTGGACCGGGCGATCGTGGGCATGTCGGCGACCACCGACGGCCACGGTTACCGTCTCGTGGCCTCCGATGGTGGCATCTTCGCCTTCGGTGACGCCTCCTTCAGCGGCTCCACCGGCGGCCTGCACCTGAACAACCCGATCGTGGGGATGACGGCGGATCCGGCCGGCGCCGGGTACTGGTTGGTTGCTTCCGACGGTGGGATCTTCACCTTCGGAAGGGTGGGGTACTTCGGTTCCATTGGAGCGAGGGCACTCAACAGGCCGATCGTCGGCATGGACCGCACCGCTGACGGCCTGGGTTAATACATGGTGGCGAGCGACGGGGGCATCTTCGCATTCGGTGATGCCGGGTTCTTCGGCTCAACCGGGGCATTGAGGCTGAATATGCCCATCGTCGGCATGGCTGCCATCCAAACGACGTCCTGAACGACACCGGGAGTCAGAGGTCAACGCGGGATCAGACGGCGACCGGAACCTCCACCAGGTCATCGGCCACGTCGGCATCCCATCTCTCCTCCACATGGCCGAAGTGCCAGTAGAGAAGAGCAGCTGCCCAGGTGACCACGAACACGCCGACGATGACGAAACCCGCCATGTTGATGTTGAAATTCCGGATGAAGCTCCAGATGGGCGAGTTCAAGTGGGCTTCCCGCGCGATCAGTCCGACAATCTCAATCGTCCCGATGAAGAAGGCCACGAAGACTGAGAGCCCGGTGATCGTCAGGTTGTAGAACACCTTGCGGACGGGATTGGCAAAGGCCCAGTCATACGCGAAGTTCATGAAGCATCCGTCGAGGGTGTCGAAGAGGCTCATCCCCGCCGCGAAGAGCAGAGGCAGCGAAAGGATGGCATAGAAGGGAAGGCCTCCCACGGCCGCCGTGCCCGCCAGGACCAGCAGGGTGACTTCTGTCGCCGTGTCGAATCCCAAGCCGAAGAGCACCCCGATCGGGTACATCTTCCACGGGGTGTCGATCCTCCTGGCCAAACCGCCCAGGTAACGGTTCATGAAACCCCGCTTGTCCAACTGCCGCTCAAGCTCCTGGACGTCGAAGAGCCCGGACTTCATCCCGCGGTACACCTTGGCGATGGAGAACAACACGATCAGGTTGAGGAGAGCGATCAGGTACAGGAACGTTCCGGACACCGATGGGCCGATGAGATTCGTGGCGGTATGGAGGCCGGACGAGCTCTGGCCTACTTGCGCATCCAGCGCCCTGATCCCGAAGTTCAACGTCACTGCGAGTACGAACACAATGCTCGAGTGCCCGAGAGAGAAGAAGAAACCGACCCCGAGAGGTCGCTTGCCGTCAAGGACGAGCTTGCGGGTGGTGTTGTCGATGGCTGCAATGTGGTCAGCGTCGAAGGCGTGGCGCACACCGAGGGTGTAGGCCAGCATTCCGGTCCCCAATCCGAACAACTGGTGCTGCGAAAGGTGGAACCGTTGCCCGGAGGCGTGGGTCAGCAACCCCCAGCCGACGCCGTGCAGCAGTACGATGATGAGTGCCATGGCACCGATGCGCCACCACTCATCGGGGGACAAGCTGATGCGGGTGCCGGCCAAGCGGGACCTCGCATTCTCCATCGGACCAGCCCTCCCGTCGGCTCGAAAGGCCGCACGTTAGGCTTGATGCGATGGATTTGCAATAGAGGGCAACCCGCAACAATGGAGTACGGAGCAGGTAGGCCGGTACCATGGGGAAGTGGGCAGGCACTTCCCTTCCGTTGATGATGCGCCGGGGAATGCCAGCACGATTGAGGGCGCCCTGGAGCTCGTCCGCAGCCATGGCGGCCGGATCACCTCATCGCGGCGCTTTCTCCTCCGGGCACTCTTCGACTCCGAAGGCCATCGGACGGCTGAAGAGTTGGCGACGGAGGTGCATGCCCAGGCGCCGGACATCCACCTCTCCACGATCTATCGCAATCTCGAAGAATTGGAGCGCCTCGGAGTCATCGTCCACGCCCATATGGGGCACGGGCCGGCCACCTACCACCTGGCCTCATCCGTCCACGGACACTTCGTCTGTGAGGAATGCGGGACGTTGATCGAAGCCCCCGATGCGCTGTTCAACGGCCTGGCCAAGGCGGCCCGGGCTCAGTTCGGTTTCTCCATCGACCCCCATCACTTCGCCATGTTGGGTCGCTGCGCCGAGTGCTCACAACCTGAATAGCTGCGGGATGGTAGCGGGCCATCGCGGTCAGACGGCGGGGAGCAGGACATTCGGGTTCATGATCCCCGCCGGGTCGAGTGCGGTCTTTATGGCACGAAAGGCCGCTAGTTCGGCATCGCTCCGGTTGAGGCGGAGCCAGGGCCGCTTGGCCGTCCCGATGCCGTGCTCGGCACTGATGCTGCCACCCATCCCGGCCGCGAAAACCAGCACCCGTTCGTCCACCGAGAACTCGTCCGGGCTCACTCCAGTGATGTTCACGTGGACGTTGCCATCCGCCGCATGCCCAAAGAGCCAGGTCGTGGCGCGCGGGTCGGCGTCGCTGACCACACCGGGAACCTGTTCGATGAACGCGGCCAGATCGGGTGCGGGCAACGTGACGTCGAGCTTGTGCGGACGGCCGAGGGTGTTGATCGCCTCGGTGTGGGCCTCGCGGTAGCGCCACAGGTGGGCCCTGCGGGACGGTTCGGTGGCCACCGCCACGTCTTGCACTGCGGGGATTGAGTCGAGCACACCGGCCACCATCGGCATCGGGTCACGCTGACCGGCGACCTCGACCAATAGGTAGGCCGCGTGCGGTTGGGTGAACGGCCTTGCCATCCCGGTGACGGTGCAGACCAATTCCAGGCCCGCCTGTAAGAAGAGCTCAAGCGACTGCAATTCCGGAATTGACCGTCGCAGGAGCGCCGCCGCCCCCAATGCAGTCCCGGTGGAAGAGAAGGCCAGCAGCGCCACCAGTCGCTCGGGAGCGGGTGGCACCAACCGCAGGCGGGCCGCGGTGACCACGCCCAGCGTGCCCTCGCTGCCACAGAGCAAGCCTGAAAGGTCGTAGCCCGTGTTGTCCTTCATGAGCCCGCCCAGGTGGGAGATGGTGGCGCCGGTTCCGAGAACGGCTTCGGCACCCGTCAGTTGCGCCCGGGTCGGTCCGTACCGGAGCACCTGTAGCCCGCCGGCGTTGGTGGCAATGGTGCCCCCGATCGTGGCGCTGTCCCGGCTGCCCAGATCGATGCCGTAGACCCACCCCGCCGCCACCGCGGCAGCCTGGATGTCGACTATGGAAGTCCCCGCTCCGGCGGTGAGTTGGCCCCCCAGCTCATCGACATCGTCGATCCACGAAAGCCGACACAGGCTGAGGACAACCTCGCCCCCGAGCGGGACCCCGCCACCCACCAGTCCCGTATTGCCGCCCTGGGGCACGATGGCGACCCCGGCGTCCCGGCACCGCCCCACCACCTCGGCCACCTCGACGCCATCGCCAGGTCGGATGACCGCCTCCGTGGTGCCCTGGAATCTTCGGGTCCAATCGATCGCGTAGGACGCCGTCACGTCCGGATCGACCAGCACGTGCTCGGGACCCACAATGTCCCGCAGGTCCCTCATGAGGCGAGGATTCAGCGTGCCGGCGCCGCCCTCACCCGCCGTGGTCACGGGGATCCCCAGCACCGGACCCTGTTGCGGAGTACCCGCGACGCCCGCACCGGGGGGTCCCCCGGAGGCAAAGGTGATCAGCCCGACCACTGCACCACGTCTCCCCGAGCGCATCTTCCATCGCCCTCAACCCTATGGCGATCGCCCTGCCATGGGTGGCCCGGCGCATCTTCGGCGCGGTCTAACCGGGTGCCTCGCACCAATGCTCGCTCAATGGGCTCGTCTGATCGCGGTCGGTTCTGAGGGCAACTCCCCCGGGTTCAGCTGCTCGGTGGTCTGGAGGTGGATGGTCTTGATGAGCGATACCCAAGGCCCGCCACTCCCCGCCACTTGCTCTTGACCCGACCGGCAACGCTTTCCCTATCCGCACCGGCGGCCCGGACCCGCTGGGCCCGAACCGTGGTTGGCGGCGGTTTGCCAAGTCCACTGACCAGAACCCCGAGCAGGATCATCCGGCGCAGTTCCGATCGATCGGAATAGCGACTATCCGTCCGTGAGCCAGAGAACGGGAGTCATCCTCGCCGAGGTCGGATTCCTGTTGATCTTGTTCGCCGGTATCTGGCTTCTCGCCGCTCAAATCCCGGCTTTCAAAATGCCCACAATGAGAAATATCGTCGCAGGCGTTGCACTCGCCCTTGCTGGCTTACTTCTCATTATCGCCACGCACTGGGGTCACTTCGGCTCACCATCCTGATGTGCCGTTGCCGAAGGGCAGGCGACTAGAGATGTCTCGCCACGGCAACCGGGCAGGACACCAACCTCGACCTGGAACTCGTCGAGGCATGTCGGGACGTGGCCGAGCCCTTAGCGCACCTCGTCCCCGCGGTTGACGGTGCGGGCCAGGATGCCCAGGGTGGCGCGCAGGGCCCCCTCTGATATGACCGGGAAGATGTCGGCCTCCTTCCAGACGGGGTCGATGTCCGACCAGTCGTAGTACGAGGTGACCAGGGTGCCGACTGCGGTGGGTTCGAGGGTATAGCCGTACACGTGGCCGATCTGGGGCCGGATCTGCCCGAGAATCGTCCAGGCGATCTCCCGGTCGGGCTCCAGGGCGGTGATGGTCACGGTCACGTCGTACAGGCCCATCGGGTAGTCGTTCAGGGCCTCGCGGTCCATGTGCACGACGAAGGTGTCGCCGACGGCTCGCACGGGCTCCCCCGTGGCGTCCATCAACATGCCGGAGCTGTCGATGGCCACATGGCCCTGCGGGTCGCTCAGGAGCCGAAAAATGGTGGTCGGGTCGGCCCCGATCGTCCGCTGGACCTCAATACGCTCGGTTGTCATGGCGGCATCCTGCCACCGCCGGCCCGGGTGCCGTCGGGGCGGCCGACCCGGGCATCCTGATCATGTAGGGGTGGCGCCCGTGATGAGCGAGGCCTCCAGGCCGAGGAGCTCGACGGTCGTCGAGCCCGCCCGCAGGGCGGCGAAGTACCCCGCCTCCTTGCCCTGGCGGGCCTGCCCGGCGGCCACCACCTCGTCGAGCGACCGGGCCGGGACGATCGTCACCCCGTCGGCGTCGCCCACCACCCAGTCACCCAGGTTGACCACGACACCCCCGACCCGCACCGGGACCCCCACCGTCCCCCGCTGATCCTTGGTGGCACCGGGGAGCGCGATGCACGAGGAGAACACCGGGAAGCCGTGGGCTTCCAGCGCTGCCACGTCGCGCACCCCCCCGTCAATGACCAGGCCGGCCAGGCCGGCCGCCTCGGCCGCCGTGGTGAGCACCTCGCCCCAGTAGCCCCGACCGGCCACCCGGCCCACGTCGACCACCAGGACGCTGCCCCGGGGTGCTGCGGTCACCGCCACGTGCACGGCCAGGTTGTCCCCCGGCGTGCACCCGACGGGATAGGCCGGAGCGGCCAGCGCGGCGCCCGGCCACACCCCCTTGAGCCGGCTATCGGTGGCCAGTCCCCCCGACTCTCCCAGGGTGGCCGAGCCCAACTGAAGCAGTGTCGCCCCGATCTGTTGCTGGCTGTCGTTACCCACGCCCGGCCTCCTCCTCGGAATGTCTGCCTGCATTGGACCACCCGGCAACGCCATGGCACCAGCCGTACACTGCCCCAGGTGCCCGAACACATGCTGATCGTCACCCAGGTGGCCCCCTACGCCGACGGCCCGGCCGGGGTCCACGGGGTGCTGGCCCAGGCCACCACCGCCCTCGAGCAGCTGGCCGAACTGGCGGGCCTCTCCCCCGTCGTGGTCCACGACGTGCGCAACTTGGCTACCCACCAGATCGAGACCGCCCGCGTGCTGGCGCTCTTCACCATCGGCGAGACGCCGTTCAGCGCCGCGCAGAAGGAAGCGGCGCTGGCGTCCTGGCGGTCCGGTGCCCTGGGCGTCCTCGGCGTGCACTCGGCCACCGACGCCTGCCACGGCTGGCCCGAGTACGGCGCGCTCATCGGGGGCCGCTTCGACGGGCACCCCTGGACCCAGGAGTTCGTCATTGACGTGGCTGACCGCGGCCACCCGGCCACGGCGCACCTGGGAGAGCGCTGGCCCTGGCGCGACGAGATCTACCTCTTCCGCGCCCTGCGCCCCGACGCCCGCGTGCTGCTCCGGCTGGCCGACGACCAGGTCGACCTGTCGGTCCCCGGAGGGCGGGTCCCTGCCAGCGGTTTCCCACTGGCCTGGTGCCACACCGAGTCCCGCGGGCGCACCTTCTACACGGCTCTGGGCCACTTCCCCGGGGCCTGGGAGACCCCGGACTACCTTCGCCACCTGGCCGGCGGGCTCGCCTGGCTGGAGGCGGGCGCCTAACGTGACACCCGTGTCAGGCAACGCCCCTCCCGATCCGCTCCCCGACACTATGGCGGCGGCGGTCTACCAGTCACCCGGGGTCATCACGGTGGAGGACCGCCCGGTGCCCCGGCCCGGACCCGATGAGCTTGTCATCCGGGTGCATTCGTGCGGTATCTGCGGCTCGGACATCCACCAGCTGCGCGACGGGTGGGGCTTCAAACCCGGTGCGGTGGCCGGGCACGAGTGGACGGGGACCGTGGCGGTGGTGGGCAGCGCGGTCACCGGCTGGACGGTCGGCGAGCGGGTGGTCGGGAGCGCATCACCCAAGTGCGGGGCCTGCCGGCGCTGCCGGGAGGGCAAGCCCTCGCAGTGCGAAGGTCGCCAGAACGCCATCACCGAGCACGGTGACGGGGCCTTCGCCGAGTTCATCCTGGTGCGGGCGGCCGGAGTGCTGCGGTTGCCCGAGGGCCTTTCGGCCCGCCACGCCGCACTGGCCGAGCCGCTGGCCGTCGCCCTGCACGGCATCACCCGCTCGGGCGTGGTCGCGGGCGACACCGCCATGGTCATCGGCGCCGGTCCGATCGGGGCTCTCACCATCGCCGCCTTGCGGGCCATGGGGGTCACCACCATCACGGTGGTCGAACCGAACGAGGGTCGCCGCCGGCTGGCCTCCGACGTCGGCGCCACCGAGGTCATCGACCCGGCCGAGCTCGAGACCTTCCCGGCCTGGGAGCCCGAGAAGCTGTCCTCACGCGCAGTCCACGTGGTGCTTGAGTGCTCGGGACACAAGAGCGCCATTGAATCCGGCTTCCATCAATTGCGGCGCGGCGGCGTCCTGGTGATGGTCGGTGCGGGCATTGAGCATCCGACCTTCGACCCCAACCGCATGATTCTCAACGAGCTGACCGTGTGCGGATCGTTCATTTACGACCTGGACGGCTTCGAAAGAGCCCTTGAATTGCTGGCCTCGGGCTCGTTCCCCAACGACCTGTTCATCCACCCCGACGAAGTGCCCCTCGACGCCTTGGGAGAAACCCTGGAGGCCCTGGCCCAAGGACGCATCGCCGGCAAGGTCATGGTGGCTCCCGGAGTGCGCGGCTGATGACCCATCCCTTCTATCCAACGGGCAATCCCCGCTTCAACCACGTGGCCATGTCGCTCCCGGCCGACCTCCTGGGCCAGGAGAGCCGCGACGACATCTGCCGGTTCTTCCACGAGGTGCTCGGATTCGACGAGATGCCGACCATGACCGAGGACTGCCACCGACTGATCCTCAGTTGCGTCCACTGGGACCAGTTCATCTTCCTCATCGCCGAGGACGAGCCCATGCAGTGTCCCCGCATGGACCACTTCGGTCTGGCGGTGGGCTCACTGCAGGAGTTGCAGGGCATACAGGAGCGGGCCGAGGCGTTCCGCAAGTCGGACGACCGGCTCGATCTCATCGACCTGCACGTCGACGACCAGAAGGTCGTCAAGATCCACTCCCTCTATGTGAAGTACATCCTGCCCATGATGTGCGAGTTCCAGTACTGGGAGTTCGCCGCCTAGGCAACTACCCTGCGGACATGTCCACCCAGACCGCGCGCGCCGCCCGCTTCCGTCAGCTCCACCAGCCGGGCACTCCCCTCCTCATGCCCAACGCCTGGGATGTCGGCTCGGCCGTGCTCTTCGCCACCCTCGGGTTCGAGGCCCTGGCCACCACCAGCGGCGGGTTCGCCGTCACCAGGGGGCGCCACGACGGCGCCCTGTCCCGGACCGAGGTGCTGGCACACGTGGCCGACCTGGCCGGCGCCACCGACGTCCCCCTCTCGGCCGATCTGGAGAACTGCTTCGCCCACGATCCCGACGGCGTGGCCGCCACCGTCACCGAGGCGGTGGCCTGCGGAGTAGCCGGCTGCTCGGTGGAGGATTTCAGCGGACTGGCCGACCAACCCATTTACGAACTTGACCACGCCGCCGATCGGGTCCGGGCCGCCGCCGAGGCGGCGCACGCCGGGCCAGTGCCGGTGGTGCTGACAGCCCGGGCCGAGAACTACCTGCGCGGGCGCCCCGACCTGGGCGACACCATCACCCGCCTGCAGGCTTACCAGGACGCCGGTGCCGACGTGCTCTTCGCCCCGACGGTGGTCGACCCGGCGGACCTGCGCCAGCTGCTCGGCGCGGTCGACCGGCCGGTCAGCGTGCTGGTGGTCCCCGGTGCGCCGACCGTGGGCGAGCTGGCCCAGCTGGGGGTGAGCCGGATTTCGGTCGGCGGGGTCATCGCCGTTGCCGCCTACGGCGCCGCGGTGCAGGCGGTGACCGAGCTGCGCACCCAGGGCACCTGCGGCTACTGGGACCTGGCCGACGTCGCCCGGCCCGTCATGGCGGCCGGCTTCACCCGCTGAGCGCCACCGTCACCTCAATCTCGACGGCCCCGTTGCGGGGCAGGGCGGCGACGCCCACGGCCGAGCGGGTGTGGCGCCCGGCCTCCCCGAAGACGTAGGACAGGACTTCGCTGGCGCCGTCGACCACGGCGGGCTGCTGGTAGAAGTCCGGGGCCGAGGACACGAACCCGGTCACGGTGAGGACCCGGGAGATGCGGTCCAGGGATCCCAGCGCCGACTCGAGGACGGCCAGGGCATTGAGGGCGCACACGACGGCAGCCTGGCGCCCCTCCTCCACGCTGACCGTGTCCCCCAGGCGCCCGACACAGGTGAGGACGCCGTCAATGCGGGGCAGCTGCCCCGACGTGCGGGCGATCCCGCCGTGGACCACCACGGCGTCCAGGGGATCGTGAGGGGGATGGGGCCCGTGCAGGGTGAGGCCCAATTCGGCCAACCGGGCCCGGATCCTTCCGTCAGGCATGACGCCGACTTACCGCATGAAGGGGTACACGCTGGCGAAGTTCTCGTTGATCTTCTCGGGCAGCGGGTGGATGGCGCCCAATTGCCGGGCACCCCAGATGATTTTGGCACTGCGCTCTACCAACGCGGTGTTGTGCATGGCCTTGTGCATATCAGTGCCGACAGCCACCATGCCGTGATTGGCGATCAGTGCGGCACCCCTGTTCTCCAGCGCCTTCACGGTCTGCTCCCCGAGCTCGTCCGAACCGCTGGGGGCATACTCGGTGCAGCGCACTTCTCCGCCCAGGTAGACGGTGAACTCGTCGATGCAGGTCGGAATGGGCTGCTGGGCCACGGCGAACATGGTGGCGTGCACGGCGTGCGAGTGGATGACCACGGCGAGGTCCTCGTAGGCGGCCAAGACGGCCAGGTGGAGCTTGATCTCCGAGGTGGGGCCGCGCTCCCCGGAAACGACCTCGCCGGCCGGGTTCACGATGACGATGTCGTCCAATTCCATGATCCGGTAGTCGAGTGACGACGGGGTCACCGCGACGTTCCCGTCCTCCTGGCGGGCCGAGATGTTGCCCGAGGTCCCCTCGACCAGTCCCTTTTCCAGCAGCTCCTTGGCGGCGGCCAGCACTTCCTCGGCTGCGTTCTCCACATACTTGGCCATCGGTCGGTCCCTCCTCGCTCGCCGGGCAGGTTGCGCGCCCGGTCGTCTGGGCAGATCGTACAACCCCCGGCGCGCGCCTGACACGGCTGTCAGGAAACGGGACGGCGGGATACTGTCTCCCCATGGGACTCCTTGACGGACGGGTGGCGGTCGTGACCGGTGCGGGACGCGGGATCGGGCGTGACATCGCACTCTGCCTGGCCTCCGAAGGGGCCAAGGTGGTGGTCAACGACGTCGGGGTATCCCTGGGTGGCGAAGGCACGGGGGACGACCCGGCAGCCGAGGTGTGCCAGGAGATCGGGGCCGCCGGCGGCGACGCCGTACCCAACCACGACTCGGTGAGCGACTTCGAGGCCGCGGGGCGCATCATCGGCACGGCGGTCGAGAATTTCGGCCGCATCGACATCGTGGTCAACAACGCGGGCATCGTGCGGGACCGCACGCTGGTCAAGATGGACGAGGCCGACTACGACGCCGTCATCGCCGTGCACCAGAAGGGCACGTTCAACACCGTCCGCCACGCCGCCCCCCTCATGAAGGAGGCCGGCTACGGGCGCATCGTGAACATCACGTCCTCGGCCGGCCTGCGAGGCAACTTCGGGCAGACCAACTACGGCGCCGCCAAGGCGGCCATCATGGGCATGACGTTCGTGTGGGCGCTGGAGCTGGGTCGCTACGGCATCACGGTCAACGCGGTGGCGCCGGCGGGCTTCACCCGCATGACCGAGGGCCTTTATGCCGGGGCCGAGCCGCCGGCCGACCAGGACCCCGCCCTGAACGCGCCCCTGGTCGCGTTCCTGGCCTCAGAAGGTGCCTCCTACGTAAACGGGCAGGTGCTCGGCCGCACCGGCTTCGCCTACACGCTCTTCCAGACGCCACGCCAGATCGCCACCATGTGGCGCGAGGGCGGCTGGACCCCGACCGAGGTGTCCGAGCACTTCCACGAGGTCCTCGGCCAGCACCTCCAGCCGGTGGGCATGGGCGAGCACCCACTCCTGGGCAAGAAGGACTGAGGATTCGCTGGCGGGCCGAAGAGCTTAAGGGGCGGAACCGGCGCGGCGTCGGTAAGGTGAGGCCACTCAGGATCAATCAGGATCAATCGGCATCAATCGGCATCAATCAGGGAGGGTCACATGGACGTGCGGGACACCATCTACATCAACGGCGCATGGGTGGCTTCCAGCGGCCCCGGCACGCTGGAGGTCGTCGACTCCACCACCGAGGAGGTCATGGCCACCATCCCCGAGGGGACGCCCGAGGACGTCGACGCGGCCGTCCGGGCCGCTGCCGCCGCCTTCCCGGCCTGGTCGGCCACCTCCCGTGAGGAGCGATCCAAGCTCCTGGTCCGCATCGGTGAGGCCCTGGCGGCCCGCACCGACGAGATCGCCGCCATCATTTCGCACGAGGTCGGCATGCCGATCTCGCTGTCGGGGATGATTCAGGTGGGCCTGCCCGCCGGCGCCTTCGCCGACGCCGCCCAAGCGGCTGAGGCCTTCCCCTGGGAGGAGGAGGTCGGCAACTCCCTGGTGGTCCGGGAGCCCGTCGGCGTCGTCGGCGCCATCACGCCGTGGAACTATCCGCTCTACCAGATCGTCCTCAAGGTGGCACCGGCGCTGGCCGCCGGCTGCACCGTCGTCCTCAAGCCCTCCGAGGTGGCGCCCCTGAACGCCTTCGCGCTGGCCGAGGTGATCCACGAGATCGGCCTGCCGGCCGGGGTCTTCAACCTGGTGACCGGGGTCGGCCCCGTGGTGGGCGAGGCCATCGCCGCCCACCCCCTGGTCGACATGGTCTCATTCACCGGCTCCACCCGGGCCGGCAAGCGGGTCATGGAGCTGGCGGCCGGCAGCGTGAAGAGGGTGTCGCTGGAGTTGGGCGGGAAGTCGGCCAACATCCTGCTCGACGACGCCGACTTCGCGGCCGCCGTCCCCGCCGGGGTCTTCGCCTGCTACCTGAACTCCGGGCAGACCTGCTCGGCCCTCACCCGCATGCTGGTCCCCCGCGACAAGCTGGCCGAGGTGGAGCAGCTGGCCCAGGCCTCGGCGGAGGGCTTCGCCACCGGGGACCCCTTCGAGGCCACCAACCTGCTCGGCCCGCTCATCTCCTCGGTGCAGCGCGACCGGGTGCGCGGCTACATCAACAAGGGGATTGAGGAGGGGGCCAAGCTGGTCACTGGGGGGGCGGAGGCACCCGAGGGCTTGGAGAAGGGCTTCTTCGTGCGGCCGACCGTCTTCTCCGAGGTGACCCGGACCATGACTATCGCCAACGAGGAGATCTTCGGGCCCGTCCTCTCCATCATCCCCTACGACAGCGAACAGGAAGCCATCGACATCGCCAACGCCACGCCCTACGGCCTGGCCGGCGGGGTGTGGAGCGGTGACCCGGCCCGGGCCGAGAAGGTGGCCCGGCAGATGCGGACCGGCCAGGTCGACATCAACGGGGGGGCATTCAACCCGAGCGCGCCCTTCGGCGGGTACAAGCAGTCCGGCATCGGGCGCGAGCGGGGCCGCTTCGGCCTTGAGGAGTTCGTCGAGACCAAGTCGATGCAGCGCTGAGAGGCGCACTCCGGGGGATCAGGCCGTGAAGATCCGCCTGGCGTCCGTTGTGGTGGTCGTCGCCGCCGCCCTGGCCACCGCCGCCATGACGGGCGGCCCGGCTGCGGCGAGTTCCAAGCACCCGTCGACGGGGCGGGGTTCCACCGCGGCAAAGTGGAAACTGGTGACCCTCACCGACCCCAACAAGCTGGTCACCGTGACGTGCGCCACGGTGCACCTCTGCGTCGCCGTGGACTTCGCCGGCAATGCGCTGGTCTCCACCAACCCGGCGGGCGGCCCCTCGGCCTGGAAGCTGACCGACATTGACGGGACGACCAGCTTGACCGGCATTTCGTGCCCCACGGTGCACCTCTGTGTCGCCGTCGACGGCAGCGGCAACGCCATCGTCTCCACCAACCCCACGGGTGGCACGGCAGCCTGGGTGACGAACGAGGTCGATACGACGTTCTACAACTCCCTGGACGGCGTGTCCTGCCCCAGCGCCAAGCTGTGCGTCGCCGTCGACACCTCGGGCAACGCGGTGACCTCCACCAACCCGTCCGGGGGCGCCTCGGCGTGGGCCACGACGGCGGTTGACCCCGAACCTTCGGGGGGGAACCCCGATGCCAACAGCATTGAGGCGATTTCCTGCCCCAACTCCACCCTGTGCGTGGCCGGGGACTTCAGTGGCAACGTGCTCACCAGCACCAATCCCACCGGCGGCGCCGCGGCATGGACCCTGGCGCCCGTGGATTCCTCGGGCGGCCTGGGGATCGTCTCCTGCCTGAGCGCACACCTGTGCCTGGCGGTCGGGACAAATGACGTGTGGCACTCGACCGCACCGGCCGGTGGCACGTCGCAGTGGGCCAAGGCGAAGCTGCAGGTTCCACCGGTCGGTCTCGCCTGCCCCAGCACCAAGCTCTGCGTGGCCGAGGACGTGGCCACCGACATCCTCTCCACCACCCATCCCACCGGCAGCGCCAAGACCTGGGGTTTCGACAAGTCCGTCGGCACCCAGAACCACCTGGAAGGCGGCGTGGCGTGCCCGACCACCAGGCTCTGCGTCGCCGTGGGTGAGGATGACGTGCTCACCTCCACCAACCCGTGACGAGGCCGGGGAAGGCCGGGCATCAGGGGATGGGGGGAACGGGGGCGGTGGGTCGGCGCCCGCGCCCGGGCAGGTGGCTGGTGCCCTTCCTCGCCGGTTCCCTGGTGCTGGCGGCCTGCTCGGGGGCCACCACTTCCGCCTCGAGGCTGAGCGGCAACGATCTGAAGTACGGCGCCAGCCCCCAACAGGTGGCAGGCATCACCTATCAGCCCGACGTGGTCCTGGTGGGCGGCTCCGGTTCGGTGACCTCGGTCAGCGCGAACGGGCTGCTGTGGACGATCAGCGGGTCCGCTCCCAATGTCGGTGCGCTGCGGCCGGGCAAGATCCTCTTCGCCAGCAGCCTCGGCGTGGGGCGCATCCTGGCGGTGCGGAAGTCCGGGTCCGACACGCAGGTCGTGCTCGGTCCGGTGAACATCACCGATGTGGTGCGCGACGGCGACTTCTCGTCGACGACGCCCGTGTCCCTGAGTTCTCCCGAGGCGTACTCTGCCACTGACCAGCCTGGGGCGGTGACGCAGCTGGCGGCCTTCGACGCTCCCGGGAGCACGGGCCCCGGCGCCGGCCCGGCCACCCTGACCACGCCCCCGCTGCACTTGGTGGCCGATCTGGCCGCTGCGCACCCGGGATCGACTCTTCCCGCATTGGCCCTGACGCCCGGGCCGGGCGGGCTGCCCTCACCATCGCCGTCACCGTCACCGTCGTCGGTGGGCGCCTACCGTTTCAGCCCGTTCTGCTGCGCCGGTGGCGTCGGGGTGCATGTCTCCTACGACGACAAGGGCCTGAAGTTGTCAGCCACCGCGACCTTGCACCTGGAGAAGCCGACGGTCAGCTTCGACCTGAAGATCGTGGGCGGAAAGCTGGTGAACGCCGCCGTCATATTGCACGGGGCGGGCGGCTTCGGGATCGCGCTCACCGCCACCAGCACCACTGGCCTGGCCGGCGACGTGAAGGAGCAGCACGTCGACATCCCGGTGGACTTCAGCGTGCCGATCACCGCCTTCGGGATACCGCTGACCATCGGGATGGACCAGGTCTTCGGCATGGCCGTGGCGTTCACCTCCCATCCCTCGGTGTTCGCGGCCACCGGCAAATTCAAATTCTCCGGCAACCTCGGATTCGGGATCCGCAACGGGAGCCCCAGCGTCTACGTGCCGCACGGCGTCGAGGCCACCACCAAGCCGACCAGCACCATGGCCCTCGAAGCCATCGGTCCGGCGGCGATGGCCCTCAACTACCAGGCCAAGCTCTCGGTCGGACTCGGCCTGCTCGGGTTCCGGACCGGTGTGTACTTCGCCCTGGCCATCAATACCGGCCTGACCGAGGGCGCGGCGGTCTCCGGCTTCGATTGCCGGACCGCCTCGCTCGCCATATTCGACGAGTACGGCGTCGGCTACACCATCCCCAAGCCGGTGGCCGCGCTCATCAACACCTTCCTGAAGGTGTTCGGGGCACCTCCCATTAAGGCCCAGGACGGCTTCGCCCGAGGACCCTTCACGGTGTTCACCGGGTCCAGCACCGTGCCGCACATCGCGGCCTGCGTCCCGGGCTCCTGACGCCAACCGCCGTGTACGCGGGGCCGATCCTCCCCATCGACCGGACGTGTGCGCACCGTATGCTCCATCCCGATGAGACTGCGAGCAGAGGAAGCACGGGTCCTCGGCACGCTCGTCGAGAAGCAGTTCACGACGCCCCAGCAGTACCCGCTCACCCTCACCGCGCTGGTGGCCGCCTGTAACCAGACCACCAACCGGGACCCGGTGGTCGTCTACGACGAGACCACCGTCCTGGCAGCCATCGACGACCTGAAGCGCCAACGTCTGGCCCGGGCCGTGCTCCCCTCACATGGGCGGAGCGTGGTGCGCTACCGCCACGTCCTTGACGAGACGCTGGCGCTGGACCGGCGCCAGTGCGCGCTGGTGGCGGTGCTCCTTTTGCGCGGTCCCCAAACGCTCGGGGAGCTCCGCATCAGGACGGACCGGATGGCCGATTTCGATGGGCTCGAAGGGGTCATGAGCGAACTCGGCTCCCTCGCCTCACGGGAGGAAGGGTTGGCCTCCAACCTCGGCCGTGGCCCGGGCCAGAAGGAGGAGCGATGGTCCTGTCCGCTGGTGGGACCGGTAGCGGGCATCGACCTCCCGAGCGCCGCCGAGGGCCCCGAGCAGGCAGATGGGGTCGAGGCGGTTCCCCTCGACGTGGGGACCGCGCTGGCCATTCTCCGCAGCGAGGTGAGCGAACTCCGGGACGAACTGCGCGCCCTCCAAGAGAGGCTCGGGGATTGAGGGACGACCGGTTGGGAGGCCCGCCCCTGGCCCGGCGCCCTAAATGGAGCCGGGGGCGTCGACCGCGTGGAAGATCGAGACCTCAGAAGGCCCCGACATTCCAATGTCGCCCATGACCGCACCGACTTCGGGAGTTCCGGCGTCATTTCACCGGCCTCCCCGGTGAAGGGGTGGTCCACCCGCCCCGTCGCAGCCCGAACGGATACGGTCTGTCCCCAGGAAGCGGCGCAGAGCCGGTCCGGGAGACGAGGATAGCGAGGTTGCGATGGTGGCCACACACGAAGACGGCACCCTGGTGGTCCAGCTCATGCGCTGGGGTACGGAGATGGGCCTCGAGGACGCGCTCAGTGCCATTTTCGACGAGGGCTTCGAACCCGAGAAGGTTGACATGAAGAACCCGGCGGTCAAGAAGGTCCTGTTCTTCGGTGAGACGATGGGCACCCTGGTCAAGCACGGGCTCCTCGACCGGGCCCTTCTGGTGGACCTCCTCTGGATTGACGGCATCTGGAGCCGGGTGGGCCCCTCCGCCCTGGCCATGAGGAAGCATGCCGGGGAGGCGCGGCTCTACGAGAACCTCGAAGCGCTGGCCCTCGCCACGGGCGCCTGAACCGCTGGTGCGTGGGTAAGAACACGCCGACGCGATCGACCTGAGGTTTCATATCAGTCGCTTCGTCGTTTTCGATCGCCCGTCGCACCAATGGTTCCAGTTGGAGAGTGCTTCTGGGCTCGCTTTTGAGTCCGGTGGCGATAAGTGAGGTGCCATCGCTGACCGCTCATCACGCTCGGGCCACCTTTCGCAAGTTGTGGCAGAGGGCGTGGAGGGCAAACTCACCTTGGGCTCCGGCAACGCCGCGCAGACGGAGGAACTCGGCAGTTTGTCGCACTTTCATCTGTCGGAATGCGGGCTCAAGCGACTATCAACCAAGTGGAGGCAATTCTGTCATAATCACGATCCGTGCGGCGTGCCCTTCTGCTCATCGCGTGTGGCGGTTTGTTCTTGACGAGTTGCAGCAGCACGAACGCCCCAAGGACAGGTTCCAGTACCACGGGCGGCATTGGCTCGTCTGCTGCTCGAGAATCGTCGCTTGGGCAGTACGTGGCGTGGGCGTACGACGGCATCTCGCACGACATCGTGCCTATTGGGCTTCCGAGCGGAAGGATCGGGACGCCGATCGAGCTTGCAGATCCGGTGGTGAACCTCGCCGTCTCGGGCGACGGCATTCTCGGTTATGCACTGCTCGCCAGCGGCTCGGCCCCGGACGCTAAGTGGACGCTTGCGATTGTCAACCTGAGCACTGGCCGGCTCCGGGATTCGTTGCCATTGCCGCAGATCGGGGGAGGCGCAACGATCGCTGTCGGGCCGGACGAGCTGACCGTCTACGTGGGAGGCGATCACGATCTGTATCCCGTCTACCTCACTCAGAGGCGCGTGGGGCGTCCGATTCCGGTTCCTTGCGGGCCATGCGGGTGGATCGCGATCTCCTCCGACGGGAACACTGCCTACGTAGTATCTGGGAGTCAGGACAAGATCACTCCCGTGAACCTCTCCACGAAGACTGCGGAGGCCTCGATCTCGCTACCGCAGATCAGACTCGGTTCCATCGTCATATCGCCGGACGGGAAGACCGCCTTCATCTCAAGTCCGGGCCAAGGCGTCTACGCCACCCCGCTCGGGTCGCCAGAGAACTCGGCGTTGGTTCCGGTGAGCGGGGCCACTTTTGTAGTCTTGGATCCCTGGGACCGGACTCCGTATGCCGTCGATTCCTTCCCCGGCGCTTTGACCCCGATCGATCCGACAACCCTTTCGCTTGGCTCTCCAATTGATGTCGGCATCCAGATCGAGCGGGTGGCGATATCGGCGTCCGGCACGGCTATTGCGGTCGGAGGGGCCAGTAATCCTTCGCGGAATGCAGCCTATGTCATCGTAGATCTGGCTACCGGTCGCATGCAGCGGTTCACACCTCCGCGCGGTACTTTCCTTGGAGTCATCCTGGGAGTTGCCGTGGGACCGAGTCACTAGTTACGCCCCCTCGAACTTGAATTCCCGATCGCTACATGTCGAATGCGCGCACCTTGTCGTGAGGCAGATCAGCGGCGTCGGGCCGTGCCGTATCGCTCCAGCTCTACCGGCGGCGGCAGAAGGGAGTGGTTCGAGAGTCGAGACTCTTGTCTCCCAAGGTCAGTGGACAAGGGAGACAGTGAACCTTGAAGGCAGCCCGTCCGCAGCCGTCAAAGTGGGTCAATGCCAATCTGAGGCAAGTCCTCTGGGCGGACATCCTCGTGGGAAGGGGTGACGCACCCCCTGCTCGTTCCCAGCATCGGGACGATTGGAGGATCCAGCCGATTGGCCCCCAAGAGCAACGGCTGATCATCGGTGGGACGAGCCTGTGGTGGGGGGTGCAGAGCGGTTCGATTGGTGGTCAGGGCACTAGCCCGAGTTTCCGGAGTCACCGGAGTTTCCCGATGGCGCCGTCGTCGGAGTTGAGTCCGTGTTCCCGATATTCGGCAAGATCGCTATAGCCGTGACTTTCCCATCGTGGATATTGACTTGACCATAGGTTGGTGTCGGCACGAGGCCAATGCCCTGAGTGATGTCTGGAATGTCTGGAACGCCGAGATCGGAACTGATGGCGCTCAATCCGAGTCCCGAGGGAACGTAGTACGGCGACGATCCCAGTTTGACTTCCTCAGGGTGAAGGGTCAGAGGAGTTGTCGGTCCCAAAAGGGATGGTTCATCGGACACCAGGAACCAAGCTGGTGCGGTGACCCAGACTGTGCCACCGGCCTTAGTGGTCGCCTGGACCGTCATAGCGAGACTCGGGTCGACCGCGAATTGACACACGGTAATACCAGTCGGTGTTGGGTTCTGCCCGATGAAAAAATGCACTTTGCCATCACTGGTGGGCGACCCCCCACTTTGGCCTGTTGGGTAACCTTCGATGTACCCCTCGTAAGTTCCGTCAGGGGGGATCGAAGGACATGTCCCTGGCAGAGGAGTTGCGGGACCCGGAGCGCTCGTGAGATGTGCAGTAAAGATTGTGTCGTGGACGTCAGTGAATCTTGTCCCGGTCCATTTCCACCTGATTGTGAGCGGAAAGATTCCACCTTCTGCCGTCGAGAAGAACGGATTGTCTTGGGAGGTTTCGAGAAGGCCATCTTCAAAGGAGATCCGCCACGCGATCCCAGGAGTTCCATTGTCTGTTGATTTGGCACCCGTAGGTACAAGATTGTCGTAGCTCCGTGGAGCGAGTGTTCCCCACCCAGATTGGCCGTTTGAAAATGCGATGAAGTTCCCGCTCCCGTCTCCGGTAAAAATACCTTCTGCTATGAATGTAGCGTTGGACATTCCGCTCAGAAGCGCACCCGTCACGGTTACCTCAGGCGGGTTGAGGTGGGTCGAGCCAAGAATTGGGTACGTGCTCTGGCCGACCTCGATCCACGGGTGGTCCCCATCCAGTTTCCAAAAATCAATATTGCCCTGCTGGTCGTAGGTGGCGGCCTCGTATCCGCCAGGTACTTCCACCAGGGTGGTGCTCATGCCAACGGTAAGTGCTGTCAGTTCGGTTTTCGCCGAAGCCTCCGATATCGCCAGTTTCGACCAATCGAGCTTGCCAATGTCCCCGCCGGCCAGGGCGCCCATGGCGTCATTGCCCGCCTGGTTGGGGTGGAAGGTGTGGTTGAGGTCGTCCGTGGCGCTGAGGGATCCGGTGACTGTCGCTCCGTTCAGCCACGGGTCAGCGCTGCACAGGTTGTGCCGCGTCCCGGAGGAGGGCTCAACGAGGTCGGCGTCATTCGACGGCGTAGCCCCGTTGGCACTGTTCACATCGACGAACGTCATGTGAACACCGTTCGGAGCCAAGGTGTTGTCCGCTGCCACCGCCTCTCCAATGGTGGCGTTGAGGTCCCCGGCCAAGGCGCGCAACTCGGTCGCATCAGCGGTACCGATGCCCCAGCACGACCCGATCTTCTGCTCCCACAGGTGCCAGAACTTGGGCAACTCGATGAGATCGGGGTAGCCAAGCACGACGATGTTCCCACCCGGCACGACAACCACGTTGGCGACGGCCTCGAGCCACGCCCGGTAAGACGCGGCGAAAGCGGTAATTCGGGCCTCGATGATGGAGGCGGTGGGACACGTGTGCCCAGGATCTGATGGAAGCGGGGCTACAGACTGTGCCCCCGTGCCGATGTCGGCCGAGGCATTCTCGACTGTTGCCACCAGCCGAGAGAGGCCAAGACACTGGTAGAGGATGGGAGTAAAGCCGATGTCGTCGCCGCCAAAGGTGAAGGTGACGAGATCGAAGCGGCCCATGGAGGTATTCCACTCTGACGAGCCACCCTTGTCGGGAGCAGTCATGAAGTTGGCCGTCGTTGCGCCGGTACACGCGACGAGGGCGGGCTCCATGAAGCGCGAGCGTGTGCCTCCGAGATCTCCATAAGCGACGTCAGGCCACGTCTCGGACCCAGAACCGGGCTCAGCCCGAGCACAAGGACCCGTCGCGTGCGGAAGGCCCTGGCCTGATGAGAAGGAGTCACCTGCCGCCAGCCAGGTGAGTGGCGTCTGGGCTGGAGACGCAGCCGGTGGCACCGCCATGCCGACAAGACCGCATGCCACCACGATGCAGGCGACAAGAATCGGTCTGCTGCGGGACCGCAATGACCTCACTGCCGGACGCCATCGCTGTGTAGACGGCTCATGACATCCGAACGTATCGTCCTGAGCTCGTTCAAAGCCGCTGGGCTCGGTGACCGGGCCGAGCAGTCCGTCAGCGCGGCGGCCAGGGCAGATTCCTCGTCAACCAGCAACTCGGCGAGCTGCTCGTCGGCGAGCTGGCCATTGGAGGACGACGTCGAGACGATCCCGACGAGTCCGGCGCCATCGGATCGGCAGGTTGCAGCCGGGGTCGAGAGCGTCAGCGTGGAGGCCATCGAGTTCATGTGGAGTAGCCCGCTCCCGGGACCCGACAGGAAGCTGCGGGTGGCCGCCGCCGCCGCCGGGGTGGTGCGTGGGATGGCCGCCGTCCCATGGTTCACTTGGCTGCTACAGCCAGCGACGAAGAGCGACACCGCCGCTACCAGAGCCAAGGATGGTGCCCGCACCGGGCCATCCTGCCACTGGCGAGAGCTGGGCATCCCCGGTTTCGCCACGCAATAGCTCGGTCATAGCTGACCGCCTGCTTGCTCTCAGTGAAGAGTGAGTACCCCTGTCGGCTTCCAGCACCGCCGGTTGACAGAGCCGGTGAGTTCGAGCAGAACTGGCCTGTTGGCTTCCTGAGCTGCGGGTTCACGGGCTAGGCCCCGTTTCAGACTCCCCGCATGAGATATGGGTTAGCTGAACGCTCTCCCACTTCGGCACCAACGGGATGGCGGGGGAGGATGGCCTAGGGCCTGCAGCCGTTCCGTACCGTTGGAATCAATGCATCCCCCCCCACTGCGCCGACGCTGGCCCCACCGAAGAAGGAGTTTGCTATTGGCTAAGACTATTGATTTTGGGGGCAGACATGCCAGCGGCCTTCGTCAAACGTGGTCATATCCGTCATCCCGGGTCCTCATGTCGCCTCTGCGGCAATCGTGGAGGACAGTGGAACACACCGCTTTCGTCGGATACGAATAAATCATCATGCTCCTCGCCAAGTCCTAGCCGTTCGTATCCGAGGACGGCACTGGCTCTGTGTTCGTGCGGCACGGCTCTTCGAGCACGCTCCCACACGCCGGGGCAGGCGGGACCGCAGTGGTGATCGGCAGCGTGTTGAAGACCCATTCGCTGACATGGCCCTGGTCGTGCCAGACCGAATTCTTTGCTGGGGTCGGGTTGAAGAGGAAGCCAGCAAACGTTGCCGTTATGCCAACCGGCGCTTCGATCGAGATACGTATGCTCGATCCGCTACGGAAGATGTGCTCAAAGGGGTAGATCGGGATCCGTGCATAGGTCGGCACGCCGGGCACAAGTCGATGAACGTCGGCTTTCTGGTAGGTCGGGCGCGGCCAGGTGGCCGTGGAGCCCACGCCAAGCTTGCGTTCGGAGATGCGCAGCCAGCCGCGTTGGATGTATTGCTCTTGGCCATCGGGCCTGACTTCGCTGATGGTCACCTGTACGTCGGTGTCGGGCGCGGTCGAGGAGAGCCAGAGGTTCAGGCTGGACGGACCGACGATGTCGAGGTCATTGGACAAAGGCGGAGTGGTGTAGGCGACGTTCCCGCCCGGTGGAACCGGTAGTTGCCACAGATTGGAGCTGGGCGCGGACGCCCCCGCCAGATTGTCTTGTGCGTCGGCGGTCGACCCGGCGGGCATTGGGTAGCGGTAGGAGTCCGGCGCCTCGGAACTCACGGGCGGGCCCTGGCTCAGGAGGTTGCCGGCGCTGGGATAAAGCGCACTCGTGGTGGTCTGAAGCGGCCAGCTCGTCGCCGTGGTGGTCCACTGTGGCTCAACGTCGCCACTGCTGGTGCCGTAGGCCTCGTGCCAGATCTGAACTTTCGGTGTGTTCTGCCAGCCGTTATCGGCTCCGGCGACGAAATGATCAAGGAACGCGACTGTCTCATCGACCCATGTGTTCGAGCTTTGCCCGATCGCGTGCCAACCGTTGGTGAGGATGAACCATGATTGGAGCGGATCGAGAAGTGAGTAGTAGTTCATGCCGCTCGCGGATGCGATTTGATCCTGGTAGCTGTTCAGGGTCAGCACCGGCACCTTTATGTTGGGGATTGCGTCCTTGAGCTCCCAGAGAAGACTGCTCCACTCGTTGTCGTAGTAAGGGTGCTGCGGCGCCTGCACCGCAACGTAATCCAGGGGCGGCCCGCCGTTCTGGCCCGGGACGCGGGTCGCCTGGTCTTGGGCGAAGTTCAGTTCACACTGCGCGTCCGAGTTGTTCGCCGCGGCTTGCTCGTCCCCGACGCTCCCTTGGAGTTGGTCTGCGTCAAAGAGATTCGGGAAGACGTCGTTGTAGATCCCACCGGGGTAGACGGCGTCGTAGAAGTTGCCCGTCCAAGCGGTCGGTGCGATGGCGACCAAGCCGCGCGGTCGCTCCGCGGCGACGTACAGCGCCATGAAGCCGGGGAACGAGGCGCCGAACATGCCCACCCTGCCGGTGGACCATGGCTGGGAGGCGGCCCATGCGACTGCTGCCGCACCGTCCTTGGCCCAGGCCTGGCTGAACGGGGGGGAGACTGAGCCGGTCGAGCATCCCGTTCCCGGGACGTTGACCCCCATCACCGCAAACCCCTTCGCCAGCAGAGCGCTGGCGATGGGTGCATCACCATTATCCGTCATCGGGGCGTAACCAGCCGAATAGCCGTCATAGACCATCGCCACGGGGAACTGCCCCTGCGCGCCGGGAAGCACCACCGTATAGCTCAACGATGAGCCATCGGGCGCCGTGAGATACCCGTGCTGTGTCACGCTCGCCTGCGCTGCCAGCGCAGGGGTGTACGGCGCCGCCGATACCAACGCCGTTGTCATCGCTGCGCATGCCAGCCACAGCCTCGGGCGCAGCATTCGAGATCCTGCGAACCCTGAGACGCACCCTCGCACGAGCAAGCGAAGCCGCCGGTCAGTCCCTCTCATCGTGCAACCTCCCCATGAATGTGCGGTCCCGCCGGATGCCCCGTCTGCGGCATCGACCATCCGCTTGGCGCCTTCGAACGAAGTGAAGCGGTCCGAGTTGTCCACGACCCCACCCCATGTCCGCCACTACCAGTCCGGTACCGCCGACCGACTGAACTTCTCCCGCCAATGTCAAGGCCACTCCTATTTCAATTGTGAACTACTTCCCAAACCCCGCCGTCGAAGGTGTAGAGCTCGCCTCGACCGACCGCGTTTCCAGTAGGTGGAGCAACTCGGCCCGGCTACGCTTCCATGCGCTGTCATTCGCTTCAGCGCTTTGACCCAGCAAGGGCATGATCGCCAGCCCGCGGACTGTCGCGAGACTCAAAGCGATCAGATCGTCGAGCTCATGGTTCTCAGTCCTACCCGTGAATGCGTGTCGCAGAAGCGGCATCGCTTCTCGACGGAACGTGCTCTCCAGAGGAGCGGGCTGGACTCGTAGCTCCGGATCGGTGCGCGCGTGCACGGCAAGTTCGAGCACAGTCGTGAACAGCGGACCGCAATACACCGCCCACAGCATGTCCAACGCTGCGGCCGTGCGCCCGGCGCCTTGCGGTAATGCTTTGACTCGGTCGGCGAACTCCCGGCCGACGCGACGGGCCAGCACCTCGACCGTCGATCGGAACAGACAGGCTCGGGTTTGAAAGTGGTGCAGGTGCGCA
This sequence comes from Acidimicrobiales bacterium, assembly GCA_035534235.1. Lineage (GTDB taxonomy): Bacteria > Actinomycetota > Acidimicrobiia > Acidimicrobiales > RAAP-2 > Bog-473. The sequence continues at coordinate 6,735 of DATLSH010000050.1, read as the reverse complement.
CCTCGGGACAAGGCGGCACGCTCAGAGATCGCCGCCGTCGTTGAATTGTCGTAGCCGAGATCGATCAGGCACTCGATGGTGGCGTCGAGCAACGCTTGGCGGGTATTCGCCGAACGTTCCTGTTGGGTGGGGCGGCGTCGGGGGACCAACTCCGCCAGGTCGGTCACGTACTCAAGACTACCAGATACATTCATTCCGTCAAGAATGTATCTTTCACTCTTGCCGGCTAGGGCGTGCCCTGTAGGGGAGCGCACCAGCCCGGCGATCCCGTCCGGCCGCCGGCGCTGACCCGCAGGCCGATGAAGTTGCGCTGCGCCTCGACCGTCCCGGCCCCGAAGCACAGCCCCCGGATGTCGCGGTAGGCGCGCTCGAGCGGGTACTCGCGGCTGTAGCCGTAGCCCCCGTGGATCTGCATGGCCTCGTCGCACACGAACTTGGCGGCCAGGTTGGCCGCCGCCTTGGCCAGCGCCGTCTCCAGCGGTGGCGGGGTGCCGCCGTCGGGGGCCAGGCGGACGGCGCGGGCCAGCAGCAGGCGGGCCCCTTCCAGCTGGACCGCCATGTCGGCCAGTTTCCACTGCAGTCCCTGCAGGTCGGCCAGCGGGCGCCCGCCGATGACCCGCTCCTGCATGTAGCGCACCGCGTGCTCAAGGGCGCCCTGGGCGGCGCCGAGGCACATGGCCGCGTTGCCGCAGCGTTCGTGGTTGAGGTGGGAGAGCAGGACCTTGAAGGCGCCCGTGCCCGACGGGTCCCCGGCCAGCAAAATGTCCTCGGCCGTGATGGCCACGCCGTCGAAGGCCAGCTCGGCCTCGGTGGCCGCGTGGATGCCCATGCCCTTGTGCCGTCCGGTGACCGAGACCCCCTCCCGGTCGGTCGGCACAATCACGGCGCCGATCCCCTTGGCCCCCTCCCCCCCCGGCCAGCGGCACCACACCAGCACACCCTGGGCCACGTGGCCCAGGGTCGAGTAGTTCTTGTAGGCGTTCAGGCGCCAGCGACCCGGGCCGTCCTCGGTCAGCGCAGCCCGCATGTTCTGCACGGCCGAGCCGGCATCGGGCTCGGTGATCCCGATGCTGATGAGGGCGTCCCCGTCGGCCGCCGCCGGCAGCCAGCGCTCCTTCATGGCGTCCGGCCCCAGGTGCTCGATCCCCCGCGGGGGCCCGTTGAAGGTCAGCTGGCAGCAGATGGCCGAGGACACGTCGGCCCGGGCGATCTCCTCCAGCACGATGGAAGCCTCGACGTCACCCAGGCCCAGGCCGCCGTACGCCTCTCCGATGGTGATACGCAGGAGGTCGGAGCCGGCCAGGGCCTTGCGCACCTCGGCCGGCACCTCACCCGTTTCGTCGCCCAGCTGCGCCCGGGGCGCCACCTCCCGAGAGGCCACGTCGCGGGCCAGCTGGCGCAGGGCGGCCTGGTCCTCGGTCTCGGCCAGCAGGTCGGTGCCGGCGGCCCCGGCGACGTGGGCCATCAGGTGTCCCGCTCGGTGCCGACGATCCCGACGAAGCTCACGCCCTCGCCGGGCGCGCCACCCAGGTTGTGGGTCAGGCCGAGGGAGCGCCCGGGCCCCACGGTGGCGATCTGGCGGTCCGCCGGCGCCTCGCCCCGCAGCTGCAGCCAGCACTCGAAGAGCATGCGCAGCCCGGAGGCGCCGATGGGGTGGCCGAAGGACTTCAGCCCGCCGTCGGGATTCACCGGCAGCTCGCCGTCGAGGTCGAAGGTGCCGGCCAGGACCTCCTTCCAGGCCGTCCCCCGCGCCGCGAAGCCCAGGTCCTCCATGAGGACGAGCTCGGTGGGGGTGAAGCAGTCGTGCACCTCGGCCATGGCCAGCTGCGCCCGCGGGTCGGTGATGCCGGCCTGCGCGTAGGCGTCCTCGGCCGACCGGACCACCTCCTCAAACGTCGTGTAGTCGTAACCGGGGTCGATGGGGCCGGCCGCCGGCCCGGCCACGAAGGCGAGGGCTTTGACGTACAGAGGGTTGTCGCAGTAGCGCGGCGCATCCTCCGCCCGGCAAATGACGGCCGCCGCCGCGCCGTCACTCACGCCGCTGCAATCGAAGACACCCAGGTCCCCCGCCACCAGCGGCGCCTTGGTGATGGTCTCCATGGAGACTTCCTTCTGGTATTGGGCCCGGGGGTTGCGCGCCCCGTTGTGGTGGTTCTTGAAGGCGATCCGGCTCATGACCTCCTTCATCTGGACCGGGTCGACGCCGTACTTGCGCGCGTAGGAGGGGGCGAGGAAGGAGAAGGCGGCGGGCGAGGAGAGCCCGGGGTCGGTGCCGTCACCCACGGGTCGGATCCCGGTCAGGCCCGAGTACCCGGTGTCCTTCAGCTTCTCCACCCCGATGGCCATGGCGGTGTCGTAGGCGCCCGAGGCCACGGCGTAGCAGGCGTTGCGGAACGCCTCCGACCCGGTGGCGCAGTAATTCTCCACCCGGGTGACCGGCTTGTAGTCGAGCTTGAGGGGCCGGGACAGCGTGACGCCGCACACCCCCGACATCATGGTGCCCAGCCAGAAGGCGTCGATGTCGTGGATGGAGACACCGGCCGAGGCTGCCGCGTCGGTGGCCGCGTCGGTGAGCAGGTCATCGGTGCCCTTGTCCCAGAGCTCGCCGAAGCGGGTGCAGCCCATGCCCACGATGGCCACCTGGTCCCGGATGCCGCGGCTCGTCATGATCGCTCGCCTACCCTTCGCTCGCCTGGGCCGGCCCGCTCAGGGGGCGGGCCTTCCAGAAGTAATTGTGCACGCCCTGGGCCGACCAGATCCGCCGGAACGTCATCTCCACCCGGTCGCCGACGGACAGCTCGGAGGCCCTGACGTCCGTCGCCTCGCAGCGGTAGCGGCCGCCACCGTCGAAGTCGACGATCACCCCGACGACAGGCGGTGACGGGCTGTAGGCCAGGTGGTCGATGGTGAAGGTCGCCACCGTGCCGGGCGTGTCGGCCAGGCGTTCGGACTGCATCTGGTCGATGGCGTGACAGGAGAGGCAGGTTCGGGTGGGCGGCATGTGGCGGAAGCCGCAGGCCAGGCACCGGCTGGCCTCGAAGGCGTACTTCCAGGCGTCGGAGCGGTGCACGATCGGCGCGCCGGGGCGCTCGGGGTCGGGCCTCCGGGGTGGCTCCCGGCGCAGCCGCCCTCGCCAGGTCAGGAAGGTGGCGTAGGCCAGGTCGTCCCGTCCCGCCGCCACCTGTTGCGCCACCGTGGGCACGCCGGCCACGCTCCGGGCTTGTCGGGCCGCCACCAGGGCGTCCGTCGTGCGCAGGATGAAGGCGTCCGCGCCGTCGGCCAGGCTGAGCACGGCCACCACCTGGCCCGGTTCGGCCCGCTCCAGCACGTCGGCCAGGGCCAGGCCGGCATGGGCCGCCCCCAGGTTGCCCACCGACGCCAGCAGGTCGGGTGCCAGCACGCCGTCGCGCACCCCGAGTCCGGCCGCGGCGACCCTGGTGGCCCGCACGTGCAGGCCGGTCACGACGGCGTGATCGACCTCGCTCTCGATGACCCCGGCGTCCTTCAGCGCGGCGGCGAAGGCTTCCCGGGCCAGCGGCACGTAGATCTCCTCGCCGAAGCGCTCCTCCCAGACGCGGGAATCATCCTCGCCCGGGACGCGCCAGCGGTCGAGGAACTCCTCGCTGACGGCTCCCCGCCCGATGAGCTCGGCCACCGCCCCCTCGGGCCCGCAGACGAACGCCACCGCCCCGTCCCCCGAGTCCCGTTCCTCGGCCGAGCCCGCCAGCCCGGTGCGCAGGTCCGCAATGACGGCCAGCGTGGTACGGGACCCGGCGCCGGCCAGCGCCTGCACCAGGGTCGCCACCCCCGAGCGGGGCGAGCCGGCGAGGTCGTAGGCGCCGCACGCCCGCCCGAGCCCGAGCGCGGCGTGGACGGTGGTGGCGCTGGTCTTGTCCAGGTAGCCCGGGAGCGGGGTGGAGAACAGGAGGTCCGTGGGCGCCCCCGGCCCCGGCACAGCCCGGTCCAACAGGGCCAGGGCGCGGCGGCCGGCCTCGACTCCCAGCGTGGTGGTGTCCTCGTCATAGGAGGCCACGGTGCGGGTGCCCTTGCCCCCGCCGCTCCCGAGCAGGCCGGCGATGGCCGGGCGCTGGAGCCGCCAGTAGGGCAGGTAGGTGCCCCAGGCCACGATCCCACCCGACATGGCCCGCGCGCCCCGAGTCGTCAGGCCGCGGCGAGGCGCCCGGCGCGCATGGCGGACCGGCGCTCCCTCGTGGCCGCCTCGTCGACCACGAGGGTCAACTCCTCCAGCGAGCCGGTGAGCACGACGCCGTAGTCGCGCGCCGCCCCTTCCACGCGAAGCGCGGCCAGGCGATCCTTGCCGTCGAGGATGGTGGCGTTGCGCTCGTTGGACTGGTTCAGGATGGGGGTGGTGGCCGTGCGGGACACGCACATGGCCATTTCGAAGCAGACGGTCTCCATGGTCCCCCGGATGCCCTCGGAGGTGACCGGGTCCACCGCACCGTCCACCATCAGGCGGTCCCGGGGTCCTGCCAGTGCCCTCAGATCAACGTTCATGGCCCCTCCCTCGTCGCGCCGAGCGGGCCGGTGGCGCGACGTTTGCTGACAACCGTGTCACCTTCACCCTACACCGGGACCTGGGCACGACGGCCTGGCGGCACCGGCCGCGACCTCACGCCGGGCCGCTCCGGGCGGCACCGACGCGCTGACCGCCACCGGCGGCACTAGGCGCTGGCCCGGACCACCATGACCCAGCTGTCAAGGTCCAGGCGGCCGCCCCCGGCCGCGGTGATGTGCACCGAGCCGAAGCCGGCCCCTTCCAGCCAGGTCACCCACTCGGGCGGCGTGGGGAGGCGGATGTAATGGAACGTGCGGGTGACCCGGCCGTCCCGGTGCACGGCGCGTTCGGTCTCCATACGCCCGCTGAGTGGGTCGAAGCGCGAGGTGTCGATCATGGCGTCGTCGCCCCGGGTGCAGACGGTGGCGTCGGGAGCCGCCGTGAAGTGACGGACGGCACCGTCGTGGTGCATGGTCTCTATCACCAGCGTGCCCCCCGGGCGCAGGACGCGGTGGAACTCGCGGAGCGCACGCCGGCAGTCGTCGTCGTCGAAGTAGCCGAACGAGGTGTACCAGCAGACGACGGCGTCGAAAGGGCCGGGGCAGGGCAGCTGGCGGAGGTCCCCCACCAAGTAGGTGGCGGGGGGGCCCGGTCCGGCGGGCCCCTCGCGAGCCAGGGCGATGAACTCAGGGCTGAGGTCGACCCCGGTCACCTCCATTCCCGCGGTGGCCAGCCGGCGCGCAATGCGGCCGGGCCCGCAGGGCGCATCGAGGACGCGGGCCCCCCGGGGCAGGTCCAGGAGGCCGAGGATCTCCGCCGCGTCGTCATCGGAGTGGCCGTCGTCGGTCGACTCCTCGTAGAAGTAGAGGTAGTCGTCCCCGAAGGTGGCGGCGACGTCGAACTCCATGCGGCATCTTCGCCGCTCCCGGCCGGCCGTGCACCCCGGACGCCGCGGGCCGGCCCCGGGCGCTACGGTCCTCGGCATGGCACTCGCCCTCGGCATCGTGACGCCGGTCCTGCACATGAACCCGCGCTTCGATCCACCCGAATGGGAGGTGACGGCCGGCGTCAATGACGTGGTGGGTGTGGTGCAGCGGGCCGAGGAGCTGGGTTACGACTGGGTGGCCTGCTCGGAGCACGTGGCCATCCCGGCCGCGGCATCGACGGTGCGCGGCGGGCGCTACTGGGACCCCTTCTCCACCCTCGGGTTCTTCGCCGCCCGGACCTCACGGATCGGGCTCCTCACCCACATGGCCGTGCTCCCCTACCACCACCCGCTGGAATTGGTGAAGCGGCTGGGCACCCTCGACCTCCTCAGCGGGGGACGGGTCATCGCCGGCGTGGGCGTGGGCTCGCTCAAGCCCGAGTTCGAGGTGCTGGGCCACGCCTTCGAGGACCGCGGCGAGCGCTCCGACGACGCCATCCGGGCCATCCGGGCCGCCTGGGGCCGGCGCGTCCCCGCCTACCACGGTACCCACTACGAATTCGAGGGCTTCATTGTGGAGCCGTCGGGCACGACGGAGACCGTGCGGATCTGGGTCGGCGGTCGGACGAAACGATCCCTGCGGCGGGCGCTCGAACTGGGCGACGCCTGGATGCCCTTCGGGTTCAAGCGGGACGAGCTCACGGCGCTGCTCTCGAGCGCCGCGGTCAGAGACGAGCTGGCGCGCTTCGAGGACCGTCAGGGCACTCCCTTGCAATTGATCCTGGCCCCCGAGCCGCCGATCGACCCGCTCGGTGACCCCGAAGGCACCACCACCTTCCTCGCCCCCTACGTCGAGGCCGGGGCCACCGGCTTCAGCCTCCGCTTCAACCATCACTCCTTGGCGCACTACTGCGAGCAGATGGAGGCCATGGTGACCGTGGTGGGTGCCGCGGGCTTCTAATTTGCGCTGCCCAGCCCGGGGTAGCCGCCACCCCCAAAGCGCGCATCTAGCGCGTCGTAATCGATGGCCCAACCCTGGCGGGGCAGCTCATCGACGAACTCGACCAGCGAGGGCTTCTTGTAGGAGGCGATGAGCGAGCGGCAGTGCTCCACCAGGATCTCCATGGTCACGGCATCGCCCTCGGGGCCCTCGGCCCGCACCACCACGGCGCATACCTTCTGGGTCCACTTGGGATCGGGGACGCCGATGATGGCCACCTCCTTCACCCCGGGATGGCGGGCCAGGCATCCCTCGACCTCGGCCGGGTAGATGTTCTCCGCCGCCGACTTGACG
>DATLSH010000049.1:0-32836 GCA_035534235.1 Acidimicrobiales bacterium | reverse complement strand
AGCAGCTCCATGGCGGCCGGGTAGGGGATTTGGCGGGGCAGGCGCACCGTCGTCCCGCCGCCGGCGAACAGGCCGCGCTTGGGCTCCATCACACCGAAGGTGGCGGTGTCGGCGGCCACCCGCAGGTCGGTGCCGCCGAGCATCTCCATGCCACCAGCCACGCAGTTGCCGTTCACGGCGGCGATGATGGGCTTGTAGATCTTGGTGCCCCGCAGCACCGCCTTAATTCCGTCGTCGAGCCGGTAGCCGTCGATCTCGGTGACCTCGCCCGCTTTCATCTTCATCTGCAACTCGGTGATCTGGGGGATATAGGTCTTGAGGTCGGCGCCGACACAGAAGTCCTGTCCGACACCGGTGACGATGGCCACATAGGCGTCATCTTCCCCGTCGAAGCGCTCCCAGGCCGAGCGCAAACCGAAGAAGTGCTCCATGTCCAACGAGTTGCGCGCCTCGGGGCGGTTGATGGTGATGGTGACGACGTGGTCGTCCCCCAGGGCGTAGTCGATCGACACCGGGGCGCTCGGCTCAGTCCCGGGAGGGGCCGAGCTTGTCGACCACCGTGCTGAGGCTCACGATGCCGTCGGCGTTGGTGGACGTGTGGCCCTTGGCGTGGGAGACCAGGGAGGTGTCGACATCTGCCGCCTCCGCTCGCAGGGCGCCCACCGTGCACTTCTCACGCGGTCGGACGCTGAAGGGGTCGAACTGGAAGTGCCGCATGGCGTTGAGGTGCGTCATCTTGTTGATCTCGTCGTTGGGCACCTCGGCGAAATACTTCATGCACGCCTCGGGCGCCGTGGGCCAGGTGGAGTCCGAGTGGGGGTAGTCACACTCCCACGTGATGTTGTCGATGTTGAGGTAACGCCGGTTGTCCACCCCGAAGGCGTCATCAATGAAGCAGGTGATGATGCGCTCCTTGAAGACCTGGCTGGGCAGCATGTCGCCGAAGTCCTGTCCCGTCCACTTGTGGTGGTGCTGGTAGACGTAGTCGATGCGCTCGAGGGCGTAAGGGATCCACCCTATGCCGCCCTCGGACAGGGCGAAGTGGAGATCCTTGTACTTGCGCAGGATGGGCGACCACAAGAGGTCGGCGGCTGCCTGCACCATGTTCATCGGCTGCAGGCTGATCATGACGTCGATCGGGGCCTCCACCGAGGTGACGACCAGCTGGGACGACGAGCCCAGGTGCATGCAGATGATGGTGCCCTCGTCCGAGCAGGCGTCCCAGAAGGGGTCCCAATGGCTGCTGTGCAGCGAGGGCCAGCCCAGCTTCTCGGGGTTCTCCGAGAACGTGACGGCGTGGCAGCCCTTTTTGGCCACCCGGCGCACCTCGGCCGCCGCCAGTGCGGGATCCCATATGGCCGGGATGGAGAGGGGGATGAAGCGCCCGGGCTCGGCGCCGCACCAGTGGTCGATGTGCCAGTCGTTGTAGGCGCGCACCATGGCCAGCGCCTCGTCCTTGTCCTCGCGGCGGGCGAAGAGCTGCCCGCAGAACTGGGGGAAGGAGGGGAAGCACATGGAACCGAGCACGCCGTTGACCGACATGTCACGGACCCGCTCGTGCACGTCGTAGCAACCTACCCGCATGTCGTCGAGCGAGGTCGGCTCAATCCCGTACTCCTCGGGTGGCCGGCCGACCACGGCGTTGAGGCCCACATTGGGGATCTCGTTGCCGTCGTAATGCCAGAAGTCGGTACCGTCCTCCCGGCGGATCAACTGGGGCGCCTTGTCCTGGTATTTGGCCGGCAGCAGGCCGTCGAACATGCCGCGCGGCTCAATCACATGGTCGTCCACGCTGACCAGGATCAGGTCTTCGGTGCGCATCGTCGGTCCTCCCTTCGTGCCGGTCCATGCCTGACACTCGTGTCACACACCCTATGCGCCCCCCGGCGGAAGGTGCGAGGCGCCCGGGTCGGGCGATCGCCCGGGTCAGGCGATCTTCCGGGCCGGGTCAGTGCGGCGGCGCCGGCCGGTTGGGCGAGGTCTCCTGCACCGGCATCACGTTCTGGGTGGGCGGCGGGTAGGGGATCCCGTAGTCCGCCGTGCCGAGCAGGGAGTTGACGATCATCTGCTCGTCGACCAGCGGGACGGTCAGGGAGGCCTCCGGCAGCGTGGGCACCGCGGCATTGGGGGGCTGACCGAGGGCGAGCGCACTGGTCATGTCACCGGTCACCGAGCGTCGCCAGTCCGACAGGTTCGGCACTTGGACCCCGAAGAGCGTCTCAATGAGGCGCAGGGTCGAGGTGTGATCGAAGACCTCGCTGCTCAGGTAGCCGCCCTGGCTGAAGGGCGAGATCACGAAGCAGGGAACCCGGAAGCCGAGCCCGACCGGCCCGGCCACGCCGCTGGCGGCCGCCGGGAGCGGGTTCATGGTCAGGTACTCGCCCGGGGTCCCGGGCGGGGCGGTCGGCGGCGCCACATGGTCGAAGAAGCCACCGTTCTCGTCGTAGTTGACGATGAACAGGGTGTGCGCCCACACCTCGGGGTTCGACGTCAGAATGTTGAGCACCGTCTGCACGAAGTTCTCGCCCCACTGGGGCGACGTGGCCGGGTGCTCGCACTGGGTGATGGGCCCGTGGATCCAGCTGACCTGGGGCAGCGTGCCCGCCGTGACGTCGGCCTGCAGGTTGGCGGGGTAGGACGGGGCGAGCGCCTGGTTCTGCAGGGCCAGGCCCCGGGTCGTGGTGCTGTCGTTGTAGGCCTTGAAGTAGGGCAGGGGGTTGAAGAGGGCCAGCCCCAAAGGATCGTTGTAGACCTTCCAGCTCACCCCGGCATTCAGCAGGCGTTCGGGCATGGTCTCCCAGGTGAACGTGTTGTACTGCTGGGGCCGTCCCTGCACCTGGGTGACCAGCACCGGACCGCCGCCGGTCCCGGAGGGGTCGATGGTGGCCGAGAAGGCCATGGTGCGATTGGGGTCCGTCGGTCCGAGCACCGAGCAGTAGTAGTTGTCACAGATCGTGAAGGCGTCCGCCAGCGCGTAGTAGAAGGGAATGTCCTGGCGGGTGAAGTAGCCCATGGTGGGGGCGAAGTTCGCCACGCCGTCCCCAGCCAGGTGGGCGGTGACCCAGCTGTCCATCTTCCCGTTGTTCCAGCTCTGGTGCTGGGGCCCCCAGTTATGGGTGATGTCGTTGGTGGTCTCCCCGTTCTCCGTCGGGAAGACCTGCTCCAGATGGAACGGTTGCATGTAGCCCGTCGGATCGACGCCGAAGCCCGGCCGGTATCCGTATTGGTCCCACACCGGTGGCGAGGGGTTCGGATCGGAGAACCCGCGCACCGCCGACATGGTCCCGAAGTAGTGGTCGAACGAACGGTTCTCCTGCATGAGGAAGACCACGTGCTCAATGTCGCTCAAGGATGCATTGCTCGACGCCCGGATGCCCAAGGCTCTCTCGATGCTGGCCCCGGCCGCCGAGGAGAGGCCGGTTGCCGCCGCACCGGCGGCCCCCAGGGCGAGCCCTCCCTTGAGCAGCCCGCGCCGAGATACCCGTCGATCGTCGTTCTCGCCCATGCGGTCGCTCCTCCTTCAGAGGTCGGGCGGCGCCCACACCCGTGAGCAGGTGCTCGGGCAGGTGGACCGCACCTTCGGTTGGCACCCTAGCCAACGTTTGATGGGGGAAACGCCCGGTTCACCCCGAACTCACGGAATTGCCACCACAAGTTTGGGCAACGGGGAGCCCCGCGGCTGACCGGGCCCCGCGGCGGACCCGGTGCCTACGATGCGGCGTATGACCGCACCGGGCCCCCGCATCCAACCACTCCGCCCCGACCAGTGGGACGAACGGCTGACCCGGCTGCTCTCGCTCAGCCCGGGTGGTACCGGCGAGCCCATGGGGATCTTCACCACGCTGGCCCATCAGCCCGACCTCTTCCGCCGCTGGCTCGGCTTCGGCGGGGCGCTCCTGGCCGGTGAGCTGCCGGGACGCCTGCGCGAGCTGGTCATCCTGCGCACGGCCTACCGCTTCGACGGCCGCTACGAGTGGGCGCACCACATTGAGCTGGGGCGGGACCAGGGCGTCACGCCGGAGGAGACGGCTGCTCTGGGCGGCGACCTCGCTGCCGTCGCCTGGCCCCCACTTGAGCGGGCCGCCCTGGCCGCCGTCGACGAGACGGCGGACGCCGGCGCGGTGTCCGATGCCACCTGGGCCACCCTGGCCCAGCACTTCCAGAATGCGGATCTGGTGGAGCTGCTCATGCTCATCGCCCACTACCTGATGCTGTCCACCGTGCTGCGCTCGCTGCGCGTGTCCCTCGAGCCCTCGGCCGAGGCTCTGGCCCGCGCCGTGCCCGGAGGCCCGGCGGCGTGACCGACATGCTCGGGGGCCGCTGCATCACCGTGGTCGGGGCGGGGACCCAACCCTCGCGTGATCCCGAGGCGCCGGTCGGGAACGGTCGAGCCATTGCCGTACGGGCGGCTCGCGAGGGTGCCTCGGTCATCTGCGTCGACCGTGACGAGGAGGCGGTCCAGGGCACCTGGCGCCAGATCACCGAGGAGGGCGGCACGGCCGCCGTGGTGATCTGCGACGTGACCACCGAGGAGGGGTGCCGGACGGCGGTGGCCGAGGAGCGCGGCTTGGCGCCCGACGGCATTGTGCTCAACGTGGGCACCGGCTACGGCATGGGCGTGGCCGGCACCTCGCCCGAGGAATGGGACAAGACCTTCGCCCTCAACCTGCGGGCGCACTTCATGCTGGTCCGCCGGGCCCTGGTCATCCTGCCCGACCACGGGTCCATCGTCTTCATCGGTTCGGTGGCCGGCCTGCAGGCGGGCAGCCGCATCCCGGCCTACGACGCCTCCAAGGCGGGGATGATCGGGCTGGCCCGCCACGTGGCGATGGAGGGCGCCCGCCGCGGCATCCGGGCCAACGTGCTGGCCCCCGGCCTCATCGACACGCCGCTCGGCCGCGCCGCCTCGGCCGGCCGCCCCTCGCGTACCCGCACCCCGGTGCCGCTGGGGCGCCAGGGCACGGCCTGGGAAGTGGCGGCCGCCGCCGTCTTCCTGCTCTCCCAAGATGCCGGCTACATCACCGGCCAGGTGCTGGCCGTCGACGGGGGGCTCACCCTGGTGTAGCTGGCCGGCTCCTACCGCCGCCGTCAGCGTCGATAGGAGGCGACAAGCTCATGCAGGGTCTGGCTGGTGTCGTAAACCGGCTCCCAGCCCAACTCACGGCGAGCGCGGGCGCAATCCATGATCATCGGTGTGCGCATCGCCTCAAGCCAGCCGGCCTCCATCGCCAGGGGCTCTATGCGTGAGAGCACGGTCGCCGTCAGAGCGACGGCGCGCCGGGGAATCGGCACCGAGTACCAGCCGAGCTCTCGGGCAAGGTCGGCGAGGTGGATCTCTCCCGCACCAGCCAGGTTGTAGACGCCGGGAGTCCCGCGTCCCAACACGGCGGCGACCAGGGCTTGCGCCACGTCGTCGTGGTGGACGAGTTGGATCGGGACGCCGTGATCGGGCAGGACTGGCCTCAGGGGTATCCAGCCGGTTGGCACCTTGCCCAGGATGTCCGGTACGAATCTGCCGAGGCGGTTGTAGGGAAGCTGGTCGAGCAGCGCGGGCGCATCGGGCCCGGCCACGATGCAGGGTCGGAAGATGTAGGCATCGGTGGACGAACCCGAGAGGGCCTCAGCAAGGACGCGCTCGACCACAGCCTTCTGGTGGGAGTAGGCGTGCCGCTCCGAACCGCCGGCCGCCATGTCCTCGGTCAGGGCTGCACCGCCACGGTCGTCGTATCCGTAGGCGGCGACAGAGGAGGTGTAGACGAGCCTCGGAACCGCCGCCGCCACGGTTGCTTCGAAGACATTGCGCGACCCTTCAATGTTGATGTCGATGCTGGCCGGACTGGCCTGCACGACGATGAAGGCGAGGTGGACCATGACGTCGCTGCCCGCCGCCAGTTCCTCTACCGCCGAGCGATCGAGGATGTCGCCCCGGCGGTACTCGGTCTTCGTCCAGCCGAAGTCACGCGGCTCAAAGGGGCGTCGAGCCATAGCCAGTATGTGCCCGACTTCAGGCGTGCGCTCGAGCGCGCGCATGAAGGGAAGTCCGATCTCCCCGGTGGGGCCGGTCACCGCTACCGTCAGGGACTTGGGTGGGACGCCTTCTGGGTGCACGTCAATGGGCGTCCGGTGGGTCCGTGAACCGAGGGCGCCAGGGAAGTTGGTCATTGGGGGAGGCTTCCAGCCCTGAATGAAATTTGCCAATGAACTTCCGCCGAAACTGACGCAAGGACGTCAGTGCTCGCGACAGACAGTAGGCACCATCCCGCCTTTTCCTGAAGTGGCTCCTGACGATGGCTCCATCCCTCCGACAAGCACGAGCTCACTCGGCCACCGGAAGCACCGACGATTGGTTCTCAATCGATCCGGGCCAGGTTGATCCCCTCCCGGGGCGTCAGGATCACCGATCGGCCGATGAGCTCGCGGGTCTCGGCTTCCTCAAGCGCCGCCGGTCCGCCGTCGAGCCGGGCGTAGCACCGGCCACCGGCCGGGAGGTCGCATACCAGGAGAGCGGTCTCGGGTCCGCCGTCGCGGCCGTGTTGCACCGAGTAGGTGGCAACGATGGCCGGGCCCTCCGGATCATCGACGATCAGCGAGGGCGACGCGGGAACTCTCCCGAGCGGGTCGGGTGTCACGGAGCCCGCAGAGGTGGACCACAGCCCGTAAACGTGCTTCTGCATGTGCATGCCCACCCCGCTGACCAGTCCGTACGAGCCCGGGTCGGCCCGCAGCGATTCGGCCATGGCGGCGATGGAGTGCGTCATGTAGTTGGAGCCGGGCCCCCCGTGGTACGGCAGCCCTCCCGTCTGCGTCACCCCTCGGGAGTCGTCCTCGGCCAAACCGAGGGCATCCTGGGCGAAGTTCACCGAACTGGCGAAGCAGGAGTAGAGGTCGAAGTGGGACACCTCATCGACGCCGATCCCCGCGCCGGCCAGCGCGGCCCCGGATGCAGCGGCCATGGCGGGGGAACGCCACAGCTCGGCATGGTCGGCGACGTGGGCCGGATCCTCGGCGTAGCCCCACCCCCTCAGGTACACCCGCTTCTCTTCGGGTACGCCCAGCGCGTCGGCCTTGTCCGCGCTGGCCAGCAGCAGTCCTGCTGCCATGTCGACATCCATGATGGCGGTCATCAGCTTGGTGTAGGGGTAGGCCACCATGCGGTTGTCCGCGGTGGGCGTGACGATCTCGGCTGCCGGGCGCGCCAGTGGGAACCAGGCGTGCGGGCTGCCCGCCGCCACCTCGGTCAGGGGAGCCAGCAGTCGGCCGAGCCGCGCCGAGTGCTCGTCCAGCGTCCGACCCACGTGGGCTCGGCGGGCATTGTCGAAGAGCGCGAAGGTCAGAAACGCTTCGAACACCGAGTGGCTGATTTCGGAGGGATGGAACTCCAGGTCCATCGGGAATGGCCTCCGCTCGGCCGGCTTGTGGGACCACTGCGGCTTTTCGCCCGCCTTCTTGAGCCGACGGACGGTGGCCAGTGCCTCCGCGCCGACGACGAGGGCGAGATCGATGTCGCCCGCCATGACCTCGCGTGCCACGCCGGCGACAAGAACCTGGGGCACCGAGCCCCCGATGCCCGAGTAGCCCCGGCGCCGCGCTTTGGCGCCGAGACGCTCGGCCAGCCGGGTCGGGGGGTCGTCGTACTGCCAGGATTGGGAGTACACCACGTCGATGCTCTGCAGCGCCCGCAGCGCATCGGGCACCCCGGCGTCAAGCGCGGCGGCCCGGGCCATCTCCTCCCACATGTCGAGGGGCTCGGGCGCACCTTCCGGCACGTCGGCGGGGTGCCAGGTGTGCCGGGCCACGCCTATGAGGCACGGCGACCTCGGGTCCATGCTCATCGTCACGGGACCGTCGCCGCGTCAGCCTCCACCGGCGTCAGGAGGTGCGGGAGCGGCCGGGCATGGCGATGGCCCGGTCGGCGATGATGTTCTTCTGAATCTCGGTTGAGCCGCCGCCGATGGTGCTGTAGCGCTGGAAGGCGTAGAGGCGGGACCACTTGCCGCGGTCCACGGCGTCGGGGCCGCCCCGGGCCAGCAGCCCGGCCGGCCCCAGGAGGTCGACGGCCAGCTCGGCCAGGGTCTGGGCCATGGACGACCAGGAGAGCTTGGCGAAGGGCACCTCGGGCCAGTTCTTCTCGCCCTTCATGATCTTGCTGAGGGCTCGCAGGGAGAGCAGCCGGGCCAGCTCGATCTCCGTCCACACCTTGGCCACCCGATCCCGCAGTGAGGGGTCCTCCAGCGCACCGGGGTTGACCGAGCGGGCCGCCTCGACCATGGCCCGCAGGTCGGCCGAGAGGATGGAGATCTGGCTGGCGATGCCGACCCGCTCGTAGCCGAGGGTGCCCATGGCCACCATCCAGCCCTGGCCCTCGTCGCCCAGGCGCCAGGAGGCCGGGATGCGGACGTCGGTGAAGAAGATCTCGTTGAAGAGCTCCTCTCCGGCCATGTCCCTGATCGGGCGCACCTCAATGCCGGGGGTGTGCAGGTTGAGGATGAAGGCGGTGATCCCCTCGTGCTTCTTGCCCCGTTCAATCGCCGTCGGGTCGGTGCGCAGCAGGAAGAGTCCCCAGGTGGCCAGGTGGGCCGACGAGATCCAGATCTTCGAGCCGTTGACCACGTAGTCGTCGCCGTCGGCGATGGCCAGCGTGCGCAGGTTGGCCAGGTCGTTGCCGGCGTCGGGCTCGCTGAATCCCTGGCACCAATGCTCGTCGGCCCCCAGGATGGAGGGCAGCCACTGCGCCTTCTGCTCCTCGGTGCCCCAGGCGATGATCATGGGGCCGATCTGCCAGATCCCGTTGGTGTTGAACATGCCCGGCGTGCGGTACTCGGCCAAGACCTCGGAGTAGATCAGGCGCTGCATGGCGTTGATGGTGCGCCCGTTGGCGTACTCGGGGCCCCAGTGGATGGCGGCCCAGCCGCCCTCGTTCATCTTGCGCTGCCAGGCCTGGCGCCGCCTCTGGGAGGCCTCGCCGCTCAGGCTGGCGTCGTCCCCGAGGGACTCGGCTGCAAGGAAGGGCGGCAGGTGCTCGTCGAGCCAGGCGCGCAGCTCGTCGCGGAACGCCTCGTCCTCGGACGCCAGTGCGAAATCCACGGGGGAACCGTAGCCGACCACCGTGTAACGTGACGCTGGCGTCAGGGTCGGGGAGGCCGTCGGCGACCGCGAGTGACCGTGAGCGACCGTCGACGGTCAGTGAGGGATGGCAGTGGACTTCACCTACGATGCCGAGCAGTTGGCGCTCCAGGACGTTGCCCGCGCCGCACTCGAGCGCGAGTGCGGTCCCGAGCTGGTGCGGGAGCTGGCCGACGACCCCACCGGGACCACGGTGGCCCTGTGGAACACGCTGGTGGAACTTGGCTGGACCGGCCTTCTGGTCCCCGAGACGCAAGGTGGCACCGGGACGGGCCTGCTGGAAATGTGCATCGTGGCCGAGCAGATGGGACGGATCCCCCTGCCCGGGCCGTTCTTCTCCTCCGCCATCGCCGCCACGCTGGCCGCCCGCGCCCTCGGTGCGACCGAGCTGCTGGGCGACCTGGTCGCCGGCACCCGTCGGGGCACCGTCGCCCTGGGCGAGCAGGGGCACGGTGACCCGCTGGGCACCGTGCGCACCCGGGCCCGCCGCAAGGCGGCCCAATGGGTGCTCACCGGGCACAAGCCCCTGGTGATCGACGGGCACAGCGCCGACTGGGTCATTGTGGTGGCCCGCAGCGAGGAGGGCGTGCACTCGTACCTGGTTGAGTCCCCCCAGGCCGAGCTCGTGCCCTCCTTGGACCCCACCCGCAAGGTGGCCCGCCTCGTCCTCGACGACACCCCGGCCGTCCCCCTGGGTCCCGGTGGCAGCCAGGCCGCCCTCTGGCGGCGTGTGGCCGACGACAGCGCCGTCGCCCTGGCCGCCGAGACCGTGGGCGCGGCCGACCGGGCCCTGGCGGAGGCCATCGCCTACACGTCGGGGCGCATCGTCTTCGACCGTCCGGTGGCCACCTACCAGAGCGTGCGCCACCGTCTGGTGGAGATGTTCCAGCAGGTGGAGATGGCCCGGGCCGGTGTGCAATTCGCGGCCTGGGCCTCGGACACCGAGTCCCCCGAGCGGGCCCAGTCGGCCGCCATGGCGGCCAGCTACGCCGCCGAGGCGGGAGTGCGGGTGACGGGCGACGATATTCAGCTCCATGGCGGCGTGGGCTTCACCTGGTCCAACGACGCCCACTTCCTCTTCAAGCGGGTCAAGCAGAACGAGGTCCTCTCCGGCGGCGCCGGCTCATTCCGCCACCGCCTGGCCTCGCTCTTCATTGAGTCGGCCTGAACCGGACCATGGGATACGCCATCTGATGGGGGACCGTGGGGGGAGAGCACCCGCGCCATTCGACCTCCGCCCGATGCCGCCGGAACTGGCCGCCCGCTACCTGGCCGAGGGCGCCTGGGACGACCGCTCGCTGGGCCAGTTCCTGGCCGATGCCCTGCTGGAGGACCCGACCCGACGGTTCCGGATCTGGTCGCCCACCAACCCCCACACCGGGACGGTGGGGGCGGCGTACGAGGAGTCGCTCCGGGTGGCCGGCGGATTGCGCGCCCTGGGGCTGGGCCCGGGCGACCTGGTGGCCTTCCAGCTGCCCAACTGGGTGGAGGCGGCCCTCACGTTCTACGCCTGCGCCATGCTCGGCGTCACCATCGTCCCCATCGTGCACTTCTACGGGCCCAAGGAGGTCGGCTTCATCCTGCGCCAGAGCCGGGCCCGGGCCCTGGTCATCGTCGGCCGCATGGGGCAGCGTGACTACCTGGCCGAGTTGGCCACCATCCGCGACTCGCTGGTCGACCTGGAAAGCGTGGTCGTCGTCGGCGACGTACCGGCGGACGAGGTGCGCCGGGCCGGCGCCATGAGCTTCGGAGCATTGCGACAGGGCGCACCGATTGAGGGTCCGGCTGCCGTGAATCCCGAGGGGCCGGCCCTCATCGCCTACACCTCGGGGACCACGGCCGATCCCAAGGGTGTGGTGCACACCCACCGGACGCTCGGCTGCGAGGTGCGCCAGCTTTCGGCCCATCAGGCCGAGCGCGACCGGGCCAACCTCACCGGTGCCCCGGTCGGCCATGCCATCGGCATGCTGGCCGGCCTCCTCTGCCCCCTGGTCGGCGGTCGCCCCCTCTACCTGATCGACGGGTGGGACCCGCCCGCCGTCCTGGCCGCCATGGTCGAAGAGGGGATCGGCGCCGGCAGCGGCTCGACCTACTTCTTCACCAGCCTGCTGGACTGCCCCGGCTTCGGGCCCGAGCACGTCGCCCTCATGCGCTACATCGGCCTGGGCGGCTCACCCATCCCCAACGCGGTGGCCGACCGGGCGGACGAACTGGGGATCTCGCTGGTGCGCTCCTACGGGTGCACCGAGCACCCGTCGGTCACCGGTTCCCAGCACTCCGACCCCAAGGAGAAGAGGATCCACACCGATGGCCACCCGCTGCAATGGGTCGAGGTGCGCACCGTGGACGAGGACGGTCACGACGTGGGGGTCGGCCGGCCGGGCGAGATCCTGTCCCGCGGCCCCGATCGCTTCGCCGGGTACACGGACCCGGACCTGACGGACACAGCCGTGGACGCCGACGGTTGGTTCCGCACCGGCGACGTCGGTGTGCTCGATCCCGAGGGCTACCTGACCATCACCGACCGGGTGAAGGACATCATCATCCGGGGCGGGGAGAACGTCAGCGCCGCCGAGGTGGAGCAGCTGCTGGCCCACATGGACGGCGTGGCCGAGGTGGCGGTGGTGGCGGCGCCCGATGAGCGCTTCGGCGAACACGGCTGTGCCTTCTTCCGCATGCAGGGGGGCGCCCAGCCCCCTGACCTTCAGGCCGTGCGGGCCCACCTGGCGGCAGCCGGCCTGGCCCGGCAGAAATGGCCCGAGGAATTGCGCTTCGTGAGCGAGCTGCCCCGGACCGCCTCGGGCAAGGTGCAGAAGTTCGTCCTGCGCGACCAGCTGCGGGCCGGCGCGTAGGTTCCCAAACCGCACGCTCGGACGCGGTCCATGTACGCTCACCCCGGGGACCGAAAAGGCGGTGGACATGCGCAGTGGGATTCCAAAGGACCAGGTCGACCTTCTCGGCGCCGTGGCTCTTTTCTCGGCCTGCTCAAGGAGCGAACTCCGAGCCATCGCGCATCTCGGCACCCCGATCGGCGCCGAACCGGGAGCCGTCCTGATCAAGAACGGGAAGCCCGGCCGGGAGTTCTTCCTGGTGATTGAGGGGACGGCCGTCTGCAAGGTGGGGCGCCGTGAGGTGGCGCGGTTCGAACCCGGGGGGTATTTCGGGGAGCTGGCCCTCCTGCACGGCGGCATCCGCACCGCCGACGTGATCGCCGTGACCCCGATGGAGCTGCTGGTCTTCGACGCCCGCGAGTTCCGCTCCATGTTGATGACCACTCCCGGCATCGGGGTCAAGATGCTGGCCCGCCTGGCCGAACGCCTGGCCGAGAAGGACGCGCAGTACTCACACTGATCGCCGGAAGAGCGGCGCGCCGCGGTCGAGCCGCGCCGCAGCGGCCCCGTCGCAAGGACACCTTCTCGGGCGCCCGGACCGGCGGGCCTACTCGGGGTCGATGACCCGGGTGGCCTTGTAGCCCGCCCGGGGGATGGTGTCGCGGTTCAGGATGTCGATGGCCGCCTGTACGCCGAGGGCCTCACGGATGGCGGCCACCCCCTGGGCCTGCGCACCTTGGCGGACGCCCGGGTCCTCGCTGGCCACCTCCACCTTGACCACCAGGTCGGCGCCGCTCCCGTCGGGCCGCACGATCTGGTACTCCAGTGACGGCTCGCGGAAGGCGTCGATGCCACGCAGCACCCCTTCGAGCTCGTTCACCTGGAAGCGGGTGCCCTGGCACTCAAGGAGGTCCTTGAAGCGCCCGCCCCAGAGCCCCCGGATGGAGGTCTCGCCACAGGGGCAGGGCTCGCGCACAATGGCACAGGCCTCTTCGAGGTCGTAGCGCAACAGTCCGTTGTCGCGGTCGAGCGTGGTCACGGTGAGGTTGCCCCACTCGCCGTCGGGCACCTCCTGACCGGTGGTCGGGTCCACGGCCTGCACCACGGCCCAGTCCTCATGGATGTGGGCGCCCGGCGACTGGCCGCAGGGCCCGCCCACGAACGAGTAGCACTCGGCCCCCGCCGTCATGAGGGGCATGCCGCCCCGGCCCAGCCCGAAGCCGATGGGGGCCTTGAGCCCCGTCAGCCCGGCGTCCTCCAGCGCGATGCCCAGTTTCCCCGCCACCTCAATGAAGCGCCCGGTGGCGAAGCCCATGAACGGGTGGTCCGGCGTCACCCGGGTCCAGAAGCGCACGGCCTGTTCGGCCAGCTCGTCGGTGTCGGGCGGGGGGACCCACAGGCTGAGCATGCCGAAGTACTCGTAGGTCTGCTGCAGCATGGTGCCGCCGCCGTATAGGTAGGCCGGGTGGGCATGGGTGATGATCTGACCGGGCCGGTAACCGAAGCGCCACCAGTTGCGGGCCCCCGACTCGTACTCGATCCAGATGTCCTTGCGGGTCCATACCGTGATGGTCGGTTGCCCGGTGGTCCCGGTCGAGGTGCCCAGCCGCACGGCGTGCCGGGGGTCCGTGAAGCGGTACCTGCCCCATGGCGGCGCCTCCGCCTCCGAGTCGCGCAGGTCCTGCTTGACCGTCAGCGGCACCCGGGCCAGGTCGTCGACCCCCTTGACGTCGTCGGGCGACGTGATCCCGGCCTCCTTGAGCTTGGAGGCGAAGAGGGGGACCGGGGTCTCGATGACGCGGCGGATGAGATCCCGGACGCGCTGGTCCTGGAGCTCCCGGCGCTGCCCGGGGTCCATGGCCTGGTGGGCGGGGTCCCACAATTTCTGGCTGTCCGGCCGGGGGATGGGGCCGAGGAGGCCGGGACCGAATGCGGGGGTGGAGACGGGGGCGGAGTCTGACATTGGCGTCAGTGTAGTGATGCGCCGTCAGGGGTCCACGGGTGGCAACCGGTGGCGGGCCGGGCTACGTTCCGGCGCCATGACCCGCGGTGTGACCGAGCACGCCCGCCAGGCACCGCAGCGGCCGGCCCTGATCGCCCCCGATGCCGAGGGTGGCGCGGTCATCCGGACCTACGGCGAGTTGGACGGGCGCGCCCGCAGGTTGGCCCGGGTGCTGCGCGCCCGCGGTGCGGGCCCCGACCGGCCGGTGGCGGCCGTCCTGCGCAACGGCCCGGAGCCCTTCGAGGTGGCCACGGCCGCCGCCATGGCCGGGGCGGCGTTCCTCCCCCTCAACTGGCACCTCAAGGAGGTCGAGCTGGCCTACCTCCTGGACGACGCCCGGGTGGGAGTGGTGGTCGGCCATCAGGATCTGAGCGCGCATCTGCCGCCAGGCGGGGAGAGGGAGTTGGTGCTCCTCGGCGCGCCGAAGCGGAGCGGTCGCTCCTACGAGCACCTGGTGGAGGCCGCGACGGCCGACGCCTCACTGGACAGCGGCGCCGGCCCGGAACTCATCTTCTACACCTCGGGCACCACGGCGCACCCCAAGGGGGTGGTCCACGCCGGTCTGGGCGATCCCGCGGTGCGCCACCTGAGCATGGGGGGACAGGTGGCGCTGTGGGGTTGGTCGGAGGACGACGTCTACGTGATGTCGGGACCGTGCTATCACGCGTCCCATGCCGGCTGGGGCCTGACGGCGCTCTATGCCGGTGCCACCACCGTGCTGCCCTCCCGCTTCGACGCCGAGGGTTTCCTGCGGACGGTGGAGCGCTACGGGGGCACCCGCTCGTTCATGGTGCCGGCCCACTTCATCCGGGTGCTGCAGCTGCCCGAGCCAACGCGGACGGCCATCGACGCCAGGAGCCTGAAGCTGGTCGTGCACGGCGGCGCTCCCTGCCCACTGTCGGTGAAGAGGCGGATGATGGCGGCGTTCCCCGGGACCGAATTCCATGAGTTGTACGGCGCCAGTGAGGGCGGCGCCACCCGCATCAGCCCCCAGGAGTGGCTGGAACACCCGGGCTCCGTCGGCCGCCCCTGGCCCGGAGTGGAGATCCTCATTCGCGGCGAGGACGGGTCCGCCATGGTGGCCGGGGAGGACGGGATCATCTTCATCCGTCCCGCGTCATCCTCGCGCTTCACCTATCGCAACGATCCCGACGCCACGGCCCACGCGTGGCTCGGGGATGCCTTCACCGTGGGTGACATCGGCCACCTCAGTGCCGACGGCTACCTGACCATCACCGATCGGGTCTCCGACATGGTGCTCTGGGGCGGGGTGAACATCGCCCCCCGGGAGATCGAAGAGGTGCTCTACGAGCACCCCGACGTGGTCGACTGCGCCGTCTTCGGCGTCCCCGATGCCCGGGACGGCGAGCACCTGAAGGCGCTCGTCGAGCTGCGGGCCCCGGTGTCGTGGGAGGCGCTGGCCGCCCACGTGCGGGAGCGGCTGGCCGACTACAAGGTCCCCCGCGAGTGGGAGGAGGTCGGCGAGTTGCCCCGCGATCCCAACGGCAAGGTGCTCAAGAGGTTGCTCAGGGGATCTGGCTGAGGATCTGCGCCGCCTCCTGGGCCCGCTGGGCCACTATGGCGGCCAGGCCCCCTTCCTCGGTGGGGATCACACCGGCGGCATGGGACACGAAGATCCCGACCACCATGGTGCTGAGGAGGCGAGCCACGGCGGGGGCGCCGGTTCGCTCGGCCAGATCGGGGCGGTGCTCCTTCACCCACTCTTCAATTGACGCGTGGAAGGTCGTGAAGAGGTCCAGGCCCATGGCGCGGGCAGTTTCCTCGCCCCGCATGGCCTCGCCGACCATGAGGCGGACGAAGTCGTCGATCTCGAACATGGACCCCAAGATGTCGGACAGCAGGGCGGCCAGCGGGTCCTCGGGCGCCGGCTCGTCCTTGGGCATGTGCCACCCGGCCCCGACCGGGAGGTAGCCCCGCTCCGACAGGACGGCTTCGAGCAGATCCCGCTTGGAGGGGAAGTAATGGTAGAGCGACGCCACATTGAGCCCGGTGGCCGAGGCCAGATCGCGCATGCTGGTGCCGTCGACCCCTTTTTGGGACATGAGGGAGAGGGCGATCTGGAGGATCCTCTGCCTGGTGGACGGCGTGTCGTCCTCGTTCACCTTCACCATCATTTTCTGCACCTTTCGGGCCCCCCGTCGAAACGGGGGCGCTCTCGACGTCCCAACCAGCGTTTGCTATACATGACACCGGTGTCACATTCGTCAACACCTGGGCACCGTGGATCTGGGGGACTTTAATGCCTGGCATTGAGACAGCCGACATGTCGGCGGTGCCGTTTGACCCGTTCGAGCTCAAAGACGTGGTCTCGGGCAATATTCGCGACCCGTACCCGAGGATGCACGAGCTGCGGCGGGAGTGCCCGGTCCACACGGGCCCGATCGACCTGGGTGAGGGTGCCGACATCGTCGATCCGAGCCGCCCCCCGCCGGTGACCGTGTTCGGGTTCGATGAGGTGGTCCAGGTCCTGCGGGACAACGTGACGTTCTCCTCCAGTGTCTACGAAAGCGTCATGGGCATGGTCATGGGCCGCACCATCTTGGAGATGGACGAGCCCGACCACCGCCTGGCCCGGGCCCTGGTCGCACCCAGCTTCCGCTCCAAGGTCCTGGAGCGGTGGGAGGGCGAGCTCGTCGCCCTGGTGGTCAACGAGCTCATCGACTCGTTCATCGACCGTGGTCGGGCCGACCTGGTCCGCGAGGTTACGTTCAACTACCCGGCGCAGGTCATCGCCCGCATCCTCGGGCTGCCCCGGGCCGACTACTCGAACTTCCAACGGTGGGCCGTCGAGTTGACCAGCGTGGCGGCGAACTGGGACCGCGGTGTGGCGGCCTCCGAAGCGCTGCGCGAATACTTCGCCGGCGTCATGGGCGAGCGGCGGGCGGCTCCGGGGGACGACCTCATCAGTGATCTGGTGCGGGTGGAAGTCGACGGGGAGACGCTCACCGACGAGGAGATCTACTCCTTCCTGCGCCTGCTGCTTCCCGCCGGCGTGGAGACCACCTATCGCGCCACGGGCAATCTGCTCCTCGCCCTGCTCAACGACCGCCGCCAGTTCGACGCCCTCTACAACGACCGGGACCTGTACCCCCAGGCGTTCGAGGAAGCGCTGCGCTGGGAGCCTCCGGTCACCGTGATCCTGCGCCGGGCCATGCGGGACACGACCCTGGCCGGCGTACCGATTGAGGCCGGTGCCGACATCGCCCTCCTGCTGGGCGCCGCCAACCGGGACGAGCGCAAGTACCCCGATCCCGATCGCTACGACATGTTCCGGGAGATCCGCCAGCACGTGGGTTTCGGGTTCGGCGTCCACGTCTGCCTCGGCATGCACCTGGCGCGCATGGAGTCACGCGTGGCCATCAACACCCTTTTCGACCGCCTGGGACCGTTCACGCTGGACCCGGCCGCGGAGGCACCGCACATTGAGGGGATGGCGTTCCGCTCACCCCTCTCGCTGCCGGTGGTCTTCGCCGCTGGCTGAAGTCATCTCCCCAGCGGCGGGCTAGTTTCACAGTTCGTGGCCAGTCTCAGAAGTCCGTTGCAGGACGCGGCGGCCATCGTCGGCATCGGGCAGACCGAATTCGCCAAGCAGATCGACCGGCCCGAGAGCCAGCTGGCGGCCGAAGCGGTGGTCGCCGCCCTGCGTGACGCCGGCATCGAGCCCAAGGAGGTCGACGGCCTGTCCTCCTTCACCATGGAGACCACCGACGAGGTGACCATGGCCAAGAACATCGGGGCGGGGGATGTGACGTTCTTCTCCCAGGTCGGCTACGGCGGGGGCGCCGGTTGCGCCACCATCGGTCATGCCGCCATGGCCATCGCCACCGGGCAGGCCAACGTGGTGGTGGCCTGGCGTTCCCGCAAGCGGGGCGCCCGGGGCTCCCGACCCTGGGCGGCCGCACCGTCCCGCCTGCCCATTCAGGCGCAGTGGACCCGCCCCTTCGGCCTGCTGCGCCCGGTGGACGAGGTGGCCATGCTGGCTCGGCGTTATATGTACGAATACGGCGGGAGCCGCGAGCAGCTGGCCGAAGTGGCCATGGCGATCCGGGCGCACGCCAATCGGAACCCGGACGCCCTCATGTACGGCAAGACGATGTCGCTGGACGACTACCTGTCGGCGCGCTTCATTTCCGAGCCACTGTGCCTCTTCGACAACTGCCTGGAAACCGACGGTGCGCTGGCCGCGGTGCTCGTGTCGGCGGCCCGGGCCAGGGACTGCCCGCATCCGCCCGCACTGGTGCACGCCTTCGGGCAGGGCCTGCACCGCCAGCATGAATCCATGGTCAACTACTACTGCGATGATCCCCTGACCGGTCCGGCCTGGGCCTGCGCGGAGAAATTGTGGTCGCAGTCCGACCTCGGCCCGGCTGACGTCGACGTGGCGCAGATCTATGACGCATTCACCCCTCTCATCCTCCTCTCGTTGGAGGGCTACGGCTTCTGCAAGCGCGGCGAAGCGGGTGACTTCGTGGCAGAAGGCAACCTACGCTGGGGGACCGGCTCCCTCCCGACGAACACTTCGGGCGGCGGGCTCTCCGAGGCCTACGTCCACGGCTTCAACCTGATCACTGAAGGTGTGCGACAACTGCGCGGCACCTCGACAAGCCAGGTGGAGGGCGCCCGCACCTGCCTGGTCACGTCGGGGGAAGGCGTCCCGACCAGCGCCATTCTGCTGCGGGCACCGTGAGCCGGATGGAGGAGAATCTGTGAGCGAGCCGATGGACGTGAAGATCGATTGGGATCGCTGCATGGGCTCAGGCAACTGCGTCTTCTGGGCTCCGGGGACCTTCGATCTGGGTGACGACGGCCACGCCGTCGTGGTCGATGCCACGGCGACCGACGAAGAGCGGTTACGCATTGCCGCCGAGGGGTGTCCGGTAGGAGCGATCTCCCTTTGGCGCGGGGGAGTGGAACTCAATCTGGGTGAGGGGGAGTAGTGCACATTGCCGTGAGTGAGGATCACGAGGCGCTGCGGGTCACCGCTCGGCGCTGGTTGCAGACCCACTGTCCACCCGATGTGCCGCGTGCCGCCGCCGAATCGATGAGCACGGAGCTTCCCGAGGTGTGGGAGAAGATGGCCACCCAGGGCTGGTTGGGGTTGCACGTAGCCGAGGTGGACGGCGGCCAGGGGTTCTCGCTGAGCGAGCTGGCCGTGGTGCTTGAGGAGCTCGGCTACGCCCTCTTTCCCGGTCCGCTCCAGCCGACCGTGCTGGCGGCAGCGGTGATCTCGCGGCACGGCAGCCCGGCGCAGCGAGCCGCCCTGCTCCCCGCGCTGGCCAATGGCACCATGACCGCCGCCGTGGCGTTGGGTGCCGGTTCGCTGCAAGGCGACGGTGGCGCCCGCACGGTGCGCGGCACTCTGCGCCCCATCCTCGGACTGGCGACGGCCGGGGTGCTCCTGGCGCCGACGGACGACGGCAGGTGGCACGTCATCGACCCCGGTGCCGGTGTGGTCACCCAGGAGTTACCGGCTCTTGACGGCACCAGGTCGCTGGGCCAGGCCGTGGTCGAGGATCTTGCGCTGCCCGAGGATGCCGTCCTCCCGACGGCAACCACCCAGGGTGTGCGGGACGTGGCGCTCGTGCTGGCCGCCGCCGAATCGGCGGGCATCGCCCGTTGGTGCCTGCAGACCGCCTCGGAGTACGCCAAGGTTCGGGTGCAGTTCGGCCGACCCATCGGCCAGTTCCAGGCTGTGAAGCACGCCCTGGCCGACATGCTGGTCGCCGTCGAGCAGTGTGCGGCCGTGGCCTGGGATGCGGCAGCGGCCTGGAGCGATCCGGCGCCAGGGGATGAAATGGAGGGCGAGCGTGCACTGAGCGCGCGTATTGCCGGAGCGCTGAGCCTGGACGCAGCCGCGCACTGTGCCAAGCAGTGCATACAGGTGCTCGGTGGCATCGGCTTCACCTGGGAGCACGACGCGCACTTCTTCCTGAAGCGGACCATGGCGAACCGCCAACTCCTGGGCGACGTCGGATCATTGGAGCTTGAGGTGAGCCGGCTGGCCCTCCAAGGGGTCCGGCGGAACCTGGCCGCCGACCTCCCGCCCGAGGCGGAGGAACTCCGCCGCCGGCTACGTGCCGAGGTGCAGGAAATGGCCGCCGCCGGAGACGATCAGCGTGCCGCACTGGTCGCAGCCGGGATGGTCATGGCGCACTGGCCGGCGCCCTGGGGGCGTGGGGCTTCCGCCCTCGAACAGCTGGTCATTGACGAGGAGTTGGCGGCCGCCGGCATCCGGCGCCCCCATCTGGCCGTCGGCGCCTGGGCCCTGCCCACGCTGATCGCCCACGGGACCGAGGAGCAGCAGGAACGGTGGGTGCGGCCCACCCTTTTGGGGAAGCTCTCGTGGTGCCAACTCTTCAGCGAGCCCGGCGCGGGCTCTGACCTGGCTTCCCTGACTACCAGGGCCGAGCAGGTGGAGGGCGGCTACATCCTCACCGGGCAGAAGGTGTGGACGTCGTTGGCCCAGACGGCCGACTTCGGGATCTGCCTGGCCCGCAGCGACCCCGACGCGCCCAAACACGCCGGCATCACCTACTTCATCGTCGATATGCACACCGACGGCATCGACATCCGGCCCCTCCGCGAGCTCACCGGTGCCGCCATGTTCAATGAGGTGTTCCTCAACGACGTCTTCGTGCCCGATGACGCGGTGGTCGGCCGCCCGGGCGACGGTTGGAGGATCGGGCGCACCACCCTGGCCAACGAGCGTGTCTCCATGTCGTCGGGGGCCTCTTTCGGCAACGGCGTCGAGTCGCTCATCCGGACGGTGCACCGGCGTGGTGACGATTGCCCGCCGAGCCTGGCCGGCCAGTTGGGCCATCTGCTGGTCGAGGCGCAATCCATCGCCCTGCTCGGACACCGCTCCACACTGCACGCCCTTTCGGGTGTCGATCCCGGGAGCGTCTCCAGTGTACGCAAGCTGCTGGGAGTCGAGCACGAGCAACGGGTGCAGGAGATGGGCATGGCACTCTACGGGGCCGACGGGGCCGTGCTCGACGGGAAGGCACAGCGCTGGGAAGAGGGCTTCCTCTCCACCCGTTGCCTGACCATCGCCGGCGGCACCAGCGAGGTGCAACGCAACGTCATTGCCGAGCGGATGTTGGGACAACCACGGGACGCCGAACCCGGTCTGTGAAATCCGCGGATGCCGGTAGGGTGGCCGGGGGATGAGCCCGGATGATCAGGAAAGCGACCACGACGGCGCGCTGGAAGTCTGGCCCTTCGCATCGGAGAAGTTCCTGCACGAGTGGGCTCCGGGGGTGCTGCAGGCCCAGAACGCGTGGATGGCCTCCATCGATTCGCTGCGGGCCCCTGATCGCAAGACGCACGAGCTCATTCGCATGGTGTGCACAGTGATCGCCCGCCAACCGGGGGGCGTGCAGCGCCACGCCCGGCTGGCCGCCGAAGTGGGCGCCACCTGGGACGAGATCGCCGGCGCCATCCTGCTGACCGAGCCGGCCTTTGGCATCGTGCTGGCCATCCAAGCCTTCCCGGATGCCCGCCGGGGCTTCAAAGAGGGGTCCGCGGGCCCGGCTGAAACCGACAACGGGGACTCGCTCGGGGACTGACACCCGTGTCATAGTTGCCCATGCGCCTGGCCCCCGACGACGCGCTCTCCGAATTCCGGCGGGAGCTCGAAGCGTGGTTGGATCAGCACCAGCCCGACCCTGAGACCGTCAGGGACGAGTCTCGCCAATCGTCGGCCCACCTCCCACAATGGGCCCGGGACTTCCAACGTGAGATGTTCGAAGCCGGCTACCTCGTTCCGGGTTGGCCGCCCGAATTGGGTGGCCGAAACGCCACGGCCCAGGAGCAGATGACCTACTTCGAGGTCCTGACCGAACGCATGGCGCCGCGCTCGCTCAATCCCCAGGGCCTTTCCATCTGCGCCGCGTCCATAGTCGAATTCGGCAACGAGGAGCAGCGGGAGCGCTTCGTCCTCCCTACGCTCCGCGGTGAGATCACCTGGTGCGTGGGGATGAGCGAGCCCAATGCCGGAAGCGACCTGGCCTCGCTGACCACCAAGGCCGAACTTCGGGAAGACCATTTCGTGGTGAACGGGCAGAAGGTGTGGACTTCCGGGGCCCATGAAGCCGACCTGTGCATGTGCTACGTGCGGACCGACCCCGAGGCCCCCAAGCACCGGGGGATCAGCGTGCTCATCATCGACATGCAGACGCCCGGCATCACGTGCCGGCCCCTGCCTGAACTGACGGACCCGGCGCACGCCGACTTCAACGAGGTCTTCTTCGCCGACGTCGAGGTTCCGGCCGGCAACCTCCTCGGACCCCTCAACGGGGGTTGGGCGGTGAGCCAGGGCTCACTGCGCCACGAGCGGGGAATGCTCTGGATCATGAGCGTCTCGAAAATGGAGCGGTTCCTCAAAGCCCTGGTGCGCCTGGCCGCACGGGACGACGGCCGGGGCGGCACCCTGGGTGAGGACCCCCGCCTGGCCCAGGCCATCGGCCAGCTGGCCATCGACACCGCAGCCATGCGCTGCCTCGGCTACCGCGGCTTCGCCAAGGCCACCCGGGGAGAGATGCCTCCCGAGCACATGCTGCTCAAGCTCTTCAGCAGCGAGGCGGAGCGCCGAGCCTGCCTGGTGGCGTTCGAGGTGCTGGGTCTCGACGGTCTCGATCTCGATGGTCCGGGGCCCCACCGGTTCACCGAATGGGACCTGGCGCACTACCAGCCCGACCCCAGGGAATCGGGGGCGCCCAGCGCGTTCTATGACGGTGCATGGGCCGTCCAGTACCTGCGGTCCTTTGCCGGTACCATCGCCGGCGGAACGTCGGAGATCCAACGCAACATCGTGGCCGAGCGCGTGCTCGGACTTCCCCGGGGGTGAGCTTGCCGTGACAATGTCCGTACTCGAGCAGCGTGACCAGTTGGGTGTGCAACCCGGCCGGCTTTTCATTGACGGCGCATGGACCGACGCCTCCGACGGTGGTTCGTGGGATCAGATGAACCCGGCCACCAACGAGGTGGTCACCACTTTCGCCGTGGCCAGCGTGGCCGACGTGGACCGGGCGGTGGCAGCCGCCCGCCGCGCCTTCGACGAGGGCCCTTGGCCCCGCATCACGGCCAAGGAGCGCAAGACGTACTTCACCCGCCTGGTGAGCCTTATTGCCGAGCACGGGGACGAGCTCAATCGGCTCCAGACGTTGGAGATGGGCATGCCCATCGCCTTCTCTTCCATGTCGGTGGTGTCCAGCGAAATGGCGGCCGGGGTTTTCGACCACCATGCGGGGTGGATCGACAAAATCTGCGGCTCGACCTATCCGACCTACGAGGCCGGGCCGACCGGAGCCGACGTGCAGATCATGAGCTTCCGTGAGCCGGTGGGCGTGGTGGCCGCCATCATCCCGTGGAACGCCCCCATGATGCTCTTCGCGCAGAAGGTGGCTCCGGCGCTGGCCACAGGCTGCACGGTCGTCGTCAAGCCCTCGGAGTACGCCGTGCTCACCTCCCTGAAGCTGGCGGCGCTGATTGAGATGGCCGGTTTCCCGCCCGGGGTCTTCAACCTGATCCCCGGGCCGGGCGACCCCACCGGCGAAGCCCTCATCACCCACCCCGGGGTGGACAAGGTCACTTTCACCGGGAGCCGCGCCGTGGGGAAGCGCATCCTGGCGGCCAGCGGCGACACCATCAAGAGGGTGACGCTTGAGCTGGGCGGGAAGTCGCCCAGCATCATTTTCGAAGATGCCGACAGCGTCTATGGCGCAGCCATGATGGCCATGGGAATGGTGTCCATGGGCCTGTCGGGCCAGGGGTGCGTCTGCCAGACCCGTTCCCTGGTCCAGCGGAGCGTCTACGACGAGTTCGTGGCCGCCGCCTCTTCGCTGACCGGCATGGTGCAATTCGGCGATCCCTTTGATCCCGCCACCACCTCGAGCGCGATCATCAACCAGCGCCAGCTCGACCGGGTGCTCGGCTTCATCGACAAGGCGCCGGCGCAGGGTGCCCGCCTCGTCGTCGGCGGCGGTCGTCCCGGCGGCGACCTGGCCCAGGGGAATTTCGTCAACCCCACATTGTTCGCCGATGTGGACAACACCATGTCGATCACCCGCGAGGAGGTGTTCGGCCCCGTCCTCGTGGCCATGCCGTTCGACGACGAGGCAGACGCGCTGAGGTTGGCCAACGACACAGAATACGGATTGGGGGCGGGCGTCTACACCACAAATGTGGCCCGTGCCTTCCGCGTGGCCAAGGCCATCCGGGCGGGCACCGTCGGGATCAACGAGTACACGGTGTGGCCCAGCGCGCCCTTCGGGGGGTACAAGCAGTCGGGCCTGGGTCGTGAAGGTGGGTGGGGAAGCATTGAGGCCTTCACGGAGACCAAGTCGGTCGTCGTCGGCCTGTAGTCACCAAGCCGCGCCGGGTACCCATGCTCGCTGAGACTGCAGCGGAGGCGGCGCTTCGCTTCGGGGACAAGCCCGCTCTGGTCACCGACGAAGGGTTGACCCTCACCTACGCGCAGTTCAACGCCATGGCCGACGAAGCGGCGGTGGGCCTGGCCGAGCTCGGGGTGGGGGAAGGCGACGTGGTGGCCCTCGTGCTCCCCACGGTACCCGAGCACTTCATCACCTACGTGGCTGCCGCCAAACTGGGTGCACTCACGGCGGCCGTGAATCCCAAGCTCGTGCAGGCCGAGCGGTCCGCCGTCCTGCGGGCGGCCAATCCCATGGTGGTTGTCAGCACGGCCGAACTGGAACCGACCGACGTGCCGGAGGGGTGCCGCACCGTGTTGATCGAGCCGGCCGCGGAACAGGCGGCTGTCCTGGGTGACCTTCGTCGCGGCGGCCAGATTCCGGCACCATTGCATGCCGATCCGGACCGTCCGATTGCCATCGTGTTCACCTCGGGCACCACGGGGACTCCCAAGGGTGCTGTCTTCGGCGGCCGGCAGCTCGAATTCATCACCCGGTGCGACGTGGGCGACGAGTGGGGAGGGGGAGGGCACTCCATGGCTGGTTCCGCCCTGGCCCACCTGGGGCCGACGACCAAGCTGGCAGGGAACCTGAAGAAGGGTGGCACCCAATACCTGTCACGCCGTCCGTGGAAGGCGGCCGATGCACTGCGCATGGTGGCGGAGCTCAAGATCGCCGCCCTGGGCGGCGTCCCCACCCAGATCGCCCTGATGCTGCGGGATCCGGCATTCGAGACGACTGATCTCTCCTCGGTCCGGGCCGTCGTCATGGGCGGCGGTCCGGCCACCCCGGCCCTGATCCGGGAGGCCAGGGCCCGCCTGCCGGCACCTCTGGCCGTCCGCTACTCCTGCACCGAGGCGGGCATCGGATGTGGGACGGCGCTGACCGACCCCGTGGAGGACGCCGAGGTGAGCGTGGGGCGCCCCCAGCCCGGGGTCCGGCTCAGCATCGTCTCCGAGGGCGGCGAGCCGCTGCCCCCGGGGGAGATCGGAGAGGTGTGCCTGGGCTCGCCCGCCGTCATGGACGGTTACTGGCGCAACAGCAGCGCCAATGCCGACGCCTTCACCGGGGACGGCAGCGTCCGCACCGGGGACCTCGGATGGATCGACCCCGAAGGGCGGCTCCGCCTGGCCGGTCGGAGCCGGGAGCGGTACGTGCGCGGGGGCTACAACGTGCACCCGATGGAGGTGGAGGCGGTGCTGGCTGACCACCCCGGTGTGGCGGCGGTCGCCATCGTCAGTCGGGTTGATTCCGTCATGGGGGAACTTGGGGTGGCGGTCGTCGTCCCCCGGCCCGGAGGCACCGCACCCGACCTGGCCGGGCTCCGCCACTTCGGCGCCGACCGGCTGGCCCGTTACAAGCTGCCCGACGATCTCGTACTCCTGACCGCCCTGCCGCTCACCGCCGGGGAGAAGGTCGACCGCCGCGCCCTCGAAAGGCTCATCGCCGGGACCTAGTTCGGGTCCCGCGCCGGGCACGCCAGCCGGCATAGGCGCGCCCCGCACCGTAGGACAGCGCACTGAAAGTGCCGACGAAGAACCCCACTGGCCAGTCTGTCTCGAAGGAGGAGGCGATGGCGGACCACACGGTGACGAGTGCGATGGCGACCGAGGCGACGAGCACCCGACCCGGTCGATCGCTCAGGCAACGGGCCGCGGCGGGCGGACCGATCATGAGGGTGAAGATGAGGAGCGCCCCGACAACGGGCACCGTCATGGTGGTGGCGCAGGCGAGCACGACGAGAAGGACCGTCTCCATGCGGTGCGGCTGCACGCCACGGGCCGCCGCGACCTCCGGGAGGATCGACGAGAGCATCATCCGCCGGTACAGGACCGCCAGGGCGGCGAGGCAGAGCACGCCGAGGGCCGCCACCGGGAGGATCTCGCTGGTGCTGACCCCCAGGATCTGGCCGAAGAGGAGCGAGTAGATCTGCGGTTCGTACTCGGTGCTCTGGCTGAGGAACGCCGCACCCAGGGCCAGCATGAGGACCAGCGCCAGGGCCGTCACCACATCGGCCCGGCCCCGCCGGCCCAGCGTCCCGATACCGAGGGCGGCCAGCAGGGAGAAGACCCCCAGGCCGATCAGGGGATTGAGGCCGATGAGGTTGGCGCCGGCGGCCCCGGCGAAGGCGCCGTTGGGGATGGCGTGGGCCGGGAAGGCCGAGCCCCGCAGGACAACGAAGAATCCGACCGCCCCGGCCACGACGCCCACCAGGGTGGCGATCTCCCACGTGGTGGTCATGAAGCCGGAGAACATCACGCACCCGCCTGCAGGCCAGTCCGGTCACGGACCCGTCCGCCGAAGCGTTGGACCACGGACAGCCCGGACGCGACATACAGGGAGCACGCGATGGCGACAATGAAGAAGCTGACCGGTAATCCCCGGCTTCCGGGGTCCCAGTAGTAGCTGTCATAGGCGAGGAGAATGCCGAGCCAGGTCGTCACCGTCCCGAGTGCGCAGGCGGCAACCAGGGCATGGCCAAGGCTGCGGGTCATTCGCAGCGCGGTGGCCGCGGGACCGATGAGCAGCGCGGTGGAGAGGATCGATCCTATGGCGATGGACGCCAAGCCGACGGAGACCGCGAGGGCGATGACGTACCACAAGCCCACCAACCGGACACCGATACCCCGGGCCGAGGCAAGTTCCGAGCTGACCGAGCTCAGGAGGAGCGGTCGATGGATCACGCCGAGGGCGAAGAGAACTGCGATGCTGAGGGCGACCACGACCGGAATGATGGATGGATCGACTTCGAAGATCGACCCGAAGAGGATCTGCTGGGTGGCCCCTGTGGTGGCGCTCTGCGTGGTGTCCAAGTAGAGGAACAAGGCGGACAACCCGGTGGCCGCGCCCAGCACGATTCCCGTGGACAGGTCCCGGCTCCGCACTCGCTGCACACCGATGAGATCCATGGCACCGGCGCCGATGATGCCACCGCCGATGAAGCCGACGAGAGGGTTGAGCCCGAGGATGAAGGCGCCCGATCCACCGGTGGTGGCGATGTCGGTGAACGCGTGCCCGGCGAACGACTGGCTCCGGATCACCGTGAAGACGCCGACGATGGCCGAGACGATGGCCGTGACGGCACCGATCAGAAGCGCCGTGTGCACGGTCCCGCTGGACAAGAAGCCCGGTTCGAAGAGCAGATGCACGTTGCCTCAGGTGACCGTCAGCGGCGGGTGGTCAGGGATGTCGTCTCCATCGGTTCCGGGCTCGGCGACGACCAGCACACGGCCGTGGAGTTTGAGTACATCGACGTGATGTCCATAGAGCTTGCTGAGGACATCGGACCGCACAACCTCATCGGTCGTTCCACTCGCGGCCCGCCCCCCGGTCACGTAGACGATGCGATCCATCACCGGCAGGAGTGCGTTCATCTCGTGAGCGGACAGGAGTATCGCCACGTCGTGTTGGCTGGCTACGCGGTGGAGCAGAGCCACCATTTCCTGGACACTCTTCGGGTCCAGATTGGCCAGTGGCTCATCGAGGAGGAGGAGCTTGGGCTGGCTGATGAGGGCATGGGCAACGAGAATTCGCTGCTGCTCCCCACCGGAGAGGCGTCCGACGCGGTGGTCGGCAAACCGCTCGGCGTCCACGTCCCGCAGCATCCTCTCGACCAGCTCACGCTGGGCCCGGGTGCGGCGTCCTAAGCCGTAGCGGTGGCCGTCCAGCCCGAGGGCCACCAGGTCCCGGGCCCGTAGCGGCACGTCGGGGTCGAGGGCCACCTTCTGGGGGACGTAGCCCAAGGAGCGGTTGCGACGCGACAGGGGTGCACCGAGGATCCGGACGGCACCGGTGTCTGGGCGTTGGAGCCCCAGGATGATGCGCAGCAAGGTCGTCTTGCCGACCCCGTTGGACCCGATGAGTCCGGTGAACTCACCGTGGCGTATATCGAATGAGACGTCGTCGAGGATCCGGCGGCCCGAGAAGGAGACGCCGACACCTGCGACCTCAAGCACCGCGACGTCGCTCATCGGTCCGGGATGGCTCACAGGTGCGATGTCGAGGTCCCGTGCAGGACGCCATCTCGAATGGCCTTCACCTCGGCCAGCATCCAGGACTGGTAGTCGTAGCCCGGTGTGGGCATCGTTTCGTAGACGCCGACAATCGGCACGTGCGCCCCCTGTGCGTTCTCCCGGATCGTTCTCGTGAGGGAGTCGACGACCTGCTCGTTGTAGCAGAAGACCTTGACAAGGTGCTTGGTGAAAAACCCGTTCTCGAGCGTGATGTCCTGTGGAGCCGGGTCCACACCGTTCATGATGTCCGACTGGAAGGTAAAGGGCGTCAGGTTTCTCAGGCCCATCGCCGAGAGGAGGTAGTCGGCCACCGGTTCCGTGGTGGCGACCGGCGTTCCGG
Organism: Acidimicrobiales bacterium; assembly: GCA_035534235.1. GTDB lineage: Bacteria > Actinomycetota > Acidimicrobiia > Acidimicrobiales > RAAP-2 > Bog-473. The sequence continues at coordinate 4,076 of DATLSH010000049.1, read as the reverse complement.
CGTGCTGGTCTTTGAAGGCCGCAATGGCGCGCGTCAGAGGCTGGAGCGACGTGTCAAAAACCGTCAGGCGTGTCTGGAAGTAGGCCTTGTGCCCCGGAGCAACGTCAGCGAGGTCCGCCGCCATCACCCTGGCCACAGCCGGCATTGTCTTCGGGTCGTACCAGAGGTGTGGGTTGGGTGTCCCATCGGGCAATCCGAGCACGTGCTGGACGACGATGACCTTCCTCTTCGGGTTCGGCGAGGCGGATTCCATGTGGTCCATGAAGGAGTCGTAGCCGACACCGTTCTGGACGATCAGTGCAGCGTGGCTGACCTCCTGCGCCACGCTGGGACTCGCCTCGTAGGTGTGGGGGTCGGTATTGGGGTTGTTGAGGATGGAGGACACCTGGACGTATTGGCCGCCGATCTGGCTCAGCACATCGGCGTACTCGCTCTCAGCGCCGATGGCGTTGATCACGCTCGGCTTGGCGCTGCGGGCCGAGGCAGAGGGGGCGCCGGTCACCAGGAGAGGCGCCACTCCAAGGATGGTGACGGCAAAGGCGAGGCTGACACCGCGCCCGAAGTCGTGTCGCCGGGGTGACGGCTGGACCGGAGCGCTCACGGATATAGCGTAGATTGAGACTGAGTCCCATTACAATTGAGATTGGGGACCACTACCCTGCAGGCGGGGGTGCAGCGCCCGCCTCGGGCTTGCGCCCCAGGCCAGGAAGGGGAGACCGATGGGGGACAGCGTGCACGACCTCGTTGAGGTGGCCCTGCGCCGGGTCGGCCAGCGCTACACCGCCGGCCGGCGAGCGATGGTCGAGCTTCTGACCTCCCTCGGCCATCCCGCCAGCATCTCCGACATCGCGGTGCGCCTTCCCGATGTGCCGAGGAGCTCTGCCTACCGGCACCTGGTCGACCTTCAGGGTGCAGGGGTGGTGCGCCGCATCGCCGCCAGTGACGAGTTTGCCCGATTCGAACTGGCAGAGGACCTGACGGAGCACCATCACCACCTGCTCTGCACGGACTGTGGCCGGGTGATCGATGTGACCCCGACCAAGGCCTTCGAGCGGACAGTCGCCACCATGGTCCGGGAAATGGCGGCCCAACGGGACTTTCACCCCACATCGCACGCCCTGGACATCATCGGTCGTTGCGCCAACTGCTCCTAGGGGCGGGCCTCCCTGAAGGGCTGGTGGGACGATCAGGCGGGTCCTGGTCCGCCATCCCCACCGATTGACCGCAACCAGAGTGCCCCTTCTGGTGGCGCCCCGGTTGCGGGCTGGTGGGGGCCGGGCCAAATGGTCCTTTTGTCCCATGACGGTGCTCAGGGGATCGATCATCGTGGGTGAAAGCAATCGAAAGGGCAAACCTCCCGTGAGGGAGCGACGCAAAGCCACGGAACTCTCTGAGTCAGCCGGGCCGCCGAAATAGCATGCCGTGCCTCGCTATTTACCCAGCGGTCCGTTCCTCTCAGGGCCATTGGGGGAGAAATGCGAGAGAACGAGCGGGTTATTGGAGCGGGGACCACGCCAAGGCAGCACCGGGTGGCCCGCCGCTGCACCGAAGTCCTGGTTCCCATCGGCCTGGCGCTGCTGGGATCTCTTTCCGCCTGCTTCGTCTCGTCACCCGCCGGTGCCGCCGGCATTCTGCCGGGGGCCAACCCGCTGGCCAACATCGCGCCCGTCAGCGGCGACTTCTTGACGTCGATCAACTCAGCCCGGGGCGCCGAGGGCGTCGGGCCCATGGCGGTCCAGGAGTCGGCGCTGGGCAACCTCCCCATTCCCCAGCAGGTCTTCACCATCGTCAACCTCGAGCGCGTCGATCGGGGCGAGCAGCCCATCGCCTACATGACGGCCCAGCTCAACGCCGTGGCCCAGGGGGGAGCGAATGCCGGCGCTGACCCCGGTCTGCCCACCTCACTCTCCGGGGGAGCCCTCACCACCTACGGGGGAGCCATCTGGGCCGGCGGACTGACCTCCGTGCTGGAGGCCGACTACTACTGGATGTACACCGACGGCTGGGGTGGCTCGACCGCTGCCACCTCAAACGTGGCCTGCTCACCCACCTCGCCCTCGGGGTGCTGGGGCCACCGCGACATCATCCTGCATCAGTTCGCCGCCTGCCCGTCGGGTGCCCCCACGCTTTCCATGGGCGCCGCATTCTCCCAGAACGGTTACTCGGGTGGATCAATCGCCGCCGTGCTCACAAGCACCTGTGGGGCGGCGCCCAGCGACGTCACCCTGAGCTGGGGCCAGGTCGTCGGCAACGTGGCCTCGTCGGCCACTTCCGTCGGCATCGCCACCCTCACCAACGGGACGGGTTACTGGGAGGCCGAAGCCAACGGTGACGTGGCCAACTTCGGTGCGGCTCAGGACTTCGGGTCCATGGCCGGGCGGACGCTCAACTCGCCCATCGTCGGCATCGCGGCCACCCCAGACGGGGGCGGCTACTGGCTGGTGGCGGCCGATGGCGGGATCTTCACCTTCGGTGATGCCGGGTTCCACGGCAGCGCCGGGGCCATCCACCTGGTCAAGCCCATCGTCGGCATGACCGCCACCCCAGACGGGGGCGGCTACTGGCTGGTGGCTTCCGACGGCGGGATCTTCAGCTTCGGCGACGCCGGCTTCCGCGGCTCGACGGGCAACATCAAGTTGAACCAGCCCATCGTGGGCATGGCCAGCGATCCGGCTACGGGCGGCTACTGGCTGGTGGCGTCTGACGGAGGGGTTTTCAGCTTCGGCGCCCCGTTCTTCGGCAGCACAGGCGCCATCCACCTCAACAAGCCCATTGTCGGCATGGAGGCGCTGGCCAACGGGACGGGTTACCGCTTCGTGGCTGCCGACGGTGGCATCTTCACCTTCGGCCAGGCCGGTTACGACGGATCCTTGGGCGGCCAGAACCTGGGTGCTCCTGTGGTGGCCATGGCGTCGGACGCTGTTACCGGGGGCTACTGGCTTGCTGGCTCCGACGGCAACATCTACGGCTTCGGTGGTGCCGACTTCCTCGGGCGGGTGGTCGCCTAGCCGAGGGCGGGTCTTGGAGATCGACGAGGAAACGCAACTTCGGGAAACGGCCCGGAACTCAGGAAGAAAGAGGATGCACATGCGTAAGGAACTGCAACAGAAGGCGAAGGTGGTGGCTTGCGGAATCGGAATGGGTGCATTGCTGGCCCTCCCAGCCGTCAGTGTGCTGCCGGGCGTAGCCGGTGCTGACAACACGTGCTACACGGGTTGTACTGCAGCAAGTGGAGGCGTCACCGACGCCAATGGACAAGGTCTGTCGACTCCCACATCATCGCCGGGAAGCCTGGCCTTCACCGGGGCGGACCTGGGCGAAATGGCGCTGATCGGCGTCGGCGCCGTGGCGGCGGGCACCGTCCTCGTCCGCCGGAGCCACCGCCGGACCGCGTAGCTCTCCCGAAGCGCTGCGGCACGATCTCCATCGACATACGACTGACCGGCACGGTTCAGTCGACGGACACCAGAAAGGAGGAGTTGGCGATGTCATCGATCTTCATCGACACGAGAAGGCGGTCCTTGCTCCCCGGCGCGCCACCGGCACGTGATGCTGCCCCGCGCCGGGATGTCACCGCACATTGGCGACCGGCCATCTCCTTCGGGAAGGTGGTGGCGGCGGGGGACCTGGTTGCCCTGTCCGCGGTCGTGGCCTTGACGGTCCCCACCCTCCTGCAGTGGTGGGTGCCGGCCTTCGTGGCGGGCATTCTCGGACTGTCCGCCCTGCGGGGCCAGTATCGGACCCGCATCACCATGAGCGTGGCTCGGGACGCCGGCCCCATCGTCACCAGTGTGGCCGTCTCCCTGGTGGCCCTGTCTGTGCTGGAAGGGCTGAACGGGCATGCGGGCATCTTCGCCGAAACCGGCGTCGCAGCTGGTGTCGCCGTGCTCGCCGTCCTCGTGGCCCGGGCCGGCGTCTACGCCTCCATCCGCCGAGGGAGGAGACGGGGTTCGTTCGGGGAGCGCACCCTGATCATCGGCGCCGGACCGGTGGCGGTGCGCTTCGCCGAGACCTTGGAGGAGCACCCCGAGTACGGTCTGCGGCCGGTCGGGTTCCTCGACGACTGCGAGGGCGAG
>DATLSH010000048.1:0-19430 GCA_035534235.1 Acidimicrobiales bacterium | reverse complement strand
TGACGGTCAACCTGGTGGCCAAGTACGACGACGTGTTCTCCGTCGGCGTGGGAGCCGGACTGGCCTTCGTAGCCGACGCGGCTCTGGGTGCCTTCACGGGGAGGGCGTTGTTGCGGATCGTGCCCGTCCGCCGGATCCGTCTGGCCGGTGGCCTGGTCTTCCTCGGTTTCGCTGCCGTCACCCTCTACAATCTCGTGTCCCGATGACCGACACCCTCCCTCCCGATCCGGCAACGGACACAGACCGCATGCGATCGGTGATGCGCACGGCGCGACGCACGCGGGGCTTCATGCCCGACGACGAGGGGGAGGCGCTGCTCCTGGCGGCACTGCGCGCCGGGCGACGGGCCCCGGGTGACGCCGCACCACCGACCTTCGTGGAGATAGGTGCCTGGTGCGGCAAGTCCACGCTCTACCTGGGCGCGGCCGCACAGGCGACCGGCTGCGTCCTGTTCTCGGTCGACCACCATCGGGGGTCCGAGGAGAACCAACCCGGATGGGAGCACCATGAGGCAGACCTGGTGGACCCCGACGTGGGCCGCATCGACACCCTGCTGCACTGGCGCCGAGCAGTGACCGGTGCCGCACTGGAGGAGGTCGTGGTGGGCGTCGTCGGCGACTCGGCCACAGTGGCGGCCCGCTGGGACCGGCCCCTGGCCTTCTGCTTCATTGACGGCGGGCACGGAGAGGAACCGGCCTGGGCCGACTTCCGAGGCTGGGCGCCCCGGGTCGCATTGGGTGGGTGGCTGGCCATCCACGACGTCTTCCCCGATCCGGCGGACGGTGGCCGCCCTCCCTACGAGCTCTTCTGTGCCGCGCTCGAGTCGGAGGAGTTCGTCGAGGACGGTGCCTGCGGCAGCCTGCGGGTCCTGCGGCGGGTGGCACCGAGCGTCTCACGCCCTTCGTCGTAAAGCTCTTGGCCCATGACCGTACGGCACCGAAGCGGTGCTCCTGGCTTGGTCGAAAGTCAGGTGGTCCCGAGCCGGCGCATCGACCTCTGGTACAAACCGGGTGCCAGGGTACGGACGAACGGGGCAAGCAACGGGAGCTTTGCGGCATTGATGTCGACCTTCGACCCACCCATCCGTTCGGCGACCAGTGCGGCCACTCCGTCGGCCGTGCGCCGCACCATTCTCGGGGGAAGTGAGCCACCGTCGTCGGTGTCGGACAAGCCCATGGCCGTCGGCACCCAGCCCGGATAGAGGAGATGGACGCGCACCCCGCGGGGGGCAACCTCGTGGGCCACTGAGTCGGTGAAGGCTGAGACGGCGGCCTTCGACGCGGCATACGCGCCCTGTCGTGGCTCGGGGGCCCGGGCCGAGTCCGAGGAGACGTTGACCACGATCCCGGTCCCGCGCTGCACCATTCCCGGCAGCACCGCCAAGGTACCGGCGACCGTGCCGAAGAAGTTCACGTCGAAGACCTGGCGTACCGTTTCGTCGTCGCCATCGGATGCTCCCAGCATCAGATCGATGCCGGCATTGTTGATCAGGATGTCGATCCTCCCCCGCTCGTCCTCTATGCGGCCCAGGACGGCCCGGTAGGTCTCGGCATTCCCGACGTCACAGACTTCGGTGGCACTGGCCGGCGACCGCAGGGTCAGATCCGTCGCCAGTTCGTCGAGGAGACCCTGGCGGCGGGCCAATCCGATGACCGAGGCACCCCGTTCGGCCAGGGTCAGGGCCAGGGCGCGGCCGATGCCCGACGAGGCGCCGGTGACCACGGCCACCTGCCCGTCGTAGCGCCGGGGGATGCGACGGTTGCCGGGCACGGGGACAACCCTAGGTTCGGGAACGGGACGAATCCGACATCGTCATACCCGGGAGGACCGCCGGGGCACCTCGGTCGCCGTGCAGCCGGCGGCCGCGTCGCCGCCACAGTGCGGCTCGGCCAGGTCCAGTGCGGCAGGCAGGGATTCACCACGGAACAGGCCGGCCGCCGGTGTGGTGTTCGAGAGCGCATCGGCGGCCAGCACCATGGCGGCGAAGGTGTAGGTCGTGCGCTCGTTGTCCGGGAAGGTGATGTTCTCGGGGTAGACCATGCCCGTCCAGTAAGAGCCGTCGGGCAACCGGAGGTTCTGACCGGCCACGAAGAGATCGAGCGCATGACGGTCCATGCCGAGCGCATCGAGCGTGAGGACGCACTCGGCCGTCTCGGCGGCGGTGACCCAGTCTCCCGTCGAGACGCACCGCACTCCCAGCCCTTCCATGATAAAGGTCGACCAGCCCTCCGCCAGGCGGCGGCGTCCGGCTTCGCCCTCCAGCGCCCCGGAGAGCATCGGGTAGTACCAGTCCATGGCGAACTCCACCTTGGGGGCGAACGCCGCCGGGTGGTGGGCCACCGCGTGCCCCAGCCGCCCGGTGGCCAGCTCCCATTCCGGGCGGTCCTTGGCCAGGCACTCGGCCACCGCCACGGCGCAGCGCAAGGAGTGGTAGATCGATGACGAACCGGTCAGGAGCGCGTACTTCTCAGCCCGGCCAGCCGAGTCGAGCGACCACAGCACCGAGCCGTCGGGCTGCTGCCAACGCAGGATGAAGTCGATCCCCTTCTCAATGGAGGGCCAGAGCTCGCCCAGGAACTCGACATCGCCGGTGATGAGGTGGTGATGCCACGCGCCGGCGGCCAGGTAGGCGCACACATTCGTGTCGAGGCGTTGATCCTTGACCGCTGCACCCTGGTAGTAGTTGAACCAGCTGCCGTCGGGGAGCTGGCGGTCGGCCAGCCAGCGGTAGGCCTCCATGGCCTCCGAGGTCAGGCCACACACGGTCAGCGCCATGGCTGCCTCCACGTGGTTCCAGGGGTCGCAATGGCCACCTTCGAACCAGGGGATCATCCCGTCTGGGCATTGCACCTCGGCAATGGCGTGAGCTGTCCTCAGGACTTCGGAACTCGACAGGACGCCCGGCACTTCGGGAATCGTTCCTTCGTAGGAGCGGACGCGTTCGGTTGTCATGCTGCGGCACCTTGCTTCGGGGTCTTCGGCCCGCGGCGTCCGGGGACGCCGCGCGGCACGTTGGGCTTGGCATCGGACACACCGGCGACCGATTGCTCCGGCTTGGCCAGGTACAGCACCAGGCTCTTGCCGATGAGCGGATTCAGGACGCGGTCAGCCGCCCGGGTGACGAACGGCGCCTTGACGATGTCCCACACCAGGACCTTGTGGTAGGCCGCCACGGCGGGATGGTGGTCCCTGCTCGGGCCGACCAGGCAGCGGAGCCACCAGTAGGGTGAGTGCAGGCCATGGGCATGGTGGTGTCCCACCGGCACCAGCCCCGTCGAGCCCAGGCGCCGTTCCAGGGTGGATCGCCGGTAGATGCGCACGTGGCCACCCGGGGTGTCGTGGTACTCGTCGGAAAGGGCCCAGTTGATTGCTTCGGGCCCACAGCGGGGCACCGTCACCGCCATCGTCCCACCGGGTCGGAGGACCCGCGCCAGCTCGCTCATGGCGGCCACGTCGTCGGGTATGTGCTCAAGGACCTCGGAGGCGATGACCCGGTCGAAGGCCCCGTCGGGGAAGGGAAGAGCCAGGGCATCCCCCTGCACCGCCGTGGCGGGATGCTCGGGTGCCAGCTCCCCGGCTTCCACCATGGCGCCCAGCGTGCCCCGCACCTGCGCCACCTCCTCGGGGCCGGCATCGAGGGCGACCACCGAGGCGCCGCGCCGGGCCGCCTCGAAGGCATGCCTGCCGAACCCGCACCCGAGGTCCAGCAGGCGATCGCCCGGTCCGACTCCGAGCTTGTCGTAGTCAACGGTCAACACGATGCGTCGGCTCCTGATGCAGCCGTTCCGACCCCGGCGAATGCCTCCGCCGGCGCGCCGGGAAGTGGCACCCCCTCCAGGAGGGCCCGGTAACAGGCTGCGGTGCCCGCCGCGGTCACCTGCCAGGTGAAGCGGCTGACCACCCGCTGCCGTCCCGCCGCCCCCAGGCGGGCTCGCAACTCGGGGTCGTCCAGCAGACGACCGATGGCGCCGGCCAGGGCACCCGGATCGTCGGGCGGAACCAGCAGGCCGGTCTCCCCGTCGGTGCCCACCACCTCGGGAAGGGCGCCACCGGTGGTCGCCACCACCGCCACCCCGCAAGACATCGCCTCAATGGCGGGAAGTGAGAAGCCCTCGTAGAGCGAAGGGACCACGGCCACCTCTGCTTCGCCGTACAGACGAGCCAGGGATTCGTCACTCATTCCACTCGCGCAATGGACGACGTCGGCCAGGCCGAGGCGGGCGATGGCCTTGTCCACCCGCCCACCCTCATTGGGACGGCCGATGACGGTCAGCTCGACGTCGCGCTCGGTTCGCAACTTGGCGACCGCTTCGAGCAGCGGTACCAGCCCCTTCATGGGTACGTCGCTCGATGATGTGACCATGATGCGCCCCGGGATCGGCCTGACATCCTCAATGGGGCGGAACACCGTGTGATCGACGCCCACGGGGACGACGGTCATGCGTTCGGGCGACACCTGCATCTGTGCCGAAATGTCCGTTCGTGAGTTCTGTGACACCGTCACGACCGCCGGCAAGGCCCGGGCGACACGGACCTGCATGCCGAGAAAGCCGAACCAGCGGCGCGTGGTGATGCGCTGCCACGGGTTCGTCGTGTGGGAGAGGGCCAGCTGCCGGTCCACGGTGATCGGATGGTGCAGGGTGGTCAGCAGGGGCCAGCCGTCCTCCACCATGCCCAGCATCCCGGTACCCAGGCACTGGTTGTCGTGCACGACATCGAAGTCGCCCCTCCGCTGGGCCAGGAGCAGGCGGGCTCGGCGGGAGAAGGCACGCGGCTCACCGAAACCGGCCGTGCACATGACGCCGAATTCCAACCAGTCCTCGCGGCTGTGGAACTCCCGAGGGTGCGGGACCCGGAACGGGTCAGGGTCGCGATACAGATCCAGACCAGGTATGGGGGTGAAGCCGACTCCCGCATCGAGCTCGGGCCACGGCGGTCCGGCGAAGACCTCCACCGAATGACCCAGAGCGACCAGTTCCCGGGTCAGGTGACGGGTATAGACCCCCTGGCCGCCACAGCGGGGATTGCCACGGTAGATGAGGAAGGCCACCCGTAGGCCACCCGGTCCCGGCGGTGCGGCCTCAGTGCGCGAGGGGATCTCAATGTGGCGGGAGCGTTCCCAGGACTCCCTGGTTTCGATCCACTTCTGGCGCGGCGTTTTAGGCACAGGGTGATCCGACACGTCCAGGCATGGCCGCATAGCCTCCCCGAACCCCCTGGTCCGGCGCAAACGATCCCCACTCCCGTGCCCAGAAAGGCATGCTCCGGGGCCCGCCACAGGCAGGACCCCCCGAAAGGGCTCCGCCACGGGGCTCCCTACTTGTGCAGGCCGAGCTGCACCGCCTTGACGCCGAGCAGGATCACCGCCACCACGAGATAGGCGCGCAGCAGGTACATCCCGGCCAGCCTGCCGCGGGACCACTTCGGGCGATCAAGAAGGCTCAGGGACGGCATCCGCCACGACTCTCGGCCCTCGGTGGAGATGATCCGGGCGGGCCGTGGATGCTTCAGCCTCCCCCACACGAAGAACCCACCGGTCACGGCGTACCCGGCAATGAGCGCAGAGGCAAGGACCGCAACGAGCTTGGTGACATTGATGTGCGGAAACATCGTGGTTGCCATGAGGATGAGGGACATCACGAGGAGGATTGAGACGATGACTGCGGAAATGATGTTGAGCCAGGTCCTGTTGACCCAGGGACCGAGCACCGCCTTGTCGTTGCAGAGCAGGAGCAGGAACACGGTGGCGCTCGGTAGCAGCACGCCGGCCAGCGCTTGCACGCCGGTGGTGATCACGCCGAGAGGTGCGCCCGGAATGAGTATGAGCCCGGCGGCAGCCACCACCATTCCGGAAAACGTGCCGTAGAAGAGCTTGGCCTCGCGCCACGAGCGGTGCAGCGAATGCCGGGCACCGAAGACATCGCCGAAGGCATACGACGTGGACAGGGTGACGGCGGCTGCGCCGATGATCGACGCGTTCAAGAGGATGATGGCGAAGATGGCTCCCGTCCCGTGCCCCACGTATTTCTCGAAGCCACGGGCGACACCGAGGGCGTCGGTAAAGCCACCGGAGATCCTCGTATGCGCGAAGGCGGCGGCGGGCACTGCCATGAGCACCGCCGCGGCGAAGACAACGACCAACGAACCGATGTAGGTGTCCACCCGCTCGTAGTTGAGCCAGCGTGGGGTGATCCGCTTGTCGATGATGTTGGACTGCTGGAAGAACAGCTGCCAAGGGGCCACCGTCGTGCCCACGATGGCGATGATGAGGAGTACCGAGGTGGAGTTGAATCCGCCTCTCACCCCGGGGACCGTCAGGCCATGGAGGAATGGCCCGGACCTCGGGTGGCTGAAGATGGCCAAGGGGATCACCAGGAAGTTGGCGATGATGAAGACGTACATGAACCGTTCCCAGCTCCGGAAGCTGCCCGAGGCCGTCATGAGGATAAGGGCGACTGCGGCAATGGGGACGGCGACATACTCGCTGATGCTGAAGTACTCGAGCGCCAGGCTGATCCCGATGAACTCGGTGGCTATCGTCAGGAAGTTCAGTATGAACAGGTCGCCCACGGAGAACGCCCCCCAGAACTTGCCGAACCGCTCAATGATCAGCCTGGCGTGGCCGACTCCGGTAACCGCCCCGAGACGCACGACCATCTCCTGATTGACGATCAAGACCGGGATGAGCAACGGGAGCGTCCACAGGAGCGTGAGACCGAAGTTCTGTCCGGCCTGAGCGTAGGTGGAAACCCCACCGGCATCGTTGTCTCCCACCATGACGATGAGCCCTGGCCCCATGATGGCAAGCAGGACCAACAGGCGTGCCCGCCATGATCGGCGCCTTTCGGTGTCGTGTTGTCGAATCGTCCCGAAGGCACCCCGGATGTCGCCCATGTGGGCGTCATCGAGTCCGGCCATCTGCTCACCTCCCTGCCATAGTGACTTGCGTGCCAGCGACGACTCGAACGCACACGATCACTCGACCAGGGCATTCGGGTGGCCCGTGCCTAGGGCGATGACGTCCTTCGCATCAATCTGGTGTCTGACTGCGAGCGCTCAGCGCTCCTCCTTCGTAGGCGCCACATGAAGTTCAATCCACCGTCCCCGTGTCCGGTGGATACCGGGTGGAGGCGGAATACTCCTTGTTGGCGGACACCTGCCCGGCGGGGCCTGTGTCCGCCGCCTTCACCGATCTCCCGCTGGCTCCTGCCTGGCGAGGTCGGCAGCCCAGGGTCTTCGTTCCCGTCGCATTGTCTAACCCTCCGAGGACGTGGTGCCGAAATCACGGCGCCACCCGCTCGGGAGCATCAGCTCGATCACGTCGTCGATGGTCACCACGCCCAGGATCTTGCCGTGCTCGGGGTCCATCACGGGCGCCACGGTCAGGTTGAAGTCCGACATCTTTCGCACAATGGCCCCGACGTCCCAGTCCGCGTGCACGTGAGGAGGATCGGCCGTGATCACCGAGGCAAGGCTCGCCGTCGGGTCGGCTTGAATCAGGCGGACGGACGAGGCCGCCCCGGTGACCCGGCCCCCGTCATCGGTGGCGAAGACGACGTGGATGGCCTCGTGGGGGGCTGAGCTCTCCCGAATGGCATTGAGGGCGCCCGAGACCGGCGTGTCGGCCGGCAGGCAGATGAAGTCGGGGCTCATGAGACCCCCGGCGGTCTCAGGGTTGTAGCTGAGAAGCGAGCGGACCTTCCTTTGCTGGGGCTCGGGAAGCAAATTGAGGATCGGCAGGCGCCGCTCCTGGTCGACCTCGACGATGAGATCGGCGGCATCGTCGGGTGCCATGGAGGCGAGCAATCGGGCGGCTTCGGCATCAGATCGGCTCTGCAGGAACTCCAGTTGGTGTTCGGTGTCCAACTCCTCGAACACGTCGGCCTCGAGCTCGCGGTCCTCGCCGACGGCCTCAATGATCTCCTCGCCCTCGTCATGGGACGCCGCCTCCACGAGGTCGGCGATCTGGGCGGGATGCAACTTCTTGAGCTTTCGATAGGGAATGCGGAGGCGGGCAGAGGGGACGTGGGCCACAAACGGCTCCACGCTGGCCCAGTCAATGACCGACCCCCCATTCGATCGCCAGCGCAGGCCCCTGGGGAGGAGGCGGCGCATCGAAGGTCGGCTCGAAGGGTCTACGCCGATCACTTCCCAGTTTTCGTCGACCTTGGCCAGTTCGATCTCATTGGCCCGGACTAGCCGACCGCCGACAAAGTTGATCAGGTGCCGGGCCAGGAGGTCCTGGGCCAGGAGCAACTCACCCGGTCGGCGCTCGAACCGGCGCAGATCGACCCGCAGGCCCTCGAAGCGCACCCGGCCGGCTTCGAAGTTGGCGACCTTGCGGATGGGGACGAAGAGATCGCGTCCCTCGATCTTGACCACGAGGCCGACGATGGGTGGGTGCGGGTTCTCCCCCACCCGGGCGATCAGGTCCTGAACGCGGCCCAACCGATCACCCGACCCGTCGACCATCGGGCATTTGACGACATTCGAGAGATGCATCACTTGAATTTCGGTCCCGGTTGCCGTTTCTTGGGCCGTCATGATGACCCAACCGTAGCTCTTCACCGAAGCCGGTCCTGGTGAAGTCCGACGCCATCGGTCGGGATAACCGCAGCAAAGGGGAGCGGCTCCTGCGGCCGGCCCGCAGCTCTTGCGAGCGTTCTTACCTGGCGCGCTCCGGGCGGGCCGGTCGTGGCCCGTCACCATGCCAACTTGCCCACCAGCTCTTTGAGGACGGTGTCCTGGGCCAGCAGATGCTCCTGGATCTTCACCGCTTCGTGGAGCACGGCGTCGGCGTCCTTGTAGGTGGCTTCCGCCCTCTTGTCGGCCGCGGCCGACAAGATGTTCTGGCCCACAATGATGACCGACAGCAGGACCAGCTGGAGGAAGGTCTGGGAGATCCAGGAGACAAGGACCACCGGGCTGCCGGGTCCTGCCGCCGTCTCGTCAAGTTTGTTCCTCGTCCGGTGGTGGGGGACGTAGTGGTAGTTGGTCAGTTCGGCCATGAAGGCGCTCTTCACGAGGTCATCGTTGAATCAGTCGGGGATACGGGGGCTGGCCCCATATTCTCAACCCTGGCCCGGCCTTGGTGGCGTTACAGCAAGCCCGTGCCGATGGCCAGCCCCACCAGGGCCAGGACGGCACCGCCCGCCAACTCGCTGCGCTGACCCAGAGGCCCCTTCAATCGGCTCCCGACCTCAAGCCCGAGCAGTGAGAGCGCAACACTCACGGCGCCGATGGTGACCGCAGCCACCAGCAGGCCGACGTGATAGGTGCCGAGGGCGACGCCGACCACCAGGTTGTCGATGCTCAGCGCGGCACCGATGAGCACCAGGCGCCTCACGCCGGGATCCGGGGCCCGGTCCGTGCTCTTCTCGCCCAAGAGTTCGGACACCACGGCGTAGACGCCGGCGATTCCGAGCAATGCACCACCGATCGGTCTGGCAGCGCCCCCGAGGTCATGGGCGACCGAGTGGCCCAGCAGCAGGCCGACCAGCGGCATGGTCGCCTCAAACACCCCGAAGATGAGCGCGATCCGTAGGCGCAGCTTCCTGTCCACCCCGGAGACGCCGAGGGCGGTTGATGCCCCGAAATTGTCGAGCCCCACCGACAAGGCAACCAGGAGGAGCGCGAGCACTGTGGCCAACGTAATCGCCTGCTCACGCGCCGTTTCCCGGGGCCATCGATTCCTCGGCGGTCGCTCCCATCGCCAGCCCGCGGGTACCGTGCTGTACGTGGACCTGACCTACCCTCCGGATGCCGAGGAGTTCCGTGGCGTGATCAGCGCCTGGTTGCGGGAGAACCTCCCCGCGGGCTGGGGGGAGCCGGGCTTTTCCATGACCCCGGAGGTACGCAAGGCCTTCAATGAGGAATGGACCGCCAAGCTCTTCTCCGGCGGGTGGATCTGCGCCAGCTGGCCCACCGAATACGGAGGAAAGGGCCTGACCCTCCTCCAACAGGTGGTGCTCAATGAGGAGTTCGCCCGGGCCGGCGCGCCACTGCGCGCCGACTTCTTCGGTGACACCCTGGTGGGCCCGACAATTCTGCAATGGGGCACCGAGGAGCAGAAGAAGCAATTCATACCCGGGATCCTGAAGGGTGAGATATCGTGGTGCCAGGGTTTCAGCGAGCCTGACGCCGGATCCGACCTGGCCGGGCTCAAGACGAGGGCGGAGGCCGACGGTGACGAGTGGGTCATCAACGGTCAGAAGGTGTGGACGACGCAGGCGCAATTCGCCGACTACATCTTCCTGCTGGCACGCACCGATCCCGAGGCGCCCAAGCACGCCGGCATTTCCTACCTGCTCGTTCCCATGAAGCAGTCGGGTGTCGAGGTCCGACCCATTGAACAGGTCGACGGGTCAGCCGAATTCAACGAAGTCTTCTTCACCGACGTCCGGTGCCCAAAGGAGAACGTGATCGGCGGGGTCAACAACGGATGGAAGGTGGCCATGACCACTCTGGGGTTCGAGCGAGGCACCTCGTCGACCACCGGTCACCGGCGTTTCCAGAAGGAGTTCGACGAAATCCTCCATCTGGCCCGGGAGCGCGGTGCCACCGGTGATCCGCTCACGCGCCAGCGCCTGGCCAGGTCCTGGTCGAAGATAAAGATCATGCAGATCAATGGCTACCGGACCTTGACCGATGTCCTCAACGGCACCCACACCACGGCGGCGCTTGGGGCCTGCAACAAGATGTTCTGGTCCGAGGCCCATCAGGAGACCATGTTGCTGGCCATGGACATCTTGGGCATGGAGGGCCAAATCCTTCAGGGCGAGTTCGGTGGGGAGGCCATGCTGCCTGGCGCGCGACGGGCCCGAGCGGGGTACCCCGTCAACAACCTGCAGTCGCTCTTCTTCTTCTCCCGCTCAGAGACCATTTGGGGTGGCGCGGCCGAGATCCAGCGCAACATCGTCTGGGAGCGCGTGCTTGGGCTCCCCCAGGAGCCCAAGCACGCCGGAAAGTCCGGGCTTCTGCGCGTCCTACACCGTCCGCCGCATCAGGTTGATCCCGGGCGTAGGGGTGAGGAGCGGGATCACATTCGTTTCCTCGCCGGGAACCAGCAGCACGTCCCCTCCCGCGTGCTCGCCCGGGGCTCCCGATTCGGCCCGCTGCCTTTTGGCCAGGAAGAACAGCGGGATGCTGGCCAACAGCGTGGCCACCCCGCCGACGATGAGGGAGATGCGAGGGTTGGTGGTGTCGCTGATGTACCCGAGCAGGGGCGCCCCGATCGGTGTGCTGCCCAGGAAGGCGATGGCGTTGAGGGACATCACCCTTCCCCGCATTGAGGGATCGGCCCGCAGCTGCAACGTGGCGTTGTTGGTGGCGATGAAGGAGATGCTGGCCGCCCCCATCGGCACCAGGAGGACGATGGCGGCCGTCTCGGTCGGCATGAGGGCGACGGCCAGGATGGAGCCGCCGAAGAACAGCCCGATGATGGCCAAGAGGTGGGTGGAGGGACGGCTGCGATGTGCAGTGAAGAGGCCGCCCATGACCGCCCCGGCGCCCATAGCGGCGAGAAAGGTGCTGTAGACCCCGGCACCCCCGTGAAAGGTGAACTTGGCCAGAAGGGGAAGCGTCACCGTGAAGTTGAAAGCGAAGACGCCGATGACCGCCATGGAGATCAGGGGGATCCTCAGGTCAGGGGTGACCCAGACATAGCGCAGGCCCTCGCGCACCTGGCCCTTGGCCCGGGTCACGCCCGGCCGCCTCTGCAGGTCCGAGGCCCGCATGAGGGAGAGGGCGATGATCACGGCCAGGTAGGTGGCGGCGTTGACCATGAAGCACATGGCCAGACCCAGGGTCAGGATGAGCACCCCGCCGATGGCCGGCCCGATCACCCGGGCCGAGTTCATCAGCACGCTGTTGAGGCTCACCGCGTTGGGGAGCAAGTCGAGCCCCACTAATTCGGAAACAAACGTCTGGCGGGCCGGATTGTCGAAGAGGTTGACGATGCCGAGCCCGGCGGCGAGTAGGTACACCTCCCATAAGCGAGTGGAATCGGTGATCACGAGCAAGCCGAGGGCCAGCGCCAGGAAAGCGGCCGTGGTCTGGGTGGCATAAAGGACCTTGCGCTTGTCCAGGCGGTCGGCGATGAGGCCGCCGAACGGTCCCAACAGCAGCAAAGGCAGGAACTGGAGCCCGGTGGCGATGGCGACATCGACTCCGGACCCGTGAAGCCGGTAGAGGATGAGATAGGTCTGCGCCACCATCTGCATCCAAGTGCCGGAGACGGAAATGACCTGGCCGGTGAAGTAGAGGCGGTAGTTCCGCACGGAAAGGGCACGGAAGGTGCGCCGCCGGGCCTCGCCGATCCGGCTCATGGCTCCCTCAATAGATGCTCCAGCAGGGCGACGAGATCGGCGGCACACCTCTGCTCGTCGGGGCTCAGCTCGCCCAGCCGGCGCACCAGGAAGGCATTCTTCAGGGTACGGATCCGTTCGAGCGCCCGCGTCCCGGCGGGGGTGACGCGCACCCTCGCGCTGCGGCGATCGGCGACATCAGTGGCACGGGTGACCATGCCGGCGTCAGCCAGGCTGGCCACGATCCTCGTCATGGTCGGCGGTTGCACCTGCTCAATGGAAGCCAGCTCGCCCAGGGTCGGGCTTCCGATGCGGGCGACCGAGCCGAGTGCGGAAGCTTGGGCGGGGGACAGTCCGGCCAGCGACTGTTGGCGCAGCCGTCGCTGCAGGCGGTTGACCGCCAGACGCAGCCGGCCGGCCAGCTCCTGGTTCACGAGGGTGGCGGCAGGCACGGGTGGCCCTGCGCTGGTCGTCCTCGGCACCGGTGGCATGCCCCCAGTATAGTTAGTTTTGCTAACTAATGAGCCGGTCCAGCGCCGGAAGTCCCCTTCGCTTGGTCAGCCCTGTTCTCGGCGAAGGTTCGGAGATTCACACTCCGATGACTTCGACAAGCCCTTGGAGGGCCCCGAAGTCCTCCTCGTTGCGGGTGTACAGAGGGAGTCCGGCTGCGCATGCCGTGGCCGCGATGAGGAGATCAACCACCCGAGCCCCTCGCGCCTTTCGCCCAGAGGAGACGACGGCCGAGTAGATCCTCCCGTACGCACGGGGTGCTACAAGGAACGAGCGGTGCCACCTTCCGGGGCCCAGACCATCAGAAGATCGGACTCAGAATTTCGGGACGTAGCCTCCGCTGCCGAGCGAGGAGCTCTCGTCCATGCTGAGCGAATCGTCGAGCCCTCCGACCACCTCGGTGACCCAGGGGAGGCGGTCACGAAGGATCCGCTCGACGCCGCCCGAGAGGGTGGCGGAACTCACGGCGCACGAGCTGCAGGCGCCCTGGAGCTGGACCTCGATCACCCCGCGCTCCACATCAGCCCTGATCAGGACCAGATCCCCCCCATCGGCCTGGACCGCCGGGCGCATAAGATCGATGATGCCCTGAAGCTTGCTCAGGCGCTCGGCTCGCTCGGCATCGCCGAGTTCGATCTGGGTATCGGGCACCCCTCCATTCTGCCGTGCCGGGAGGCGGGCGTGACCGCAGTGGACCGCCGTGCGGTCAGGTGAGCCCCACGGGCACAGTTGCGGCACCCTGGACGACCGGGTTGCGCAGTTCGCCAATGCCCTCGATCTCAATGCGGACCACATCACCGTCGGACTGGAACCGGGGCGGCTGGAACGCCGCCCCGACGCCGGCCGGGGTCCCGGTGGCGATGACGGTGCCCGGCTCCAGCGGAAAGGCGGTGGTCAGGTACTCAATCATTTCGCTGCAGCCGAAGATGAGGTCGGCCGTGGTCGAGTCCTGGCGCAGCTCGTCGTTGACCCAGGTGCGGATGGCCAGGTCGGAGGGATCTCCCAGCTCGTCGGGAGTGACCATTTCGGGACCGCACGGCGCATGGGAGTCGAACGACTTCCCCATGGTGAACGTCGGCGTGCGCCATTGCCAGTCGCGGGCGCTCACGTCATTGATGATGGTGAATCCGGCCACCACCTCCAGAGCCCGGGCGGCCGGAACGTGCTGGCATCGGGGCCCGATGATGAGAGCCAGCTCGCCCTCGTAGTCGACCATGGACGAGACGGTGGGCAGCACTATGGGGTCACCGGGCCCGGCGATCGACGTCCGCTGCTTGTTGAACCAGTACTGGTACTCCGGCGGCTCACGCCCAATTTCGGCCACGTGGGCCCGGTAGTTCATGCCGATGGCAAGGATGGCGGGGGGACGGGGCACCGGGGCATGGCGGCGCACCGTGCCGAGCGGATGGCGGGCCGCCCGGCCCGAATATGCAGCCCGGACCTGCTCCAGTCCTGCAGGACCGAGGGCAAGGAGCGCCGCCATCGACCCCGGAAGGCCGGTGACGGGGTCGCTCAGATCGACGATCTCGTCGCCGATGATGAGGCCCGGGCGCGCCACCCCAACCGATGCACCACCGGGAATGGAGAAACTGGCCAGTCGCATCGACTCTCCCTCCGGTCGGCGAAGTCGGGACTCCCATGTTGCCCGATCAGGGCAAGCAGGCGCGCAAGGCGTAGAGAGCGCGCCGGCCCCAGGTCGCCCCCACCTCGCTCCAACGGCCGGGGTGATCGACCACCTCGTCGGCCTCAGCCCACAGCTCGTCCTCGACCGGGCCCAGCCGCTCCCGTATGGCGTGGATGGCCTCAGGGTCGGCCTCCACCACGTGGCGCAGGGTCTCGGCGGCCCGCCACATCTCCTCGCCTGAGACCTCCAGGGGGATGAACGGCGGCGGGCCGGCAGCCGAGCGCGGGAAGGCGGGCACGTAAATGCTGACGCACGGGCTGCCCGGCGCCACGAAGGCGCGCAATGGAGCGCCAGCGGCGAGGTCGGTGGGCAGCACGGCGATGAGGGAGGCCGCGGTGACACTCAGGTCGCGCACGTGCATGCAGACGCTGACGCCGCGGAAGTCCGGCTGCAGCTCGGTCGGCGGCGGGTCGACGCTGCCGCGCACCCCGGGCGCGCCCCAGGGCCCGTGACCGTGATCGCGCAGGTGGGCGGCGGTGGCTGCGGGGGTGAGGCCGCCTTGGGGAAGGGAGTCCAGGAAGCGGCGGCTGGCCCCCAGGCGGACATCGGCGTAGCCCGTGTGCTCGCTGTGGTCGCGGTAGCGGTCGAAGTCGTCACCCTCCCTCAGGCTGTCCGAGGCGCGCGTCCAATCGGTCGTGAGCGTGTGGCGATTGGAGATGGCGGTGCCGGCAGGGAAGGGAGCGGCGGCGTAGTCGGTGCCGGACGTATCGAGGATGATGACGTGGGCCGGGTCGGCGATGAGGAACGATGAGTCGTAGGCCTCGTGGTGCACGGCGTCGGCGATCCCGCCCTGACCGTGTGTGGCGAGCAGTCCCGTAATGACCTCAAGCGCCTCGTCCGCCGTGCGGGCGCGCTCGAGGCCGAGCCGCACCAGGTCCATGCCGATCAGGGCGGGCTGGGCAGCCCCGGCGTCATGGGTGGTGCTGACCCGCTCATTGCCGATGGCCAGACCGTGCTCGTTGATGCCGTGCTCGGCGCCCCAGAGCCAGGTGGGGCAGGAGAGGAGGGTGGCGTGCGCTCCTGTGTCCCCGATGGAGAGGTACTGCGTGCGCAGCGTGCATCCTGCCGAGGCGCGCCGCCCGAAGGGCACAGCAACCTGCACCTCGCCCGGCGGGCGGTCCGAATTCTTGGCGAACACCATTCCGCCGGACCCCGGTGCACACAACGTGTCACACATTCTCGCAGTGTACGGAGCCTGGCTAGGGTGAGGCTGTGCAACCACGCGCCGTGCTCCAAGTTGACGACATCGACCTGTCCGACATCGCCTTTTGGGCCCGTCCCTGGGACGAGCGTGAGGGTGCCTTCCAGACGCTGCGCCAGGAGCGGCCGATGGCGTTCTTCGACGAGCCGGAGATCCCCGAGGCGCTGACGTACGTCATCCCCAAGGGTGCGGGCTACCGCGCCCTGACCCGGCACGCCCACGTGGTAGAGGCCAGCCGGCACCCCGAGATCTACCAGTCGGCTCGTGGTGCCACCAGCATTGTGGACATGCCCGAGGAGATGCTGGAGTTCTTCGGCTCAATGATCAACATGGACAACCCGCGCCACGCCCGGCTGCGCCGCATCGTCTCGGCCGCCTTCAACCCGCGCATGATCAAGAGCATTGAGGACCGGATCGAGTTCGTGGCCAACGACGTCATCAACCGGGTGGCCGACAAGGGTGGATGCGACTTCGTGGTCGACGTGGCGGCCCGGCTCCCGTTGGAGATCATCTGCGACATGATGGGTATCGGGGCGGCCGATTACGACACCGTGTTCCACGCCTCCAACGTGATCCTGAGCAGCGGCGACCCCGAGTACATACCCGAGGGCGCCGATCCGATGCTGGCCTTCATGACGGCGGCGCAGGACCTCAACCTGCTCATGACCGACCTGGCCGCCTTCAGGACGGGCCAGCCGACCGAGGACGTGACCTCGGCCCTGATCAACACCAACATTGACGGTGAAGCGTTGACTTCGGCCGAAGTGGCCTCCTTCTTCATCCTGCTGGTCGTGGCCGGGAACGAGACCACCCGCAACGCCATCAGCCACGGCCTGCTGGCCCTGACCGAGCATCCCGACCAGCGGGCACTCTGGCTGGCGGACCCGGCAGGCATCGCCGCCACCGGTGTCGACGAGATCGTGCGCTGGGGCTCCCCCGTCATCTGGATGCGGCGCACGGTGGCGCAGGACACGCTCCTCGGAGACGAAGAGCTCCACCAGGGCGACAAGGTCATCATGTTCTACAACTCGGCCAACCGGGACGAGGACGTCTTCAAGGATCCCTTCACCTTCGACGTGCGCCGCAGCCCCAACCCGCACATCGGGTTCGGAGCCGCCGGGCCACACTTCTGCCTGGGGGCGCACCTGGCCCGCCAGGAGATCGACGTGATGTTCCGCCAGCTCTTCGAGCGCCTGCCGGACATTGCCAGCTCCGGCGAGCCCGACCGGTTACTCTCACCCTTCATCAACGGGATCAAGCACCTCGACTGCACCTTCACCCCGGTGGCTGTCGCACGCTGACGCTCTGGCGGCACTTGCTGCGTCGTGCCGACCACCTGCAGCGGCGGACGCCGCCCATCGCGGTGACGGTGGCCGTGTTCAAGAAGTACGGCGACGATCGTGGCGGCTCCCTGGCGGCGCTCATCACCTTCTACGGTTTCCTGGCCGTCTTCCCGCTCCTCCTCTTGCTGATCACGATCGTCGGCCTGGTGGTCGGCACCAACAGCCACGCCGAGGAGCGGATCGTCAACTCGGCCCTCTCCGAGTTCCCCGTGATCGGCGACAAGTTGCGCCAGAGCATCTCGGCGCTGCACCGGGCGACCCCGCTGGCGTTCGTGGTCAGCGCACTGGGCCTGCTCTGGGGCTCCCTGGGGGTGACCAATCACATTCAGCGAGCCAGCGAGACGATGTGGGGCGTCCCCCGCCACCAGGAAGCCCCACTCTTGCGGCGTGCCCTGCGCGGCCTCATGCTGCTTGGCACCATCGGCGCCGCGGTGGTGGGCAGCGCAGTGCTGGCCGGGATGTCGACCATCGGGGGTGGCCGGCTCAGCGCCTACCCAGCGGCCTACTGGACCTTCACCCTGCTGGGCGCCGCCGTGGTCAACCTGGCGGCGTACCTGGTGGCGCTGCACGTACTGGCGCCCGCCGGGACGAGGTGGCGGAGCGTGCTCCCAGGCGCCCTCATCGGGGGGATCGGGTGGACGGCGCTGGAAGCTCTGGGCGGTGTGCTGGTGAGCCACGCTCTCCGCCACACCAGCCAGCTCTACGGATTCTTCGCCACCGTGCTGGGCCTGGTGTTCTGGCTGTCCCTCGGCTCGCAGCTCTTCGTCTACGCCGGTGAGGCCAATGTGGTGCTGGCCCGCCATCTGTGGCCCCGTCCTCTGGAGGGTCCGCCAGCAGATGCTGCGGGTGGACGGGTTGATCAGACGCCGGTGGCAGATGCAGGAGGGGCGCCGGCGAACTCCTGAAAGGCGGCCAGGGCGCGTGGCCCCCACACGGTGCCCGGTCCCCCGTTCAAGGAGATGGCCACACCGATCATTTCGGCGACCTCCTCGGCGGTGGCTCCCTGCCGGGCGGCGCCGCGGGCGTGCGCCGCAATGCAGCCGTCGCATTCCCGGGTGATGGAGATGGACAGGGCGATCAACTCCTTCACCTTGGCCGAGAGGGCACCCTCGGCCATGGTGGCGGTGTGCAGGGCACCGAAGCCGGCCATGACGTCGGGGATGGCCGCCCCGAGCTCGCGGTAAGGGGTGCGGAGGTCCGCTTGCACCTGATGAAAATGCTCCATGAACCATGGTGGCACGTCAGGTGGCGGCGCGCCCGACGGCTCAGCCTGAGCCGCCTCCCCGGGGCCCCCGGGTACGGACCTCCTCGACCGCCGTCATGGCGTCGCGGAGCGCTGCAATCCAGTCCGACTCGTGTTGCGCGACCAGACGGACACACCAGGACAGCGCCTCACTGCGGCTTCGGGCCACACCGGCGTCGATCAGTGTCTGGAGCACGAGACGATCCTCCATGCGGAGCCGGGTCATGACGGGCACGCCGGCGGTGGTGAACAGCAGGCGCGAACCCCCGCACACGGCGCCCCAGGAGACGGTGCGCCCGAAGGCAGGCTGCGCCTCCTCGGCCACCCGCATCCGGGAACCCCGGCTCTCCTCCCGGAAGCCACTGATGCGCGCCTGCTCGGCCACGCTGACCTCGTCCGGACCGGCACCCTCGGGCAGCTGCGGCGGGGGGAGGGTCCCCACCACCTGAATTTCGTCGCCGTCGATCTCAATGGCAGCGGGCCCGGCGAACCAGCCATCGGGGATCCTCCCGGCGAACCAGGCGGCGATCAGGCGTTCCTGTTCGGGCCCCGAGGGTGGCGCAGTGGCGGATCGGCGGCGGCCACCGCGGTGGGTGCCCCGGCCCGGGCCGGCTGCTTCGTTGGGTCCTGTGTGCATAGTTACTAGATTACACTGTTACATCTGTGAAGTCCAGGGCGCTGAGGTGGGCGTCTGTCCGTCCCTCCTCTTACCCCGGCCTCGGACCACCCGTCGCCGAGTGCGCCTCTCACCACCTCAATGCACTCAGGGGGGTTGCACCGGCTTGGACAGGCCCGCAAAGACCTTCTCCCCGAAGTCGGCCCGGTGCTTCATGAGGACCTGGCGGCCCATTCCGGATATGACGATGACCGGCGAAAGGTCCAGACCCCTGATGCGAAGGTTGATGCCTCTTCGCGATGCACTGGGGACCGATGGCGCCTGGAGGTGTCTGGCTACCCGCACCTCGGCGGGATCTGGCGCCCGCCCGCGGTCGCGATGGTGGCCTGCTGCAATACGGCACTTCGGGGGCAGTCCTTTCGATGCCATTTGTCCATGCGTTAGTTACTTCCCCCTGAAAAAGGCCGATTCGAACTGACAGCTGGGTTCGGAGTCTTCTTCGATGGTGGGGAACTCAAGTTTCAGCGC
>DATLSH010000047.1:0-65120 GCA_035534235.1 Acidimicrobiales bacterium | reverse complement strand
AGCCCAAGATCGTCTGCATGGAGGTCTCCCGCCCGCTGTTGGAGCGGGGGGAGGAGGACCTTCACATCTCCCTGCCGCTGGGCGTGCTCACCGACGCCAAGGTGCACGGGCTCAAGGAGGTCCTGAGTGGCCACCCCGGTCCCTCAGCGGTGCTCCTCCACGTGGGGGACAAGGTCCTCCGTCTGCCGCCCGAATTCAATGTGGATTGCCGGAATGGCCTGGTTGGGGAGCTAAAACGGCTTCTCGGTCAGAGCGCAGTCCTGTCGTGACAAGGGCCTGACCTGGGCCGGGAGCCGGTCGGCGCACTCCAAGGGCCGGTGCCGGCGGAGGGGCTGGTTGGGATTGCTCTGGTCCGAGCCAGTAGACTCAACCTCATGCCGATCGTTGTGAGCACCAAGGATTGCACCGCGCTCAGCGACACCGAGCTGGTGGAGATGGCGGATCTGAGTGCAGATCGTCCCCCCGGGTTCGACATAGGGTTCCTGTCCAAGGAACGTGAGTCGTGGGTGTTGATCACCCTGGCCCGGGAGGGCAACAAGTTGCGGGGCTACTCGTTCTGCACCCTGGAGAGGATCGGCGGGACACCCTCGCTGCTGGTGGGTCTGGCGCTGGTCGACCGCACAGCCAGGGCCGAGGCCGCACTCAAGGGGATTATGTCGGACCAGTACCGTCGTGCCCTGCTGGCCTTTCCCGACGAGGACGTGTTGCTGGGGACCCGCCTGCTCTGCCCCGAGGGTTTCCGGGCCTTCGCCGGACTGCAGGACGTCGTCCCCTTTCCCGACCACAAGTCGTCGGGAGAGGAGCGGGCCTGGGCCCGCCGGCTGTCCAAGCGCTTCGGCTGCGAAAGCCGGTTGGACGATCGCACCTTCGTGCTCAAGGGCGACGGGTCGGTGGCCGGCGGCCTCGACTTCTTCGCTCCCAAGGTGAAGATCCCCGAGGGGGTCGAAGCGCACTTCGGGAATTTCGATGCCGGCAAAGGTGATCGCCTGGTCGCCTTCGGTTGGGCCATGGCCGAGGATCTCGCCGGGGGCAAGCTCGGCCGGTAGCCGTAACCGGCCCCCCTCGGCGTTCAGCCGCGGGGCAGGATGGCCGCGCAGACCTTGTAGCAGTGTCCGTCTCGGGGAGGGCTGACGGTCACCAGCAGGTACTGCGGGTCGAACCCGAGCGCGGTGGCCAGGCTCTTGCCGCTGAGGCGTTCGCGGCGGGCCGCATCGAGGGCGCGCGCGGCATTACGGTCCTCCACCGGCAGCCAGACGTCCTCCCTGTTCCACCCGAAGCGGACCCAGGTCGAGCCGTCGGCCAGGCGCCGGATCAGCTGCGGGCTGCGGGCGGGCTCCACGAGGGCCACCGAGGGGCGGAACCCTCGGAACTCCCAGTAGGGGGCCGAAGGGCCAGGGAAGCCCAGGAGGGGACCTTCGGGGCTGGCCACCATCCGGCTCAGGAGCTTGCGGAGGTGGCGTCCCCGCAAGGTGCCGACATGCCGGGGCAGCCCGGCCGCGGTGGTGGCCTCGGGCTGGGCCAGGTCGTCACGTTCGGGATCGTCGGCCAGGATCACCTCCACCACGTCGAAGGCAGTGATGTCGGGCTCGTGCCCCGGGGGCCACGGGACCCGGACGCGCATGACCGTACGGGTGGCCAGGTCCACCACCGTGGTGTCCTCCACCGTGGAGGAGAGAACCAGCAGGTGCAGGGTGGAACCACCCGAGGTGGGTATCCTCTCGAGGCGCCGCGCCGAGCGGCGCAGGAGGCGGGCCGGGTCCGTCGGTGTCTTCGGCTCGGGCCGGGTCTCGTGATCGACGGTGTCCTCGGTCATCAGAGCAGCGCCTTCAGTTGAACGGAGAGAGTGGTCGGGTCCTCGGCCGGAGCATTGCAGGTGTAGCCCCGACAGAGGAACGCTAATCCCTCGGCTCGTCCGGCAAAGAGCGGTGAGCCATCGCTTTCGCCCCAGGCGATGACCGCGGCGGGAAGCCAGTGCCGGCGCACTTCGTCCAGGAGGTCCGGCCGGTTCCCGGTGATCACGATCTCCTGGCGCCCGTTCAACATCGGGAGGGCGGCGGCCAGATCGGCCAGCGCGCTCGGGTGCTCGGCGAGCAGGGGCAGGGCCAGGGTGACCGTGCGCTCCACGGCGTCGCGCAAGGAGGGGTCGTCGCGGAGCGCATGGGCTCGCAGCAACGCGCCGACCGCGACGGAGTTGGCGGCCGGCACCGCCGCGTCTATGAACTCCTTGGGGCGGATGACCAGCGCTTCGGCGTCATTGCCGGTGGTGTAGAAGCCCCCCGCCTCGGCGTCGAGGAACAGGTTGAGCAGTTCGCCGGTCACCCGCAGCGCCCGGGACCGCCACACCTCGTGGCCCGTGAGCTCGGAAAGGCGGACGCATGCCTCAATGAGCCAGGCGTGGTCGGCGGCCACCGCCAGGTGGCGGGCCCGCCCCCCTTGCCAGCTCCGCATCAGGCGACCCTCGTGGTACAAGGAGGCCATCAGGAACTCGCCGATCTCCTGGGCCCGGGTGGCGTAGTGCGCGGACCCGGTGGCGCCGGCCACCTCGGCCAGCGTGGCCACCGCCATGGCGTTCCACTCGGTGAGGACCTTCTCGTCTCGAGCCGGTTGGGCTCGCCGGGCCCGCACGGCAGCGAGGAGGGCCCGGGCCTCCTCAATCGGGGCCGGTCGCCGCAAGGGGGCCCCGACCGGGCGCACCGGGATGCAACGCCCCTCCCAGTTGCCGGCTTCGGTGATGCCGTACCACTCGGCGGTGGGGGCGACGAGGTCGGGGGGGAGGGCTTGACGGAGGTCCTCCATGGTGAAAGTGGCGTGGCTCCCCTCCACCCCGCCGGCGTCGGCGTCGAAGGATGAGTAGAGCGCGCCCTCGGGGGTCGAGAGATCGCGCAGGACGAAATCGAGGGTCTCGGTGACCACGGCGAGATACTCGTCGCGCCCGGTGACCTGCCAGGCGTGCAGGTAGGCCCGGGCCAGCTGAGCCTGGTCCGTCAACATCTTCTCGAAATGGGGCACCAGCCACCGCGCGTCGGTCGAGTAGCGGCAGAACCCGCCCACCAGGTGGTCGTAGATGCCGCCGGCCGCCATGGCGTCGAGAGTGGTCAGCGCCATCTGGCGGGAACGCTCGGAACCGGTCCGCCGGTGGTGACGCAGGCACAGCTCCACCAGCGTGGGCCGGGGGAACTTGGGCGCCGGACCGAAACCACCCCACTTTGGATCGAACCCGGCCGCCAAGCTGTCGACGGCCTGCGCGATGAGGGCGTCGGGGTCGATGTCCGCCGCCAGGACGGGCGTGGCACCCGACGCGACCAACCGTTCGGTCATCGATTCGGCCAGGCGCACTTCCCGGCGCACGGCGTCGACCAGCGCGTCCGCCTGGGCCGTCACCTCTTCCCGCTCGGTCAACCAGGCCGTACCGAGGGCCTCCACCACCCGCCGAAAGGCCGGCATGCCATGGCGCTCCTCGGGTGGGAAGTAGGTCCCGGCGTAGAACGGTCGCCCGTCGGGGGTGCAGAAGACCGACATGGGCCAACCACCCGAACCGGTCAGGGCCTGGGTGGCGGCCATGTAGAGAGAGTCGAGGTCGGGGCGCTCCTCCCGGTCGACCTTGATCGATATGAACCACTTCGAGAGGTCGTCGGCCGTCGCCTGGTCCTCGAAGCTCTCGTGGGCCATCACATGGCACCAGTGGCAGCTGGCGTAACCGATGGAGAGGAAAATGGGTTTGTCCTCCGCCTTGGCCCGGGCCAGGGCCTCGGGGCCCCAGGGGAACCACTCCACCGGGTTGTCGGCGTGCTGGCGCAGGTAGGGGCTCGTCTCGTCGGCCAGGTGGTTCACGTTACGGATGCTACGGCCCCCCCGGGCGGGCGCCTGTGTGACAGGCCGTGCAAGGCTCGGGGCATGGAGCTCGAACTCAAGGGGAGGACCGCGCTGATCACGGGCGGGAGCCGAGGGATAGGTCTGGCCATGGCGGCCCGCTTCCTCGAAGCCGGTGCCAAGGTCATGCTCACCGCGCGCACGGCCGATCACCTGGCCGAGGCGGCGGACCGCCTGGTGGCCGACGGGGCTCCGGCCGACAACGTGGCCTGGGTAGCCGGTCACGTGGGCCGGCCCGAAGAGGCACAGGCCTGTGTGGGAGAGGCCGTGGCTCGCTTCGGGGGATTGGACATTCTGGTCAACAACGCTGGGACCAATCCCTATTTCGGACCGCTGGTCGACCTGGACGTGGCCCGGGCCCAGAAGACCTTCGAGGTGAACCAGCTGTCGGTGGTCGTCTGGACGGCGACCGCCGTGAAAGCAGGTCTGG
This sequence comes from Acidimicrobiales bacterium, assembly GCA_035534235.1. Lineage (GTDB taxonomy): Bacteria > Actinomycetota > Acidimicrobiia > Acidimicrobiales > RAAP-2 > Bog-473. The sequence goes on along the minus strand of DATLSH010000047.1, from coordinate 60,820 downwards.
GACGCTCAGGGCCGGGTGCAGGAAGGGGGTCCATCATCAATGTGGCTTCCATAGGTGGACTGGGCGTGGAGCCCGGGATCGGCTGGTACAACGTGACCAAAGCCGCCGTCCTGCACCTCACCCGACAGTTCTCCTACGAGTTGGCGCCCGATGTCCGGGTCAACGCCCTGGCACCGGGCCTGGTCAAGACCAGGTTGGCGGCCGCCTTGTGGGAAGGCCCGGGCGAGGCATCGATCGCGGCCCACATCCCGCTGCGCCGCTTGGGCGTACCCGACGACATCGCCACGGCCGCCCTGTTCCTGGCCTCCGACGCCTCCTCGTGGGTCACGGGCCAGACATTCGTGGTCGACGGCGGCAGTACGTCCCAGCCGTCGGGAGGGGTCGGCTGAGCGGGGTAGGCCACAGCCGAGACAACGGCTGAGGTATCCACCGAAGTGTCCACTGAGGTATCCACTGAGGTAGCCACTGGGCACCTTTGTCACAATTCGACGGGCTGCTCCGTCTGGTTGGGTGACGCAGAGACGACGAAAGGTGGTGCCCCATGGCACATGTCTTCTTGGAATACGACGCCAAAGGTGTGATTCCCCGGATGGCCCGGGCCTACACGAAGCGCAAGTTCGGCCGGATGGTCGAGCCCACCGGTGCGGCATCGCACCATTCGGGGGTGCTTGTCGCCATGGGAGCGGTCGAGACTGCAGCGGAGAAGGGTTGGAAGAAGCTCGACCCGACGCTGCGCTGGCTGGCCATTCAGGCCGCCGCGACCACCATCGGGTGCTCCTGGTGCGTGGACTTCGGCTACTACGAGGGAATGCACGAGGGCATCAATCCGCAGAAGGTCCGAGCGGTGGGGCACTGGCGCCAGAGCGACCTCTTCGGCGAGCGCGAGAGGGCCGTGCTCGAGTACGCCGAGCAGGCCACGCGGTCACCCGCCGACGTCTCCGATGAGTTGGCAGCCCGATTGCGCCGGCACCTCAGCGACGCCGAATTCGTCGAGCTGGCGGCGTGGGTGGCCCTGGAGAACTTCCGGTCCCGATTCAATGCCGGGCTCGGACTGCACAGCCAAGGCTTCTCTGATCAATGTGCGATACCCATGAAAGAGAACGGTGCCTCGACTGTCGCATGAACACGAGTTGGCGGCGTTCGAGGAGTGGCGCGCGCTCCTCTTCGGCATCGCCTACCGAATGTTGGGCAGCGGAGCCGATGCCGATGACATGGTGCAGGAGTCGTGCCTCCGCTGGCTCCAACGCAACGACGACACAGTTGATTCCGTACGCGCCTACCTGGTGACCATTGTGACCCGCCTGTGCATCGACCAACTGGAATCGGCCCGCGTGAAGCGGGTCACCTACGTCGGCCCGTGGCTGCCTGAGCCGGTCATCGTCGAAGAATCTTCAATTCTTGAGCAGGCGGACTCCCTGTCGCTCGCCTTCCTGGTGCTGCTGGAGGAACTGACGCCACCCGAGCGCGCCGCCTACCTCCTCCATGACATATTCGGTTACCGCTTCGATGAGATTGCCCAATACCTAGGCCGCACTGCGCCGGGATGCCGCCAACTCGCCGCTCGGGCCCGCACTCGAATCGGCGACCGACGCCAGCGCTTCGATGCGGACCTGCGCCACGGCCGTGACCTGACCAATCAGTTCGTCGTGGCTTGCGGTACCGGAGATCTGGAGGGATTGCTGGCCTTGTTGTCGGATGATGTCGTGGTCTGGACCGATGGGGGCGGCAAGGTGCGGGCCGCCGTGCAGCCGGTGGTCGGGTCGATCCGGAGCTCCCGCTTCCTCCTCAATGTGGCCAAGAAACTGGAGGGCGAGCCGCGTGAAGCGACCTTGAACGGCCAGCCTGCCATGGTGTTCGCCGCCGCCGGCCAGGTGATCGCTGCCCTGGTACTGGACATCCTCGGTGGCCAGATCGTGGGCGTACGCGTGGTGTCGAATCCCGACAAACTTGAGCGCCTCAGCAACGTGATGGGTACGAAGTGAGGCCATCCGCAGCATCACCCTGACCTCATCGGGCCTATCCGGTGCGCCTCCTAGGTGGTATCGGTAGTGTCGCGGCCAATGCCCGGGGGCTGGTGGACCAAGTCATCGATCGTGCACCGTGAGCGGTGGACCGGCACTGCCCCCGTGACCGAGGAGTAGGCCACGAGCGCAACGGATGGAACCGAGGCAGCCGAGTCCAGGCTGGTGGTCGAGCAGCTGAGTGTGGGCTTCGGGGGGCTCCTGGCACTCGACGGAGTCTCCATGTCGGTCGCCCGCGGCGAGATCGTGGGGGTGATCGGGCCCAACGGCGCCGGGAAGACCACGCTGTTCAACGTCATCTGCGGGTTCGTGCGCCCCGACGCGGGCTCACTCACTTACTGCGGGGTGCCACTCCGGCGCCACCGCCCCCACGACCTGACCCGGCTGGGGATCGCCCGGACCCTGCAAGGCGTGGGGCTCTGCACAGGGTTGACAGTGTTGGAGAATGTGATGCTGGGCGCCCAGCCCACTCTGCAGAGCGACATCGGGTCATCGTTCCTCGGCCTGTGGCGCTCCAGCCGGGAAGAGCGTCAGGTCGCCACCCGTGGGCTGGAGGTCCTCGACCGGCTGGGTGCCGCGGATTACGCCCGTCACCTTCCTTCGGCGCTCCCTTACGCGATTCAGAAGCGCACGGCGCTGGGCCGCGTCCTCATGGCCGAGCCCAAGTTGCTCCTGCTGGACGAGCCGGCCAGCGGGCTTTCCAATGACGAGATGGACGAGCTGGCCACCCTTATCCGGGGCTTGAAGGATGACATGGGCGTGCTGCTGGTGGAACACCACATGGATCTGGTCATGTCGGTCTGTGACCGGCTGGTGGTTCTCAACTTCGGTCAGGTGATCGCCGACGGTACGCCCGAGTCGGTCCGGGCCAACCCCGAGGTGGCGACGGCCTATCTGGGGGATGAGGTCCACGAGTCGGCTGGGACGCAGGGGACGGCAGACGGTGCTTGAGATCCTGGACCTCAGCGTCTCCTACGGGGCGGTTCGTGCGCTGCGCTCGGTGTCGTTCGAGGCACGGCCGGGGTCGATCACCGCCGTGCTGGGGGCAAATGGTGCCGGGAAGACCACCTTGCTCCGGACCATTTCGGGGCTGGTCAGACCCCGAACCGGCTCTGTGCACTTCAAGGGGGAGGAGCTCCTGGGGCGCAAGGTGGAGACCATCGCCCGCCAGGGGGTGGCCCATGTGCCCGAAGGCCGAGGCATCATTGAGGAGCTGACGGTGGAGGAGAACCTCCGATTGGCCACACTTTGGTGCCTGAAGCGCCGCGAGCGGCAATCGGCGATTGAGGAGATCCTCGAGCTTTTCCCCCGCCTCAAGGGTTTCCGCCACCGCCATGCCTCCACCCTCTCGGGCGGGGAACGTCAGATGCTGGTGCTCGGCCGGGCCCTCATCTCCCGACCCCGCCTGCTTCTTCTGGACGAGCCATCGCTGGGGCTTGCCCCCTTGGTTACGGCCCAGCTCATGGGCCTTCTCCGTGCCCACGCCACAGGGACGGACATGACGGTGGTGCTGGTGGAGCAGAACGCGCGCAGCGCGCTCTCGGTCTCCCAGCACGCGGTGGTGCTCAATCTGGGTGAAGTAGTGGTGTCGAGCTCGGCGGCGGAGGTGGCGGCCGACGAGGATCTGCGCCACCACTATCTGGGATTCTGAGCATGAGCCTCTTCCTCAACTACACGCTGAATGGCATCGCCAACGGGATGATCTATTCGGCGCTGGCGCTGGCGTTGGTGCTGATCTTCCGAGCCACCAAGATCATCAACTTCGCCCAAGGCGCCGCAGGGATGATGACGACCTTCATCGCATCGAGCCTGCTGGCCCACGGAGTGAGTTACTGGTGGGCTTTCGTGCTGGTACTGGCCATCGGCTTCGCCTTCGGGGCCATGACGGAGCGGATATTCATCCGGCCGCTGCAGGGCAAGTCCGAACTGAATCCCGTCATCGTGACCATCGGGCTGCTTGTGGTGCTCGAGGGTGTGGCGGGCGCAATTTACGGCAACGCCAGCCGAGGCTTCCCCGCCGCGTACTCCCAAAGCGGCCTCACGTTCGGCCACTCCCGGATCGCATTCTCGCACTTTGACGTGTTCATTCTGGTGGCGGTGCTCGTGTTGATGATCGCCATACTCATTCTCTTTCGAGCCACCACCCTCGGCTTGCGCATGCGGGCATCTGCCTTCGCCGGCGAGATCTCCCGACTTCTGGGGGTCCGGGTAGGGATCCTGCTCACCCTCGGTTGGGGCCTGGCGGGCATTGCGGGGTCATTGGCCGGGCTCCTGGTGGCACCGACCAGTTCGTTCGGCCCGTACTACATGGACCTCGTGCTGGTGTACGCCTTCACGGGGGCCGTCATCGGGGGATTGGAGAGCCCGGTGGGGGCGTTGATCGGTGGGCTGGTCACCGGGCTGTGCATCTCGTATGTGGGCGGGTATCTCGGTTCGGGTCTCGAGCCGTTGGGCGCACTGGTGTTGCTCATGGTGGCCCTGATGGCGCGCCCGGAAGGCCTCTTCTCCCGACCAGCGGCACGAAGGGTGTGAAGTGAGCGAGCCTTGGCTGCGTCACCTTCGGATACCCACACAGCCGATGCTGCGCCACCTCCTCATTGCCTCCTTTGGGGCAGGGATCATGTACCTGGTCACCTCGAATATCAGTTTGTTCGACAATTACCAAGTGGGGCAGATCGCCTCGTTCGTCGTGGTGCTGGCCGGGCTGAGCGTCCTCACCGGGGTGAACGGGCAGATCTCCCTCGGTCACGGTGCCTTCATGGCGGTGGGCGCTTACACGACGGCTCTGTTGATGAACCATACGCAGTGGAACTTCGTGTTGGAGCTGGCGTCCGCAGTTGGGGTGGCCGGTGTGGCGGGACTCCTGATCGGCATCCCCGCCACCCGGCTGAAGGGCCCGTACCTGGCCGGCATGACCTTGCTGTTCGCACTGGCCCTGCCACCGATCGCCGACAAGTGGCCCAATACTTTCGGTGGGGACCAGGGCCTCACGATGACGACACCGAACGCCCCGGGTTCGCTCAGTCCCCAGGAGTGGTTGGCCTGGATCCAGATCGGTGGGGCACTGATCGTGCTGGTGCTCCTGGCCAACCTGTTGCGGAGCCGTTACGGGCGCACCCTGCGGGCGGTCCGGGACGATGAGATCGCGGCGTCGCTGGCCGGAATCAATGTGGCCCGCACCAAGGTGCTGGCCTTCGTGATCAGTGCGGGCTGTGCCGGGCTGGCCGGTGCCTTCTTGGGCTTGTCCACGGGGGTGGTCAACACCGGCGCGTTCCCGCTCACCCTCTCCATCCAGCTCCTGGCCGCCATGGTGCTCGGTGGCACCGGGAGCCTGATCGGGATGGTGTGGGGCGCCATACTGCTGGTGTACCTACCGCAGTGGTCGACCTCACTGTCGGGCCATTTCAACCTGGGAAGCGGCGTGAGCGCGTATCTGGCCACCATCATTTTCGGGGCTGTCCTTATTGTGGCGATGATCGCCGCCCCCCACGGGGTGCAGGGCGGCTTGCGTTGGGCCTGGCGTCGCCTGCCCGGGAGCGGTTCGGGCGTCGGCGGTCCTGCTCCCGGCGCCCCAGGGGCACCCATACCCGTGTTGACGGATGAATGAGTTCAGCAGCTACATGAGAAAGGGAGAAACAATGAGCTATAGAAAAGGAAGGTCGAGGGGGAGGTGGACGCGAGCGCTGGTGGCAGGTGCCATGGGCATCACGCTGGCGAGCACCGTCCTATCGGGAACGGCGGGAGCGGCGTCGACACCTGGGGTGACTTCGTCGTCCATCAACATCGGGGCCACGGTCCCGCTGACCGGTCCGGCCGCCCCGGGCTATTCCGAGATCGCCCCGGCCATGGGCGCGCTGTTCAGTTGGGTCAACGCGCATGGCGGGGTCAATGGTCGAAAGATCAACTACAACTATCTGGACGATGGGTACAACCCGGCCAACACGGCGACCCAGACCCGCAAGCTGGTCCTGCAGGACAACATCTTCGCCGACGTCGGTTCGTTGGGGACACCCACGCAGGCGGCGGTGCAGGGCTTCTTGAATTCCCAGAAGGTGCCGCAGCTCTTCATTGAGTCCGGCTGCAACTGCTGGAGCAACCCGAAGTTCCCCGAGAGCTCCGGATGGCAGCCGCCGTACACGGTGGAAGGCAAGATTCTCGGCTCCTACATCAAGTCCACCTTTGCGGGGAAGAAGGTCGGCTACCTGTTCCAGGCTGACGAGTTCGGTCAAGACTTCGTCAAGGGTCTCGACCGGGAGCTCCCAGCCGCTTCGGTGGTGTCGCGTCAGACCTACGACGTGGCCACGCTGGCTGGTCCATTGTCCAATCAGATGGCGGCCTTGAAGGCGGCGGGAGCGCAGGTGGTGGCCATGGCCACCATCCCCGCGGCTACCGCGTTGGCCATGCTTCCGGCGGCGGTCATCGGGTATTCGCCCCAGTATGTCGTCTCCAATGTCGGCGCGGATGCTCCGACAGTCGGACCGCTGCTGTCGGCCTTCGCCCAAAAGGGTGGGGCCACCGCAGCACAGGTGGCCGGCGTGGGTGGCTTGTTGAACGGGGTCATCACCGACGCTTACTTCGCACCGGAGTCGAACGTGTCGAATCCCTGGGTCCAGGTTGAGAAGAAGCTCCTGGCGAAATATGCGCCGAGCCTCTATGCGAAGGCTGGCCTCGATGGCAACACCCAGTACGGGATCGCGCTGGCGTACACCTTCGTGCAGGCATTGCAGGCCGCCGGGAAGAACCTCACCCGGGCCGGCTTGCTGGCCGCCATCGCTAAGTCCGGGAAGTCATTCGTCACCCCGGGACTCGTGCCGCTCTCGTATTCGAGCAGTGTGCACTACGGGTTCCAGGGTGCCGAGGTCATCAAGCTCAGTAGCACTGCCCCGCCGGCGGTGACGCCCTCGGGTAGCTGGATCGGTGGTACCGCAGTCAGCCCGGTGGAGGTGACAAATGTGGGATCGGGCCCGGTCAAGAAGTACACCGGGAAGATCTCGGCACCGCCGAAGAGCCTGTCAAAGACGGCATAGCAGGAGGCATTGGACACATCGATTGACTGTGCCGGTGGCGGGGGAGCGATCCTCCGCCACCGGCGCCACCTCTCGTTGCCGGTGAGGGCCCCCAGCGTTGGCATCTGGTCGATCACCCCTCGACTTGGTGGGCACGGGGCGCACGTCTTTCGGTGCTGGTACCGAGTGAGGTCAAACGGTGAGTCGAGCTCCTGGCACTTCCAAGGCCTACGGTGAGGGTATGACGGAGGCATCCACACAGTGAGCGGATCCAGAACCGAGTTGGCTCGAGTCGCCCAGGCGGCGGGCACGCACTCTTGGAGCGTGTCTGCGGTTGATGTGCCGGCATCGGTCATGGCGACCCGGGAGTCGGGCCGGATCGGAGAGCCGTGGGTGGTGATGGCCGTGCCCGCCGGCCGAAGCCTTCGCGTCTCCTTCTTCCAACCAGGCGATGCCCTCGATGCCGAAGGGGAGGAATTGGCTGCGTTGACGGGGAACCCCCGTGAGTTGGGCCGCCAGCTGCGCACGATCCTTGAGGACCTGGCCGAAGGTCGGGCGGTCTAAGTCGGGGGAACGTCGGGCTTAGGCGGGGGGAAGCTCGTGTCGTCGCACCTTGCCCGACAGTGTCCGGGGTACCTGGTCGACCAGCACCAATTCCTTGGGCGCCGCCCACGGGGCAACCGCATTGGCCACCAAGTCCCTGAGTTCCTGAAGGCTGGGTGTGATGTCTGCCGGCACAACCCAGGCTACGACCCGTTCACCCCACTCGGGATCGGGACGCCTCCACACCGCCGCATCCGCCACGCCAGGATGGGTGAGCAGGACGCGCTCGACTGCCTCGGGCCACACCTTTTCTGCGCCGGTGTTGATCACGTCGCTCATTCGGCCTGAGACCTGAAGCTCCCCGTCGGCCCCGAAGGATCCGCCGTCACCTGTGGCGAACCATGTGGCCGTTCCGTCGGGGCCAACGACCCGACCGGTGTCACCGCCTCGATAGCACCGCATCAGCATGGGAGCCCGGAGAAGGATTTCGCCTCCGGATCCGGGATCGGAGCCAGCGAGGGCCACTTCGACATCGTCGAGTGGGAAACCGTCATAGAGCACCCCAGACCCAGTCTCGGTCATCCCATAAGTGACGACCACATTCGGGGCCACCGTGTCCGGTGGTCTGCTCCCACCAACGAGCACCCTGGTGAAGACCGAAGGATCCAGTCGCTGGAGGGCCGTGGCGACCACCGAGACATGAGTGGCCCTCCCGGAACGGCCGGTCTGCTCGACGCTGTCCGCATCAAAGCCCGGGAGGACGATCAGCGGTGTGTCGGTCAGGAGCGCTCGGGTGACCACCGAGAGCCCACCTATGTGCGCCAGGGGAAGACAGGCCAGCCAGGAATGACGGCCGGGGTCGACTCCCAGTCTCGTTGAAGTTGCCCGGGCCGATGCCAGAAGGGCTTCGTGGGTGAGGACGACTCCCTTGGGTTGCCCCGAGGCACCACTGGTAGCCAAGACGAGTGCGTCTCCGACTTCGACCGGAAGACCGTCGGGCAATGAATGCAGCTCCCCGTCCGATGCGACCACCCGTGTGGGCCTGATGGCGTCGACCATGGCCCGCCGCGCCACCTCGGGAAGCCGGGGGTCCAGAGGAGTGGCAGCGTCGCCGGTGTCCCATATGGCCCGGAGGGCATCGACGAAGCCCGCCCCCCCCGGGATGTCGATTGCGACGAGCTCAGGCACCGACCGGTAGCGTAGGACGCCGTGCACACCGTGGTCACCGGAAGTCCCAAAGATCCCCTGGACGATCTGCGCTCACTCCCGGCACCAGATTGGGAGCAGCGTGGCTCCTTTACCGATATCCGCTATGAGGTGGGCGAGGGGATCGCCAAACTGACCATCTGCCGCCCCGAACGGCGGAACGCCTTCCGTCCCCGGACACTCTTCGAACTCACCGACGGGTTCACCATGGCTCGCGACGACCCTGATGTCGGGGTGATCATCCTGTGCGGAGAGGGCCCGGACGCCTTCTGTTCAGGAGGGGATCAGAAGATACGCGGTGACGACGGCTACATCGGCGACGACGCCGTGGCCGAGCGGGGCATCGGTCGCCTCAACGTCCTCGATCTGCAGATTCTGATGCGCCGCATCCCCAAGCCCATCATTGCCATGATTGCCGGATACGCCATCGGGGGTGGACACATCCTGCATCTGGTCTGCGATCTTTCGATCGCGGCGGACAATGCCCGATTTGGGCAGACCGGTCCCAAGGTGGGGAGTTTCGACGGAGGTTACGGGTCGTCCATATTGGCCCGCACCATCGGACTCAAACGGGCCAAGGAAGTGTGGTTCCTCTGCCGCCAGTACGACGCGGCCCAGGCGTTGGACTGGGGACTGGTGAACACGGTGGTTCCTTTGGAGGACCTCGAGCGCGAGACGGTGGCCTGGTGCCGGCAGATCCTCAGCCTCTCGCCGATTGCTCTGCGCATGATCAAGGCCGGCATGAATGCGGCCGACGACGGACTGGCCGGCGTCCAGCAGCTGGCCGGGGACGCCACCATGCTCTTCTACATGACCGAGGAAGGACAGGAAGGGCGTAATGCATTCGTTGAGCACCGTCCTCCTGATTTCTCCCGCTTTCCTCACCGCCCGTGAGCACGCCGTTGAAGATGTGGGTGGCGGGCGCGCGCCCGCGCACCTTCCCTGCGGCAGTTGTCCCGGTCGCGGTTGGCACCGCTGCCGGCTATTTGTCGAGCGGACAATTCACCGTCATGACGCCCCAGATCACGCGTACCTGCCACGTCGAAGTCTGCACCGGCTATGTCCGCCACCTTTCGGTGCTCAACGCTGGGCTGGCCCTTGTCGTGGCACTCGGCATTCAAATCGGGACCAACTATGTCAACGACTACGCCGACGGTGTCCGGGGTACGGACGAGAAGCGCGTAGGACCGGTGCGCCTCGTCGCCGGGGGACTCGCAACGGCGCGAGCCGTGAAGCGTGCTGCGCTTCTCGCATTCGGCGTGGCCGGAGTGGCTGGCCTGATCTTGGCTGCCAACGTGACGTGGTGGTTCATCCCCATAGGCTTCCTTTGCGGGATATCAGGGTGGGCCTACACCGGAGGTCCACATCCCTATGGTTACCTCGGGCTGGGTGAGGTGTTCGTCTTCGTGTTCTTCGGACTGGTGGCGACCGCAGGTTCGGCCTATGTGCAGCATGCCCCGCTGGTGATTTCGCTCGATCACCACTCCTTCACCCACAGTTACGCCTGGGGGATGGCACTGTGGGCAGGCGTACCGGTCGGTCTCTTGTCAGCCGCGCTCCTGCAGGCGAACAACCTGCGCGACATGGTGACCGACAAGGTGGCAGGGAAGAAGACCCTGGCCGTGCGCGTGGGGCGCCAATATGCAGGTCTGCTCTATGGCTTCACACTCATGGGAGTTGCCCTCTCAATCGGAGTCCTCTGGCACTACCGCAGGTGGTCGTTGGTGGCCCTCCTCGCCATGCCATTGGCATTCCCGCCGGTGCGCCTCGCTCTGAGCGACAAAACGGGTCGCCCACTTCTCTCCATGTTGGCTGACACCGCCCGTCTTCAAGTCGCCGTTGGCCTCCTTCTCACCGTCGGACTCCTCGCGTGAGCCGTGCTCACGCGGCACCGAGCCAATGACGGATCAGACGCCAGACGTGATCAGGCTGGGCGAGATGCACTGCATGCCCACCACCGGGTACGAGGGAGGCCACACCGTGAGGTGCCAGGCGAGCCAGACGAAGAGCGTGAGCACTGAACCGCGTGTCATCGGTACCGGCCAAGGAAAGCATGGGGACCGACAGCGTGGTCAGGCGATTCCACAAGGGTTCCTGAGCGCCAAGGCCGGCCATGCGCAAGCTCGACGCCAAGCCTGCCGCGCTGTTGCGCTTGCGCTCACCGCTGTCCGCCGCATCCGAGAGTCGGGCGAACATCGGGCTGGCCAACCAGCCGTCGATGAACGAGTCGACCCGTCCCGAAGCCTCCAGATCGTCGGCAATAGCCTCGTCGGCTTGACGCCGATGGCTGCGCTGTTCGGGATCTTCCATGCCCCCTGTGGCACCAATGACGATCAATGTGTTCAAGGCGAGTTCGGTCCCGGTAGCAACGTGCAGAGCGACCCGGGCCCCGAGCGAGTAGCCGAGCAGGTCACATGGGGCCGACCCAATGGTCGCCTCGATCGCTTCGCGCACCAGGTGGGCCGTAGTGGCAAGGTCGGCGCGCACGGAATCGGATCCTGCATGGCCGGGAAGATCCACGCCGATGATCGTGCGGGTAGTGCTCAGCTTGTCCCCGAAGGGTCCCCACAAACGACCGGTTTGAGTGAAACCGTGCAGGAGCACCAATGGCGGACCGGACCCGCGCGTTTCAACATGGAGTGGCACGCCCAATGAGCGTACAGGCGACCTTCAGTGCCACCTTGGTTGACGAGTGGGTACTTTCTGGGGTCACAGATGCCGTCATCTGCCCGGGTTCACGGTCAACTCCCATCGCCTTGGCTCTGGCGGAGCGACTCCGAGTGCACATCCGGCTCGATGAACGGAGCGCTGCCTTTTACGGCCTCGGACTCGCCATGGCCAGTGGTCGGCCCACTGTCATCTGCACCACCAGCGGTACCGCCGCCGCTGAGCTTCACCCGGCCGTGCTCGAAGCCCACCATGCCCGGGTCGCCCTCATCTTGTGCACGGCCGACCGCCCGCCCGAACTGCACCACGTCGGTGCTCCACAGACCATTGATCAGGACGGCTTGTTCACCACGGCCACCAGGTGGGCCTGCGCGCCGGGAGTTCCTGTCTCTGGGCAGGAGGCCACGTGGAGGCCGTTGGCCGCCCGGGCCTTCGCTGAAGCCCGGAACGGACCGCACGGACCGGGACCGGTGCACCTGAACCTGGCCTTCCGGGAACCACTGGTCGGCAAGCCAGGAGCACTCCCTGATGGAGCGGGACCCCGCAGTTCCACGATCGTCTCGGCTCCCCCATCGCTGGACCAACCCCTGAGCGGCCGTGGTCTGATCATCGCCGGCGCTGTTGCGACGCAGGACCCCGCAGAGGTGCGGTCACTGGGAGAACAGCTCCGATGGCCATTGCTGGCCGATCCCCGCTCGGGTTGCCGGTTTGATGGCACGATCGCTGCTGCCGACGCCATTGTGCGTACCGGACCCCCGCTCCCTGAGTGCATCGTCATGCTGGGTGCGCCCTGGCTTTCGAAAGCGCTCGGCGCCTACGTGTCCGCGGCCGCAGCCAGTGGGGCCAGGATCATCTCCGTGGATCCCTGGTGGGAGTGGACCGATCCGACGCATGCCGTGAGCGAATTCCATCACGTCGATGCCGACGCCTGGGTTGCCGCTGCCTTCACCGACGCCACTCCGGGCGACGAGCAATGGCTCTCCGATTGGAGCATCCGCGAACAGAGGGCTCAATTGGCGATCGCCGAAGTACTCGGCAACGAAGTCAGTGAGCCCCTGGTGGCTCGCATGGTGGCCCGGCATGCGAGCCTCACCGATGCCACCATCATGGTGGCGGCCTCCATGCCGATGCGTGATCTGGAGTGGTTCGCCCCGGCGCTTCCCGCGCCACCGCCGGTGCTGTCCAACCGGGGCGCCAATGGAATTGACGGAGTGGTTTCGACCGCTCTGGGGGTAGCTGCGGCTGGCCACCGCACGTTCGCCCTCATGGGGGACCTCGCCTTTCTGCACGACGTGTCAGGGCTCGTCAACCTGCCCGATGTCCCCTGCACCTTCGTCGTTGTGGACAACGGAGGAGGAGGGATCTTCTCCTTCCTTCCCCAAGCCGAGACCTTGCCGCACGGCACCTTTGAACAACTCTTCGGGACCCCACCCACCACGGACCTGGGCAACGTCGGTCGCGGTTTCGGGCTCGACGTCTACGAAGTGGACTCGGTGGACGAGCTGGAACGGGCGTTCCATCAGGAAGCCCCCGCGCTCATTCGGGTAAGGGTGCCCGGGCGGGCCGAGAATGTCGCCCTGCACGACAAGATCAACCAGGCGGTCCGTCTCGCGCTGAGGTGAAGGCCGGCGACGGCGTTGAGGAAATCAGTCGACCGGTCGGGCTGCGGAATGACAACTCGATGTTGGCATCACCGGACATTTTCCAACCCATCTCGTGTACCGAGCGGTGATGCTGGTCGCAGAGCTCGACCAGATTGCAAAGGTCGGTGGCCCCGCCGTTGATCCAGTGCAGCACGTGGTGCACGTCGGTGAACTCGGTGTGCGTGCAGCCTGGGAACCGACAACCTTTGTCCCGACGCCGGATCTCCAAGCGCTGAGCGTCCGTCGGGTCCCGGCGGGCCCGCCCCTGATTCAGGCTCTGACCTTGGTTGTTGTCCGCCGAGACGATCACCTTGGCGTCACAGGCCAGGCGGCGGGCGACTTCGTGGGAGAGGGGACCGAGGACGTCGAGTTCGGCACCGCCGACCCCTCCGGCCAGGTAGCTCATGGCGGCGTGGACGACGACGGTGGGTCGATTGCGGCCTCGGCCACCGGCTCGCCCATTACCGCCAGCACCAACTCCACTCTCACCGGCAGCATCGCCCTTGCAGACCTCGACCAGGGCGTCGGCCATCCTCTGGTCGAAGGGAGTCCGGTCCCGGAGTCGGCGCGTGGCCCGGGCCACCAGCGAGCCCTTCACGATGGCGTAGTGCTCGTCGGGGAGGACACCCGAGAACGTGCGGCGGCGATCGTTGAACCGCAGGAAGCGCCGTTGATAGGAGCCGGCTGCCTGCTCGTCGCTCTGGTTCCGCACGGCGATGGCCAGCTCCCGGACCTGCTTTGCCGACCAGTGGGTGGCCTTCTCGGCCAGGGCGGTGTCGGTCTCGGGCTTGGCCACCTCCACCAGTGGTTTGACCTGGTCGAAGGAGAGGTGGCCCTGAGCCAAGGCGTCCGAGATCTGAGGGAGGGAGCCCAGTTTCGCCGCCACGGTGACCCATTCACGGGCGGTCGTGGCCGTGACCCCGCAGCGCTGCACCAGCCAGGCCACCATGGAGGTGGCGCCGTCGACCCGCCACGCCTTGCGGCGATCGAGCTCGGCCACGGCGAGGAGGAGCTGTCGCTGATGGTTCGCCACGGCCTTGTGATGCTGGGCCACGCTGGCGACGAGCACTTCGGTCCGGCGCGACACGGTGCCGGGCCGGGGACCGTCTCGGAGCGTCGTGGTGACCATGCACGAGGGAACGGTCGGCCCGGGGGCTCCTCGTCGCCGATTTCCGGGGGCTCAGCGATACCGGTCCGCTCCGACCCACTCCCCGTGGCTGCGAAACGGCACGGCATTGGGCAGGTGGATGACCGCCTGGGGGCCGCGGCGCCCGAAAGACGAGGCGTCGAGCACGTAGATGTCGCTGGCTCCCCTGGTGGCATCGTCGACCACCGTGAGCAGCCACCCCTCGTCATCGCTGCGCCCATCGACGGCCCGCACGAACAACGGCTCACTGGCGGTCCGGTACTGGCCCGGGTTCCAGCTCGTCACTTCGTCCCGCTGCACGTCGAAACGAAGCAACCCCAGGTGATCGATCCCCTGCTGGTCGAGCGGGCCACGGTCCAACTCGACGCAGTAGCCGTACCGGAACGGCAGCCCCTCACAGTGCGGGTCCACTCGTGGATACTCGACGAACCGCTCATCCACCTGCGTCCGCTCCAACCGCCCGCCGGAGATCCTCCAGCGCTCGAGGACCGGCAAGCCGCCACCGATAAGGGTCATCCCGATCCCATCGGGACCCACGATCGACGACGTGAGATCGACCGGTTGTCCCTTCTCGGGCACCTGGTAGGCACAGACGTAGAGAACGATGTCCCCGTCGTCACCATCGTCAGAGGCGCCGAGAACATGGGTGACCAGACAGGGTTCGAGACGGAACCACCGCACCGTCGTCCCTTCACCCCCCCGCGGCACCACCCCCGCCCAGCATTCGGCCCCCGGCGTCCAGCGGAAGGGGACCGCATCGTCACCCGGCAGGGGCTCGGTGGGCGACTCCACGAAGACGATATGCCGGGCCGTCACCGCCAGGTCGTGCTGCCAGGTCGCCCGCTCCAGGGTCACCGCCTGGAAAGAGGCCAGCGCTCCCTGGGCATCCCACTCGCCCAGGCGGAGTCGATTGGTCTCGGCGCCTTCCTCCACACCGAAGAGGACCCGGTGCCCCGTCGCCGCATCGCGGTGGACGTGCGAGGCGATCGGCACCGTGAGACCGCCACCGAATTCCTCCTCCACCAGTTGCCGTGAGTACTGCAGGGGCAACCCGACTTCGGCCAGGGCCAACACCGAGCCGGCGTGCCAGAAGACGTTGGCGTCGGCCGCGGAATCGCAGGTCACTAGCGACACCGCCGTCCCGTCCCGCAACTCCACCGCATTGAGGGCGCCCGCCCCGCCCTCACCGGGACCGATCCGCAGCAGCGTCCCCTGCAGGTCCGGCGGCAGGATCCCCTCAATGGGCAGTGGCGGATCCATGCGGCAGTCAACCTACCCGGGTATGGC
Source organism: Acidimicrobiales bacterium (assembly GCA_035534235.1). Classification (GTDB taxonomy): domain Bacteria; phylum Actinomycetota; class Acidimicrobiia; order Acidimicrobiales; family RAAP-2; genus Bog-473. Next base: position 45,300 of record DATLSH010000047.1, on the reverse strand, counting down.
AAGGTGGGATCATGCCCACGCTGACGGAGGACCTCGCCTTCCGTGGCCTGATCCACCAGGTGACCGACCCCGCGCTCTTGCCCCGCCTCGACGACGGGGGCCTCACCCTTTACGCCGGCTTCGACCCCACGGCCGACAGCCTCCACGTGGGGAGCCTCCTCCAGATGTGCACGCTCAGGCGTTTCCAGTTGGCCGGGCACCGCCCCATCTCGTTGGCCGGGGGCGGGACCGGGATGATCGGCGATCCGGGAGGCAAGCAGGACGAGCGGGCCCTGCTGACCAGGGAGGTGCTTGACGGCTACCTCACGGGGATCCGGCCCCAGCTGGGCCAGATCCTCGACCTCTCCGACGCCCTCCTCCTCGACAACAGCGTCTGGTTGGGCTCTCTGCCGACCCTGGAGTTCCTGCGTGATGTGGGCAAGCACTTCACGGTCAACCAGATGGTGGCCAAGGAGGCGGTGAAGAATCGCTTCGAGCGACCGGACCAGGGGATCTCCTACACCGAGTTCAGTTACATGCTCCTGCAGGCCTACGACTTCCTGCGCCTCCATGTCGACCACGGTTGCGATCTCCAGATCGGTGGGAGCGACCAGTGGGGCAACATCACCCTCGGTGTCGAGCTGATCCGCAAGGTGTGCCACGACGAGGTCTGGGGGCTGACGACGCCACTGGTGCTCAAGCCCGATGGGACGAAGTACGGCAAGACCGAGACGGGGACCGTGTGGCTCGACCCCGGGCGCACCAGCCCGTTTGCCATGTACCAGTTCTTCCTCAACTCGGCCGATTCGGTCGTCGGGGACTACCTGCGTTATTTCACCTTCTTGGAGCACGCCGAGATTGAGGACCTCGACAAGGAAACGGCGGCGCACCCTGAGCTGCGGTCGGCGCAGCGGGCCCTGGCCCGCTCGGTGGTGGGCCTGGTGCACGGCGAGAGCGAAGTGACCCGATGCGAGGAGGCCTCGGCCGCCCTCTTCGGTGAGGAGATCGCCGGTCTCAGCGAGGAGCTGCTGCTGGCCGTCACGGGGGATGCCCCGACCACCGAGGTCTCCCGGGTCGAGGTGCTCAAGGGATTGGCCCTGGTCGACGTGCTCGAGCGGACAGGATTGGCCAAGTCCAAGGGAGAGGCTCGTCGTGCCATTGACCAGGGTGGCGCCTACGTCAACAACCACAGGCAGACCGAGACATCCCGGATGCTCGGACCGGACGACCTTCTGCACGACCGCTACGTCGTCCTGCGCAAGGGTCGCCGCGACATTCACGTTCTTCGCGCCGTGTGAAGTCCGCGGGCGGTACCGGCCGCCGCACCGGATCGGCCGCATGCGTCGTGCTCCTGGGGTTGGGACTGACGTCGTGTGCCGGTGCGGACCAACGCGGCACGCCGGCGCACCGGATCTCGGTGTGGGTGAGCGGGACGGGGCTCGGCGGCGACATGGGGAACCTGGTGGCCGACAACCTTCGGGTGGCCCGGGATGTGCCCAACGGGACCGGGGCCGTCCACGCCGCCTGTGGCACACTCGAATATGACGCCCAGGTGGCCAACGGTGAGCTGCCGTCACCCGACCCGCGGGTGACCACTCTCCTTTCGAAGGCCTACGGGCTGGAGGGGACAGCGGGCACCGAGTGCTACCGCGCCGGGGCGACCGACAAGAAGCTCCTGGCCGAGGCCCAGCGGGCCATGAGCCAGGCCGAGGTGCTCTTCTCGCAGGTACGGGCGCGCATTGAGTCGATCGACGGGCAGGTGGTGGCCACCACGACGACGACAGACAACAGCGCGGGCTCGGTCTTCGGATGAGCGGGCCCGACGAGTTCGATCGCCAGCGCCGACGCGTGCTGTGGGCGCTCCCGACCGGCCTCTACCTCGTCGGGAGCCGCCATGAGGACGCGGCCAATCTTATGACGGCCAACTTGGTGGTGCAGGTGTGCATAGAGCCGAAACTGGTCGCTGTTGCCCTCGAGGAGGGCTCGGTCACCGCGGGGTTGGTGGCCCGGGGGGGCGCATTCAGCGTCTGCATGCTGGCGCGCTCCGACCGCGACGTGGTGCGACGCTTCGTCAAGCCGGTGAGCGACATTGAACGCGATGGCCAGGGCGTCATCATCTCGATGTCCGGCCATTCGGTACGCGAGATCGGACCGTTCCGGCTCCCCGTCGTGGCGGCGGCCAGCTCATACATCATCTGCGCACTGACCGAGCAACGTGCCCTGGGCAGTCACCTCCTGTGCATCGGAGAGGTGGTTGAGGTCGGCGGTGAGCCCTCCGACGTACTCCGAATGGAGGACACCCGGATGCATTACGGCGGTTAACCGGATGCGGTCGGCTCATCCTGGGGACGGAGGTCGATGCGCAGGGTGAGTATGCCGTCGACCAGTTCGGCGTCGGCATCGCCGATCATGGCGTAGTCGGTAAAATCGCGCTGCGCCTGCTCACGGAAACGCTGGCGCTCCGGGCCTTCAATGGGCGGTATGCCCCGGCTGCGCACTGCTTCAGCTCGTTGCCGGAAGCGGGCCACCATTTCCTGCGGATCGAACACGGCGGCCAGCGTAGATCTTTCATGGAGGCACATGGACTATGCCGACCCACATTCGGCCGCATCCATGGTCGATGAGGTCCGGGTCGCTCTTGAGGGGGCCGAAGTCGCCCAATACGGGGCCAACTGGAACCCCGTTGGGGTTCGCCGGACGGTCCCCTAATCTGTGCCGTAACCGCAAGCAGGTGATCCGGAGGTTGAGCAAGGGGCGAGCGACCGGCCAACGGGCCAAGGTGATTGAGCTGTCGGTCCCCGGAGTCGCCTTCCTGGTCGGCCTTCTCGTGGACCTGGGCGAGGGAGGGGGCGAGGTCGAGGGCGGAGTCGAGCGCTGGCAGATCCCCACCGTCGGTCCGCAGGGCACTGAGGACATCCGAGGGTTCCCGGATCGTCCCGACGCGCCGGCCCGTCTGGACCACTGACCGGGCCCAGGACCGCAGCTGACCGCTCCTCCTGAGCCACTACACTGGCTCGGCGGCCGGGATCGTTCATTCGGTCAGGCTGCGGGGCGGTAGGCGAACGGGCTGACCGGGTGTAATAAGGAGTTCTCGTGAAAAAGGGACGCCATCGGCGCTTCGAAGAGGCGCGGAGCTTGAAGCGATCTCCCACTGAATCCACGGCGCGTTGTGTGGAGTGCGGGGCTGAGCCGGACGACGTGCACGCTGCCTGGTGCCTGGCCGAAGAGGACAAGTACGACCGCATCCTCGGATCCGCCCCGTCGCCTTCTTACGCCGAGGAGGACCCGCTCAACGACTGAGGCTTCTGGCGTGTGCGCACCGCCGGATGGGGGAGTGGCACGCCCTGGGCTTGTAAACGGTCCCGCTGGCGCAGGAAGGCCAGCAGCCGGTCGTAGACCTTGGCACCGACCATTGCGGTGAGTTCGGCCTGCATCTCGCGGTAGACGGGCTGTGTACCGACGAAAGCGTCCGGCGACTCGGTGCACCACCAATGGAATTCCTCCCCGCCCTTGCCCCAGTGGCGGCGGTCCCACTGGCGCACGGTCGAGGTGACATGGCCGTCCTCTTCGTCGACCTGATCCTCGCGTCTGAGAGGGAGTTGCCAACACACCTCGGGTTTGAAGGTGAGCGGGTTGACTCCCCGGTTCATGGCGGCGATGTGGAAGGCACAGCCCGCCCCGGCGGCGAACCCGGGCCGGTTGAGGAAGATGCAGGCGTCATCCACCAGCCTGGTCATGAGCTCACCGTCTTTGTTCTTGTGGATCACCTGCTTCTTGGCCCCGTGGTGCTGCCACTCTGCGGGTGTCAGTGTGGCAGCCACCTTCTCGACCCGCCGGGCGTCCTTCTTGTCCACCAGGTGGGCGCCGTAGCTGCAGCAGCCCTGCGCCATTTCGGGGGCCGGCCCGGTCAGGACGCCCTGGCATCCGTTGCCGAAGATGCACTTCCAGTTGCTGGTGAGGAAGGTGACGTCGAACACCCAGGTGCGCTCTTCGCCCTCGTCCTCGAAGCTGACCCATTCGTGGGCATCGACGGGGGAACGGGCCACGACCAGGACGATACAGCGTCCACCCGCACATTCCGGTCACCGTCGGGCGCCCCACACCGTAGACTCTGGGCCATGGCCACTACTGCCGACGACCTCAAGACAGCGACCCCGATCGTGTCACTCACCCCGGATGCCCACCGCATTGTGCGCGAGGCCCTCGACCAGGAGCCCGACCCGGCCAGTTTGGCCCTGTGGCTCGAAGTGCGCGGTGTCCAGGCCGGTGCGTTCGTCTACGACCTCTTCTTTCAGGCCGCTTCAGACGCCGACCAGGGCGACGAGGTCCACTCCGACGGTGACGTGCAGGTTGTCGTGCCGGCCGGCAGTGTGGACCGGTTGCGGGGCGCTCGTCTGGAGTGGTCCGAAGAGGGTGACGGTGGACTTGTCCTGGTCAATCCCAACTCGCCGACGCCCGAAGAGGCCTCACCCGGCGTGCCACCCGAGGTCCTGGCGCAGGGGATCACGGGCCACCTGGCGCTGCGGGTGGCCAATGTCCTTGAGCAATCGGTCAACCCTTCCATCGCCAGTCACGGTGGACGTGCCGACCTGGTTGCATTGGATGACGCCGGGGGCATCGCCTACCTCCGACTCTCCGGCGGCTGCCAGGGCTGCGCCATGTCGCAAATGACGCTCCGGCAGGGGATTGAGACCACCCTGCTGGAAGAGGTGCCCGAGCTCAAGCAGATCGTCGACGTCACCGATCACGGCGGGGGAGAGAACCCCTTCTACACCTGAGCCCCGCAGCAGCGTCTCGAACTCCGACCTAGCCTGGCCGCCCGGGCACCAGAAAAAGGGGGCGCCATGGCGAAGAACGACAAGAGCAACCGACCCGTCAAGACCAAGGGCCCTCCCGCCGAGCACTGGAAGGAGGAGCCCGAGGAGCACGACTTTCCGGCCGCCGCGGCCTACCTCAGCCTGATCAACACGGCGTCCGATGTGAAGACCCTGGTGGTGTCCCTGCGCGCGTCGCCCCTGGAGCGTCGGATGGCCAAGGACATTCTGCGGGCCTCCCGGCTGGAGCTCCTCACCCCCGAGAACCCACACGTGGCCGCCGATCTGGCCAAGGTGAAGCGGGGCGACGCGCTCTCGCCTGTCCTCCTCGTCCGGGGTGACCTGCGGCACGACATCCCCCTCACCGTCGCCGACGGTTACCACCGGGTCTGCGCCAGCTTCCACTTGGACGAGAATGCCGCCATCCCGTGCCGTCTGGCCGATCTCGTCCACGTCCGCTCCTCTGGCTCCACGCGGACCCGCAGCTCAAGGGGCCCGACAGCCGTCCAGTAGCGTGGCTGTGTGCTGCGCTTCCTGACTGCCGGAGAGTCCCACGGTCGCGCCCTGGTGGTCACCGTGGAAGGCCTCCCGGCCGGCCTGCCCGTCCTGGCCTCGGACATCGCGGAGGAACTGGCCCGGCGGCGACTCGGCTATGGGCGGGGGCCGCGCATGCGCTTCGAGGCTGACGAGGTCACCCTGATCGGCGGCATCCGCCACGGGCGCACCCTGGGCTCGCCGGTAGCCGTCCAGATCGCCAATTCGGAATGGCCGAAATGGACCGAGGAGATGTCGCCGGAACCGGGCGCACCGGCCGGCGTCCTGACCCAGCCCCGACCGGGCCACGCCGACCTGCCCGGCATGCTCAAGTACGGGTTCGACGACGCCCGCGACGTGCTCGAGCGCGCCTCGGCACGCGAGACGGCGGCCCGAGTGGCGGCCGGGACCCTGGCCAAGCTGTTGCTTTCCCATCTCGGGGTTTCCATCATCAGCCATGTCATCGCCCTGGGCGACGCCGTCACCGGCTCCGACTGCCCCCGCCCCGGTCCGGGAGAACTGGAGCGGGTCGACGAGAGCTCGGTGCGCTGCTTCGACCCCTCCGCAGAGAAGGCGATGATCGCCGCCGTCAAAGCGGCAGCCAAGGACGGCGACTCCCTGGGCGGGGTGGCCGAGATCCTGGGCTATGGCGTCCCCGTCGGCCTCGGTAGCCACGTGCACTGGGATCGCAAGCTCGATGCCAATCTGGCCCGCGCCCTCATGTCGATCCAGGCGGTGAAGGCGGTCGAGATCGGCGAGGGATGGGACAACGCGGCGCGCCGGGGCTCGCTGGCCCACGACGCCATCCTCTACGAGGAGGGCGCTGCCGGCGCCGGCTATGTGCGGCCGACCGACCGGGCCGGGGGCATTGAGGGTGGGATGTCCAACGGTGCCCTGCTGGTGGCCCGGGTGGCCATGAAGCCGTTGGCCACGCTCAACCGACCCGTGTTGGAGACGGTCGATATGGTGACCAAGGAATCGACGGTCAGCTTTCGCGAACGCACCGATGTGACCGCGGTGCCCGCCATGGGCGTGGTGGCCGAGACGATGACCGCCCTCGTTCTGGCCTCGGAGGCGCTGCGCAAGTTCGGGGGCGACTCGCTGGCCGAGGTGGTGCGCAACCGCGATGGCTTCGTGGCCGCGCTGGGCACCACCCCGTCGGCCGCCGCGGGCCCCGTGGCGGAATGACCCGGCGCATCCTCCTGGTCGGCATGATGGGTTCGGGCAAGACGACAGTGGGGAAGCTGGTGGCCGACGCGTTGGGTTGGGACCACCGGGATTCCGACGCCGACGTCGAGGCGGCCACCGGCACCACCGTGCCCGATCTCTTTGCCCACCAGGGGGAGGCCGCCTTTCGGGCGGCCGAGGCCGATGCCCTCTTGCAGGCCTGTGCCGGCACCGATCCGACGGTCGTCTCGGTGGCCGGCGGTGCGGTGCTCAGCGCCTCCAACCGGGCCCTCATCGGCGCCAGTGGCACCGTGGTCTGGTTGCGGGCCCGACCCGAGACCCTGGCTGCCCGGGTGGGTGACGGCCGGGGGCGCCCCCTCCTCAGCGAGGACCCGGCCCATGACCTGGCCGAGCTCGACGCCGTGCGCCGCCCCCTCTACGCGGAAGTGGCCGATCTCATCGTTGACGTCGACGAGCTGCCGCCTACCGCGGTGGCGGGACGCATCGTCGCGACGGTGGAGGTCGGCCGGTAGTGCGCGCCCTCTCGGTGGACCTGGGCGACAGGTCGTATCCCGTATTGATCGGCGACGGGGTGCGCCACGAGCTGTCCCGGGTCCTCCCCCCCAGCGCCCGGGCCGCAGCCATCGTCACCCAGGAGGCCATCGGGACGGCCGGCTGGCTGGAGGGCCTTGAACCCGGCCTTCCCTTCGAGGTCTTCACCATTCCCGACGGCGAGGGTGCCAAGTCGCTGGCCACGGTGGAGTCTCTGAGTCGCCGCTTCACCCAGATCGGACTCTCCCGGGCTGACGTCGTGGTGGCGGTAGGTGGTGGCATCGTCACCGATGTCGCCGGCTTCACGGCCGCCGCCTACCACCGGGGCACGGCCTACGTGAACATCGCTACGTCGCTCCTCGCCCAGGTCGATGCGGCCATCGGCGGCAAGACCGGAGTCAACCTCCCGGAAGGAAAGAACCTGGTCGGAGCCTTCTGGCAGCCCTTCGCCGTGCTGTGCGACACCGAGACCCTGTCCTCGCTGCCACCACGTGAGTGGGCCTGCGGCCGGGGAGAGATGGCCAAGTACGCCTTTCTCGGCGAGCCACCCCACCCAGACCAGGGCGTCGACGAGCAGGTTGCCCGCTGTGTAGCCATCAAAGCGGCCGTGGTGGCGGATGACGAAAGAGAGGGCGACCGGCGGATGGTTCTCAACTACGGGCACACCCTGGCCCACGCGCTGGAAGGGGTGGCCCAGTCGTCGCGTCACGATTGGGACCTGCGCCATGGCGAGGCTGTGGCCGTCGGCCTGGTCTTCGCCGCCCTGCTGGCTCAGCGCCTGGGTCGGATCGATGAGGACAGAGTGGCCGAGCACCGGCGGGTCGTCGGCAGCTACGACCTCCCCTCCGAGCTGCCGCCCGGCGCCCAAGCGGCTGAGCTGGTCACCTTCATGGAGCGGGACAAGAAGGCGCACCAGGACCTCACGTTCGTCCTCGACGGGCCCCGAGGTGTCGAAACGGTGCGTGGTGTGGCTCCCTCCGACGTCCTCGCTACCCTGGCAGACATGGGAGCCCGGTCGTGAGCCTCGTCATGCTCCTGTCGGGGCCCAACCTCAACCTGCTGGGCGAGCGCGAGCCCTCCGTGTACGGGACCGACACGCTGGCTGATCACGTGGCCCGGGCCGAAGCGGCGGCCCGGCGACTCGGCCTGACGCTGGAGCACCTGCAGTCCAACCACGAAGGGGAACTGGTCGAAGCCGTCCACGCGGCCCGCGGTCGGGCCGCCGCGCTGGTGATCAACGCCGGCGCGCTTAGCCACACCTCGTGGTCGCTCCATGACGCGGTGGCCACCTTCACCGGCCCCGCCATAGAACTCCACATCTCCAATCCCGCCGGCCGCGAGCCGTTCCGGCACACGTCGGTGCTGGCCCCGGTGACCAGCGGCGTCATCGCCGGCTTCGGTGGGCTCTCCTACGAGCTGGCCATGGAGGCCGTGGCCCAATTACTGGAGGGAGCCTCATGAAGGCGCTGCCACCCATGTCCGTCAGCGGACGGCTGGACGCGCTGCGGGCCGGATTCGACGACGCCGGAGTGGAAGCGCTGTTGATCACCACGCTGGCCAATGTGCGGTACCTGACCGGTTTCGCAGGATCGGCCGGGGTCCTGGTGGTCACGCCCGATGGCGCCCTTCTCACCACCGACGGCCGCTACCGCACCCAGTCGGAGGAGCAGGTGCGCGACGCCGGGGCCGCAGTGGAGATCGCCATCGGGAACCTGACCGGGCAACAGAAGTCCGTCGGCGCATTTCTCTCGGCTTCCACCCGGGTGGGGCTAGAGGCCGAAAACGTCAGCTGGGCCGGACAGATCACCTGGTCCGGCCTCCTTCACACGACCGAGCTCGTCCCCACGCACAACGCCGTCGAGGCATTGCGCGAGGTCAAGGACGCCGCGGAGATCGCCCGCATGGAGCGGGCGGCCGCCATCGCCGACGCCGCCCTCTACGAGGTGCTCCCCCTGCTCGCCTCCGGGGTGACCGAAGAGCACTTCGCCCTCGAGCTCGACACGGCCATGCGACGCGGGGGAGCCGAAGGAGTGGCATTCGAGACCATCGTGGCGGCCGGTGAGAACTCGGCCATGCCCCATCACCGCCCGGGCTCCCGCCCCATCCGCCAGGGCGATCCGGTCGTGGTCGACTTCGGGGCGACCTACGAGGGCTACCGCTCCGACATGACCCGCACCTTCTGTGTCGGCGGTGAGCCCGAGGGCGACATGGCCCGGGTCTTCGCCGTGGTAGGCGCCTCCCAGGCAGCCGGCGCCGCCGCCGTGAGGCCGGGGATCGCCACCAAGGAGGTGGACGATGTCTGCCGGGCCATCATCGCCGAGGCCGGATGGGCCGACCGCTTCGAGCACGGCACCGGCCACGGCGTGGGGCTCGACATCCACGAGGCGCCCACGGTCAGCCAACTGGGCACTGCTATCCTCGCTCCCGGCTTCGTGGTCACCGTCGAGCCCGGTGTCTACCTCCCAGGCCTCGGTGGCGTTCGCGTCGAGGACACCCTGGTGGTGACCGAAGACGGCAGCCGGCCCCTCACCCGATTCACGAAGGACATTCATGGCAGTCTCCACTAACGACCTCAAGAACGGCATGAGCCTCAACCTGCCCGAGGGCCTCTTCAACGTGGTCGAGTTCCAGCACGTGAAGCCGGGCAAGGGCGGTGCATTCGTGCGCACCAAGCTCAAGAACCTGCGCAGCGGCGCGGTGATCGAGCGCACGTACCGGGCCGACGAGAAGCTCGACCAGGCCATCATCGACAAAAGGGACATGCAGTTCCTCTACCGGGACGGGGCCGACTACGTCTTCATGGACACCTCCAGCTACGAACAGATGCAGGCTCCACCGGACTCGCTGGGCAGCGCCCCCGACTATCTCAAGGAGGGTGATGAGGCGAATCTCCAGATGTACAACGGGGAGATCGTGGGGGTCGACCTGCCCGCCTCGGTAGAGCTGGTGGTGACGGAGACCGAGCCGGGCTTCCAGGGGGACCGGGTCTCGGGGGCCCGCAAGCCGGCCACCCTGCAGACGGGATTGGTGGTCCAGGTCCCCCTCTTCGTCAACCCCGGCGACGCCATCAAGGTCGACACCAGGACCGGCGAGTACCTGACCCGGGCTTGAGCCCGTGTCCACCTTCCCCGCCGAGGTGCCACCGGAGGCACCAGGGGGCGGCGCACCGCGCCACCAGCAGAGGGAACGGGCGCTTTCGCTGCTCTATGAGGCCGAGCTCAAGGGGCAGAGCCCCCTCACCATCCTTGAGGGGCTCCCGGTCCCACCCGACGCCTATGTGCGCACCCTCCTGCAGGGTGCGGCAGCCACCCGGACCGAGGCCGACCGGCGCATCACGGCGGCCTCCGTCGCCTGGCCTCTCGAGCGCATGGCGGTCATCGACCGCATCGTGCTGCGCCTGGCAGTGGCCGAGCTACTCGACCGCGACGGCCCACCCCTGGCCGTGGTGATCGACGAGGCGGTCGAGCTGGTCAAGGCCTACTCCACCGACGAATCGGGCTCCTTCGTCAACGGCATCCTCTCGGCCATCGCCCCCGACCTGCGCGCCACCTGATTCCGCCCATCACCCGCCGCCCGGCGCGCTAACATCTTGATCTGACCGTGAAGTGAGTCCCGTGAGGCTCACACGGACCGGAGGAGCAGTGGCCGAACGCGAACGCAGTCACACGCGACCCCTCGGGGGCGTGTTCGTGGCCCACTCCCAGGTGCTCGATGCCCCAGCAGTGCAGCGTGCACTCACGCGCATGGCCCACGAGGTTGTCGAGCGCAACGGCGGGGTCGAGGGCATCGTCCTGGTGGGGTTGCAGACGGGCGGCGTGCCCCTGGCCACCCGCATGGCGGAGGCGCTCCGCCAGATTGAGCGAGCCGACATCGAACTGGGCAGCCTCGATGTGGCCTTCTATCGTGACGACATCGGCCTGCGCCCGGTGCTGCCCGAGGCGGTCACCGACATCCAGGGCGACCTCACCGGCAAGGTGGTGGTCCTGGTCGACGACGTCCTCTTCACCGGGCGGACCATCCGGGCCGCGCTCAACGCCCTGAACGACTTCGGGCGGGCCCGGTCCGTCCAGCTGGCCGTGATGATCGACCGGGGCCACCGCGAGCTGCCCATCCGCCCCGACTTCGTGGGCAAGAACCTGCCCACCCGCCGCGAGGAGATGGTCGACGTCGGCGACGATGGCGTATGGATCGGGACGCTGGAGGACAAGTGACCCGGCCCCATCACCTCCTCTCCGTCGCCGACCTCGGGATCGATGGCATCGCCGAGGTCCTGCGGGTGGCCGAGGCGTTCGCCGAGGTCGAACGGCGCTCCATGCCCAAGGTACCGACGCTCCGCGGCAAGGTGGTGGCCACGCTCTTCTTCGAGGAGTCGACCCGCACCCGGCTCTCGTTCGAGACGGCGGCCAAGCGCCTCTCGGCCGACGTGCTCTCCCTCGCCGTGGCGAATTCCTCGGTCAAGAAGGGCGAGTCCCTGCGCGACACCGTCGAGACGGTCGAGGCCATGGGGATTGACGCGCTGATCGTCCGCCACGCCTCGTCGGGCGCACCGCACCAGGTGGCGCGCTGGGTCACCCGGGCCCGGGTGATCAACGCGGGGGACGGGTGGCACGAGCACCCGACGCAGGCGCTCCTCGACTGCTTCACCGTGCGCCAGGTCCTGGCCGAGCGCAAGGGGGCGGCCCCCGAGGAACTGGGCATCGACTGCTTCGAGGGTCTGCGCGTGCTGATCGTCGGCGATATCCGCCACAGCCGGGTGGCCCGCTCCGAGATACTGGCCTACACCGCCCTGGGAGCACACGTCACCCTGGCCGCACCCGGAAGCCTCCTGCCGCCTTCCCTCGAGGGTTGGCCCGTCACGGTGGCACCGGACTTCGACGCCGCGTTGGCCGGGGCCGATGTCGTCTCGCTCCTGCGGCTGCAGTCCGAGCGGGGGAGCGGTTCCTTCGTGCCCAGCCTGCGCGAATACACCGCCGGGTGGGGCCTCACGGCCCGCCGGGTGGCCCTGCTGAGCGACGATGCCATCGTGACGCACCCCGGCCCGATGGTGCGCGGGGTGGAGATCGCCTCGGACGTGGCGGACCTGCCCCGGACGGTGGTCACCCAGCAGGTCACCAACGGCGTGGCCGTGCGCATGGCCATTCTCTTCCTCCTCCTGGGCGGGGAGTGGCCCGGAGGCGTGCCCCATGGCTGAGGCCACCCTGATCATCCGGGGCGGTTCGGTGGTGGGCCCAGAAGGCGTGCGGCGCCAGGACGTCGCCATCGGTGGTTCCACCATCGTGGAGGTGGCCGACTCCATCGAGGCGCCATCGGGGGCCATGGTGCTCAACGCTCAGGGTTGCCTCGTCGGTCCCGGTCTGGTGGACCTGCACACCCATTTGCGCCAACCCGGCCGGGAGGAAGCAGAGACCGTCGAGAGCGGCACCCGGGCGGCCGCGCTGGGCGGGTACACCGCCGTGGTGGCCATGCCCAATACCGAACCGGCCATCGATTCGGCCGGCGTGGCCCGCGACGTGCTGGCGCTGGGCCGCGACGCCCTGGCCGAGGTGGCCGTGGCCGGAGCCATCACCGTCGGGCGGGCCGGCTCCGCCCTCGCCCCCCTGGGCGAGCTCGCCGCACTCGGGGTGCATCTCTTCACCGACGACGGCACGGGGGTGCAGGACGGGGCGCTCATGCGGCGTGCGCTGGACTACGCCAGGGGCCTCGGAGTCACCCTGGCCCAGCACTGCGAGGACGAATGCCTCGCCGGTGGCGGCGCCATGCACGAGGGATGCTGGTCCAGCCGGTTGGGACTCCCCGGCATACCGGCCGCGGCGGAGGAGTCGATGGTGGCTCGCGACATCCAACTGGTGCGCCTCACCGGCGCCCCGCTCCACTTCCTCCACCTCTCGACGGCCGGCTCCGTCGAGCTGGTGCGCCGGGCGAAGACGGAAGGCCTGCCCGTGACGGCCGAAGCGGCGCCGCACCACATGCTGCTCACCCATGCCGAGGTCGAGGGGTACGACCCGGTGTTCAAGGTGAACCCACCGCTGCGCACCGGAGAGGACGTGGCCGCCGTGGTGGCCGGCCTGTGCGACGGCACCATTGACGCCATCGCCACCGACCACGCGCCACACGCGCCCGAGTCCAAGGACGTCCCTTTCGACCAGGCGCCGCCGGGGATGCTGGGCTTGCAGACGGCACTGCCCATCGCCTGGGAGGTGCTGTCACCCCAGCTGAGCCCCGGGCGCATCTTCGCCCTCATGAGCGTGCAGCCGGCAGCCATCGCCCGACTGCGGGTGACCGACGCCCGGGTGGCCGGGCACAGTGCGCACGGTGGACCGGTCGAGGAGGGGGCCACGGCCAACCTGTGCGTGTTCGACCCCTCGGCTTCGACCCTGGTGGAGGCGGACCGACTGGCCAGCCGGAGCCGCAACACGCCCTACGCCGGGCGGACCTTCGCCGGCGCCGTGCGCCACACGGTGCTGCGGGGCGAGCCGGTCGTGATGGACGGGGAGGCGCAGCGTTGAGGGAGAATGCGCGCCCGCCGGCTCTGCTGGTGACCGCGGATGGCACCGTCTTCACCGGGGAGGCGGCAGGAGCGGCACGCCCGATCGCCACGGGCGAGCTGGTGTTCAACACCGCCATGAGCGGGTACCAGGAGGTGATCACCGACCCGTCGTACGCCGGACAGATCGTGTCCTTCACCAGCACCCACATCGGCAATTACGGCACCAACGCCGACGACGACGAGGCGGCGTTGCCGCGCTGCTCGGGGATCGTGGTCTGCGACCTGAGCACCGCACCTTCGAACTGGCGCTCCACCGAAGGGCTGGAGCCGTTCCTGGTCCGTCACGGCGTACCCGCCATGACCGGAGTGGACACCCGACGCCTCACCCGCCATGTGCGCGACGCCGGGGCCATGCCTTGCGCCTTCGGCACCGCCCCCGAAGGGGAGCTGCGGGCTGCAGCCAGGTCGGCGCGCGGTACCGACGGCATGGATCTGGTCTCGGGGGTCACTACAGCCACCGCGACCACCTACGGGGAGGGTGACCTGCGCATCGTCGCCTTCGACTTCGGCGTGAAGGCCACCATGGTGCGCCAGCTGGCCGCGCTGGGTACCGTCACCGTGGTGCCGGCCGGCACTTCGGCGGCCGAGGTGCTCTCGCTGAATCCCGACGGCGTCTTCCTCTCCAACGGGCCCGGCGACCCCGCCGCGCTGGCGGGACCCACCGGAACCGTCGCCGACCTGGTCGGGAGGGTCCCCATCTTCGGGATCTGCCTCGGTCATCAGGTGCTGGCCAGAGCACTGGGCGGCGCGACCTACAAGCTCCCTTTCGGCCACCACGGTGCGAACCATCCCGTCCAGCGCCTGTCCACCGGCGTGGTGGAGATCACCAGCCAGAACCACAACTACGCCGTGGCCTCCGGCTCCGTTCCCGACGCCGAGGTCACGCATGTCAATCTCAACGATGGGGTCATTGAGGGGTTCCGCTCACTCAAGGCCAATGCCTTTTCTGTGCAGTACCACCCCGAAGCGGCACCGGGCCCCCATGACGCCCGCTATCTCTTCGGGGAGTTCCTCCACCTGATGGAGGCGCAACCCGCCCGCGGCAGAGTGCGCTGAGGCAAGGGAGAGGGGACGCCACCGTGCCGCGCCGCGCCGACCTGAAGACGATCCTCGTCATCGGCTCCGGTCCGATCGTCATCGGTCAGGCCTGTGAATTCGACTACTCGGGCACGCAGGCCTGCCGGGTGCTGGGCGAGGAGGGCTACCGAGTGGTCCTGGCCAACTCCAATCCGGCCACCATCATGACGGACCCGGGCACGGCCGACCGCACCTATGTCGAGCCTCTCGACCCGGAGGTCCTCACCGCCATCATTGAGAAGGAGCGGCCGGACGCGCTGCTGCCGACCCTCGGTGGGCAGACGGCGCTCAACCTGACCATGCGCCTGGTCGAGCTCGGCGTCCTCGAACGATTCGGCGTGGAGGTCATCGGGGCCCGTCCCGACGCCATCTCCACCGCGGAGGACCGGGACCGCTTCAAGGCGGCCATGGAGGAGATCGGCCTTGAGGTGCCACGCTCGGGCTTCGCCCACTCCCTGAACGAGGCCGAGGAGGTCGCCGAGGAGATCGGCTACCCCATCATGGTGCGGCCCAGCTACATCCTGGGCGGCAAGGGCACGGGCATCGCCCTAAATGCCGCGCAATTCACGCGCCTGGCCGCCGAGGGTCTGGCCGCCAGTCCGGTCGGGCAGATCCTGGTGGAGCAATCCATCGCCGGTTGGAAGGAGTACGAGCTGGAGGTCATGCGTGACGCGGCCGACAACTGCGTGGTCGTGTGCTCCATTGAGAACTTCGATCCCATGGGCGTGCACACCGGCGACTCCATCACGGTGGCCCCGGCGCAGACGTTGACCGATGTCGAGTACCAGGCCATGCGCGACGACGCCTTTGCCTGCCTGCGCCGGGTCGGTGTCGAGACGGGCGGCTCCAATGTCCAGTTCGCTGTCGACCCGGCGACGGGGCGGCGGGTCATTATTGAGATGAATCCCCGCGTCTCGCGCTCCTCCGCCCTGGCCTCCAAGGCCACCGGCTTCCCCATCGCCAAGATCGCGGCCCGGTTGGCCGTGGGCTACCTCCTCAACGAGATCCCCAACGACATCACCCAGGCCACGCCCGCTTCGTTTGAACCCACCATCGACTATGTGGTGACCAAGGTTCCCCGCTGGGCCTTCGAGAAGCTTCCGGGTGCCGATGGCCGCCTGGGCACCCGGATGCAGTCGGTGGGCGAGGTCATGGCCATCGGCCGGACGTTCTGCGAATCGCTGCAGAAGGCATTGCGGTCCCTGGAACAGGGGCGGGCGGGATTGAACGCCGACCCGGCTGAGACCGTGCTTGACGCGACAAGCCTGGCCGATCTCCTCGACCGCGTCGCCGTGGCCACCCCGGAGCGCATCTTCGAGCTCGAGGCCGTGCTGCGCCGGGGAGCCAGTGAGGCCGAGGTGGTGGCCCGCACCGGGATCGACCCCTGGTTCGTCCAGCAAGTCGGGCGGATCACCGCCGAGCGCCGGCGTATCGCCGAGGCGCCCGAACTGGATGCCTCCGGATACCGGCGGGCCAAGCGCCTGGGTTTCTCCGATGCGCAGCTGGCCTATCTCCGTGGCGGCTCGGAGCCCGAGGTGCGGGCGGAGCGCCTGGCCCTGGGCGTGCGCGCCACCTTCAAGACGGTGGACACCTGCGCCGCCGAATTCGAGGCCTTCACGCCGTACCACTACTCCACCTATGAGGAGGAGGACGAGGTCCGCCCCTCCGAGCGGGAGCGGGTGGTGATTCTCGGGTCTGGCCCCAACCGCATCGGGCAGGGTATTGAGTTCGACTACTGCTGCGTGCACGCATCCCTCTCGTTGCGTGACGCCGGCTACGAGACGGTCATGATCAACTGCAATCCCGAGACGGTGTCGACCGATTACGACACGTCCGATCGCCTCTACTTCGAGCCCCTCACCGCTGAGGACGTGGCCAACGTGCTGGACGCCGAGCAAGGCGCCGGCGGGAAGGTGGTGGGGGTCATTGTCTCCCTGGGGGGCCAGACGCCGCTCAAGCTGGCCGGTTCATTGCCGTCCGATCTGGTGTTGGGGACCAGCCCGGCGTCCATTGACCTGGCAGAGGACCGGGAGCGCTGGAACTCGCTGTGCGCCGACCTTCGGATTCCCCAACCTCCCGGCGGCACGGCTACCAGCACCCCCGAGGCCCTGGCCATTGCGGGTCAAGTCGGTTACCCGGTGCTGCTGCGCCCGAGCTATGTGCTCGGTGGGCGGGCCATGGAGATCGTCTACGACGACGAGGCCGTCCGCCGCGTCATGCACACCCTGAGCACCGGAGCATTGGCCCGCGAAGGAGGCGTGACCGCGGAACGCCCCGTGCTGGTGGACCGCTTCTTGGAGGATGCGGTGGAGGTCGATGTGGACGCGGTGCGCGACGCCGCAGGTGAGATCCTCATCGGCGGGGTGATGGAGCACGTGGAGGAGGCTGGGGTGCACTCGGGAGACTCGGCTTGTGCCCTCCCGCCGCAGTCCTTGAGCCCCGATGTCCTGGCCGCCCTCGACCTCCACACCCGATCATTGGCCGAGGCGTTGGGTGTGTGCGGACTGATCAATGTGCAGTTCGCGGTCAAAGACGGGCAGGTCTACGTCCTGGAGGCGAACCCGCGGGCCAGCCGGACGGTGCCCTTCGTGGCCAAGGCCACGGGTGTGCCGTTGGCCATGGTGGCCGCCCGCGTGATGGTGGGCCAGACACTTGATCAGCTGCGCACCGAGGGGATGCTCCCACCCGACGCGGTGGGTCAGGTCCAGACGCTGAATCATGTGAGCGTCAAGGAGGCCGTCCTCCCCTTCGACCGCTTTCCCGGGGTCGACACCCTCCTGGGCCCCGAGATGCGCTCGACCGGGGAGGTCATGGGCGTCGACATCACCTTCGGTCTCGCTTTCGCCAAGAGCCAGATGGCGGCCGGCACGCGCCTGCCCGACTCGGGCACGGTCTTCCTCTCCCTGGCCGACCGGGACAAACCGGCCGGCCTGGGTGTGGCGCGCGCCTTCGCCGCCCTCGGGTTCTCCATTGCCGCCACGTTGGGCACGGCCGGGTACCTCCGCTCCGAGGGGCTGACCGTCGACACCCTGGTGGCCAAGGTGGGCGAGGAGGGAGTGGCCTCAGATGCAGTCGACCTGATCGCCCAGGGCAAGGTGCAGCTCGTCGTCAACACGCCGCGTGGGTTGGGGCCCCGCGCCGACGGCCAGCACATCCGCACTGCCGCCGTCACCTATCACGTGCCGTGCCTCACCACATTGGCGGCGGCCCGGGCGGCTGCCGGGGGAATGGCGGACGCGCGCGCCCATCCGCTGGTGGTGCGCCCTTTGCAGGACCTGCACCGTGATCTGGGCCGGACCATTCGGTGAGCCGGGGACCGCAGTGAACGGGGGGTTTCGGTGAGCCGGCCATCGGTCGATCTGACAACGCAGGTGGGGTCGGTCAGCCTTCCCAATCCCATCATGACGGCTTCGGGAACATCAGGCCACGGGACCGAGCTCTCCGACTACGGCGACCTCAGCAACCTCGGCGCCGTAGTCGTCAAGTCGCTTTCGATGCGGCCATGGCCGGGCAATCCCGCCCCGCGCGTGCAAGAGGTTGGTGCCGGCATGCTCAACAGTGTGGGGCTGCAGGGACCCGGCCTAGAGGCCTGGCTGGAGCACGACCTCCCCGCGCTGACCGCTTCGGGGGCTCGGGTGGTCGTGAGCATCTGGGGGCGCTCGGTAGATGACTACGCAGCGGCGGCGACGGCGCTGGCGCCGGTTGTGGCCGCGGGGTCGCCCATTGTCGCCGTGGAGGTGAACGTGAGTTGCCCCAACGTCGAGGATCGTTCGCGCATGTTCGCCCACTCCGCTTCGGCCACGTCCGAAGTGATGGCGGCGACCGAGTGCGGGCTGCCCCGGTGGGCCAAATTGAGCCCCAACGTGACTGACCTGCAGGAGATCGCCGCCGCGGCCCTGGCCGGGGGAGCGGCGGGCCTGACCCTGGTCAACACCCTGCTCGGCCTGGCGCTGGACGTCAGCACCGGCCAGCCGGTGCTCGGCGCCGGGGGCGGTGGGCTCTCTGGCGAGGTGCTGCACCCCGTGGCGGTGCGGGCGGTGTGGGAGTGCCGAGCGGCCTTTCCCGACGCCGCCATCGTCGGTGTCGGGGGCGTCGCCTCCGGTATCCACGCGGTGGAGCTCCTCATGGCGGGTGCGGATGCGGTGCAGGTGGGAACCGCCACCTTCCGTGACCCGCGGGCACCCTGGAAGGTGCTCAAGGAGACGGCGCGATGGTGCCGTAAGAACAGAACTTCGGTGTCCGAGGTGCGGGCGTCGGCGCGGCGAAAGGCAGGCGAATGACGGTCGGCCTGTCGGGCGAGAGTTTCGGCGCACGGGTGGCGCCGGCCGTCGCGGTCACGGGGCCGCTCTGCGCCGGAGTGGACCCGTCGGGCGACTTATTGCGCGAGTGGGGCCTCGGTGACGACGCCGGCGGTCTGCGCGCGTTCTGCCGCATCTGCGTCGAGGCCTTTGCCGGGACCGTCGGGGTGATCAAGCCGCAGGTCGCCTTCTTCGAGCGTCACGGCTCGGCAGGCATGGCCGAGTTGGAGATGCTGATCCGCGAGGCCGGGCAGGCCGGTCTGATCGTCATCGCCGACGCCAAGCGCGGCGACATCGACTCCACGGCAGCGGCCTATGCCGAAGCCTGGTTGGCACAGGGGAGCCCCTTGGCCGCCGATGCGGTGACGGTGCACCCTTACCTCGGGTTGGCGGCGTTGGCGCCCCTCATCAATCTGGCGGGCCGGAGCGGCCGGGGCGTGATCGTGGTTGCCCGCAGTTCCAACCCTGAGGGCCGGGCCCTGCAGGAAGCGGTCACCGCCGGGGGACCTTCGGTCGAGGATGCTCTGCTGGCGGAGATCTCGGGTTGGAACCAGTGCGGCGCCGTCCCCCCCGGCACCGTGGGTGCGGTCATCGGGGCGACACTGCCCCGGTCGCAATTTCCGTTAGACCAGCTGGGGGGCGTAATTGTGGCACCCGGACTGGGTGCCCAGGGTGCCCGCCCCGCCGATGTGGCCGACCGGTTCGCCGGCTGTGCTCCGGGGAGCGTTCTGGCCAGCACGTCGCGCGCCCTGCTGGCGCACGGGCCCGATCCCGCCGTGTTGCGCAAGGCCGCGGCCGATCTGCAGGGAGAGCTGGCGACCCTCATGGGCTGACCGCAGCGATTGGATATGAACCGTCTTGGCCGAGGCGCTATGGTCTCGCCATGCCGCAACCTCCTGCACTCACTCCCGAGCAGCGCGCTGCTGCACTTGAAAAGGCCGCCAGAGTCCGCCGTGAGCGGGCCGAGGTCAAAGAGAAGCTCAAGAACGGCAATATCACGTTGACCGAACTTCTCAGACAGTCCGACTCCGATGACACCGTCGGCAAAATGAAGGTGGTGTCGGTGCTGGAGTCCCTTCCCGGTTTGGGGAAGGTGAAGGCGCGCCGCCTCATGGAGACCGTCGGCATCAGCGACAGCCGCCGTCTGCAGGGCCTGGGCGCCAAGCAGCGCGAGTCGCTGCTCAAAGAGACTGCGCACTGAACCACTGACCTTCGTGCTCATCGGTCCCGGCGGGGCCGGCAAGGGCACGCTGGCGGCGGCACTCGTCGCCGAAGATCCGACGATCTGGCTCAGCCGCAGCTGGACCACCCGACCACCGCGACCGGGCGAGCGCGAGCGCGGCGCCTACGTCTTCGTCGAACGAGAAGCCTTCAAGGATGCGGCCGCCCACGGGCGTTTCTTCGAATGGGCCGAGTTCCTGGGTCACCTCATGGGGACACCGATTCCGGAACCACCCCAGGGTGCCGACGTGCTTCTCGAGATCGACGTGCAGGGTGCAGAGCAGGTTCTGGCCAAGCGGCCTGATGCCACGGTGATCCTGCTCCTCCCCCCGTCCGTCGAGGTCCAGGCCGCCCGCCTGGCCGGTCGCGGCGACGACGAGGAGCACATCGGGCGTCGGATCGAAAAGGGCCGGGACGAGGTGGAACGGGGTCGCCGCATTGCACGTCACACCGTGGTCAATGACGACCTCGGTCAGGCCCTGGGCGAGTTGGCCGCTATAGTTGCACGGACCCGAACGGCTGCTACGAGCGCCGCGAACCCGGAGGACACCTAATGGCCCAAGGCCGCAACACGCTCATGGACCCGCCCATTGAGGATCTGTTGGACAAGGTGGACTCGAAGTTCACCCTGGTGGCGCTGGGCGCGGCCCGGGCCCGCCAGGTGAACTCGTACTACAACAGCCTCGGTGAGGGCCTGGGCAAGGTGGTGCCTCCGCAGGTGGCATCGGTGTCGGGCAAGCCCGTTTCCATCGCCTTCGAGGAGATCGCGGCCGGCAAGGCCACCTTCACCCGGCCGGACCCTGAAGAGGAAGCCGCCCTGGAGGCCGCCCTGGCCGACGCCGCCGAGGCCGCCTTGCTGAGCGAGGTGGCCGCGGAAGAGGGCGAGATCGCCGATCTGCTGAATGTCGGGGGCGAGGACCCGACCGCGAGCTAGTCGAACTGCGGACGCGGCGGACCTCGCCGATGGCCGAAGAATCGCACATGCGACCGCCCCGGGTCATCCTCGGTGTCTCCGGAGGCATCGCCGCCTACAAGGCGGTCGAGGTCTGTCGACGGCTCGTCGATGCCGGCGCCCACGTCATCCCGGTGCTGACCGAGGACGCCTTACGTTTCGTCGGTGAGCTGACCTTCTCCGCGCTGGCCTCCGAACCGGTGCCGCGCTCGTTGTGGGACGCCGACACGCCGATCCCCCATACGCGCCTCGGACAGGGCGCCGACTTGATCGTGGTGGCACCGGCCACGGCTCACACCATCGCCCGCTACGCCGCCGGGCTGGCCGACGACCTCCTGATGGCCACCCTGCTGGCCACCCGTGCACCCGTCGTGATCTGCCCGGCCATGCACACCGAAATGTGGGAGCAGGATTCGGTGCAGGAGAACCTGGCCACACTGCGCCGAAGGGGTGTGCACATCGTGCCGCCCGAGAGCGGCCGCTTGGCCGGGGGCGACTCCGGCGAGGGGCGCCTGGCCGAGCCCGCAGTGATCGTCGGGCGCGTCCTGGAACTGCTGGGCCGGTCCGCGGCGGCTGACCTGACGGGACTCAAGGTCGTGATCAGCGCCGGAGGGACCAGGGAGCCGCTCGACCCGGTGCGCTTCATCACCAACCGATCGTCGGGCAAGCAGGGGCATGCCCTGGCCGCGGCGGCCGCCCGGCGGGGAGCCTCCGTGACGTTGGTCACCGCGTCGCCCCTCCGGTTGGCAGCGGAAGTGCAGGCGAAGGTGGAACGAGTGGACGTCGAGACGGCGGCCGAAATGGAGAAGGCAATGGCAGCAGCCAGCGTCGGTGCCGACGTCGTGATCATGGCGGCCGCGGTGGCTGACTTCAGGCCGAAGGTGGCCTCGGGGACCAAGCTCTCCAAGGAGGACGGGCTGCCCGAACTGGTGTTGGAGCCGACGCCCGACATCCTGGCCGGCCTGGCGCAACGCCGACCCGAGGGCCAGGTGTTGGTCGGCTTCGCAGCCGAGACGCACGACGCACTCGCCCGCGGCCGGCGCAAGTTGGACCGCAAGGGTGTGGACCTGTTGGTCGTTAACGATGTAAGTGCCCCGGGCACCGGGTTCGACCATGATACGAACGCGGTGACCATCCTTTATGCAAATGGCCGTAGCACCGATATTGCCCTGACCTCCAAGGATGCCGTGGCGAATGCGGTGTTGGATAGTGTCGTCGCCCACCAGAAAGAGAAGCGGAGCTCCCCTTGAGAACCACGTTCACCTCGGAATCAGTCACCGAGGGACACCCCGACAAGATGGCAGACCAGATCTCCGACGCCGTGCTCGATGCCATGCTTGCAGGCGACCCGGGCAGCCGGGTGGCCTGCGAGACCCTGTTGACCACGGGCCTCGTGGTGGTGGCGGGCGAGGTCACGACCTCGACCTACGTCGACATACCGGCCATCGTGCGGGAGACGGTGTGCGAGATCGGCTACGACAACGACGCCTACGGGTTCAACGGGAAGACATGTGGCGTCCTCGTCTCGCTGGACTCCCAGTCGCCTGACATCGCCCAGGGTGTGGACAGCGCCCTCGAGCTCCGCACCGGCAAGGGGGGCGAGGACACGCTCAACGCCCAGGGGGCCGGCGACCAGGGCATGATGTTCGGCTACGCGTGTGACGAGACGCCTGATCTCATGCCGCTGCCCATCTGGCTGGCGCACCGGCTCTCCGAGCGCCTGGCTCAGGTACGCCGGGCCGGGGCCGTGCCGTACCTGCGGCCGGACGGCAAGACGCAGGTCTCGGTCGTCTACGACAACGGGCGGCCCACGCGCATCGACACCGTCTTGATCTCCACCCAGCACGCGCCGGGCATCGATCTGACCGAGCAGCTCCTCCCGGACCTGACCGAGCACGTGATCCTGCCGCTGCTCCCCACCGACCTCGACAGCGAGGGTGTGCGGATCCTGGCCAACCCGACCGGGATCTTCGAACTCGGTGGGCCCCACGCCGACACCGGCCTCACCGGTCGGAAGATCATCGTCGACACCTACGGCGGCATGGCCCGCCACGGCGGCGGCGCCTTCTCGGGCAAGGACCCCTCCAAGGTCGACCGTTCCGCCGCCTACGCCGCCCGCTGGGTGGCCAAGCACGTGGTGGCCGCCGGCGCGGCCAAGCGCTGCGAAGTCCAGGTGGCGTACGCCATCGGGGTGGCCCACCCGGTCTCGCTGCTGGTCGAGACCTTCGGCAGCGAGGTGGTCGACCCCGAGAAGATCTCCGACGCCGTGCGCGAACTCTTCGACCTCCGGCCGGCAGCCATCGGCCGCGATCTGGACCTGCGCCGACCGATCTACAAGAAGACGGCGGCCTACGGCCATTTCGGGCGCTCGGAGAAGGAGTTCACCTGGGAGGCCACGCCCCGCGTGGACGACCTGCGCGCTGCGCTCGGCCTCTGAGCCACCCATTGCCTACCCTGCGGGGGTGACTGCACCGGCCCATTGCGTGCGCGTGCGCACCGAGGTGGCCGCCGTTCCCAAGCTGCTCGACTACGTCGTCCCCGAGAAGTGGAGGGACGAGGTCTTGGTGGGCACGCGGGTCCGCGTCCCGCTGCACGGGCGCAGCGTCCGGGGCTGGGTGGTCGAGGAACACGTCACCCCTCCGCCAGGCGTCGAGCTCCTGCCGCTCAAGTCATGGCTCGGTTGGGGGCCACCGCCTGCGCTGGTCGACCTGGCCGGGTGGGCGGCCTGGCGCTGGGCCGGACCGGCGTCCTTCTTCTTGAAGGTGGCCTCGCCGCTGCCGATGATCCGTTCCCTGCCCGCCGGTCGACCCTGGCCCCACCCCAGGGCTGCCGAGCCGATGGCGGCGGGTCTCGCTGCCCAGCTGCTGGGGCAGGTGGCACCGGGCCCGGGGGCGACAGTGCTGCGCATTCCGCCTTCGACCGACCTCATCGACCTGGTGCTGGCGGTGGTGCAAGCGCCGGCCACGTTGGCCCGGGACGGGGGCGTCCTGGTCCTCGTCCCCTCGGTGGGATGGGCCGAGCGCCTGGCCGGCCGGCTCAACCGGCGGGGCTACCCAGCCACTACCGACTGGTCGCAAGCCCGGGCCGGCTGGCCCATCGTGGTGGGGAGCCGGGCGGCCGCCTGGGCCCCGCTGCCACACCTGGCTGCCGCCATCGTCCTCGACGCCCATGATGCTGCGTACCGCGAGGAGAGCGCGCCCACCTACAGCGCGGTGGAGGTCGTGGCCGAGCGGGCCCGCCAGGAAGGGAGCGCGTGCTTCCTCACCTCACCGGTCCCTCCTGTCGTCCTCGGATACGGGCGAACTGTGGTGGCGCCGCCACCGGCCCAAGAGCGCGCCGGCTGGGCCACCTTGGAGTGCGTGGACCGCCGGGGAGCCGACCCGCGCACCGGCATGTTCTCGGAGGAGTTCGTGCGCCTGGCCCGCGCGGTGCTCGACGACCCCGACTCACTCCCCAAGCGCGGGCCATTGGTCTGCGTCTACAACCGCAAGGGGCGGGCGCGCCTGTTGGCCTGCAGCAACTGCGGTGAGTTGGCGCGGTGCGCCCACTGCGGTGCCGCGGCGGCGCAAGAGGGCGATTCTGCCCTTCGGTGTCCCCGCTGTGCAGAGGTACGCCCGCAGGTCTGCGCGGCCTGCGGCCGGCTGAAGATGAAGACGTTGCGAGCCGGGGTCACCCGCCTGAGCGAGGAGATGGCGGCGCTGCTGGGGATCGAGGTGACGGAGGTCTCCGGGCCAGGAGGCGACAACCCGACCGAGGCGTGGCCGGGAGTGCCTGTCCTGGTCGGGACCGAGGCCGTTCTGCACCGGATCAGGAGGGCGGCGGCCGTGGCCTTCCTCGACATCGACCTCCACCTCCTCGCCCCGAGGGTCGACGCCACCGACGAGACCCTGGCGCTGCTCGTCCGGGCCTCCCGTCTGGTCGGTCCCCGCCACTCCGGCCCGGCCTCATCCCGCGTGCTGGCCCAGACCCGCGTACCGGACCACCCGGTGCTGCAGGGCGTCAGGAGGGGTGAGCCGGCTCCGATCCTGGCCGAGGAGGATGGCATCCGGCGCAGCGCGGGCCTTCCGCCGTACTCGGCACTGGCCCTCGTCTCGGGCGCGCTGGCCAAGGACTATGCCGCGGCGCTGGCCGAAGCGGCGTTCGGTCATGGGGCAGGGTCCACCGTGGCAGGGTCTGCCGTGGCAGTGTCTGAACTGGGGGAGGGGATGTTCCTCGTGCGGGCCCCCGAACACGGCGCTCTGTGTGACCTGTTGGAGGGCGTGCACCGCCCTCCCGGCCGGGGCCTGCGCGTCGAGGTCGATCCCGATGCCATCTGAACCGGATCAACCCGACTTGGCCGCAGATTTCCCCAGGGCATCACGAAGATCGTTGGATCGTTCCGGAGCAGTGCACCACACTGACGCCGAACAATCCTTCTCGGTGGCTCGGCCGGCAACATCGCTTTCAACAAGCCGATTGTGGGGCTGGCCACCGGGTAGGTTTGCCGCCGCGGGGGGACCCCGCCACGTCCGTCGTTAGAATGCCGGGGTGCCTGCACTGACCATCCGCCAGTACGGTGACCCCGTCCTGAAGGAGCGGACCCGGGAAGTCGAAGAGATCGACGGCAAGGTGGCGAGCCTGGTCGAGTCCATGGTCGAGACCATGTATGCCGCGCCGGGCAGCGGGTTGGCCGCCAACCAGATCGGGGTGCAACGGCGGATCTTCGTCTATGACATCGGCGAAGGCGCTCGCACCATCATCAACCCGCAGATCGTCGAGAGCGAGGGCGAATGGACCTACGACGAGGGGTGCCTCTCCGTGCCCGGGTTGAGTTGGGAAATCGTACGCCCCAACGCCGTGCACCTGGTCGGCCTCGATCTTGACGGCAACGAGGTCTCCATTGAGGCCACCGAACTGGAGGGCCGGGTCTTCCAGCACGAACTCGACCATCTCGACGGCATCCTCCTGGTGGAGCGACTCGGCGAGGATCAGCGCAAGGAGGCGCTGAAGATCCTGCGCAGCCGGACCCTCCTGCTCCCCACCGGCGACCCGGACGGGCTCTCCAACCTCCTGTCCATGTAGCAGGCATCCGCGATCACGGCCTCGCCGGGCGCCGTTCCTGCCCTACGTTGGTCCGGTGGCCCGCCTCGCCTACCTCGGCACTCCCGATATGGCGGTTGCCCCACTGCGGGCCCTCCTCGGTGCCGGCCACGAGATCACCCTGTGCGTCACCCGCCCCGACCGGCGCCGGAGCCGGGGAAACGCCGCGAGCCCGAGCCCCGTCAAAGAGGCGGCAACAGAGCTCGGTCTCCCAGTCACCGATGAGGTCGCCGAGCTGGCCCGGTCCGATGCCGAGCTGGCGGTGGTGGTGGCCTACGGCCGCATCATCCCCACCACCCTCCTCGACCAGCTGCCCATGGTCAACCTGCATTTCTCCCTCCTCCCGCGCTGGCGGGGCGCCGCGCCAGTGGAGCGGGCCATCCTGGCCGGGGACTCCGAGACCGGCGTGTGCCTCATGAAGGTGGAGGCAGGACTGGACACGGGACCCGTCTACGCCACCCGTCGGGTGCGGCTCGACGAAGACGCCTACCTACCAGCCGTGCGCGCCCAGCTGGTCGATGTCGGTTGCACCATGATCGTCGAGGCGCTCGCCCAGGGGCTTGCCGGCCTCCCGTCGCCCAAACCCCAACACGGCGATCCCACCATGGCGGCCAAGATCACCAAGGAAGACCTCCACCTGGTTTGGCCCGAACCGGCCCGCCAGCTCCACCGGGTGGTCCGCCTGGGCCAAGCCTGGACGACCTTCAGGAGCCGGCGGTTGCGGATCCTGGAAGCCGACGTCGGCACCCCTCCCGACCCCGGCCACCCCGCCGCGCCACCCCCGGGAACCCTGCTCGGGACCACGGTGACGACGGGTCTGGGCACTCTGCGCCTCCTGCGGGTGCAGCCCGAGAGCCGAGGGCCCATGTCGGCCGACGAGTGGCTGCGTGGCGCGCACTCTTCGGTCGGGGAGCGTCTCGGCAGCGACTAGACATGGGTGCGGTGACCGTGGCCCCGATTGACGGGTGGAACCCCGAGCAGTACGAAAAGTTCCGTTCCGAGCGCCAGCAACCCTTCAACGACCTCCTGCTCCTCTGCCAGCCCGTGCCCGGGGGACGCGTCGTCGATCTCGGCTGTGGGACCGGCGACCTGACGAGGATCCTGCACCAGGACCTGCTGGCGGCCTCCACCGTCGGGATCGACTCCTCGGAGTCCATGCTGACCCGGGCCACCGACAGCCACCCCAACGTGCCAGGGCTCACCTTCGAACTGGGTGATATCACCACGTGGCTCGGCGATGGTCTCAATCTGGTGTTCGCCAATGCCTCTCTGCAGTGGGTCGACGACCACCTCAACCTGTTGGCCCGCATGAGGACCGCGCTGGGCCCGGGAGGACAAATCGCTTTCCAGGTGCCGGCGAACTATCGCCATCCCTCGCACGTCCTGGCCCGGCAGGTGGCCAACGAGCCCCCTTTCGTTGACGTGCTGGACGGCGACATGCCCGAGGACAGGGGACGCTACGTCCTCTCACCCGAGATCTACGCCGACTTGCTTTACGAACTGGGCGCCCAGAACCAGGTGGTCCGGATGGAGGTCTATGGGCACGAGCTTGCATCGACCGACGAGGTAGTCCAGTGGGTCATGGGCACCCTGCTCACTCCCTACCGCACCCGACTCAGCCCCGACCTTTTCGACGCCTTCATTGAGCGCTACCGCGAGCGGCTGATAGAAGAGCTGGGCGAGCGCGAGCCCTACTTCTACGGATACCGCCGCATCCTCTGCTGGGCTCGATTCACCTGAGGAGCGGCAGGGAGACCATGCCAGCCGAGCGCACCACCACCACCACCACCACCAGCACCCCGACCGGGAGGACCATCGCCCCCGAGACCGGGCCCGACCCCGGTCAACCCGGCGACGTCCGCATCGCACCGTCGTTGCTGGCGGCGGACTTCGGAGCGTTGGCCGAGCAGGTGGGGGAGGTGGCGGCGGTGTCCGACTGGTTGCACATCGATGTGATGGACGGCCACTTCGTCCCCAACGTGACGATCGGACCACCGGTCGTGGCTTCGCTCCGCCATCACACCCCCCTCTTCTTCGACTGCCATCTCATGATGACCGAGCCCGGCCGCTACCTGCAGGCCTTCGCCGACGCCGGCGCCGACGGGTGCACGGTGCACGTCGAGGTCGGTGGCAGCGACGAGCTCATCGCCCAGATGCGCCGGCTCGGGCTGCGCGCCGGCCTGGCCCTCAACCCCGACACGCCTTTCGAGGTAGTTGAGCCCTACCTGAGCCAGGTCGACCTTGTGCTGTGCATGACGGTGTTCCCCGGCTTCGGCGGCCAGAGTTTCATCGAAGATGTGATGGCAAAGGTCACCCGTGTGCGAACCGCCGCCGTCGCCGGCTCGCTCTCGCTGGACATTGAAGTCGACGGTGGCATCGACGTGACGACGGCGCCCCGGGCCCGGGCTGCGGGAGCCAACGTGTTCGTGGCCGGGAGTGCCATTTTCGGGCACGCGCGGCCCGACGCCGCCGCCGACGCCATCCGGGAAGCCGTGCGCACCGTCGCACCGTGACCCACACCGGGGCGGGAGCCGCTATCGGGGGATTGGGCGACACCCACGACGAGTCCACCCCGGCCGCCGGACCACACCGTGCTCATGGCCGACATCACCGGTGTCCTCGGCCTCCTGGCCGGAACCTGACCAGCACCTGACCAGGAATTCTCGACAAAAACTGAAACGTGTTCTAATATTGAACCCGAGCCTGGCCGACCCCAACGAGGACGTCACCCATGGACGATGTGCACCACATGCGCCGAGCCATAAACCTGGCCGAGTCCGTCCGGGACACCACCACACCGAACCCCTGGGTGGGCTGCGTCATCGTCCCCTCCGATGACCCCATCGTGGCCTTTGAGGGCACCACGGCGCCCCCGGGCGGACCGCACGCCGAGATCGTCGCCCTCACGCAGGCCGGGGCGAGGGCCAGGGGAGCCACCCTCTTCACCACCCTCGAACCCTGCGTCCATCAGGGCCGGACACCGCCCTGCACCGCCGCCATCGTCGAGGCGGGGGTGGCCCGTGTGGTCATCGGCCTGGAGGACCCCGATCCCCAAGTGGCCGGACGGGGGATCGCGGCGCTGCGGGCCGGCGGCCTGGAGGTCACCGTCGGCGTGGCGGCGGACGCGGTCGGCGAGCAGCTGGCGCCGTACCTCAAGCACCGCACCACCGGGCAACCCTGGGTCATCCTCAAACTGGCCGCCAGCTTCGATGCGCGCACCGCCGCCCCCGACGGCTCCAGCCATTGGATCACCGGCCCCGATGCCCGCCAGGACGTCCACCGCCTCCGGGCCCGCTCCGACGCCGTCCTGGTGGGGGCCGGGACGGTGAGGGCCGACGACCCCGCCCTGACCGTGCGCCTGGCCGACCGGTCGTCCGAAGCCCAGCCTCTCCGCGTCGTCCTCGGCACCGCACCCCCGGACGCCAGGGTGCAACCCGCCCTCGAGCTCTCGGGAGACCTGGGCGAGGTGCTGCGGGAGCTGGGCCGTCGGGGCGTGCTCCAGCTCCTGGTCGAGGGTGGTGCCCGGGTAGCCCATGACTTCCATGCCGCCGGCCTGGTCGACCGCTACGTGATCTACCTGGCGCCGGCCCTCTTCGGGGGCGACGACGGTCGTCCGCTCTTCTCCGGCACCGGGGCTGGCACAATTGACGACGTGTGGCGGGGCAAGTTGGTGTCGGTCGAACGGCTGGGAGATGATCTTCGAGTGGAGCTTGCGGCCTGATGGGATTCTCACCGGTGAAGGACGCCATCGACGCCATCGGGCGCCTGGGCATGGTCGTCGTGGTCGACGACGAGGATCGGGAGAACGTGGGCGACCTGGTCATGGCCGCCGTGGCGGCCACCCCGGAGAACATCGCCTTCTTCCTGGCCCACACCTCGGGGGTCATCTGCGTGCCCCTGCTCCCTGAGCGGGCCGACGCCCTGGACCTGCCGCTCATGGTGGTGGCCAACACCGAGGCGCAGCGCACCGCCTTCACGGTCAGTGTCGACTTCCGGCACGGCACGACCACCGGGATCTCGGCCGCCGACCGTGCGGCCACCATCCTCTCCCTCATCGACCCCAAGACCAGGCCCAACGACCTCAACCGGCCCGGGCACATCTTCCCGCTGCGCTACCGCACCGGCGGGGTGCTCAAGCGGGCCGGCCACACCGAGGCCACCGTGGACCTGTGCCGCTCCGCCGGCCTGACGCCGGCCGGCGTGCTCTGCGAGATCGTCACCGAGGACAAGTCGGAGATGGCGCGCCTGCCGGACCTGGAGCGCTTCGCCAAGAAGCACCACCTGCCGTTCATCTCCATCGCCGACCTGATCCGCTACCGGCGCCAGAACGAGAAGCTGGTGCGCCTCATCTCCGAGGCCCGCATCCCAGCCGCCCGGCGAGAGTTCCGGGCCTTCGTCTACGAATCGGTTCTCGACGGCGAGCAGCACCTGGCCCTGGTCATGGGCGAGGTAGCCGGCCACCAGGACGTGCTGGTGCGGGTGCACTCAGAGTGCCTGACGGGCGACGTGTTCGGCTCGTTGCGGTGCGACTGCGGGCCCCAGCTGCATGCCTCTCTCGACCTCATCGAACGGGAGGGCCGGGGCGTGCTCATCTACCTGCGCGGCCACGAGGGCCGGGGGATCGGCCTGGGCCACAAGATCCGGGCCTACCAGCTGCAGGAGGAGGGGCACGACACGGTCGACGCCAATCTGCAGCAGGGACTTCCCGTCGACAGACGGGAGTACGGGATCGGCGCGCAGATGCTGGTGGACCTCGGCGTGACCACCATGCGGCTCATGACCAACAACCCGGTCAAGTACGGCGGACTCGAGGGCTTCGGCCTCGATATCACCGAGCGCGTCTCCCTGCAGCCCTCGCCCAACCCCGAGAACATCGCCTACCTGCGCACCAAGCGCGAGCGCATGGGACACATCCTGCACGGCCTCGACGACGTCCTGTGATCCCCCGCTCCCGCTGATGGCCGATCCCGATCTCGTCTCCCTGCCCGGCGGTGCGCTGGACGACGTGGCCTCGCGGGTGGGCACCTCCCTTCTGGGTACCCACAACGGAACGGGGCTGCGGATCGGGCTGGCCTGCGCCCTCTTCAACGGCGGCATCACCCTGCGCCTGCTCGACGGGGCGCTGCAGGCCCTGGCCGAGGCCGGTACCGAGAGCAGGGACGTGACCGTGGCCTGGGCCCCCGGCGCCTTCGAGCTCCCGCTGGTCGCCCGGGCCTTTGCCGAAGCCGGCCGGGTTGACGCCGTTGTGGCCCTGGGGGCGGTCATCCGTGGCGACACCGGGCACTACGACTTCGTGGCCGGCCAGTGTGCGGCGGGCATCCAACAGGTGCAGCTCTCCACCGGGCGCCCGGTGGTCTTCGGCGTGCTGACCACCGACACAATGGACCAGGCCCTCGAACGGTCGCAGCCCGATGGGTCCAACAAGGGCCGCGAGGCGGCGCTGACGGGGATCGAAATGGTCCGCCTCCTCCGTAGCGCCCCTTTTTCCTAGGCCCACGGCACAGCGCCGGATGGCGCGGCACCTTGCCCCACGGCATCACGCCGATTCATCCGGCGTTCACAGCGCCGACACCCTCCCGATACCTGAGGTCCCTACGGTAGGACCAAGCAGCACGGGGAGGTCCAGGTCCATGGGACGATCGGCATGACGAATCCGACGGACGACGAGGCGGTCGACCCCGACCTGATCCGCTTCCGGCCCGGGGTGCGCCGTGAAGGACCGTGCACCGTGCGCTACACCACCGTCCACGGCTACCGCCGGGCCTATGTGATGGCCGGCTCGGGCCCGGCGATCCTGCTGATCCACGGCATCGGTGACAGCTCGGACACGTGGCGCCCGGTGCTGGAGCAGCTGGCCGAGCACCACACCGTGATCGCCCCCGACCTGCTCGGGCACGGGCGGTCCGAGAAGCCACGGGCCGACTACTCCATCGCTGCCTACGCCAACGGCATGCGCGACCTGCTCAGCGTGCTGGAGATCGACCAGGTGACCGTCGTCGGGCACTCGTTGGGCGGGGGAGTGGCGGCCCAGTTCACCTACCAGTTCCCCGACCGCTGCCAGCGCCTGGTCCTGGTCGGCAGCGGCGGGGTGGGCCGCTCCGTCAGCCCGCTCCTCCGCCTGGCCGCCGTTCCTGGCGTGGAGTTCCTCATGCCCCTGTTCGCCCTGCCGCCGGTCCGCAACGCCAGCCGTACCGTGGCCGACATATTGGAGCGGTTCGACACCGCGCTCGGTCGCGACACCGAGGAGGTCCTCGCCGTCTTCGACGCATTGCCCAACACGGCGGCCCGGCGGGCCATCCTGCGCACCCTGCGCTCGGGGGTCGACTGGCGAGGCCAGGTCATCACCATGCTGGACCGGGCCTACCTGGCCGAGGGGATACCCACCCTGATCATCTGGGGCAGGCGCGACGCCATCATCCCGCTGGGTCACGGCCGCATGGCCCACGCGGCCCTGCCCAGCAGCCAGCTGGAGATCTTCGACGGGGCCGGGCACTTCCCGCACCACACCGACCCCGGCCGCTTCGTGAGCGTCGTCAGCGAGTTCCTGGAGCACACGGCACCGGCTCGGTTCGACGCCGACGAGTGGCGGGGACGGCTGCGTCGGGGCCGCAAGGTCAACGAATCGGAATTGCCCGAAGCCGACCTGGAAATGATGACGCTCCCGCTCTCCCCGGTGCCCAGCGCCCACTGAGACCCTCGACACCTTCTCCTCCGGCCCAGTTGATTCCTGTCATCCGGGCGATGGTCGGGTTCTGTCAGTACAGGATCAACTGGGTGCACCGGTAGGAGGCCATCAACTTCTCGGTCGTCTCGTTCATGACCGTGGCGTCCCAGACCTGCGTGGTGCGCCCGGTGTGCAGCGGGGAGGCGGTGGCCATCACGATCTCACCCTCCCCGGCGCTCGATACGAAGTTGGCGCTGCACCCCACCGTGGTGAAGCTGCGAGCGCCCTCGGGCCAGTGGTGGTTCACCCCGAAGGCGCAGGCACGCGCCCCAGCTTGCCGCACCGCCTGGTCCCGCACCGCCCAGCGCGGCGCGTCTGCGAAGATCTCCCCCATGCTCCGCCTCGTCTTGCCCAAGGGATCGCTCGAGCGAGCCACGCTGCAGCTTTTCGCGGACGCCGACCTGGCCGTGAACCGCTCCTCGGACGTGGCCTACCGGGCCACCATCGCCGACCCCCGCATCGACGAGGTCAGGATCCTGCGCCCCCAGGAGATCCCCGTCTACGTGGCCGACGGCCTCTTCGATCTGGGCATCACCGGGCGCGACTGCATCGAGGAGCGGGGGAGCGAGGTGGTCACCCTCGGTGAGCTCTCCTACTCCAAGGCCACCGCCAACCCGGCCCAGGTCGTGCTGGCCGTGGCCCACGACTCACCCGCCCACAGCCTGGCCGATCTGGCCAATCTGCCCGGCCGCCTGCGCATCAGCTCTGAATACCCCGAGCTGACCCGCCGGGCTCTGGCGGCGCACGGCGTCGAGGCCGACATCGCACTCTCCTACGGGGCCACCGAGGCCAAGGTGCCCGACATCGCCGATGCCGTGGTGGACATGACCGAGACCGGTGGCGCGCTCCGGGCCGCCGGCCTGCGGGTGATCGAGATCCTGCTGGTCTCCCACACGGAGCTCATCGCCAACCCGGCCGCCGCGGCGGACCCGGACAAGCGCCATGCCATGGAGCAGATCCTGACCCTGCTGCAAGGCACGCTGGAGGCCCGGGGCAAGGTGCTGGTCAAACTCAATGTGTCGGCCGAGAACCTCGACTCGGTGCTCGGGGTCCTACCCTCCATGCGCGCCCCCACCGTCTCCGAGCTCTCCGGCGGGGGTGCCTTTGCCCTGGAGGCGGTGGTGGCCAAGTCCGACATCAACGTGCTCATTCCCGCCCTGCGCGACCACGGGGCCAGCGACATACTGGAGATCCCGCTGTCCAAGATCGTCCACTGACCATGGCGGGCCCCGCTTCTCCCGCCGGGCCGCAGTTCGGGCGGGTCACCTCCTTCGACCCCCAGAGAGGATGGGGGACCGTCGCCGGGAATGACGGGATGGAGCACGGGTTCCATGCCACTGCCGTCGCCGACGGCAGCCGCCTCATTGCGGTGGGCACCCGGGTGGTGTTCACCCTGGCCCCTGGCCATCGGGGGCGCTACGAGGCGCGGTCGATCGACCCGGTACCCGAAGGGGTCGGCTGAGCCTCTCACCGGCACCTGGTCAGTTCTGGGCAGAGTTCGCCGCGTTCTCCTGTGCCGAGCGCTCGGCCCCTTCGAGTTGCACGAAGGCCAGCCGGAGCTGGGAGAGCGCCTCCAGGAGCGACGGCTCAGCCTCGCCCAGCCGTCCCTTCAACCCGTTCACCAGATGCCCGAGGCCGTCAATGGCCAGCCGGGCCTGGAAGAGCATCGGGGGAGTCTGGGAGAGATAGATGGCTGCCAGCTCAAAGAGCCCGTAGCAGTGGTTGGCCACGACCACCTCGGCCGGGGTGTTGGCCAGCTGGGCTCTCATGGCATCCACCTCGGCCTGGGCCTCGGCGCTCAGCGCCTCAGGCGGCTCCCCCTCACCGGACGGACCGGCAGGTGGCGGGAAGGCTGGGGGGGGTCCCGCAGGTGGTGGGCCGGCCGTGTCGTCCTCCTTCTGGGGGAAGTGCTCGCCCGACGGTGTCCAAAGGCTGCTCATGCTGGTACTGTATGCATCTTGACTACATGGAAGCGGGGCCTCCCCTTGGGGGGCCTCCACCTGGCCACCCATTCGCCTCCGCGGCGACCACCGTGCGCCAGGTCGATGGTTCTCCGGCGCGGGCAATGCCCGCTGGTCGGCCTCGCTCCACCGAATGGCTTGCGGAAAGACTGCGGGCCCGAGTGAGAGGTGTGATGCCGCATCGTCGCTGAAACCACAACTGAGCACCGGATCAACGACCGTATCCGTGCCCGTGAAGTCCGGCTCGTGGACCCCGATGGTGTGCAGCTAGGCATCAAGGCGCTACCCGAGGCCCTGGATATCGCCAAGGAGCTCGACCTGGACCTGGTTGAGGTGGCTCCCATGGCCAACCCGCCGGTCTGCCGGATCATGGACTTCGGGAAGTTCAAGTTCGACGAGGCGCAGCGAGCCAAGGAGAGCCGTCGCAAGACGGTTCATGTGGGTATCAAGGAGATGAAGTACCGGCCGAAAATCGGCCCCGGGGACTTCGACACCAAGACCCGCCAGGTCGGCAAGTTCTTGAACGAGGGGCACAAGGTCAAGATCACGATCATGTTCCGTGGGCGCGAGGTGTACCACCCCGAGCACGGAAAGCGGATTCTGGACCGGATTGCCGAGCAGATGGAGGGCGTGGCCAAAATTGAGGCCGAGCCCAAGCTCGACAACCGGAACATGATCATGGTGCTCGCTCCCGACAAGCGGGCCCGCCAGGCCGCGCAGTCGAGGGCAACGAACCAGCAGCGCGGCGAGAAGGCGCCGACCGGAGTCCCCGGTACGCCCGACAGCCCGGCGCCGGTTCTCCCGCCCGAGGGCAACGGCAGTGTGCCGCCCGTGGTCGAAGGAGTGCCAGTGGTCGCAGTAGTCAGCGAAGACGCCGCAGGAACCGAAGAAGGATGAGTCAATGCCGAAGATGAAGACGGACCGAGGCGCTGCCAAGCGCATCAAGGTCACCGGGACCGGGCGCCTGCGCCGCCGTAAGGCATTCCGGTCACACCTTCTGGAGAACAAAAGCAGCGTCCGCACCCGCCGCCTGGGCCGGGAGACCGAAGTGTCCAAGGCGGACGAGAAATCCGTGCGCCGGATGCTGGGGCTCTGACCCCCGCAGCGACGCACGTACTCATCGACACCGAGAGCAGAGAGGAGGACCCCACATGGCCAGAGTCAAGCGTTCCGTCCATGGGCGTAAGCACCATCGCGCCGTTCTGGAGCAGGCAAAGGGGTACTACGGCAACAAGAGCCGATCGTACCGGGCCGCCAACGAGCAGCTCATGCACTCCATGCAGTACGCCTTCCGGGACCGCCGTGCCCGCAA
The DNA here is from genome assembly GCA_035534235.1 of Acidimicrobiales bacterium. Lineage (GTDB taxonomy): Bacteria > Actinomycetota > Acidimicrobiia > Acidimicrobiales > RAAP-2 > Bog-473. Next base: position 9,083 of record DATLSH010000047.1, on the reverse strand, counting down.
GGGCGACTTCCGTAAGCTGTGGATCCAGCGCATCAATGCGGGAGCCCGCCTGCACGGCATGAGCTACAGCCGCCTGATCAACGGTCTGCATCTGGCCGGCATTGAGGTCGACCGCAAGGTGCTGGCCGACCTGGCCGTCACCGAGCCCGAGGCCTTCGGAGCCCTGGTGCGGGCGGCCCAGGAGGCACTCTCCGTTGCACCAGTCGCCGAGGTCGCTTCCTGAGCCAAGAACTGGCCTTCACGCACCGGCGGGTCCGCCGGCTACGGGGGCTGCTGCAGAAGCGCTCGGCCCGCTGGAGCGAGCGGGTCTTCGTGGCCGAAGGGGCCGAATTGCTTCGCACCGCGCTGCGGGCCGGGACGCCCGTCGAGTCGGTCTACCTGGCGCCCGAGGGGGCCGATGACCCGTTGACCCGGCAGACCTGTGCGCAGGCGGTGGAGGCCGGGGCGCGCCTGTTCCCCCTGGCGTCCGGCGTGCTGGAACGGGTGGCCGGCACCGTGACGCCCCAACCCGTCCTCGCGGTCCTGCCCATGATGGACGCGCCGCCCGGCCCTTGGCTGCCCGAGGCAGGATCTCTGATCGTGGTGATGGTCGATGTGCGGGACCCCGGCAACGCCGGCACCGTGCTGCGGACGGCTGACGCCTCCGGGGTGCAGGCCGTGGTCTTCAGCGGTGAATCGGTGGATCCCTACAACCCCAAGGCGGTCCGGGCCTCTGCCGGTTCGCTCTTCCACATTCCCTTCAGCGTGCAGGCCGACGTCCTGGCTTTGGCCACCTCCTTGGCCGGCGCCGGCTATCGCACGCTGGCCACCGTCGTGGAAGGCGGGGACGACTACGCCGGTCTCGACTGGTCGGTGCCGACCGCGCTCTTCCTGGGGAACGAATCAGCGGGTCTCGGTGATGACGTGCGATCTGTCATGAGTGGATCTTTCGGCGTCCCGATGGAGGGCCAGGCCGAGTCCCTCAATGTCGGCATGGCGTGCGCGGTGGTCTGCTTCGAGGCACTCCGCCAGCGCCGGGTCCGGGCGGTAAAGTGAGCCCCGGTCCGGGGTCGTCCGGTCAAGGGTCGTCGAGCGGGGGAACGGCGGCATCTAGCATTTCGCCCAGCCCAGGGCGGGCGTGCCCCATCGGCACCGGTGGCGCAAGATCTGGAGACCCCGCGTGGTGACTGACAACCAGGAGCTCGACATTGAGGCCGTCGCCCGCGACGCGGCGCAGCGCATCGGTGCCAGCACGTCCACCGATGCCCTGAACCAAGTCGAGACGGAACTGCTCGGCAAGCACTCAGTCTTGGCGGGCGCCCACCGGGCACTGGGTGGACTCGATCCCGGGGCGCGCCGCGAGGTGGGGCGCCGGCTCCACGAGGTCCGCACGTCACTACAGACCCAACTGGCTGTCCGCCGCACCGAGCTGGCCGAGGCCGAACGGGCCGTCTCCCTGGTGGCCGACCGCCTCGACCTGACCGAGGTCATCCCCGATCACGTCCGCTCGCCCCTCCATCGGGGCCACCTCCACCTGGTCACCCAGGCTCGGGACGAGCTGGAGGACGTCTTCGTGGGCATGGGCTTCGTGGTGGCCGAAGGGCCCGAGGCGGAGTCGGACTGGTACAACTTCGAAGCACTCAACATGCCCCCTGCCCATCCGGCCCGGGGGATGTACGACACCATGTACCTGAACATCGGTGAGCCCGAGACGGTGCTCCTGCGTACCCACACCTCACCGGTGCAGATCCACCTGATGGAGCAGGCGGTGCGCGATGGCACACTGCCCATTCACGCCGTCATGCCCGGCAAGTGCTTCCGGCTCGACACACCCGACGCGCGTCACCTGCCCGTGTTCAACCAGATTGAGGGCCTGGTGGTCGATCGGGACATCACCTTCGGTGACCTGGCCGGGACGATCCAAGGGTTCACGGAGGCCTACTTCGGCCCCGGCATGCAGTCGCGCCTGCGGCCGGCCTACTTCCCCTTCACCGAGCCCTCGGCGGAGTTTGAGATCACCTGCACCATCTGCCGGGGCGAGGGGTGCCGGACCTGCTCGCAGACGGGGTGGGTCGAATTGGGTGGCTGCGGCATGGTGGACCCGGCCGTCTTCACCGCAGTGGGCATCGATGCCGCGGAATGGTCCGGCTTCGCCTTCGGCTTCGGCATCGACCGGCTGGCGCTCATGCGCCACGAGGTCCCCGACCTGCGCTCCTTCCTGGAAAACGACATCCGCTTCCTCTCGCAGTTCTGAATCCGCCCCCTCAAGAAGAAAGTGTCCCGTGCGCGCTCCGCTCAGCTGGCTCCGTGACTTCGCCCCCTTCCCCGATGTGGTAGCGGCCCTGGTGACCGCGCTCGACGACCTGGGGCTGGTGGTCGAGGAGGTCGAGCGGATAGGCGAGGGGCTCGAGGACGTCGTCGTGTCTCAGGTCACCGACATCACGGCCATTGAGGGGGCGGACCGGGTCCGCCGGGTCGTCGTGGACGCCGGCCGTGGACCGCTCGAAATCGTGTGCGGGGCCTTCAACTTTCAGACGGGGGACCGGGTCCCGCTGGCCCCCGTGGGTGCGGTCCTCCCCGGCGGCTTCGAGATCGCCCGGCGCAAGATGCGGGGTGTGGTCTCCAACGGCATGTTGTGCTCAGGCCGCGAGTTGGGCCTTTCTGACGACGGGGCCGGGCTCCTGGTCCTGGGCGATGACGTCACCGCCGCGCCGGGGACCCCGCTCACCGAGGCGCTGGGCCTGGTGCCCGACGTCGTGTTCGACATCACGGTGGAGGGAAACCGACCGGACGCCTGGTGTATCGCGGGAATCGCCCGTGACCTGGCGGCACGGCTCCACCTCCCCTTCACCCTGCCCGAGCCCCCGACGCCGGCGGACAGCGGCCGATCGGTGGCCGAGGTGGCCATCGCCGCCGTCGAATCCCCCGAACTGTGCCCCCGCCTCACCGTGTCGGTGCTGAGCGGAGTCACGGTCGGCCCCTCGCCCCGCTGGCTGGCCCGTCGCCTCACCCTGGCCGGCATGCGTCCCATCAACAACGTGGTCGACGCCTCCAACTACGTCATGCTCGAGCTCGGCCAGCCGACCCACCCCTACGATCTGGCCCGCCTGCCGGGGGCGGGATTGGTCGTCCGGCAGGCCCGCAGCGGGGAGTCGATTGAGACCCTCGACGGGGTCAGCCGCCCGGTCGGCGTCCCCGGGCGCGGCCTGGGCGACTCCGGCGAGGACTGCCTCATCTGCGACGGGGAGGGCACCCCGGTCGGCATCGCCGGAGTGATGGGTGGCGCGTCGTCTGAGATCTCCGATGCCACCACCGACGTCCTGCTGGAGGCGGCCTACTTCACTCCCATGGTCATCGCCCGGACCTCCAAGCGCCTGGGGCTGCGCACCGAGGCCTCGGCACGCTTCGAGCGCGGCTGTGATCCCCAGGGCATCGGCCGGGCGGTGCACCGCTTCTGCCAGTTGCTGGGTGAGAGCGTTCCCGGCCTCCTCGTGGCCGACGGGATGCTCGATATTCGGGGGGACGTCCCCGAGCCATTCGAGATCACCCTCCCGATCGCCCGCCTGCACCGCCAGATCGGCGTCGCCCTGAGCGGGGAGGAGATCGCCGGCCTCCTTCAGCCCATCGGGTTCGCCTGCCGGCCCGGGGGCGACGAGGGTGAGGAGCACCTCACGGTGTCGGTTCCCACCAACCGGCCCGACGTGCGGCCGGCGCCGTTCGGTGTGGACGACGTGATTGAGGAAGTGGCCCGCACCTTCGGCTATTCCAATGTGCCCCGCCACATGCCGACCTGGCCGCAGCCCGGTCACCTCACTTCGCTGCAACGGTCCCGCCGTTTCGTCAAGGATGTCCTGTGCGGTCTCGGGGTGTCGGAAGGCTGGACCGACACCTTCGTGGCGGAGGACGCGCACGCCAACGTGGGGCTCACCGGCCCGGCGGTCCGCGTGTCCAACCCCCTGGTGGCGGAGAGACCCCTGCTGCGCCGCTCGCTGATGCCCGGCCTTCTCGACGCCGTCGCCTACAACGCCGGACGCCGCCAGCCTGCGCTTCGTCTCTTCGAGGTCGGCGTGGTGTTCTCCCATCCCGACGAGGGAGCACCCCGGGTGGTCGAGCGCAGCGGCGCCGGGGGAGCCCAGACCACAGAGCTTCCCGGGGAGCGTGAGCTCCTCTGTGCCGTCTTCGCCCTCCCCGACGATGACGCCACGAGTGCCGTCGCCGCGTGGCGCGTCATGGCCGACTCCTTCCGGCTAAGGCGCGTGCGCCTGGTGGCCCCGGGGGACGACGAACCCGAATTGCCGGGGCTGCACCCCACCCGCTCGGCCCACCTGGTGGCGCACCATGATGACGGCGGCACGCTGATCATCGGGTCGGTCGGGGAGATCGACCCGAAGGTAGCCACCACCTTCGGGATCACCGACCCGTCGGGTGCGGGCACGTCCCCCCGGCGCATCGGATGGCTCCAGGTCGACCTGGGCCTGCTCTTCGATGAGTCGGCGGTACCCCGGCGGGCTGCCACCGGTGGGGCGGTGAGCCGCTTTCCTTCTTCTGACATCGACCTGGCCCTGGTGGTCGACGACGGGCACCCGGCTGACGTGGTCGGCGAGGCTCTGCGCGCCGCCGGGGGGGACCTGCTCGAGTCGGTGGACCTCTTCGATGTCTACCGGGGCAGCGGGATTGCCGACGGCCGGCGCAGCCTGGCCTACCGTTTGCGCTTCTGCTCGCCCGAGCGCACCTTGACCGACGAGGAGGTGGGGGAGATGCGCACCCGCTGCATCAGTGCAGTCGCCGAGGATTTCGGAGCCGTCCTGCGCTGACCTGACGTGCCGCCGCACGCCTCCCGGCGTGGCATCGTGAGAAGGTGGAGGTGCAACGGATCGACCCCGATGACGAAGACCGTTTCGCCCAGTGGTTCGCGTTGTGGCGCCAGACCGACCTCCAGCTGTGGCCCGATGTTCCCGGTTGGGACGCGCGTGACGTATGGGCCATGGCACGGCAGCGGGGATGCGCCAATGAGCACCATCTGCTGGCTGCCACCAGTGAGGACGGCACCATGGTCGGGGTCGCCCTTGTCGGCTTGCCCCAGCGGGACAATCGACATTCTGTCGAGGTGGACATCCGGGTCCACCCGGACCACCGGCGCCGAGGCATCGGGACGGTCCTGGTCGACGACGTGTCCCGCCGGGCACGGGACGGGAACCGCACGGTGCTCAACGGTTTCTTCGAGGTGCCGACCGGGCAGGCCGCGTCACATCCCTCGGATGCCTTTGCCCGCAGCCAAGGCTTCGCGGCGACGCTGCTGGCCAACCGGCGCCACCTGGCGTTGCCGGTGGACCCCGACCGTGTCGCGAATCTGCAACGTGAGGTGGACGGGGCCCGCGAGGCCGGCGCCTATCGCACCTTGACCTTCACAACACCGTGGCCGGAAGAGTATTGGGAGGATCGCTGCGAATTGGAGCGTCGCATGTCGACCGATGCCCCCTCCGGTGACGCGCACAACGAGGAAGAGGAGTGGGACGCCGCCCGCATTGGGGAGTCCGATGCACTGGCCGAAGCCCAGGGACTGACCAAGCTCGCCGCGGTGGCCCAGCACGTTGCGAGCGGCCGTCTGGTGGCCTTCTCCGAGATCGCGGTCTCCGCGACCCGACCCACAGAGGCCTGGCAATGGGCCACCCTGGTCCTGCCCGAGCACAGGGGCCATCGACTGGGCCTGGCGGTAAAGCTGGACAATCTGGCATTTCTCTCCACCGTCATGCCCACGGCACGCCGGCTCATCACCGGGAACGCCCAGGAGAACGCGCCGATGATCGCGGTGAACGACCTCCTCGGCTTTGAGGTGGTGGGATCGGGGACCTTCTGGCAGAAGACCCTCGGTCCCCAATGACCGAGATCGTCCGGATCGACCCGAACGACAGTTCGGCCTTCGACGAGTGGTTCACTGTCCTGCACGCGACGGACCTGCTGAAGTGGCCCGACAGGCCGGGGTGGCAGAGAGCGGAGCGGCTGGCTCAGGCCCTCGACGAGGACGGGCCCGAAGAGCACTGCTGCCTCGTGGCGCGGGGGACCAACGGCACCGTGCAGGGCATTGCTGACTTCGTGTTGTTCCGGCGGGAGAACCACCACGTGGCCCGCGTGGAGGTCGGGGTGCTCCCCGGGTTCCGCCGGCAGGGAGTCGGCACCGCCGTTGTGGAAGCCGCAGCGCGGATGGCTGCAGATGCGGGTCGCCGCGAGCTGGGCGGCATGGACGAGTCGCCGGACCGGCCCGGGTACTTCGACGCTGCCGCCCCCTTCGCCCGCCGCCTCGGTTTCTCCGCCGCACAACGTATGGTGCGCCGTCAACTGTCCCTGCCGCTCAGTCACAGCCGGACGGATGCCCTTTTGACGCGGGCCAAGGCGAAAGGTCCGGACTACACCATGATCACGTTCGCCGATCGCTGGCCGGACCGGTTCGTCGCCGACCGCTGTGTGTTGGGCCGCAGGATGTCCACCGACATCCCCCTGGGAGACCAGGAGTTGGAGGAAGAAGTGTGGGACGAGGACCGGGTACGTCACCTTGAAGCGGGACTGGTGGCGCAGAACCGGGCCAGAGTCACCACGGCGGCGTTGCATCAGGGCAGCGGCCACCTGGTCGCCTTCACGGAGGTGGAGGTCCCGCTGGGCGCACCAGAGTCGGCATGGCAGCATGACACCCTGGTGCTGCGCGAGCATCGCGGTCACGGTCTGGGCCTGGCCATGAAGGTGATCAACGCCACGGCGGTCCAAAATGCTCATCCGGGGGTGCGCACCATCAGCACCTGGAATGCGGGCGACAACCGCCACATGATCGCGGTGAACGAGGAGATCGGCTTCGTTGCGGTCGCCACCTCCGTCTACTGGCTGAAGAAGCTCGACACCCGATGAGCGATCCAGACGATCTACGCTGACCGGTGTGCTCTCAAAAATCATCGTCGGCTTCGATCGCCTGGTCGGCCGCCGCTTCTACCGTCTCCACGTCCATGTGTACCGATGGACCCGTGGCATCATCGGCAGTCGGTCCCCGGCGGGGCCGATGCTCCTGCTCACGACCGTGGGACGGAAGTCCGGGCAACGCCGGACGACTCCACTGCTTTATATGCCCGACGGGGAAAGATTCATCGTCGTCGGCTCGAACGGCGGGCGCCCCCAGCCACCCGCCTGGTTGCTCAACTTGACGGCGACGCCGCTGGTGGAGGTCCAGGCCGGCCGGCACAAGCATCAGGCCGATGCGCGTGTCCTGACCGAAGACGAGAAGACTGTGATGTGGCCGATCCTGGCCCAGCACTACAAGGGCTGGAGCGAATACCAGAAGCTGACCGACCGGGAACTCAACGTGGTCGAATTGGTCCCGCAATCGGGAGGGTCCAGCGGGATCGGTGCATGACCGGACCCCACTCTCAGCAGGCTTGCCGCCGGGGCACCCGTTTCCAGTAATTTCCGGTCCCCATGAATTGGAGTTGCTGGACTCAGAGGGTATTGCTCACGTGCCTCCGGCGGACACAAGTCCAGTGAGACCCATGCTGTGGGACGCGATGGCTTGATGACGCTCTCCACACCTCATTGAGAGGACCGGATCCTTGCGGCATGTATATGTGATGACCGTACCGAAGCATCTACCGTGCAGAACGTCGGCGTCTGGTGGCCTTGAGCCCAGGGAGCATGAAATTTCCCAATTCGAAGTCGAGGACCATCGTGATCAGCGGGATCCGGGCCAAATGGGGACTCAGCTCTCGGTCGGGTCGCCGCCAGCAGCGGCTCGATCCATTCTGAGTCCCCGGGATCGCCCCAATTGATTGGACTGGGAATTCTGCACCCGTTTTCAGGATCGACACGCGGAAGGCACGCCTGAACTGCAATAGGGTCTGAACCTTTGACGACCTGACTAAACGCCCGTTAGGATCGTCATGGCCGAGGCGAGATGGCCCAACACCTCAAGGGGCGCGACCGGCGCGACCAAGTGCCGCATTTCGTTGGGAGTTACCCGGGCGATTGGGAGGGGAACCGATGTCACGTGACCACGAAGCTGGCACCTTGAGCTTACGTGCCCGTCGCCTGGGTGTGGCGGCGCTGGCGTTGGGTGGCACGGCTGGCTGCGCCGTTCTCTTCCTGCTGGGCTCGCCGGCGAGTTCAGCACCCGGTCAACCGACGGTCACCGCCGTTAGCCCCACCGCGGGTCCGACCGCTGGGGGCACCACTGTGACCATCACGGGGACGAATTTCATAGCGCTGGACTCGACAGTGAACTTCGGAGCGAATCCAGGAACCAGCGTTCAGGTCACCGGGACCACCACTATCACCGTGATCTCCCCGGCTGGCTCGCCGGGATTAGTCGACGTGACAGTGGCCACCGCTGGTGGGACCAGTGCGACGTCTCCGGCCGACGACTTCACCTATGGCCCAGCCTCAATCAGTTCCGTAAGCCCCGCGGTTGGACCGACCTCTGGGGGCACCTCGGTGACCATCACCGGGACAGGGTTCCAAATCGGCCAGACGGTCGACTTCGGGTCGACGCTGGCTTCGCATCCCAGTTGCACCTCGACGACGTCGTGCACGGCGACGTCCCCGGCGGAGGCGGCGGGCACGGTCCACATCACCGTCACCACCACGGGTGGGACCAGTCCCACGTCTCCGGCAGACGAATTCACGTATGACGCGATGCCCACCGTGAGTGCGATCAGCCCCACCGCGGGCCCGACCGGCGGGGGCACGACGGTGACCGTCACCGGCACTAATTTCCTTACTGGAGCCGGTGCGACGACGGTCGACTTCGGTTTGACGGCGAGTTCGACGGTCAACTGCGCCTCGACGACGTCGTGCACGGCGACCTCCCCGGCAGAAGCGGCGAGCACGGTCCACGTCACAGTCACCACCCCAGGTGGGAAGAGCGCCAGCTCTTCAGCCGACGACTTCACCTATGACGCGGTGCCTACGGTCACCGCCATCAGCCCCACGGCGGGCCCGGCCGGCGGGGGCACCACGGTGAACGTCACCGGCACCAATTTCCTTACTGGAGCCGGTGCGACGACGGTCGACTTCGGTTTGACGGCGAGTTCGACGGTCAACTGCGCCTCGACGACGTCGTGCACGGCGAC
>DATLSH010000046.1:0-6530 GCA_035534235.1 Acidimicrobiales bacterium | reverse complement strand
GGCGGGACCTTCATGAAGTTCGGGCAGATCATCGCCTCCTCCCCGGGCATGTTCGGCATGGAGATCAGGGAACGGCTGCTCTCCCGTGACGACGCCGCCCGCTCCCTCACGTACTCGGTGGTCGCCGGGGTGCCCATCGACAGCCACACCGCCACCATCACGGTCGCGGCCGAGGGCGACGGATCGAAGGTGACGTGGTCCTACGCGGTGGTGCCCGACGAGATGGCGCCCATATTCGGCGACACCTACAAGGCCGCGCTCGCCGCCGTGGAAGCCGCCTTCGCCTAGGGACGGCGACCCGGCGACGGGTGTCACCGGCCCCCCTTCGCCTACCCTGGCCCGGTGACCCCTGCTGCGGCTGACCCATCGGGAAGCTCCAGGGCCGCACCGTCCGGAGGCACCCTGCCGGCCCGCACGCTGACCGAGGACGTCCCCCAGATCTATCCCCGGCGGCTGCCCGAGCCCAGCCGCCGCGAACTGATCCGCCGTGGCGCCACCATTGCCAAGGTGGTCGGGCTGCACTTCGCGCCGACCGCGCTCCGCCAGTTGCGGACCATCCGCCAGGGGGCGCTGCCCGGAGCCCAGCTGGCCCGACCGCTGCGCAAGAGCTTCACCGACCTCGGCGGGACCTTCATGAAGTTCGGGCAGATCATCGCCTCCTCCCCGGGCATGTTCGGCGACGACGTGGCCGACGAGTTCCGGGCCTGCCTGGACACGGGCCCTCCGGTGCCCTACCCCGAGGTGCGCCAGCGGGTGGAGGAGGACCTGGGCCGGCCACTCAAGGACGTCTTTGCCGACTTCGAGCGCGTCCCTATCGGCACGGCCTCCATCGCGGTGGTGCACCGAGCCCGCCTTCATGACGGCCGGGTGGTCGCGGTCAAGGTGCTGCGGCCCGGGATTGAGCACGTGGTGGCCACCGACCTCGATCTGATGCAGCCGCTCCTGGAGATACTGGTCCGCCAGACGGGTGATCAGCTGGCCGGGTCCACCCTGCAGATCCTGGACGGCTTCCGGGTGCAGATCGGGGAGGAGATGGACCTGCGCAACGAGGCCCGTTCCCTGGCCCACTTCCGCCGCCTCCAGCACGAGTTCGACCTGAAGCTCATGGCGGTGCCCGAGCCCTACCCCGAGCTTTCGGGACGCAACGTGCTCACCATGGAGTTCTTCGACGGCGTGCCCATCGACGATCTGGCCCAGGTGGCCGACCTCGGCTTCGACCCCACACCATTGGTGCAGGAGGTGATGCGCGCCTTCTTCCTGACCACCGTCCGCTGGGGGGCCTTCCACGGCGACGTGCACGCAGGCAACATGCTGTTGCTGCGCGACGGGCGCATCGGGGTCATCGACTGGGGCATCGTGGGGCGGCTCGACCCCCCGACCCATCGGTTCTTCATATCGCTGCTGTCGGCGGCCATGGGGGACGAGACCGCCTGGGCGGTGGTGACCAAGCACATCACCGACGCGTACGGGCCGGCCATCGGGGTGGCCGTGGGCATGTCCGACGAGGAGCTCACCGGTTTCGTGCGGAGCATCATGGAGCCGGCACTGACCCGGCCCTTCGGGGAGGTCAGCCTGGCCGGACTGATGCAGACCATTCAGCTGCAGGTGGCCAAGGCGCAGGGGATCGAGGCCCACAAGCGGACGATCGGCGCCATTGTGCACCGGCTGCGCTCCCAGCGCCGGATCCGGCGCATCGCCGACGAGTCCGGGGGACTCATGTCCGAGTTCGACCGGGGCACGTTCCTGCTGGCCAAGCAGCTCATGTACTTCGAGCGCTACGGGCGGATGTTCGTCTCGGAAATTCCCATCCTCAACGACCGCCAGTTCATTGGGCAACTCCTGGCCGGGGTGGACATGGAGGCCCTGGCCGACCAGGCACCGTGACACCTGGCACAGAACTGGAATCTGTTCTAGTTTCACCCGGGGCCGATCCGACGGCACGCTGACTTGGGGAAGTGAAGATGGCAGACGACGCAGTGAACTACAGCGCCGACCACGTCCTGGAGTACCCCTACGTCCGCTCCGTGGGCCCGGTGGTCGGCGCGTTCCTGACTGCGCTGCGCGATGGCAAGGTCGTCGGCATAAGAGGGACGGGGGGCAAGGTCATCGTGCCGCCGACCGAGTACGACCCCGACACGGGGGAGGAGACTACCGACATCGTCGAGGTCGGCCCCGAAGGGACGGTCACCTCGTGGTCGTGGGTACCCCGCCCGCGTCCCAAGCACCCGATGCAAACGCCGTTCGCCTGGGTGCTGGTGCGATTCGACGGTGCCGACACCTCGTTCCTGCACGTCCTACCGGCCTCGGGCCCCGGGGCACTGACCACCGGCATGCGGGTGCGACCCGAATTCGCCCCCGAATCCGAGCGGGTGGGCCACGTCAACGACATCCGGCACTTCGTGGCCCTCGGAGGCGGATCGTGAGCGAACCGGTGACCATGATGGCGGCCACGACGCGGCTGGACTACGTGTTCACTGCCGGGGTGGCCCAGAGCAAGAACCTGCGCGGCTTGGAGCAGGGCAAGTTCATCGGCCAGCGCTGTCCCAAGTGCAAGAAGGTCTACACGCTGTCGCGCGGCTCGTGCCCGGTGGACGGTCTGCCCACCGACGAGATCGTCGAGTTGCCGAACACCGGCACGGTCACCACCTACTGCGTGGTCAACGTCCCCTTCGCCGGGCAGTCCATTGAGATCCCCTACATCTGCGCCCAAATCCTCCTCGACGGAGCGAACCTCTCCTTCATGGGGCTCATTCAGGAGATCCCGACCGATCAGATCCGCATGGGGTTGCGGGTGGAGGCGGTATGGGTGGAGCCCGACCAGCTCGGACCGACCATGGCGTCGGTGAAGTACTTCCGACCCAACGGTGAGCCTGACGCCGAATTCGAGACCTACAAGGAGTACCTGTGAGCCGGTTCCCCGAGCTCGTCTCGGGTCACCGTCCCGTCGGCGTGGTGTCGTTCGCCCAGTACGACAACGTCAGGCGCGAGGACGACCACAACGAGGTGGAGATGCTCATGCCGGTGGTGGCCGAGGTGTTCGGCGCCATCGGCATCACCAAGGACGACGTGGGGTTCATCTGCTCGGGGTCGACCGACTACCTGGTCGGTGGGCCGTTCTCGTTCGTCACCGCTCTCGATGCCGTCGGGGTGTGGCCGCCACGGGCCGAGTCCCACGTTGAGGCGGACGGAGCCTGGGCGCTTTACGAGGCCTGGGTGCTCCTGCAGGAGGGCGAGATCGATGCCGCTCTCGTCTACTGCTTCGGACGCTCGTCCCCCGGGGACCTGAGTGAGGTGCTGGCCCTGCAGCTCGACCCGTACTACATGGCGCCGTTGTGGCCCGACCCGACCTCGCTGGCCGCACTGCAGGCGCAGGCCCTCATCGACAGCGGGCGGGCCACCGAGGCCGACTTTGCCGCCGTCGCCAGCCGGGCCCGCCGCTCGGCCCTGACCAATCCCAAGGCACAGGTGGCCTACGACCGCTCTCCCGAGGAACTCATGGGCGAGGAATACGAGGTGGCGCCGCTGCGCCGCCACGCGCTCCCGCCGTTGACCGACGGCTGCGCCGCCGTGGTGCTGGCCGCCGGTGACCGCGCCCACCAGCTGTGCCAGCGCCCGGCCTTCATCACGGGGTTCGACCACCGCATTGAGACCCATGCCATCGGGGCCCGGGACCTGACGCGCTCGCCCTCGACCCAGCTGGCCGGCGAGAAAGCTGGCGTGGGCCGCAAGGCGGTCGATGTCGCCGAGCTGCACGCTCCCTACGCCCACCAGGAGATGATCCTGGTCGACGCCCTGGGTCTGGGTGACGAGGTCGCCCTCTCGCCCTCGGGGGGAGCGCTGGCCGCCAACCCCATGATGTCGGCCGGTCTCATCCGCATCGGCGAGGCGGCCCGCGCCATATGGTCGGGCGGGGCCGATCGGGCGGTGGCCCACGCCACCTCCGGACCGTGCCTCCAGCAGAATCTGGTCTGCGTCCTGGAGGGGGTCTGATGTCCGAGCGCTGCGCCGTCATCGGGATCGGCCAGACCGTGGCCAAGTCCAAGCGGGAGGACGTGTCGATCGCCGGACTGGTGCGCGAGGCCGCCGTCATGGCCCTGGGGGATGCCGGCCTCACCTTCGCCGACATCGACGCCGTGGTGCTCGGCAAGGCACCCGACATGTTCGAAGGCGTCATGATGCCTGAGCTCTACCTGGCGGGGGCGCTCGGTGCGGTGGGCAAGCCCATGATCCGCGTCCACACCGCCGGCTCGGTCGGAGGGTCGACGGCCATTGTGGCCGCCCACCTGGTGGCCTCGGGGATACACCAGCGCGTCCTCACCGTGGCCTTCGAGAAGCAGAGCGACTCGGACGCCATGTGGGCCCTCTCGGTGCCCCAGCCGTTCTCGTCGCCGCTGCTGGCCGGGGCCGGGGGCTACTTCGCCCCCATCATCCGCGCCTACATGCACCGCTCGGGCGCGCCCCGTGACACGGGCATGAAGGTGGCGGTCAAGGACCGCCTGCATGCGCTCAAGAACCCCTACGCGCACCTGCACATACCGGACATCTCCCTCAAGATGGTGGAGGAGTCCATCATGCTGTGGGACCCGCTCCACTACCTTGAGGCTTGCCCGTCATCGGACGGCGCGGCGGCCATGGTCATCGGTTCGGAGCAGGCGGCGGCCCGGGCCACCTCGGACACCGGCCGGCCACCGGCGTGGATCCACGGCATGGCCATGCGTTCGGAGCCGACGATGTTCGCCGGGCGGGACCAGGTCAACCCGCAAGCCGGGCGGGACTGCGCGGCCGACCTCTACCGCCAGGCTGGGATCAGCGATCCCCGGACTGACTTCGACATGGCCGAGGTCTACGTCCCCTTCAGCTGGTACGAGCCCATGTGGCTGGAGAACCTCGGGTTCTGCGCCCAGGGCGACGGCTGGAAGCTCACCGAGGAGGGTGCCACCTCAATGATTGAGGGCGGCGACATCCCGTGGAACTGCTCGGGTGGCGTGCTCTCCTCCAACCCGATCGGCGCGTCGGGCATGTTGCGCTTCTTGGAGACGGCGCTCCAGGTGCGGGGGCTGGCCGGTGAGCACCAGGTGGCCGACGCGCGCCGGGCGCTGGGGCAAGCCTACGGTGGGGGCTCGCAGTTCTTCGCCATGTGGGTGGTGGGGGCCGACAGGCCATAGGCCGGGAGGCCCGGCCGGTATGCTCGGCAGAGCCGTCAACTCAAGGACCAGGAGGTCGTCTGTGAAGGTCGTCGTGGACTTCGACGAGTGTGCCAGCAACGCCGTGTGCATGGGCATCCTGCCCGAGGTCTTCGAGGTGCGTGACGACGGCTTCCTCTACGTGCTCAACGAGAACCCGCCGGAGGAGATGCGCGAGAAGCTGCGCCAGGCCGTCAACGGATGCCCCACCGGCGCCATTTCGATCGCCGACGACTGAGCCCATCTCACCACCTCGGGCGCGATTCGCCCCATCCCCCACTGGGTACTTCCACGTAGGGAGTGCGCGCGCTGCGCTGTTCAATTGGCTGTTCCTGCGCCAGCACGGCGGTACCTTCATCCTGCGCATTGAGGACACCGACGAGTTGCGCAACCGCGCCGAGTGGACCGATGGGATCATTTCGGCCCTGAAATGGCTCGGGATGGAGCCCGACGAGGGGCCCTTTTTCCAGTCGGACCAGGCTGAGGCGCACACCGCCGCCATTGAGGCTCTCTGGGAGAGCGGAGCGCTCTACGCCTGTGGTTGTACCCGGGAGGAGATCGACGGGCGCACCCGCGAGCGGGCGGCGGCTGGCGATCCGACCCCGGGCTACGACGGCCACTGTCGGGACCTGGGCCTGGCCCGCGGGGACGGGCGCGCCTTGCGATTCCGTACGCCGGACGGGGGTGCCCTGGTGGTGGGCGATCTGGTCCGCGGTGAAGTCGAGTTCCCCCGGCGCGCCCTGGACGACTTCATCTGCGTGAGGGGAGACGGCAAGCCGCTCTTCGTGCTGGCCAACGCCGTGGACGATCGCACCATGGCCATCACCCACGTGATCCGCGGGGAGGACCTCCTTCCCACCGCCCCCAAGCAGGTCATGCTCTGGGCCGCACTGAACGAGGCGACGCAGTCCGACATCGCCCTTCCCACCTACGCCCATCTTCCCTTGCTGGTGAACGAGCGGGGGAAGAAGCTCTCCAAGCGGAGGGACCCGGTGGCGGTGGAGATGTACCGGGAGCAGGGATATCTCCCGGCGGCCTTCCGGAACTACCTGGCGCTGCTCGGATGGAATCCCGGCGAGGAGGAGATCGTCCCTCTCGACACGCTGGTAGAGAAGTTCCGGCTGGAGGACGTGCAGCGCTCCCCCGCCTTCTTCGATGTGGCGAAGCTTTCCCACATGAACGGGGTCTACATCCGCCAGCTCCCGGTGGCCGACTTCATCGCAGCCTCGCGTCCGTGGGTCGACCCTCAGCCGGGGGAGTGGCAGCCCGGGGGATGGCGCAACCCCGAGACCGGGGAACCGGTGGTCAGCGGACCGCCGTGGGCAGCCGGGCGATTCGACGCCGGCG
>DATLSH010000045.1:0-3247 GCA_035534235.1 Acidimicrobiales bacterium | reverse complement strand
GTGATGGTCCGCCAGTGCGGGAGGGGGCGCCACGGGATGGTCCGCCGGCCCGAGGGGGCCGACCTGAGGGTGCAGCATCCCGATCGCCTCGATACGCAGGACGACCGGCGCGTGACGTTCCCCCCGTCCCCGTGGGCCGGGCCGACCCGGACGTCCGGGTCCCAGGGGCAGGCGAGCGAGCTGGCCGGGCCGAGCTCGGACGCTCTGCGGATCCGGCCCGCGCGCCCGAAGGCGGCCGCCGGCTTGGACCCCCGCTCGAGCTTCGAGCGGGACGGGCCCCTCGCTTCTGTTCTTCTTCGTCGTCGCGCCACGCGCCGGCTCGGCGGGGCGGGCGGGCGGGGCCATCGGTCCGGCGAGGGGCGGCAGAGGTCCGGCGGAAATCACCTGAGGTGCTCTTCCCTCCGGCGTTGGAACGGGCACCACCCGAACGGCCGGCCCCACTCGATCCACCGGATCGCCCTGAGGATGCCGCTGGCCTGCCCTTTCCTCCACGGGAAGGCGCGCCCGGACGCGCCGAGGAGGCGCGACGATCAGGCCGGGGGGAATCAGCAGGCATCGGTCGAGTTTAGGCGACCGGAACAGTCAGACACCGCGTGAGCTCGAATCCGTCAGTCGGTACCCTCGTCGAGCTGACCGCAGGGCGCCACCACGACCCGACGATCCGCGATCACCAGAGCCACCACGTTGATCCCCATCATCGGTACCGCGAACCCCTCGGTGAGCCCACGGGCACTGATCCGGCGATCAGGAGCAGCACGGCGAAGGGGGCAATCAAGCGGGTTTTGAGCACGCTGCCCGGGCGTAATCGGCCCAGCACAATACCTGTGACCAGGAGATAGACCGACACAGCGAGTGCGACCGCCCCGCCCGCTGTGGTGGGCAATACCCCGCTCCCCGGCCCGGAGTCGCTTGCACCCGGCCAATGGGGGTACCGGGCCCCTCCACTGGCTAGGGTCAGCATGAGCCGTTTTCACCAACGGCCGCACGACCAGGGGAGGACGCCATGACCCAGCAGACAACAGGGGAGGATCCGGGGGCGGCCCTGCCCGAGGGCGGGTTCGGGACCGAGGACGATCGGGCGCTTGAGGCCCTGCTCGACATGGCGAGCCCGCAGCCTCGCTATGAGCGGTGGATCGAGGACGGCGGACTCTTTTGCCCGGTCGACGGGTTCGCCGTGGCCGCCGGACGCAACGCAGTGGACACGGTGCTCCGCCACCCGGAGCTCTTCACGTCGCAGGGCGTCGTGCAGCTCGGCAACGTCCGGCCGCTCATCCCCTTGAGCATCGACCCGCCCGACCACCTCGGCTACCGCAAACTGCTGGACCCGCTGTTCGCCCCCAAGCGCATGGACGCCATTGAAGACGACATCGCGGCGCGCGTGAACCGCTTCATCGACACGTTTGCCGACCGCGGTAGCTGCCACTTCACCGACGAGCTGGCCGTGCCCTTCCCCTCGGCCGTCTTCCTCGGCCTCATGGGGCTGCCGTGGGACGAGCTTGACACGTTCCTCCGCATGAAGGACGGGATCATCCGGCCGGGCGGGGCCACGATGATGGAGGCCGAGAAGGTCGACCCAGAGGAGCGGGCGCGCATCCAGAACGAGACGGCGCAGGAGATCTATGACTACTTCAACGCCATTCTCGACGAGCGCGAGCGGGAGCCACGCGACGACCTTCTGTCGGGCTTCCTGAAAACCGAGATGGACGGCAGCCGCCTCACCCGCGAGGACATTCTCGACATCTGCTTCCTCTTCCTGATTGCCGGGCTCGACACGGTGACCGACTCGCTCACCTGCTTCTTCGCCTTCCTGGCCCAGAACCCCGAGCACCGCCGCCAGATCGCCAGGGATCCCTCGGTCATCCCGGCCGCCGTGGAGGAGCTCCTCCGCTGGGAGAGCCCGGTCCCCGGCGTGCCCCGCATGGTCGTCGCCGATACCGAGGTGGCCGGGTGCCCGGTGAAGGCCGGCACGTTGATGATGGCGTCCCTCGGTGCCGCCAACGTCGACCCGGCGGAGTTCGACGACCCGATGACGGTGCGCTTCGACCGCGCCATCAACCGCCACGTCGGGTTCGGGGCCGGCGTCCATCGGTGTCTCGGCTCGCACCTGGCCCGCCGGGAGCTCCGGGTGACCTTACGTGAGTGGCACAAGCGCATCCCCGACTACTCGCTCAAGCCGGGCAGCGAGCTCCACTACGCCCGGGGCCTGCGCAGCGTGGAGAACCTCGAGCTCGTCTGGTAGCGGCCACGCCGGGCCGGCGGGCTTCACGGGCCGCCTCCTGGTCGGGCACGGGGGACCTCATTTACAGCGCCCCGTGCCCGAAGGTGTCCGATTTTGGGAATCGGAAGTGAGCGGGCCATCCGGCGATCGTTCTGCTCCGGGTGGCCAAGGCGACCCACCGAGGCGGTCAACAACTTGATCAAGCGGGTGAAGCCTGCCGCCTTCGGGTTCACCTCGTTTCGGAACTACGGCGTCCGCTCATTGCTCTACGCCGGCAAGCCCAACCGGGAACTGCTCCCCACGGTCACTCCCCGCCGAGATCCGAAGCGCCGCTTTTCGACCGGTGGACGGACCTGATCCACGTAGGAACGCGCCCACAAGACATGGTGGGCAGGACTGCCGGCGCGGTGGGACTCCTCCGTATCTCCGGCCGCCATCGGCGCGAGGCGCAGGCGTGGCCATAACGTCGAGGCCGGGGTGCCGCCTCGTTGGGGCTCGCCGGCGCCCTCGCCGTCGCGCCGGCCTGGGCGAGACAAAGGCCGCAGTATGGCAGGACACGCAAGTACCCGAGAACGACAAAAGCCCCCCGAGCGAACTCGAGGGGCTTTCGCCATTAGAAATCCCGGCGGCGACCTACTCTCCCAGGGGGCCTCCCCCCAAGTACCATCGGCGCGGGCGGGCTTAACTGCCGTGTTCGGAATGGGAACGGGTGTTTCCCCGCCGCCATGGCCACCGGAAACCGTGCGCTCGACCACGTCTGCGGCGCACTGAAGCACGGCAGACGTGGCCAGAGGATTGCGTTACCGCAACCCCTGAGCGTTCCAAAGCGAGCACGAGCAAGTTCCCAAGCCCTCGGCCGATTAGTACCGGTCGGCTGAATGCGTTGCCGCACTTACACCTCCGGCCTATCAACGTGGTCGTCTAGCCACGGGCCTTACCAGGTTAACCCTGTGGGAGATTTCATCTCGAAACGGGCTTCGCACTTAGATGCTTTCAGCGCTTATCCCACCCGTAGGTCGCAAACCAGCC
>DATLSH010000044.1:0-19463 GCA_035534235.1 Acidimicrobiales bacterium | reverse complement strand
CATGCTGGCATGAGCCTTCAGCCGGTCCTTCACGCTGTCCCACAGCACGGCGGACTTGAGAGCCGACTCTGCGGCCTCGTCAAGGAGCCCCTTGCGGCGTGCCCCGTTGAATCTCAGCCCCGCTACGACATTGTCGTAGATGCTCATAGTCGGGAACGGATTGGGCCGCTGGAAGACCATCCCCACCTGCGACCGCAGCAACGTGGGGCTGATCGATCCACCGTAGACGTCGACGTCACCCAGCATGACCTGGCCGGTCACCTGGGCCGAGCGGGTCAGATCGTGCATCCGGTTGAGTGTGCGCAGCAGCGTGGTCTTGCCCGAACCTGAGGGTCCGATGAGTGCGGTGACCTGATGCTCGGGGAAGTCCAGCGTCACGTCATGTACGGCAGTGCGCCCACCGAAGGCGACCGCCACGTTCCGCAGGCGCATGACCGAATTACCCGGAGGCCTCGGCGTGAGCGCCTTCTCGGTCTCCATACCGAGCTGTTTCTCCATTCGGGGATCAGTCATGGCCTCTGTCATAGCCTTACCCTTCCGAGCCGTGCCGCGATCAGTCGGCTCCCGACGCTGAGAACAAGGACGACGGTGATCAGGAACAGGGCCGTACCCCATGCGATCTGCTGGAGATCGGGGTAGGCCTGAATGCCGTCCTGGAAGACCACGAGCGGCAGCGCCGCCATCGGTTGGTTGGGGTTTGTCGCAAAGTACTGGCTCCCGATGGCAGTGAAGAGCAGGGGCGCGGTCTCGCCCACCCCACGGGCCACCGCGAGCAGCACTCCGGTGATGAGTCCCGGGAGGGCGGTGGGCAGGATGACCCGGCGGGCCACGGTGCTGCGACGAGCCCCGAGGGACAAGCCGGCTTCGGCGAGCGTGTGCGGCACCCCACGGATGGCGGTCTCGCTGGCCCTGATGATAATCGGCACCATGAGCACACCTATGGCGAAGCTGCCGGCGATGGCCGAGAAGTGGCCCAGGCTCCTCACCAGCGCGATGTAGGCGAAGATCCCGATGATGATGGAGGGCACACCGGAGAGCACGTCGGCCGCGAACCTGATCACTCCGGCCACCCGGCCTTCGGACTCGGCCAGAAACAGGCCGGCGGCGATGCCGAAGGGGACAGCGACGACGGCGGCGATGCCGTCGATGATGAGGGAGCCGACCATGGCGTTCCAGATGCCGCCCCCGGGGATACCCGCCGGCGTCGGCAGGTGGGAGAAGAAGTCGGCCGACCAGGCCTGAACTCCCCGCTGGACCGTGTAGGCCAGCACCGAGATGAGCGGAATCAGGGCGACGACGAGGAACATTCCACAGATCGACAAGCCCACGCCGGAGTAGATCTTGCGCCGGCGTTCCGAGCCCGAGGCAAGCTTCTGGATCTCCTCGCGGCGGGCGTGCCGGCGGTCGGGAGCCTGCGTCATCGTCATGCCAGGGCCACCGATACCGCGCTCTGGCGACCGACCGATCGCACGAGAAGGCGAGCCGCGGCGTTGACCAGCATGGCGATCACGAGGAGGACGACGCCCAGGGCGATAAGGGATGACAGGTGGAACGGTTCGGTGGCTTCGGTGAACTGGTTGGCGATGACCGATGAGAGTGTCGCCGACGGTGAGAACAACGAATGCGCGATGGCCGTCGAGTTCCCGATGACCATGGTGACTGCGATCGTCTCCCCCAATGCCCGCCCGGTGGACAAGGTGACGGCACCCAGCAGGCCGGACCGCGCCGACGGCAGCACTACGCGCCAGAGCACCTGCCAGCGGGTGGCGCCCAACGCGTAGGCGGCCTCTACTTCGTCCCTCGGCACCGATGCGATCACGTCCCGTGAGATCGCCACCATGGTCGGCAGGACCATGACGAAGAGAACGAGTCCGGCCAGGAGGAGCCCGATACCCAATTGGGGCCCGCTGAAGGGACCGGTTCCCCCGGTGGTCCGGGCCAGGTCGGGTTCGATGATGCTGCGGACCCACGGGGCCACGACGAGGAGGGCCCACAGCCCGTAGACCACGCTCGGCACGGCGGCCAGCAACTCGACGGCGGTGGAGAGTGGGGCCCTGAGCTTCGGGTGGATGGCGTGCACCAGGACCAGCGCCGTGCCCAGACCCACCGGGATGGCCAGCACCATGGCGATCGCCGTTGTCTCCAGGGTGCCGATGACGAAGGGGAGAGCGCCGTATTTGACGTGGACCGGGTCCCAGGCGGTGCCGGTCAAGAAGCCGAAGCCGAAGTGCGCGAATGCCGGGCGGGCCTGGACCACCAGCGTCACCACCAGGGCGACGATCAGGAGGCAGAACAATGCGGCCACTGCAGCCAGGCTTGCCCGGTAGAGGCCGTCAGACACGACGGGCAGGCGCAGGCCCCCCCCCGTCGTGTTTGAGCCTCGGGCGTGTCCCAGGGGTTCTCGCTCGAGCACGGCTTGGTGAGCCACCGTGTCGACGACCTACGTGGTCGTCAAGAGGATCGTCTTGCCGTCCGGACCGACGACCTGAAGCAGGGTGCTGCGCGCCAGCGCTTGGATATTGGCCGGAAGTGGCACGTAGTCAAGCGACGATGCGACTGTCTGGCCCGGGGTGTGGGAGACCCAGTCGATGATCTTCACCAGTGCCGTGCCAGCCGTCAGGTTCTTCTGGAGCTGGTAGATCAGGGTCCAGCTGTAGCCCGAGATCGGGTAGCTGGCCGCCCCGGCCTGGTCGACGATGGAGAAGTTCACGGTGGTGACATTGGGCTTCCGCGCGGCGTCTGCGGCCACGCTGGCCTTGGTGGGCAGGACGAACTTGCCGGCCGAATTCTCAATGGCCGCGTAGGTGAACTTGTTCTGCAGCGCGTAGGCCAATTCGACGTAGCCGATGGAGTAGGGGGTCTGCTGGATCAGCCCGGCCACCCCCTCATTGCCCTGTCCCGCCACACCACCGGGCCAGCTCACCGACTTGCCGGTGCCCGCTCCCTTGGACCATCCCGGGGAGACGGTGCTGAGGTAGTTGGTGAAGATGTAGGTAGTCCCGCTGCCGTCCGAGCGGTGCACGGTGACGATGGGATTGGCGGGCAGCTTGACCTTGGGGTTCAGCTTCTTGATTTTGGGGTCGTTCCAGTTCTTTATGGTGCCCGAGAATATGGCGGTGAGCACCGCCGGCGACAGCTTGAGCCCGCCCTTCACGCCCGGCAGGTTGTAGGAGATCGAGACACCTCCGAGGGCGATCGGCACCTGAAGGACCTGGCCACCCTTGGCCAGCGAGATGTCGGCGGGCGACATGGGCACATCGGTCGCGCCGAAGTTGACCGTGGTGGCCTGGAACTGGGCGATGCCGCCGCCGCTGCCGATGGAGGCGTAGTTGACCTTCACGCCGGGGTTCTGCTGGTTGTAGACGTAGAAGGCCTTGGTAAACAGTGGCTGGTCGAATGTCGACCCGGCGCCGGTCAGCGTGCCGGCCGGGGCCTTGGCATCCGCCTTGGCGTAGGGGTCAGTGGGTGCGCTGGGCTTCTTGGCCGCCAGTGCGGGTGAGGCGAAGGCGACCACTGCCATCGACATGGCCACAGAGCCGCTTCCGATGAGGCACACGATTCGCCGGCTCGCCCGCGAAACCGGGATGGTGGACCTTCTCACTTGTCGATACCTCCATTGGGTTCAAGTATCCGGACACTGCTGTCCAAGTCGTCGATGCGAAAGAGAAACGGCAACTGCTTGTCACGACGGGGCCGTCAACTCCCGAGTGGACCGTAGCGACGTCAAGTGAACGCAGTGCGACAGCGGAGGAACCTGAAGATGAACAGTTGGAGCGGGGGTTGTTACCCGACGGTGGTGGCCTGCGCTCCCTTGCTGAGCGCCGTGCGGTGCGCGGCGGCGATGGAGGTCACCACTCGGGGCGCCGTGGCCAGGACGCCGAGGCAGAAGAGGGCGGCCGGGATGGCAAGAGCGAGCCCGGCACCCGAGGAGAAGTAGGCGAGGATCTGCGACAGCACGCTCAATGACCAGGCGCCGATCAGGGCCAGCCACCACTGCAGCACCGTGGAGCGCCGCGGATCTTCCGGGGAGAGGCAGTCCCGGATGGCCTGGTAGGGCATCCAGAAATTGACGATCGGCACGAACCACGAGCCCACACCCCAGGCGGGCGAGTGCGTCGCCGGGAGTCCCAGGGCGCGGGCGGCCGAGGCCGCCCGGTGCTGCCAGATGCAGGCCACCACCACGGACGCCAGCGCGACCAGGGAGATCAGGAGCGAGAGCCAGCTCGTGGAGGAGTGGCTGGTGATGGTCGGCGCCCGGGTGCCGTTCCGTGCGGCCTCGTAGGCCCGGCGGAACTCCTGCCCGGTCATGAGGAGCTGGGCGCGATTGATGCGCTGGGAGATGAGGTCGGTCACGAAGTACACGGCCGGCATGGCGACCGCGAGCCGTGCGATGGGGACCAATCCGGTCTCGTCGGCCACCAGGCCCGAGGTGTTGTAGGTGGCCAGTCGCTGCGAGGCCACGGCCCAGGGGGCTCCCGGCTCGGGTGACCATTGAGGCGGTGGCGCCCCGGCCCACGGCGGTGGCGGGGGAACCTGGGGAAGAATTGTCGCCTCGTTCCAGGCGTAGCCGTCCCACCAGCGCCGGCCCGGCCCACCGGCCGGATCGGCGTACCACCCCGGGGGCGCGCCGGGATAGCCGCTGCGCTCGTCACTCACCCCGACATCCTGCCAAACGGAGCGGGTCGCGTTCGCGCACCATCTGGCTCGGTCGCCGAGGCGGTGCGTATCCTCGTCCCGTGAGGATTTTCGTGGCCGGGGGAACCGGAGCCGTGGGCCGCCCTCTGGTGAGCCAGTTGGTGGCAGCCGGGCACGACGTCACCGTGTTCACGCGGGCCCCGGAGCGGGTGGCCGCACTAGGCCTGCCCCAGGTGGTGGCCCAGGTGGGGGACGCCCTCAACCCCGATGACGTCGGGCGCGCCGTTCAGGCGGCGCAACCCGAGGTGGTGATCAACCAGCTGACCAACCTGGCCCAGACAACCAGCCCGCGGGCGCTCAAGCGGGGATTCGCCCAGACCAGCCGGCTGCGCAACGAGGCCTCGGCCACCCTGGTCCGGGCGGCCGCGGCCGCGGGCACCCGCCGGGTCATCGCCCAGAGCATCGCCTTCGCGTACCGTCCTGGCCCGGGCACCCGCACCGAGTCCGACCCGCTGTGGACCGACGCCGGAGGGCAGGTCGGCACCATCGCCGGGCCCATCGCCCAGCTTGAGTCCGCCACGCTCGGCGCCGGTGGCATGGAGGGCGTGGTGTTGCGCTACGGGGCTTTCTACGGACCCGGGACCTACTACGACAGCGACGGCGCCTTCGTCACCCTGATCAAGAAGCGCAGGTTGCCCATCGCCGGGGAGGGACGGGGCCTGTTCGGGTTCGTGCACATTGACGACGCGGCCCGGGCCACCGTGGCCGCACTCGACGGCGCGACCGGGGTCTTCAACGTGGTCGACGACGTACCCGCCCCGACGTCGGAATGGATCCCCTTCGTGGCCGGGTTGTTGGGGGCCAAGGCGCCGCGCCAATTGCCCGAAGCCGTCGTCCGCCTGGCGGCCGGGGCGTACACCGCCTATCTCTTGTGCGCCCAGCCGGCGGTGTCCAACCAGAGGGCGCGCACCGAGCTCGGGTGGGCCCCCGCATTCCCCGACTGGCACCAGGGGATGAAGGCCGCGCTCTCGGCCGCCTGAAGCGGGCACCCCGCCGGCCCGGCCCCCTCACGTCCCGACCCCCCGCCTACAGCAGCACCCCGGCCATGGCCTCCAACGCGGCGATGTGGTCGCCCACGCCGTCGCACCCGGCGGCCATGGTGTTCACCGAGAGGTGGCTCGCTCCGGCCTCGCGCCAGCGCCCCGCGTGCACGGCCATGCGGTCCAGGTCGCGGCTGGCGTACTCGACCCTTCCCTCGAAGGCGATGGTCGCCGGGTCCCGTCCCACCTCCCGCGCCCCCTCGGCGATCGTCTCGAGCGCTTCACTCAGCCCGCCGCCCGGACGCACCTGGGGGAACCAGCCGTCGGCGATGCGTCCCACCCGGCGCAGGGCGGCCGGGGCCCAGGCGCCGATCCAGATGGGGATGGGGCGCTGCAGCGGGGGCGGGGCGAGGCCGGCCGCGGTGATCCGGTGGAACCGGCCTTCCATGGTGACGCTCTCCTGCGTCCACAGCTGGCGCAGCACGCCCACCTGCTCCTCCAGAATGGCGGCCCGGTCGGCGAAGCGCACTCCCAGGGCCTCGTACTCGACCCGGTTCCATCCGATGCCGAGGCCGAGGCGCAAGCGCCCGTTGCTCAGGATGTCGACCTCGGCTGCCTGCTTGGCCAACAGGACGGTCTGCCGTTGCGGCCCGATGAGGATGGAGGTGGCGAAGCCCAGGTCGGTGAAGCCGGCCAGGTGGGCGAACATGACCAGCGGCTCGTGAAAGGTGTCGGCGATGGTGTAGGGCCCGCCCAGTTCCCCGTGCACCGACGGGTCGCCCCCGAGCACATGGTCGTAGGCCGCCAGGTGGCGGTACCCCAGGTCGGAGGCGGCCTCCCCGAAGGCGCGCAGGGCGCCCCGGTCGCCGCCCAATTCGGTCTGCGGGAACACGACACCAATTTCCATTTCCGCAGTCTGCACCGCCCCGGCTCCCCGCCGCGTCGTTCCATTAGCGTTGGCCCGGTGAAGGTGCGCATCTTCGTGGAGCCCCAGCAGGGAGCCGGCTACCAGCAGCTCCTCGACGTGGCCCACCAGGTCGAGGCGTCCGGCTTCGACGCCCTCTTCCGCTCGGACCATTACCTGACCATGGGCGGCGACGGCCTCCCCGGGCCCACCGACGCCTGGGTGACCCTGGGCGCCCTGGCCCGCGAGACGACGCGCATCCGCCTGGGCACCCTGGTCACCTCGGCCACCTTCCGCCTGCCGGGCATCCTGGCCATCACCGTGGCCCAGGTCGACGCCATGAGCGGCGGGCGGGTGGAGCTCGGGCTGGGCGCCGGCTGGTACGACGGCGAGCACACGGCTTACGGGATCCCGTTCCCGCCCCTCGGTGAGCGATTCGAGCGGTTGGAGGAGCAGTTCGCGATCCTGACCGGCTTGTGGACCACGTCCGAGGGAGCCACGTTCACCTTCCAGGGCCGGCACTATCAACTCGACGACAGCCCCGCCCTGCCCAAGCCGCAGCAGCGGCCGCACCCGCCCCTCATCGTCGGCGGTGGAGGGCCGAGGCGGACACCCCGGCTGGCGGCCACCTACGCCGACGAGTTCAACCTGCCGTTCTCCTCACTGGCCGACACCGAGGCCCAGTTCGCCCGGGTGCGGGCCGCCTGCGAGGCGCGCGGCCGCGACCCCGGAACCCTCACCCTCTCGGCGGCCCAGGTTGTCTGCTGCGGTGCCGACGAGGCCGAGGTGGTGCGGCGAGCTGCCGCCATCGGTCGCCGGCCCGAGGAGTTGCGGGCCAACGGGGCGGCCGGGACGCCCGATGAGGTGGTGGCCCGCCTCCTCGCTTTCGCCGATGCCGGGGCCGGCACCGTGTACCTGCAGGTGCTCGACCTGGACGACCTCGACCACATCCGCCTGCTCGGCCAGGAAGTGCTGCCGCATCTCGGGTGAGCCTCCGCCGGCACCGCCCCGGCCACCCGGGCCCCCGACCCGCAAGGGGCCCCGTTCGACCCCGAAAGGAAGGCATGCCATGACCATGACCAGCCGGGGGGCCGTCGCCCCGACCGACGTCCCGCCCGACGACGCGGCCGGCGCGCCCACGGATCCGGCGCCCCCCCTCGACACGACCGCGCTCGATGCCGCCGTGCGCCACGTCGCCGCCCACGCCCCTTCGTGGGCCGCCACCGGCGCGGCGGCCCGGGCCGGATTGTTGGACCGGGTGCTGCGCGACACCATGGCGGCCCAGGACGGGTGGCTGGCCGCGGCCTGCGGGGCCAAGGGGATTGAGCCCGGCTCGCCCGAGGCGGGCGAGGAGCTCTTCGCCGGCGTGGGGACGCTGGTGCGCATGACCCGCCTCTTCCGCGACTCGTTGCGCGACATTGCCCGGACCGGCAAGCCCTCCTTCGCCGGGCCGGTGGGCGCGGCGTCCGACGGCCGGTTGCGGGTGCGCGTCTTCCCCCAGACCGCTTTCGACCGGGTGGTCTTCCCGCAGACCACGGCCGAGGTCTTCATGGCGCCGGAGGTCACCACGGGCTCCCTGATCCCCACTCAGGCCGCGGCCTACGCTGACCCGGGGGCCCATGCCGGCACCTCGCTGGTGCTGGCGGCGGGCAACGTGGCCTCGCTCGGGCCGCGCGACGTGTTGTCCAAGCTGTTCGTCGAGGGCAAGGTCGTCGTGATGAAGGCCAATCCGGTCAACGACTACCTGGTCCCGCACTGGGGCCGGGCCCTCGGCGCGCTGGTGGAGGCCGGCGTGCTGCGGATCGTCGAGGGCGGGGCGGCGGCGGGGCAGTACCTGACCGGCCACGACCTGATCGACGAGGTGCACATCACCGGCTCGGACAAGACCTACGACGCCGTCGTGTTCGGCCCCGGGGAGGAGGGCGCCCGCCGCAAGGCGGCCGACCAGCGGGTGCTGGCCAAGCCGGTGTCGGCCGAGCTGGGCAACGTGTCGCCCGTGATCATCGTCCCGGGGGAGTGGTCGAGCAGCGAGCTGGTGTACCAGGCCGAGCACGTGGCCACCATGCTGGTGAACAACGCCGGCTTCAACTGCCTGGCGGCCCGGGTCATCGTCACCCATGCCGGCTGGCCCCAGCGCGACGCCTTCCTCGGCGCGCTCACCCAGACGCTGGCCCACGTGACCACCCGGAGGGCCTACTACCCCGGTGCGGCCGCCCGCCGCGACGCCTTCGTGGCCGCGCATCCCGAGGCCGAGGAGTTGGGGAGCGGCCCCCCTGACGCGCTGCCCTGGACCTTCATCCGGGGCGTGCCCCCCGGTCGCACCGGGGACATCTGCTTCAACGTGGAGTCGTTCTGCGGGCAGGTGGCCGAGACTCCCTTGACTGCCCCCTCGGCGGCGGCGTTCGTCGACGCAGCCACCGCCTTCTGCAACGACGTCGTCTGGGGCACCCTGTCGGCCACCATCCTGGTCAGCCCCCGGACGATGGCGGACCCCGCCGTGGCGGCCGCCGTCGAGCGAGCGGTGGACGACCTCCGTTACGGCGCCATCGGGGTCAACGTCTGGCATGCGCTGGTCTTCGCCATCGGGACCACCACGTGGGGCGCCTACCCCGGGCATCCGCGGACCGACATTCAGTCGGGCTCGGGCGTGGTCGGCAACGCCGCCATGTTCGCCCGGCCCCAGAAGTCGGTCGTCCGCGGGCCCTTCCGTTCCCGCCCCCGGCCCCCGTGGTTCGCCACCGCCACCGGCTCCTACGACGTGATGCGCCGTTTCGTGGCCTTCGAGGCCGATCCGTCAGCGGCCAAGATCCCCGGGCTCCTGCTCGCCGCCCTCCGGCACTGACGGCGTGGTCCGGAAGCGGGCCGGTCCCTGAACCACGTGGCCCCCGCCGCCTTCAGCGCGACGGTGACCGACCGCCCGTGCTCGGCTTGGCTTCGGGAATGGGCAGGGCGATGCGGGCCAGCACATCGTCGCCCACGGCCACGCAGGCCCCATCGGTCGGGCAGGACACGGCGATCAGGGGAAGGGGCACGTAGGCCGCCGACGTCGGGGTGAACGAAAGGCCCCCGTTGCCGCTCCGGGCCACGGCGCCGGTGGCCACCGGCGGACGGCCCACCCAGTCGGCACCCACCATGGCGCAGACCCGACCCAGCGGGCAGGCAATGCCGTACACGTCGTGGACCGGTGGACCGGCGCGGGAAGTGGTCCACTCCCGCCCATCGTCGGTGCTGACGAGAAGTTCGCCGCGCGCCGCAACGACCGCGCTCACTGCAGTCGAGGTGGTCCCTACGGCCAAGCACGCCGCATCGGTGCGGCACGTGGCATCCCGCAGGACACCGGCACCGGTCGGGACTCTGGTGGTCGCCCAAGTCTGGCCACCGTCCGTGCTGCGCACGACGGCGCCTTCTCCGTGCGCGGCGGTGGTGGCGACGAAGCCGGCCACCAGACAGGTGCCGCCGGAGGTGCACCAGAGATGGTGGGCGCTGTGGAAGCCCGCCGGAAGGTCGCCTCCCTGCTGCCAGGTGCGCCCGAAGTCGGTCGTCCGGACCGACAGGGTGTTGAGTCCGTTGTCGTCGATGGCCAGGCAGACGCTCGTGGTTGAGCACTCCACGCTGGTGAGCACCAGGGCCCCGGCCGGGGCGGGAGACTCCAGCCAGGTGGCACCTCCATTGCGGGTGGTGAGCACCAGGCCGGCGCCGGTAGGTGAACCGTCGGAGCCGACGGCCATGCACTGTTCCTTCCCGGGGCAGGCAATCCCGTCCAGCTGGGGCGTCAGGGGCGGGGGGACCCGCTGGGTGGTCCAGGAGGCGCCTCCATTGACGGTGGAGACAATGGCGGCACCCACCGCCCAGCAGTGCGCGGCGTCAGAACAGGACACCGCCGCCAGGTCTCCGGCACCCGATGGCGCCGGTTGGCCCACGGCCCCTGGCGTCCCCCTCGGCTGGCCCAGCGCCCTCGGTGCGCCGGGCGCGACACCGGGCGCCGTCGCGCAGGCCGTGACGCACACGGCCAGGGCCACGAGCAGGGCACCCATGCTCCTGCGCCGGGCGCGCCGGGCGAGCGGGGATTCAGCCAGAGGACTCAAGGGCACGGCGGGGTCACCTTATCGGCCGGCTTCCCCGGCGGGGTGCCTACACTTCGCTACCCTCGCAGTCGTGGACTGGGTCGATCTCCTGATCATCGGGCTGATGCTGACCGCCGCCATCCAAGGTCTCCGTCTCGGCGCGCTGGTCCAACTCCTCACCTTCGGGGGCTTCTTCCTCGGCTTCTTCCTCGGTGCGCTCGTGCTGGTCCACGTACTGACCTTCATTCACGACGGAACCATGCGCGCCCTGGTCACCGTGGCGGCCGTCATGGTCAGCGCCACCGGGCTGGGCTACGTGGGCCGGGTGCTGGGCACCTACAGCAATCTCACCTTGCGCCGGCACCACCTGGGGCAATTCGACTCCGCCTTCGGCGTCCTGGTGGCCGTGGTCGCGGTGCTCCTCTCATCGTGGCTGGTGGCCGGCGTGATTTCGTCACCGAACAGCCGCTTCACGTGGCTCAGCTCTGCGGTGGCCCGGTCCGACATCCTCCACTCGGTGGACCGGGTCCTGCCCGTCGTACCCCCGGTCTTCGTGGACCTGCAGAACTTCCTGAGCGCCCAGGGTTTCCCCCAGGTCTTCTCGACCCTGACCCCACCGCTGACCGGATCGGTCGCCACGCCGACCGACGCCACGACTCGGGCCCTGGCCGACCCGGCCGTCTTCTCCACGGTCAAGATCCTGGGGACGGCCTGCGGCAACGAGCAGGAGGGGTCAGGCTTCGTGGCCGGGCCCGGGTTGGTGGTCACCAACGCACACGTGGTGGCCGGCGAGTCCGGCACCCAGGTGCTGGAAGGGAGCACCCCCTTCGCGGCGACGGTCGTCCTCTTCGATCCGTCATTCGATTTGGCCGTCCTGCGCACCGACGCGCCCCTGGGCCCGGTGCTCCGGATCAGTCCCTCCCTGGTGGGGCGGGGCACCCAGGCCGCGTTGTTGGGCTATCCCGAGAACGGCGGGCTGGCCATAAATCCGGCTGGGGTCACCGCTGAGGTCACTGCGCTCGGCCGGGACATCTACAACGGGGGAGCGGTGACCCGCGGTGTCTACGCGCTGGACGCCGACATCCGCCCGGGCAACTCCGGCGGGCCGCTGCTCGGGCCCGGCGGGCTGGTCATCGGCGTGATCTTCTCACGCTCCACCGTCTACCCGAATGTGGGGTACGCCCTGTCCTCGCCCGGGGTCCTGGCCCGGGTGCAGGTGGCGGCCACACGACGGGGGGCCGTGGGCACGGGCGGGTGCGTATCGGAATGAGCGGGCAAGAATGAGGAAATGACGCAGAGGATTGAGGACTACGCCGTCATCGGTGACCTGCATTCGGCCGCCATCGTGGGTCGCGACGGGTCCATCGATTGGCTCTGCCTGCCCCACTTCGACTCACCCTCATGCTTCTCACGGCTGCTCGGTGACGAGTCACACGGCTTCTGGCAGCTGGCTCCGGCCGGGGGGCCGTCGGCCATTGTCGCCACCCGACGGATGTACCGGGATGACTCACTGGTTCTGGAAACGGAGTTCGACACCGCGACCGGCACCGTCCGCATCACCGACTGCATGCCGATACGCGACAGTCACCCCCATGTGGTGCGGCTCGTCGAGGGCGTGGCCGGCACCGTTGACGTCCATATGGATCTGACGGTGCGGTTCGACTACGGCGAAATTGTGCCATGGGTCACCGCCACCGACGGCCTGCTGCGCATGACGGCCGGGCCCGACGCGGTCGCCCTGTGGCACGGGGTCGAACCGGTCGGCAAGGACATGAGGACGACGGCCGATTTCACCGTGAAGGAAGGGCAACGCTTCCCCTTCACCTTGGTGTGGTACCCGTCGCACGAGCAGCCACCCCCACCGTTGGACGCCTATTACGCCATCTGCCTGACCGACGCCTACTGGAAGCAGTGGGCGTCGCAGTGCACATTCGCCGGTCCCTGGCGCGACGCCGTGGTGCGGTCGCTGATCACGCTCAAGGCGCTGACCTATGAGCCAACCGGGGGCATCGTGGCGGCGGCCACCACCTCGTTGCCCGAGGCGGTGGGGGGAAACCGCAACTGGGACTACCGCTACTGCTGGCTACGCGATGCCACGCTCACGTTGGAGTCGTTCATGCGGGGCGGGTACTTCGAGGAAGCCATGTCCTGGCGCGACTGGCTCCTGCGCGCCGTGGCCGGCGACGCGTCACGCCTGCAGATCATGTACGGGCCCTCCGGTGAGCGGCGGTTGGACGAATGGGAGGCGGCGTGGCTCCCGGGCTACGAAGGCTCGGTCCCCGTGCGCATCGGCAACGCCGCCTCGGGGCAGTTCCAGCTCGATGTCTACGGTGAGGTCATGTCGGCCCTGTACGCGTCGGCCAGCGCCGAGGGCGTGCAGAGCAGAGCGGCCTGGGGCCTCCAGACGGAGCTCATGAAGTTCCTCCAGCACGGATGGGCCGAACCGGACGACGGCATCTGGGAGGTCCGCGGGCCGCGCCGGCACTTCACGCATTCCAAGGTCATGGCCTGGGTGGCGGTCGACCGGGGGGTCAAGACCCTTGAGCAGTGGCCCGAGCTGGAGGGCCCGCTGGAGGACTGGCGCGCCCTGCGCCACAACATCTTCACCGAGGTGTGCCAAAAGGGCTTCAACGAGAAGGTGGGTGCGTTCACGCAGTACTACGGCTCCGATCAGTTGGACGCCAGCGTGCTCATGATCCCCCTGGTCGGCTTCCTCCCGCCCCATGACCCCCGGGTGGTGAGCACCGTCGAGGCGGTCGAGAAGGAGCTGGTCGACCACGGGCTCGTGCTGCGTTACCGCACGGCCGACGACGGTGCGGTGGACGGGCTGTCCGGCCGCGAGGGGGCGTTCCTGGCCTGTTCGTTCTGGCTGGTCGACTGCCTGCACATGATCGGACGGACCGAAGATGCCGAGGCCCTCTTCGGGCGCCTGATGGCGCTGCGCAACGATCTCGGCCTCCTCTCCGAGGAGTACGACCCCTACGCCGGCCGGCTGGTGGGCAACTTCCCCCAGGCCTTCTCCCATGTCTCCCTGGTCAACTCGGCCTGCCGTCTCACCGGGCATGACGCACTGGCCGTCACGAGCGACGACGCGTCGGCCCCACGCATCGTCGTCGAACATTCCCTCGCCCTGTTGACCCGCCCGTCCAGATCCAGAGCGACGATGCGGGGGGTCACCCGACGACGGGGATGGTCACGCCGTTGAGGCGCCGAGGTCCGGTGGCCCAAGACCCAAGGAGGCGACTTCCATGAAGGCTCTCACCGTAATCCCGCTCCGAGCCGGTTCGACCGAACTCTCCGAGGTGGGCGAGCCACCCGAGAGCGACGGTCCCGTCCTGGTGGAGACGCTGGCCGTGGGGATCTGCGGCACGGACATTGAGATCATCTCGGGAGCCTACGGGTGGGCACCGCCGGGGCAGGAGCGCCTGGTGCTGGGGCACGAGTCACTGGGGCGGGTGCTAAAGGCGCCGGCCGGTGGGTCGCTGTCCTCGGGCGATCTGGTGGTGGGCATAGTGCGCCGACCCGATCCGGTGCCCTGTGCCAATTGCGCCGTGCTGGAGTGGGACTTCTGCCGCAACGGCCAGTACACAGAGCGCGGGATCAAGGAACATCACGGCTACCTCTCGGAGCGCTACCGCATCACGCCCGACTTCGTAGTCAAGGTCGACCCCACCCTGGGCGTGCTCGGGGTCCTTTTGGAGCCGACCAGCGTGGTGGCCAAAGCGTGGGAGCAGGTGGACCACATCGGCGGCCGGGCCCACTGGGCCCCCAAGACCGTGCTGGTCACGGGCGCCGGACCCATCGGACTGCTGGCCGCCCTCCTGGGCGTGCAGCGCGGCCTGGACGTCCACGTCCTCGACCAGATGGAGAGCGGGGTCAAGCCGGACCTGGTGCGCGCGCTGGGCGCGACGTATCACAGCGGAACGGTGGAGGATGCGTGTCCCGATCCCGATGTCGTGATCGAGTGCACCGGGGTGGCCACGCTCGTCCTCAGTGCCATGGCGCACGTAGGGACCGGGGGTGTCGTCTGCCTCACCGGCGTTTCCTCGGGTGGTCACACCCTTGACGTGGACGAAGGTGCCCTCAACCGCAGCATGGTGTTGGAGAACGTGGCCGTCGTCGGCTCGGTCAACGCCAACCGCCGGCACTACGAGGCGGCGGCCGATGCGCTGGGCCGGGCGGACCGGGACTGGCTGGCCCGGGTGGTCAACCGCCGGGTCCCCCTGGCCCAGTGGCCCGACGCCCTCACGCGCCAGCCCGACGACGTCAAGGTGATCATTGAGGTCAACACCGAATGAGCGGGGATGCCCCGCACCCGGTGCCGGCGCCTCGGACGATCGCGCCCGGGGTGCTTGAAATCGACACGCTCCTCGGGGGTTGGGAGAGGGTGACGGCGGGCTACCTCATTGAGGGGCCGGCGCCCGTGCTGGTGGAGACCGGGAGCCAGTCTTCGGTGCCGGTCCTCCTGGCCGCGCTGGCCCAGATCGGTGTCGGGCCCGAGGACCTGGCCGGGGTGGCGGTGACCCACATCCACCTGGACCACGCCGGGGGCGTGGGCGATGTGGCGCGCGCCTTTCCCTCGGCCACCGTCTATGTCCATGAGAAGGGAGCCCGCCACCTGGCCGATCCGGCTCGGCTCATCGACTCGGCGGCGCGGGTCTACGGCTCGCTGCTGGACTCGCTCTACGGGCGGCTCGACCCCACGCCGCCCGAGAGGCTCCACGTGCTGGAGGACGGCGAGGAGATCGTTGTCGGCCCGGGGCGCACGCTGGTGGCCATTGACTCTCCGGGCCACGCCAAGCACCACGTCGGATTGCACGACTCGCTGAGCGGCGTGCTCTTCGCCGGCGACGCCGTCGGCGTCAAGCTGCCCGATGGCGGTGTGCTCCGACCCTCGACCCCGCCGCCCGACTTCGATCTGCACCAGGCACTGGAATCGCTGGGCAAGTTCGCCGCCCGGCGGCCATCGGGCATCGCCCTGGCCCACTACGGGCTGCTCGGGGAACCCGATGCTCTCCTGGCCGAGGCCGACGAGACCCTCCGTCAGTGGGCCGAGACGGCCGAGCGGGCATTCCGCGAAGGGGTCGACATTGCAGATGCGCTGGCGGCCCGGTTCGATCCCCTTCTCGGTGACGTCGACGCCGCGCAGCGGGAGAAATTGGACATCATGAACGGCGTCCACTCCAATGCAGCCGGCTTCCGGCGCTGGCTCGAGGGGCGCGAAGAGGTACCTTAAAGAGGCATTGACGCCTCAGTCGACCACCATTTTGGCCCGCAACTCCTCCTGGCGGACCTCGAAGTCGTCCAGCGAGATCCGGCCGTCGGCCAGGTCCTCGTGGAGGGCAGCGAACTGCTCCAGCAGGCGGGTCTGGTCGACCACCTCGCCGCTCGCCGAGCCGTTCTCTTCGCCTTCACCCGTCGCCTTGTCCTCGCGTCGGGACTGGCGGTCGTCCATTTTCGCGCGGGCCCGGTCCTTCTTGGCCTGGTCGCGCTGCAGCTTGCCAAAGGTCGAACGTGCGCGTGCCATGGTTCACTCCTTTCCGGTCGAGGGAACGACCCGGTACTGCCAGCAAGGCGCCTGCCCTGCTGTTCCTGCCTTCGCCAAGAGACGAGGGCCTTCTCGGCCCGGTGGCGGAGGAGGTGGGATTTGAACCCACGGTGCCCATGAGGCACAACGGTTTTCGAGACCGTCCGATTCGGCCGCTCTCGCACTCCTCCGGAGGAGAGCCTAGTCGCTGTACCCTCCGCCGGAGGGAAGGAGAGCCGCTCAGCGAGCCCGCTGGCTCGCGAAGAACGAGGTCAGGAGGTGTCCGCACTCCTCCGCCCGCACTCCCCTGGTGAGTGGGAGCTCATGGTTGAGGCGGGGGTCGGCGCACAGGTTGTAGAGGGTGCCGCAGGCGCCGGCGCGAGGGTCGTCGGCGCCGTAGACCAGGCGGCCGAGGCGGGAGGCCACCAGGGCCCCGGCGCACATGGGGCAGGGCTCCAGGGTGACGACCAGGGTCACCTTGGAGAGACGCCAACCGCCGAGAACCTGGGCGGTGTCGCGCAGGACGAGCATTTCCGCGTGGGCCGTGGGGTCGCCGGAGCGCTCGCGTTCGTTGTGCCGGGCCGCCACCAGGCGGCCGTCGACCAGGCTCACAGCGCCGACGGGGACCTCGCCCATCCCCAGGGCGGCGTCGGCCTGCTCCAGAGCCAGGGCCATGGCGGCGTCGTCAGTCAAGCCGGCGGACGCAGGTGGCAGGGAGTCCGTGATGCACCTGTCTAGCTCGGCAGGCCGAGCTGGCTGCGCAGGCGTACGGCGGCGACAGTCATGGCGAATGCTCGGGCGTGCAGCTCGGAGAACCACGAGCCCAGGGCGAGAGGCCGCACCCCTTGGAGGGTCTGGAGGAATGCGGCGAAGGCATCCACCTGGGCCCTCAGGCTCTCGCTGGCGCCGGCCAGATTCTCGGGCCACGGGATGGCGGCCAGATCGGCTGAGTACTTCTGGAGCGCGCCCATGTAGGGCGAGACCACCGGGACCATCGCCGCCACGGTGGGCACCCCTTGCAGGCTGTCGAGCCCGGTGGTGAGGGCGATCCTCGCCACGCTGATGGTGTTCTCGGACGCCGCGAACTGGGCTGCCACGGAAGGGGTGCGTGTCACCGGCACGGAGTGCTGGGGGGCCGGTGTGCCCCGTTTCGATAGACCCGTCACCACACCGGCCCCGGCTCCGATGAGCACGGAAGCGGTGAGCAGGTATGGCCACATCCTCCTTCGGCGGCCGCCGGGAGTCGACACCACGGCCGTGCCCGCTGAATCTGCGTCCGCCGGTCCGGCATCACGCAGCGGTGCTGTTGGCTCCGGGGAAACGGAGGAGGTGACCGTCGAGGCCGGCTCGGGAGCTGCAGGCGGGAAGTCGAATGGAGAGTCGGGGGGACCTGGACCCATGATCTCCGTTTCCTATCAGGCCGATGCGATGCGGACCAGGGCGAACCAGGGCGAACAAGAAAGGACCGCCCCAGTTCACCTCCTCGTAGGGCGGGCCGATCCGTTCTCCCGGAGAGCCAGCGGAGGAGGTGGGATTTGAACCCACGGTTGGTTGCCCAACACACGATTTCCAATCGTGCCGATTCGGCCGCTCTCGCACTCCTCCGAGATTGCAGCCCGGTCAGGCTAATGGCAGGGGAGTGAGTGGGTGGGCCTTCCGGCGGTTCGGTACCGTCGACCTCGCCGGCGCGCGAATGGGACGAGGGACCGACAGCGCTCGGACCACCCGCTACCAGCCCTTCCCGTTGGGATCTGTCACCTTCAGATCATGGTGCGTTTACTTCTAGTTCATCTTCCTGTAACCTTGAATGATGCACTTGCCACGGAAGTTGGTGAATTGACGTGTTCCGCCGGATCTTGGTGGCCGTCGATGCGTCCGAAACGGGACATATTGCCGCCCACTTCGGCACTGAGCTGGCTGACCAGTTCGACGCCGCCGTTCGGATCGTCCCGTTCTCCGGGGATATGGACAGACGAAGGGGTGAACGGGAAGTGGTGCGTCACAAGCCGAACGGGGGGGATCTGTACGGAAGTGGGCTCACGGTCAACGGTGTCACCCGCGCCGCGCGCGATCACCAGCTGGTCAGCGGCATTGCCAAGGAAGCCGCCGGCTTCGGCGCCGATCTGATCGTGTTGGGACTGGACCGACGCCGCACCTCGCGCCACCACTTCTCACGGAGCGTGAGGGAGCAACTCACGCGCGCCACCATGGTGCCGGTGATGGTCTCGCCAATGGAGATTGTAAATAGAGAGAGGTCTGAGCTTGTTTGAGAACGTCGTTGTGGGAGCCACCGAGTCAGAATCTGCGTCAGAGGCAGTCCGGCGAGCTATTGAGGTGACGAAGGCTTCCGGAGGGACTTTGCACATTGTGGCTGCCTTTAAGGCGCATCGCCCCTCTCCTCCCGAGATGCCCGAGGAGTACCGCTATTCCTCTTGGTCGATCGACCCGATTGACCTGCTCCTCAACAAGCTCAAGGTGACGGCCACCGAAGCATCAATTCAGGTTGCCACCCACCCCGTGCTGGCCAACCCGGTCGAGGCGATCACGAGGGTGGCGGCGCAAGAACGTGCCGACCTGATCGTGGTCGGTTCAAAGAGCTCGCATGGCACCCGACACCTCTCCAATGTCCCAAAGGCAATCATGGACAAGGCAACCTGCGCCGTTCTTGTCGTGTAGGTAGACGTGGCGAATGAACAGCTAATCTCCTGAGTTGCACCGTGCCGATGCTGGGTGCGGTGGCCGGGTCCTGCGCAACGGCCGCTCGTGAATCGAGTCAGGGTCGGAAGGCAGCAGCTCTCAGCGGGTATGGCCGGGTGCCGTAGCCAACCTGGCCGCCGCACCGAGCACCGGGCCGGCTGTCAGAGCGCACCGATAGGCTCGACCTTCATGGCCGATGCCCCCTTCCTCTCGCTGTACCGGCGCTTCAGGCCGGGCCGATTCGGAGAAATCAGAGGGCAGGACCACGTTGTGCGCGCGCTTCGCAGTGCCGTTCGCGACGAGCGGGTGTCACACGCCTATCTCTTCAGCGGCCCGCGAGGCACCGGTAAGACGTCCTCAGCTCGCATCCTGGCCAAGGCTCTCAACTGTGAGGCGCCGGTCGACGGCGAGCCCTGTGGCATCTGCACGTCGTGCACCGAGATCACGCAGGGCACTTCACTCAATGTGCACGAGCTTGATGCGGCTTCGAACAACGGTGTCGATGCGATGCGCGACCTGGTTGCTCATGCCGGGCTTGGCACTCCGGGACGCTGGAAGGTCTACATCGTCGACGAGGTCCACATGCTTTCGACCCC
>DATLSH010000043.1:0-9619 GCA_035534235.1 Acidimicrobiales bacterium | reverse complement strand
TACGCGCAGCCGGAATCGGAGAGCAACGACACCATCGTATTCAAGGACGGCCGGGTGTTCGAACGGTATTCCAGGCCCCAGACCGTGGAGGGACAGGTCGTCGGGCGTGTGTGGAGCTTCCGTGATGTCACCGAACGCAAGAAGCTTGAGGACGAACTTTCCTATCTGACGTTCCACGACGGCCTCACGGGCCTGGCCAACAAGGCCCTCTTCCGGGATCGTCTGAACCAGGCCGTCGCCCGCACCGAACATACCCGCAAACATGTCGCGGTCCTCTTCCTTGACCTGGACGATTTCAAGCTGGTCAATGACAGCCTGGGGCACTCCTTCGGTGACGAACTCCTATGCGGCGTCGCTGAGGTACTTGAGGCCTGTGTGCGTCCGGTCGACACCGTGGCCCGCATGGGCGGCGATGAATTCGCGGTGCTCGTCGAGGACATCGACCACCACGACCAGGCGATCATGCTGGCCGAGCGGATCCTGAGC
The DNA here is from genome assembly GCA_035534235.1 of Acidimicrobiales bacterium. Lineage (GTDB taxonomy): Bacteria > Actinomycetota > Acidimicrobiia > Acidimicrobiales > RAAP-2 > Bog-473. Next base: position 9,133 of record DATLSH010000043.1, on the reverse strand, counting down.
GCTTTGCGGCGACCGCTCACCATCGGCGCCCGGGAGCTGAATACCACCGTCAGCATGGGCATCACCTACGGGGACCCGGGCAGCACCACCGAGCTCCTCCTTCGCAACGCGGACTTGGCCATGTACATGGCCAAGGGCCAGGGGAAGAACCGGTACGACGAATTCCAGGTCCAGATGCACACGACTGTCATGGCTCGACTGGAGCTGGAGGCCGACCTGCGGCGGGCGGTGATCGACGAGGAGCTGGTGGTCCACTACCAGCCCATTGTGGAGCTCCAGAACGGGAACATCGTCGGGTTCGAGGCGCTGGTGCGCTGGCAGCACCCCACCCGGGGACTGCTCGCGCCGGACTCCTTCGTGCCTTTCGCGGAGGAGGTCGGCCTGATCGACATGGTCGACAGCTTCGTGCTCACCGAGGCCTGCGGCCAGGCTCGCCACTGGCAGGACCGGGGTCTCGCCCCCGCCGGCCTGCTGATCAGCGTCAACCTCTCAGCCCGTGAGCTGGTGAATGCCACCATCGGCCGCACAATCGCCGATTCGATCGCTGCCAGCGGATTCGATGCGTCCAACGTCATCCTTGAGATCACCGAGAGCGCCATGATGAAGGACACCGAGTCCGCGGTGCGGAGCCTCCACGCACTGAAGGCGATCGGCGTGCGGATCGCTCTCGACGACTTCGGAACCGGGTACTCTTCCCTGGCCCATTTGGAGAAATTGCCGATCGACATTCTCAAGATTGACCGGACCTTCGTGGCGACCGTGGCCAGCAGGGGGAATGTGGTCGCCCTGGCCGACGCGATCGTGCAACTGGCCCGCTCCCTCGGTCACCTCACGATTGCCGAAGGCGTCGAGAGCGAACCCCAGGCGGTCGCCTTGCGGCAGATGGGGTGCCGGTACGCTCAGGGGTACCACCTGGGCGTGCCCCTGAGCCGGGAGATGACAGAGGAACTGTTGCGCTGCCAACTGCCCATGTCGACCTCCTAGCCCCCTCTCGCCGCTGGGATTCTGTCGAAGGTCGGCAGACCGACGGCCGGGCGCGCCATCAGGGCATGTTGGGCCACACCTTCATGAGGGCGGCATCTTCAGGCTGTGACGACTCAGATTGGCCGGTGGCGATGTGGCTCACGTGTAACCGCCGCTTGCGGTAGAGCGCCATATCCGCCCGCACGAGAAGGTCCTCAGGGGAGTCCTCCGGCTGCATTTCGGCCAGTCCGATGGTGATCGACCCACCTTCGGGGGAGGCGGCAAGGAGATCGTTGAGGGAAGAGAGGCGTTGCGATGCCGTCGGCATGTCGATACCGGCGAGCACACAGACGAATTCATCGCCTCCGTAACGAATGATCAGATCATAAGGGCGCAGCTGCTTGCTCAGCGTCGCGGCGACCTGCACGAGCATCCGATCGCCGGCGGCATGGCCACGTGAGTCGTTCACGGCCTTCAGGCCGTCGACGTCGGCGAAGGCCAGCACGAGCGGCTGGCGCATCCTCCTGGCCCTTGCCATTTCGCGTTGCAGCTCCACGAATCCAGGTACCCGCAGATAGACGCCGGTCAACCCGTCCATCGCAAAGGCCAGCCTCTCGGCGGCCGACACGGCACGGTCCAGTTGGGCTGCCGCCCGATCGGCGACCGCGAGTGCCCGGTCGCTGGCCGCCCTTTCGCGGTCGGCGCGTGCTGCGGCACGATCGGCCGCTGCCCGGACATCGACCTTTCCCATCGCCTTGTCACGGGCCTCGGCACTCCTGTCGCGAGCCTCGGCGATGCGATCGTGAGCCTGGGCCACCATGTCACGGGCCTGGGCCACCATGTCACGGGCCTTGGCCACAACGTCACGGGCCTCGGCCACCATTTCCCGGGCGTCCGAGGAGGCCTCGCCGTCGCCGGGCCGCGGGTCATGCCCGGCAGGGATGGGGTCCACCCCCTCACCCCCAGGTGCACGAGACCCGACGATGGCATCGTGATCGTCGAGCGATTCGCTTTCGGAATTCACTTCAACCTTTCGGAGCGGGAATGCGGGCGCGGTCTCTTCCCCTCACGGGGGGACCTCTCCACATGGGTGGTAACGCCCAACCGGACTCATGCTTGTGGCCCCAAGGACCCGGAAATCGGCTTCCCTGACACCGATATCGGGGACCATGTGCATCTGAACAGGTCTTTCACCCGTTCTGACCCTTGACAAGAGGCCAGAATCACCGACCCCGGAAGGGCATTACGCGAGCCTGCCGGGGCACCCCGGGGAGCAATTTCCGTCCACCTACGATGGGGGCGTGCCGAGCCGGAGGGAGCGCCGCGGGGTCATCGGCCGATCGGTGTGGACCGTCCTGATCGGCAGGCCGTTGCGGACGAGCGAGGCTTCGAAAGAGCAGATCACCCCGGTTGAGGGGCTCTCCGCTCTTTCGCTCGACGCGCTGACCTCGGTCGCCTACGGCCCGGAGGCGATCGTCGTCATCCTGGCCCTGGCCGGAGTGGGAGCCCTCCACAATGTCCTCCCCATCACGGTGGCCATAATCCTTCTGCTGGCCATCCTGGTCTTCTCCTATCGCCAGGTCATTGACGCATATCCGGGTGGCGGGGGCGCCTACGCGGTCTCACGGGCCAATCTGGGGACCGGAGCCAGCCTGGTGGCCGGGGCCTCCCTGATCGTCGACTACACCCTCACGGTCGCCGTTTCCATCGCCGCCGGCGTCGGGGCGCTCACCTCGGCATTCCCGAGACTGACCTCATCAACCGTCCCCCTCTGCCTCGGGGTCCTGGCACTCATCACACTCATGAACCTGCGCGGGCTCGGGGAAGCGGCCCGAGCCTTTCTCCTACCCACAATGACATTCATATTCGGCCTCCTGGGCATCATCGCGGTCGGATTAATCCACCCGTTGGCGCTCCGTGCTCCACAACCCGGTCACCCGCTCCTGAGCACGCACGGCCTTCAAACAGTGGGCATCCTGCTAGTGCTCAAGGCATTCTCCTCGGGCTGCAGCGCACTGACCGGTGTGGAAGCGATTGCGAACGGCGTGCCGCTCTTTCGGGAGCCCCGGGCGACCCGGGCCAAGCGTACCGAGCTCCTCCTCGGAGTGATCCTCGGCCTCATGCTGCTCGGAATGGCCGTGCTGGCCCGCCGTTGGCGCATCGGCCCGCGCTCGGGGCAGACGGTCCTCAGCCAGATCATGGGCATTGCCGTCGGCCGGCATTGGGCTTACTACGTCGTGTCCCTCACCATCACCATCGTCCTGGCGCTGGCCGCCAACACCTCGTTCGGCGGCCTCCCGATCCTGGCCAGCCTGCTGGCGCGGGACAACTACCTCCCCCATCTCTTCACCCTGCGCGGCGATCGGCAGGTCTTCGCCAACGGAATCTGGGTCCTGGCAGGTCTCTCGGCCGCGCTGTTGCTCGCCGTCCGGGGGAACACCAACGCGATGATCCCGCTGTTCGCCATAGGAGTCTTCACGGGTTTCACCCTCTCCCAAACCGGATTGGTCGTCCACTGGTGGCGGACGCGTCCATCCCGCTGGCGCCATCGGGCGACCATCAACGGATTCGGTGCCGCAGTTACCGCTTTGGCCACGGTGATCTTCCTCATTTCAAAATTCACGGAAGGAGCGTGGGTGGTCGTTCTGGCCGTGCCGACCTTTGTCCTTCTCTTCAGGCGAATCCACGCGTATTACACGCGGGCCGGATTGGAGCTGGGCGTCGGGACCGCCCTGCCGAGGCCTGTCGGCAAGCGCACGCTGGTGATCGTCCCGGTGAGCAATGTGTCGCGCCTGACCCGGCATGCCATTTCCGAAGCCATGTCAATAGGGCGGGACGTGATGGCGGTCTCGGTCGTGATCGACCAGGCCGATGAAGGTGAGAGCCAGACCGCGGCACTGGAGCGCGCATGGGCGGAATGGGACCCCGGCGTGCCACTGCGCGTGCTCCATACCGAGTACTCATCGGTGGTCGAACCGATCGTCGCCTTCATTGACGAAGCCCGGGCGCACAGCGCTGAGCAGATCGTCGTGCTGATCCCCGTGGTGATCCCGGAGCGATTCCGCTACCGCATCCTCCACAACCAGATCGACCACGTCCTGACCGTGGCGCTGCGGTCCCGCACCGACATCGTCGTCGCCCGTGTCCCACTGCCCGTGCAGTCCCCTCCGGCGCCCCCAATCTCCGGACGGCAGGAAGGTCAGGAGGCACCTTCGTGAAGCACGGCAATCGACTTTTCCAGCGCTCGCCTGGCCCGAATGATCCGCTTCTCCACGGCCAACGCCTCCCCTGCCTCCAATGAGTCCGGATCGCCCGACGTGGCCCGCCGCAGGGCATCGATGGCCATGTCGGTGAGCTCCTCCACCATCCCCTCAAGGCGGCCTGCCATATCCTCCATGGCCTCTTTCGCCGCCGTCACTTGGGCAGGGGCGTGGTCTGCACCTTGTAGGAGCCTTGTGCGAAGGCGGCCCGCATGACCTTCTTGTCGAACTTGCCCACACTGGTCTTGGGCACCTCGTCAATGAACGTCCACTCGTCCGGAAGCCACCAGCGGGGCACCCGCCCGTTGAGGAACTCGACCAGGTCAGCCGGGGCCGGGCTCTGTCCCGGCATCGGGACCACGCACACCAGGGGCCTTTCCGACCACTTCGGATCCGGTACCGCGATCACGGCTGCCTCAAAAACATCGGGGTGAGCCATGACCGCATTCTCCAGCTCCACCGAGGAGATCCACTCCCCACCGGACTTGATGACATCCTTGGTCCGGTCCGAAATCGTCATGTACCCCTGCTGGTCGAGCGTGCCCACGTCACCGGTGCACAGCCAGCCGTGGTGGAACTTTGAGGGATCCTCGTCCTTGTAGTACGACCCCGTGATCCAGGGACCACGGATTTCGAACTCCCCCACCGACTGCCCGTCATTGGGCAGCACGGTGCCGTCCTCGGCCACGACGCGGACTTCGACACCGCCGACGACCCGACCGGCCTTGACCTTGTAGTACATGTCGTCGTGACCGTCAATGCGGCGAGCCGGTGGGAGGCCGAACGCAGCCAGCGGACTGGTCTCGGTCATCCCCCACCCCTGCACGATGGTCACTCCGAAGCGCTCCTCAAACGCTTCCAGCAACGACTGGGGCACCGCCGCCCCGCCGGCAGTGATCGCCCGGACAGTCGAGAAGTCGATCGGTGAGTCCAGCGCCAGCAACCCGTTCCAGATCGTCGGTACTCCGCAGGCCAAGGTGGGGTGGTGCTCGTTGAAGATGGCCGCCAACTGCTCGCCCATGAGGAACATCTGGGGCATGATGATGTCGGTGCCGGCCATGAAGGCGCCGTAGGGCGTTCCCCAGGCGTTGGCGTGGAACATGGGCACTATGACCAGAATCCGGTCCCTCTCGGTCATGCCGATGGAAGAGGCGGACTGCTCGGCCATGGTGTGCAACCAGGTCGAGCGGTGGGAGTACACGACACCCTTGGGGTGGCCGGTGGTGCCGCTGGTGTAGCACATGGCCGCGGCCGAACGCTCGTCCAGCACGGGCCAGGCGAAGCCGGGCTCTTCCTCCCCCAGCAACTGCTCGTAGGAGAGGGTGTCGCCCAACGGTGAGGTGTCCCCCTCGCCGGACACAATGATCGTCTCGACGGTCTTGAGGTCGTCTTTGATGGCGGCCAGAAGCGGAATGAGCGACGCGTCCACAATGATGAAGCGGTCTTCGGCATGGTTGATCACGTAGGTCAGCTGATCGGCGGGTAGGCGGATGTTGAGGGTGTGCAGCACCGCCCCCATGGAGGGAATGGCCAGGTACGCTTCAAGGTGCCCCTGGTTGTTCCAGCAGAACGTGCCGACCCGGTCACCCTGCTCAACCCCGAGCCGTTGCAGTGCTGTTGCCAATCTCTCGGCGCGGGCCGCCACCTCGGAGAACGTGGCCGAACGGTGCCCGCCGGCCTCAATCGTGATCACGGTGCTGTCCCCGTGCACCTGCTGCCCATAGCGGAGGATGTCACTGATGAGGAGCGGGGCGTCCTGCATGGTGCTTTTCATGGCCCAAGTATGGCGAGCCGGCCCGGCTCATGCCCATCCGAGCCGTGACGCGCGCTTTCGGGCCGACCGTTCCCTGCCGTGCTCGGACTCCTCGTCACCGCCGCCGGGTTCCTCGTCGGGGCAATTTGCACCGGCGCCGTCATCCTGGGTGGGACGGTGGCCGCCCTCTCCCTCGGGAATCCGGGCACCGTGCCCGCTCCGGATCCCCGAGCAGCCCCGATCGCCCCGGGGACTTCGGTCCTCTCCCCCGACTCCCGGTCTGCCGCCGAGGCGGCCGCTGCAAGCTGCCCCGGTTTGGACTGGACCCTTCTGGCTGCCGGCGTCCTGGTCGACCCCCCTCTGGCCAGCGGCCTCGCCTCGGCCTCCACCATCCTGTGCCGAGCCACCGACCGCCCGGGCACCCTGATGCGCCTGCTCCCGGGTCCATCCGAGGGCCAGGTCGCCCTGGTGCTCTCGCACGCCCTCGACGTCGACCAGGAGTTGGGCGTGGTGGCGGCCACGGCCATCACCTTTGCGGCCACCAACCTGGGGGCCCCCTATCGGTGGGGCGGGACCGGCCCGGGTGGATTTGACTGCTCGGGATTGACCCTGCAGGCCTACAAGGCAGCCGGGGTGGCGCTCCCGCGGGTGGCGCAGGACCAGTTCGACACCGGGCCCGGCGTGCCCCCCGGCGCCCCGTGGCAACCGGGCGATCTCATATTCTTCGGATCCGGCCCGGGCGGTGTGAGCCACGTGGGCCTCTATATCGGTGGCGGGGACATGATCGACGCGCCCTATACCGGTGCCTTCGTGCGCATCGATGCCACACCGACGGCGCCCGGCACCGCTTTTGGTGCGGACGTCGTCGTCGGAGCGACCCGGCCTTAAACCGCCCGGCCCCGGAGGGTGCGGTAACGGCGCACCAGCCCGGCCGTCGAAGCGTCCTGTCCCGAAAGATCGGGGGCCCCGGCAGCACTCAGAACAGGTGCCAGCTCCACCGCCATGGCCTTGCCCAACTCGACTCCCCACTGGTCGAAGGAGTCAATACCCCAGACGACCCCCTGGACGAAGACCGCGTGCTCATACAGAGCCACCAGCTGCCCAAGTACCGAAGGGGTGAGCCTGGGCGCCAGGATGGTCGAGCTGGGGCGGTTGCCCGGCATGACCTTGTGCGGGACGAGCTCGGGGGCGGTTCCCTCTGCGGTGATCTCCGCCGCGTTCTTTCCGAAAGCCAACGCCTTGGACTGGGCCAGGCAGTTGGCCATCAAGAGGTCCTGCTGGCTGCCGAGCTCGTGGGTGGCCTCGGCAAAGGCGATGAAGTCGGCGGGTATCAGCTTTGTGCCCTGATGGATGAGTTGGTAGAAAGCGTGCTGGCCGTTGGTCCCCGGCGCGCCCCAGTAGATCTCACCGGTCTGCCCATCCACCGGAGTGCCGTCCGATCGCACCGATTTCCCGTTTGACTCCATGGTCAGTTGCTGCAGGTAAGCCGGGAAGCGGGCCAGCCGGTGGCTGTAAGGGAGGACGGCATGACTCTGGGCGCCGAAGAAGTTGTTGTACCAGATGTTGAGCATGCCCTGAATGACCGGAAGGTTCGACCGCAGCGGCGCGGTCCGGAAGTGCTCGTCCATGGCGTGGAACCCGGCCAGCATGTCGGCGAAGGCCTGGCGCCCGATGGCTACCATCAGCGAGAAGCCGATGGCCGAATCGTAGGAGTAGCGACCCCCGACCCAGTCCCAGAACTCCAGCATGTTGGCCGGGTCGATCCCGAACTCGGCCACCGCCGCGGCATTGGTGGACACGGCGATGAAGTGCTTGGCCACCGCACCTTCATCGGTGTGGGAACCCAATCCGTTGAGCAACCACTCCCGTGCCGCGGTGGCGTTCGTCAGGGTTTCGAGCGTGGTGAAGGTCTTGGAGCTGACGACGAAGAGCGTGCTGGCCGGATTGAGGTCGTGCGTGGCCGCGTAGAGGTCGACCGGGTCCACGTTGGAGACGAACCGGCTGCTGAGGCCGGTTCGGGCGTAATCGGCCAGGGCATCGGCCGCCATGGCGGGTCCCAGGTCCGAACCTCCGATCCCGATGTTGACCACGGCCCGGATACGCTCCCCCGTCGCGCCCACCCATTCGCCGCCGCGTATCCGATCGGCCAGATCGCCCATCCTCTCCAGCACCGTGTGCACGTCAGCGGTCACATCCTGTCCGTCGACGTTCAGGACGGACCCGGCGGGCATCCGCAGGGCCACATGCAGGACAGCCCGGTTCTCGGTGGTGTTGATGTGCGCGCCGGCGAACATGGCATCACGGTGGGCCTCCACGCCTGCCTCCTGGGCCAGCCCGAAGAGGAGCGCCAGGGTCTCGTCGGTGACGCGGTGCTTGGAATAGTCGAGCACCAGGTCCACCGCCGCTGCGGTGAGACGCTCGGCCCGCCCGGGGTCACCCGCGAACAAATCGCGCAGGTGGAGACGGCCCATTCCTCCGGAATGCGCTTCCAGGGCCTTCCAGGCCGGACTGGTGTTCAGATCCATGAGGGAACTGTAGAGCCACGATCCTGCCTCACGTGCGGCCGGTCGCGTCTGGAATCTCTTCCTGGCGGGCCCCTTTTGACGCTCAACGCCGTTACCCGCTGCCGCGTGTGACAACCGGACAGCAACCGAAGGGCGATCAATGGGAAACCCCGGTTTCCTATCCTTACCGGAGGCTCACAGACGGGAGTTGAGTTCTTTGCGTTCCACTCATGACGCTCAATGGGGAAACGAGTTCCAATGACAGAGCTTCCTGGAGTTTCTCCAGGAGTGCCGGGTATGCAGGGTCGTCTCGTTGTCGAGACACTCACCCAGATCGTCCCGGGCACAGGGATCGTCGAGATCGTCGCCCCACGGGGCGAGACCATCCCCGGCTTCGAGGTGGAGTCGTGGGCGGCACCCGGTTCGGAGGACGCGCTGGCCCACATCCGTGAGCGAATTCAGGGCCAACTCGGCGCCAAGAACCCCCTTGAGTCGTTCTCCTGTGTCGTCCTGGGCGTCACCTGGGGGGTCCTGGTCGAGCCGATTGAGGTCCAGGAAAGCGACGTGGTGGGTGCGCTGGTGGTGGCCCGCCAGGGCAAGGCGTGGTCCAGCCGTGAACGGGCCCTCACCATGGCGTTCGGAAGCCTGTTGAG
>DATLSH010000042.1:0-16165 GCA_035534235.1 Acidimicrobiales bacterium | reverse complement strand
TGGTCCTTGACCAGCCGGCGCAGGGCCCGCAGCTCGGACAGGTGCCGAGCGTTCCACGCCCATGCTCCCGCCACGGCGCGGACCCGGTCGCGGTCCCTGGCCTGCAGGGCCACCGTGACCTCACCGAGGGCCAGGAGCGCGGCCTGGGGAAGGACCCGGAGGAGGTGAAACCAGGTGTAGCACTTCATGACGGCACGCAATTCGTGTCGCCGCTGCAACGCCTGCAGAGTGGCCGGACGCCTCGCGGTGTCCTCCAGCGTCCCCGGCATCGGCCTGAGTCCGCCGGCCACGGTCTCGCGGTGCCGCACCCGGGCGTCCGGAGCCACGACGACGCGGGAACCGGCCACCTGGGAGCGCCAGGAGAGATCGAGATCCTCCCCCATGGCGACGATGCCCGGGTCGAAGCCCTTGAGCTCGCGCCACAGGTCGGCGCGGATCAGAATGCAACCTCCCGGGGCCACGAAGACATCGCGCACGGCGTCGTGCTGACCATGGTCGACCTCACCGTCTTGTATCCGGTCGACCACGGCGCCGGTCTTGTCGCAACTCATGCCCACGTGCAGCAGGATCGTGGGGTCGTCCCAGTTGACGAACTTCGGGGAAACCACTCCGGCATTCGAGCGGAAGGACTCCTCCACCAGCTTGTGCACCACGTCAGGGTCCAGCGCACAGTCGTCATGGCAGAGGAGGAAGAAGGCGGCACCCTCGACCATGTCCAGGGCTTCATTGGACGCCGCCGCATAGCCGGGATTGCCCGGCAACGTGCGCACGAATGCATCAGGGAGGATCCGGGCCACCCTCCCCGCGATGCCCGGATCGCCTCCGCATGCCAGGACCAGGACGGACAGTTCCTCGTAGTCCTGGCCTGCCAGCGAGGACAGAGCCTCCTCAAGCCAGGGCCCGGGGTCGGTGGAGACGACCACGGCAACGACTGCCGGTGCTTGGGCGCCCATCAGGTTGCTGAGGCTATCCGTTCCTGCACCACGCCTCCGGGGCGTATTTCTCTCCCGAAGTGCTTGCTACTGTTTAACAAATATGATATTCTTGTAAACGCACGCAAGGAGCCGTCCGGGTCCCCACAAGCACCTGGATGGCGAGTGAACTGCGTGCCCACCATCAGGATCAACCAACAAACCAGGAGGCAGAATGCCTGAAGTGACCAACATCAGCACCCTCTCGAAGGGTGTCACCGACCTGGCCCGCGACGCTGCATACGTAGCGGTCGGCCTCGGCGTGCTGAGCTTTCAGCGGGCTCAGGTGCAGCGGGTGGAGCTGCAGAACAAGCTGCCCAAGGAGTTCTCCCTGGAGCAGTACCTCGACAGTGTGCGCACCGGCGTGACCAAGGGATTCGAGCAGTTCGACGAGCTGGCCGAGACGGCCGCGCAATTCGTCGAGACGACGCTGCAACCCTTTGAGGAGAAGCTTCCCCCGGCAGTGACGCAGCTGACCAGCAAGGCTCGTGAGCAGGCCCGCGAGGTGCGGTCGCAGATCCGCCACCTCGTCGTCAACGCCTGAGCCACACCGCCCCACTACTCGACAGCGCTCGCCGTCAGTCCGCCTCCCACGAGGTCAGGACGTCGGCGAGCGTTGTCGCGAGCGGGATCGACGCCTCCCATCCGGTAGCGGCGTGCAGCAAGCCGGCGTCACCCCGGAGCACCGGCACGTCGACCGGTCGCACGAGCTCCGGATCGTTGACCAGAGCGAGTTCGGCCCCGGCCAGAGCCAAGAGTTGGTCGGCCACCTCGCCGATCGCCACGTCGCGGCCCGAGCACACGTTGTAGACCGTGCCGGGCGCACCCTTTTCGATCAGCAGCCGGTAGGCCTCCACCACGTCGCGGACATCGGTGAAGTCCCGCCGCGTCGTCAGGGTACCCACCCTCAGCGAGGTGGCTCCGGTACGGCGCGCCTCGACGATCCGCTTGGCCAGCGCCGGCACGGCGAAGTTGGGCGACTGCCCGGGGCCGATGTGGTTGAACGGCCGCACCACGATCACCGGTTGGTGATATCCCCGCCAAGCCTGGAGCGCCACCGCCTCTGCAGCCAGCTTGCTCGCCGCGTAAGGGGTCGCCGGGATGGTCGCCGCGCCTTCCCCCAGGGGAAGTTGCTCAGGAGCCACCACGCCGTAGACCTCGGCCGAGCTCACGACCAGCACGGTGGCCGGATTGGCCAAGGAGCGGGCCGCCGCCAACACCTCGGCCGTACCGAGCACGTTCACGCGGAGCACCTGGCTCGGGTTCTCCCAGCTTTCGCCCACGTGGGTCTTGGCAGCGAGGTGGTAGATCGCATCAGGCGCCACATCGGTGACCACCTGGAGCACAGCGGCTCCGTCGGCCACGTCCGTCTCGACGTCAATGACGGCAACCTCGTCACCTGCATCCTTGAGGTGCGCGGCCAACCAATGGCCCACGAAGCCCTTGCCACCCGTGATGAGCGCTCGCATGGAGGAACCCTACTTCGGGGCCCCGACGGCCATCCCGTAGGCATGGAGGTGCGCCGCCACACTGGACTCCCAGGTTCGCTCCGCCGCCACCATGAAGCCAAGGTCGCGGCGCCCGGCATCCACCCCCTGCCCGAGCCCACTCTCCACCGCCTCGGCCAGCGCCGCCACATCCCCGGGAGGGACCAACACCGCCGCACCCTGGGCCATCTCGGCCATTGCCGTGCCCTCGGTGGTGACCAGGGGAGCGCCACAGGCCAGGGCCTCGAGGGCCGGCAGTCCGAACCCCTCCTGCAGCGCGGGATAGGCCACCACAGAGGCCCGCCGGAGCAGTGCCGGCACGACCATGTCGGGCAGGTACCCGGTCCGGATGATCCGATCGCCATGGCGGGCCCCCTTCAGGGCGCGTTCGATCTCGGCCAGCCCCCAGCCCGTCTGCCCGCCCAGGACCAAAGTGGCGTCCCGGTGCGTCTCCGCCACCCGGTCGAAGGCAGCCACCAGCGGTGCCACACCCTTGCGGGGCTCAAGGGTGCCGACGAACACGACCAGAGGGCGGTCAACCGGCACCCCGATCCCGGCCAGCGCGGCCAGATCGGCTCCTGGGGTGGGCTCTGCCGGAGCGAATCGCTCATGGTCGACTCCGTGCGGTGCCACCACTATGGGTGCCCTCACGTCGCACACGGACTGCAGCCGGTTGGAGGTGACCTCGCTCACGCAGATCAACACACCGGCGTGCCGAGCAGCGCGGCGTATGGCCCGCCGGAAGAAGGCGGCCTTCGATCGGACATGCCACTCGGGATGGTCGAAGAACGTGCAGTCGTGCACGGTCACTGCGCAAGGCACCCGGGCCCGGACCGGCATCGTGTAGTGCGGTGCGTGGTGCACCTCCACCCCGAGCGACCCCAGGAGACGGGGCAAGGAGACCTGCTCGAAGGCGAGGCGGGCCGGTCGCGCGTTGGGGACGACGCCGCATACCGCCGCCCTGTCCCCGGCCAGATCCTTCCACCGTGCCTGATCATCCTGACGGGCGATCAAGTTGAGCTCGACGTCGTCGCGTCCCAACAGGCCGCGCGCCAGAGCGATCGTGTAGTAGCCCGCGCCACCAGGCCGCGCCGGCACGGCGGAGACATCGAGGGAGAGCGAGAGACTCCCCGTCATGCCAGTGATCTCCACAAAGCGATGTGGCCGGCGGCCGCGGCGCGCCACGTGCGGGCCCTGGCATAGGCAACGCCACGGGTCGCCAGGTCGGCACGCACCGTGTCGTCCGTCAGGACGGCGGCCAGCCCGGCGGCGATGTCTTCCACATCGAAGGGGTCGACGATGTAGGCGGGGGGGCGGCTCGTCTCACCCAGGTCGTGCACGCTGGGAACCTCGTTGGCCACCACCGACGGGGTGCCGACGCCCATGGCCTCAAGCGGGGGCAGCCCGTACCCCTCGGTCAAGGGCACGTAGGCGAAAGCGCGGGCACGCGTGTAGAGGCCGGTCAGGACCGCATCGGGCACCGCTCCGGCGAACACCACGCCCTCCTGGTCCTCGGGAGCAGGGAGGGACGGCCCCCATCCGGTCGGTCCGGCTATCACCAGCGGCCAGGGACCCGGCAACGAGGGCCGCAACCGTCGGTGGGCGCCGAGCAGCCGGTCCACGTTCTTGCGCGGCTCCAGCGTGCTGACGGTGAGGAGGAACTCACCGTGCACGCCCATACGACGCAGCAGGGCGTCGGTGGCGGCCATATCAGGCGCCACCAGATGATCCGACCCACCCCGCACGATGGTGATCCGTTCGGCCCGCACTCCGTCGGACATCAGATCAGCGGCCACAAATTTGGAGGTGACAATGATGGACGCATCGGAGTCGCGGACCCGGCACAGGGCGGCCTCGTGCCACTTGGAGCCACGGACCGTGGTCGCCTCGGGATGGCGGCGCCAGGCCACGTCGTGCACCGTCACCACGGAGCGCACCTGGTGCGCGGGACGGATCGGGGGTACGGCCAGTGATACCGAGTGCACGATGTTGAACCTTCCTGGCGGGCGCGCCCAGCCGTGGTCCCAGGCCCGGGTCAGGAGCGGCCCGGGTAGCCGCGACAACGTGAGCGGCCGCCCGAATTCCGCCAACGGGTCGGCCGTCGCTCTCCGGCCAAGGTGGGTTCCGGTGAGCCGGCTGGCCAGGAGGGTGACGTCCACCTCGTCACCGTCGTGCGCGCACTGGTTCAGACCCGACAGCAACCCCCGGGCGTAGGCGCCGATGCCACCCGGGACGCGGCGGCGCAGCTGCTCCACCGCCATCAACACGTGGGGCCCGGCGGGCTCAGGCACCGTTCCCACCCGCGACGGCACGATAGAGGTCCTCAAGGCCGGCCCCGCACCGGGCCCAGCTGAAGAGCCCGGCCCTGACGGTTCCGGCCAGCGTCAGCTGCCGGCGCAGCGCGTCGTCCTCAAGGGTGCGGGTCAACGCCCCGGCCAGGGCCTCGTGGTCCCCCACTTCCACCAACAGGGCGCCGTCACCGAGGACCTCGGGGAGCGAGCCGGCCCGCGTGGCCACCACGGGGATGCCGGCCTTCATGGCCTGCAGGGGCGGGAACCCGAAACCCTCGTAAAGGGAAGGAAAGGCCAACACCGTGGCCTGGGAATAGAGCGCTGCCATCTCCCTCGAGTCCACCCATCCGGTGCGCACGATCCTCTCCCTGGCTCGGGCCCGCCCCACGGCCGTCTCCAGTGCGTCCTCGCCCCAGCCGGGCGGTCCGGCCAACACCAGAGCCACGTCGCCATGGAGATCGGCCACTTCGTCGAAAGCCCGCACCAGCCCGGGCAGGTCCTTGCGTGGCTCGGCCGTCCCGACCGCCAGCACGTAACGGGCGGTGAGCAGCGGCAGCACCTGGTGTACCAGCCGGTGTGCTTCTGCGGGATCCAAGGTGGGTAGGTCGGGGACACCGGGACTGACCACCCGGACCCGGTCCGGGTCGACCCCGAAGGCTTCCATCACCTCGCCGGCCACGAAGGCCGAATCGGTGTGCACCCAGGCACCCCGCCGCAAGGCCCGGCGGATGAGCCCGGGGAAGGCCAACGTCGCCTCGTTGCACAGCTCGGGATGATGCAGCGGTGTCAGGTCGTGCACCGACACCACGGCTCCGGCCCGCCTGGTCGGGGGCACCACGAAGTTGGTCCCGTGGACCACGTCGACCGGGCCGACGAACCACTCCAGTGGCGGTGCGGACAGGTGGCTCCAGAGTGCGTGGAGCGGGCGGGCGGGCATCAGTCTGTGGCGCGCGGTGACGCCGGGTGGGAGCTGCGCCACGATGCCGTCCCGACGCCGCCAGCTCACTGCATAGGCCCGGACGTCCAGCCCCGGCTGCGCACCCAGCACGGTCAGCGCGCCCAGGCAGAAGGCGGCGATCCCGGTGGGGTGACCGAGCAGTGGCGTCGCATCGAGGGCCACCCGGAGCCGCTGCTCATCATGAGCGATGGTCATGATGGGGACGCTCTCGGCACTTTGGGAGCCTCGCACACTCCTCAGGTCGTGATCGCCCCGTCAATGGAGAGAATGGCACCGGTCACGTAGTCCGCCTCTCCCGAGCCAAGGTAGGCAAAAGCTCCGGCGATCTCGTGCGGGTGTGCAAACCCGATCGGTGTCATCAGACGCTGAATCAACTTCCAGTCGGCGTCCGCAGGTGGGCCGAAATTGTGGATGATCGGGGTGTCGACCCCGCCCGGTGCCACGGCATTCACCCGGACGCCCCGGGCCATGTACTCCACCGCCAACGCCTTGGTGAGCATTTTGACCCCACCTTTGGATGCGCAGTACGCCGCCGAATAGGGCTGCCCGATGATGCCGGCAGTGGAGACGGTGTTGACGATGGCGCCGCCGTGCTCAATCATCCCCGGCAGAACGGCGCGGCACATGAGGAAGGTGCCGGTGAGGTTGACGGCGATGATCTTGTCCCAGCCGCTGAGGGACTGCTCGGGGGTGTGCGCGAAGCCACCGATGCCGGCGATGTTGCACAGGTTGGTGATCCCCCCAAGCGCTTCGTTGGCCTGAGCCACTGCCGAGCTCACCACGTTCTCGTCGGTGACATCACAACGAAGAGCGACCGCCCGTCCGCCGGCATCGGCGGCTTCCCGGTTGATTTCGGCCGCCACCGCCTCCACGGCCTCCTCCACCAGGTCCAGGCACGCCACGGCTGCCCCCTCGGCCGCCAGTCGCCGCGCCGTGGCCCGGCCGATGCCCGAGCCGGCGCCGGTGACCACCGCCACCCTCCCGGCGTAGCGGCCCGGCGTGATCACCTCGGGGGCTGTGCCACGGTTGGGATCGGACTGGCCGACTCTGGTGGTGGGGCTCATGCACGCTCCTTGTACTTGTTCCACTCGCTGGTCGGGTCACTGCCTACCACTCCCGGCCCACCTCAGTGTCTCCTGGCCAACCTCGCCAGCCTGTCCTCGGCTCCTGTCTGGGCCAGGACGGCCAGCCGGATCGGGTCGATCTTCATCATCGGCGTCAGCGGGAGCTCCTCGACCACGACCAGCGCGTCGGGCGACTTGTAATCGGAAAGCAGCCCGGCACAGTGGGCCCGCAGGCTTGCCAGGTCGATTCCGGCGGCGTCCCGGGCCACCACCACCGCCACCCCGATCTCTCCGAGGACCTCATCGGCCACACCGACCACGGCGGCCCGGGAGACTGCCGGGTGTGTCGACAACACCTCCTCCACCTCGGCCGGGTAGACGTTGTAGCCCCCTCTGATATAGCGCTCATGATCACGACCGGAAAGTTGGAGGTTCCCCTCGGCCGTGATGCGGCCGAAGTCACCGGTCGTCACCCACCCGTCGTCCGAGAGCACCGCCGACGTGGCCTCGGTATCGATGAGGTCAGTCACCGGACGGCCCCGGCCCGGCCCGGCCCCCCAGTAACCGCGCAGGGAGGCCGCAGAACGTAAAAGCACGCGCCCTACCGTTCCGGCAGCCACCGGCAGGCCCGCATCGTCGGCGATCCTGAGCTCGACCCCGGGCACCGGGCGACCCACCGTGGTGGCCACCTCGTCGTCCGTCGAGTCGAGCGTGGTGCCCGTGCCCAGGGAGGACTCGGTGGAGGTGTAGCGCACCACCACGGGAACCCCCAGGCGGTGGCGGATGTCGGCGATCATGGTCGCCGAGAGGCGTGCCGCCCCAGTGCCGGCCACGCGCAGGGAGCTCAGGTCCACCTGGTCGAGCTCCTCCCGGGCCAACATCAGGGCCCACTGGGTGGGGACGCCCTGGGCCACGGTCACGGCCTCCTGGCTCATGATGCGGATGGCATCCTCGGCCCGCCACGGGTTCGGGGTGATGATCGTCGTGACCCCATGGGCGATCTCATCCCAGGCCCGCGTCATGTACCCCACGTGGGCGAAGGGCAGCGGCGAAAGGCGGCGGTCGCCGGGCTGGCTCAGCACATCGGTGCCCAGGGCTACCGCAGCCAGGTTGGCGTGGTCGAAGATCGCCCCTTTCGGCTGGCCGGTGGTCCCGCTGGTCCACACCACCGCCACCGGGTCATGAGAGGAAAGTGCCGGCCACGTGCCCGGGGCGTCCCCGGACCGCGCCGCGGCCGCCTCGTTCCGGGCGACCACGCGGATCCCGTGGCCGGCGGGCAACTCCCCGACGGCGGGGTCGTGCACGATCAACTCGGGTGCAGCCCGTTGCAGAATGGACGCCACCTCGGCCGGTCCCATGCGGGGATTGATACCCGAGGTGATGGCCCCCAATCGCTGCAGGGCGGCGTAGAGCACCGCATAGTCGATGGAGGAGGGAAGGTAGAGTGCGACCACGTCTCCCTTGGACACCCCGAGGCCGGCGAACCAGGCGGCCACACCATCGGCGTCGCGGTCCCACTGCCCGAAGGTCAGGCTTCGGCGCGCCGGCCCGTCGACCCGCCCCGGCTCCACGTACGCCTCAAGGTCACCGTTCACCTGTGCCGCCTCGCGCAGGACCGACACCACGGTCTGGTGGGAAGCGGGGGCGATCTGATGGACCCTCATGGCGGCCGCGGATGTTAGCAAAGCACTTCCGGCCGATCGGGTCCGGCTCAGCGCTCCTATGCTCGCACCGTGCTGGTCACCCTGTGCGGCGGAGTCGGGGCGGCCCGGATGCTCACCGGGCTCGTCCGCGTCGTCCCAGCGGGCGACATCACCGCCATCGTGAACGTGGGCGACGACATGGTGCTGCACGGTCTCCACATCAGCCCCGACCTCGACACGGTGACCTACACCCTGGCCGGCATGGACAATCGCCAGACCGGTTGGGGCATTGCCGGCGAGAGCTGGACCGTCATGGACGAGCTGGCGAAGCTGGGCGGGGAGAGCTGGTTCCGCCTGGGCGACCGCGACCTGGCCACCCACCTCTACCGCACCGAGCGCCTCCACTCAGGTGACACACTGAGCACGGTGACCGCCGACATTGCGGCGCAGAGGCAGATCGGCGTACGCCTGCTCCCGGTCACCGACGACCCCGTGCGGACCCGGATCACGCTGGACCAGGCCACCGAGCTCGGGCCGCCGGGTACCGAGGTGCGCTTCCAGGACTACTTCGTGAGGCTCCGCCACGAGGTGGCCGTTCGCGCCGTCCGCTTCGAGGGAGCCGACGCAGCGCGCCCCGCCCCCGGTGTCCTTCACGCAGTCGAGGCAGCGGAGCGGATCATCGTGTGCCCGTCGAACCCGGTGGTCTCCATCGGCCCCATCCTGGCTGTTCCGGGCCTGGTGGAGGTACTCACGTCCCGTCGCCACCAGGTCATCGCCGTGTCACCGATTGTGGCCGGCGCCGCCATCCGTGGCCCGGCTGACCGCCTCATGGCCGAGCTTGGGTCCGACCCTACGGTGGTGGGCGTCGCCCGCATGTACGCGCGCTGGGTGGGCACGCTGGTGATTGACGAGGCTGATCGGGACTGCGCACCGGGGATTGAGGCGGAGGGCGTGCGCTGCGTGGTGGCAGAGACCGTGATGGACTCGCCCCAGCGAGCTGCCACCCTGGCCGAACGGGTGCTCAGTGCCGTCGGGTGACGGCGTCATCCTGATCCCGCTCACGGGCATCGGGGAGATCACGCCGGGGACCGATCTGGCCCTGATGGTGGTCGGCGCCGTGGCGCCAGCGCACCCGGGCGGACCCGAGCTCCGTGCCGGGGACGTGGTGGTGGTCACCCAGAAGGTGGTGTCCAAGGCCGAAGGCCGCCTGGTCCCTATCGACCCGGAGGACCCGGCAGCCAAGGTGGCGCTGGTCGAGCAGGAGTCCGCACGCGTGGTCCGCCGGCGGGGAGACCTGATTATCAGCGAGACGCGGCACGGGTTCATCTGCGCCAACGCCGGCGTCGATCTCTCCAACGTCGAGGCCGGGACGGCGGCACTGCTTCCCGAGGACCCGGACCGGTCGGCTCGACGCATCCGCGCCGGTCTGCGCAATGCACTGGGCGTCGACGTGGGCGTCATCGTCTCCGATACCTTCGGTCGACCCTGGCGCCGAGGGGTGACCGACGTAGCCATCGGCTGTGCCGGAATCGCCGCCGTCATCGACCTCAAGGGCACCCTGGACGCCAACGGGCGCCAGCTCGTCGCCACCGAGATCTGCGTGGCTGACGAGCTGGCCTCGGCGGCAGACCTGGTTATGGGAAAGGACCGCGGGATCCCCGCCACCATTGTGCGAGGCGTGCCGGCACCATGGCTGCGCCCGGCGTCGGTCAAGGCCGAGATCGTCCGGCCACCCGGTGAAGACCTATTCCGCTGACCAGATCAGCGGATCTGATGGCGCAGGTGCTCCAACACGGCACCGGTCCCGTCAGCCAATTCCGTCCAGGGATGCCATCCGAGCTGAATGGCGGCGCGCTGGATGTCGAGGCGGGAATGCCGGAGCTCGCCTGCGCGCGGCGCTCCCCTGACCGGCATGGCGTCCACTCCGGCCTGCCCCGCCATGGTGCTCAGGAGTTCGTTGACCGATGTCCCACATCCGGTTCCGATGTTGCACACCAGCCCACCGCCGCGGGTCGCCGCGCGCACAAAGGCGTCGACGACGTCGTCGACGAACACGAAATCCCTTGTCTGCTCGCCATCCCCATACACGGTGACCGGTTCCCCCCGGAGCAGGTGCTCGGCGAAGATGGCCACGACGCCGGCTTCTCCGTGGGGGTCCTGCCGCGGCCCGTAGACGTTGGCCAGGGCGAGGGCCGAGAATTCCAGGGCGTGGAGCTCCCGGTACGCCACCAGGTAGTCGAGCACCGCCTTCTTGGCCACCCCATAGGGAGACAGCGGCTGGTGGGGATGGGCTTCACGCACCGGTAGGTCCTCGGGGGCCGGCTCGCCGTACAGCGTTCCCCCACTGGCCGCGAAGATGACCCTTTCGGTACCGGCCTGCCGGGCTCCCTCTAGGACGTGGAGCGAGCCGATCACGTTGACTGTGGCGTCAAAGGCCGGCCGCAGCACCGAAACCCGGACGTCCGCCTGTGCGGCCAGGTGGAACACCAGCTCGGGGCGGCGCCGCGCCATGAGCTCCACCAGAGCCGGCGCGGTGATGTCGAGGTGGTGAATGGTGAGTGCCCGCCCGGCGCTGCTCCTGGCATCGGCCAGGTTGGCCAACGACCCCGTGGAGAAGTCGTCGACCACGTCGACCTCGTGCCCTTCGACCAGGAGGCGGTCCACCAGGGTCGACCCGATGAATCCAGCTCCTCCCGTGACCAGCGTGCGCATGCGGCAGCCCTCCTAGCCCGACACCCGTTCGCCGTCGACGACCATTCCCGAGGAGACCACGGCATGCGCGCCCAGAACCGAGGTGGCGCGGACGTCGCCCCGCTGACCGACGATGGCATGCGGCCCCATGATCGAACCCACCACCTGGGCGTCCTCGGCGACGTGACACCCTTCCATGAGCACCGAGTCCAGAACCACTGCACCGCCCCCGATAACTGAACCCGCACCCAGGACGCTGCGCTCCACCCGGGCGCCGCTGTGTACCTGGCACCCGGGGAAGACCGCCGATGGCCCGACAATGAGACCTTCGAGGGAACTGACTCCCTCAGTCAGGACACCGTCGCCGCGGTCCGACAAACCCGGAGCCACCACCCGCCCCCGCTTGCCGGTGACGAAATCGAAGTTGGCCTGCAGATAGGCCGCAGGATTGCCCGCATCGAGCCAGTATCCACTGTCGGACAGGGCGAAGAGCCGTCGGTCGCGCACCATGGCGGGAAAGGTCTCGCGCTCAATGGATACCCGACCACTGGTGGCGATCCGGTCGAGCACAGATGTCTCGAGCACGTAGGTTCCCGCGTTGATTTCGTTGGTCGGCGCCTTGTCCCGGGGGGGTTTCTCGACGAAGGCGGTGACCCGGCCCTCGGGGTCGGTGGGCACCACGCCGAAGGCCGACGGATCAGGGACCGGATGGAGCGCGATGGTTCCCTCGGCCCCGCGCTGATGGTGAAAGGCCAGGAGCGCCGTGAGGTCGAGGTCGGTGAGGACGTCGCCGTTGACCACGACGAAGGTGTCGTCCACCCCTCCGAAGGTGGCGGCAAAGCGGACGGCCCCGGCCGTGTCCAACGGCTCGGCCTCCACGGCATAAATGAGGCTGACGCCGACGGCACGACCATCGGGATAGGCCTCCATGAAGGCGTCGGGGAGATGCCCCAGCGACAGGATCGCCTCGTCCACACCGTGAGCCGCCAATTGGGCGAGCACCCGCTCAAGCATGGGCACGCCGACGATGGGGAGCATCTGTTTGGGAGCGGTCAGCGTCAAGGGACGGAGCCTCGTCCCCTCGCCGCCGACGAGGACCACCGCCTTCATTACGCCTTCGGTTTGGTCGTCGTGGTGACCGACCGGGGAGCGGTGGTCGTCGTGGCCTTCGCCGGGGGCGTCGTCGTGGTGACCGGAACGGACAAGCTAGGCACGGAGGTCGGAAGTGATGTGGGGACCGGGATCGTGGTGGTGGCCACCGGGCCGTTGCCTGCCAGCACCTGCAGCAGGGCGGTGATCGTCGTTCCCGGGGGCTTGGGCAGTTGGCTCCCCGCCGGTCCGAAGCCGACGGTGATGAGCTGCCGGTTGAGCAGCTTCAGGCCTGCCGGGGCACGGGTGGTGGCACCACCGATCTCCTTGAGCTCGCCGTTCTTGGTGGTTGTGGTGGAGAGGATGAACGAGCGCGCCTGCACCACGCCCCTCTTGCCGGCGTCGGGTGTCCCCGCGGGACACTTCTCCCCGTTCCGGTAAAGAGGATACAAGGCTCCCGGGTACTTAAGGGTGGTGTTGGTCAACGTCAACCCGGTGTATTCCGAGGCGAACTTGCCCAAGGTGGCGTTGTCCCCCGCCTCGCTGCTCGTCTTGGGGGCGATGAGCAGGACGCCGCTCCCCGTCGTCGTCAGGCCCGAGGTTGCGCTCACCGGCAATGCGGGCAGGGACGGTGCCGATCTGCCGCAGATGTCGAAGGCCAATGCGGCGTGCCAGGTGGTGTTCGTGGTCGGCAGGTTCGTGCTGGTCCGGCCGTATTCGATCTTCGCCAGGGTGACCGATCCGATTCCCACCACCACGATCAGGAACAGTGCGGCGTACCAGTTCACCGGCATCTGACCGCGGTAGGTGGTGCCTCCCCCGGTGGCGGCGGCGCGGGCAACTGATTTTCCCGATGAGCTTCTGGCCATGGCGGGACGAAACCCTACAGCCTGACGGGATGCCCCCTGGCTGTAGGCATCCCGCCGCTGCACAGCTCCCGGTAGAGCGCCACCGTCTGAGGATGGAGTGAGACGGCGACGCCTCCACTCATCTTCCCGGGGGTCGACCTGGCGACCGGATCCCCGGCATCGGTGGCCAGAGCCAGTAGCTGGTGCATGGCGGTACGCAACCCGACCCGGTTCCCCTGGGATTCGGCAGCCCGCAGCAGGGCCCGGTGCAGCCGCTCGTCGTAGGGGTTGACCCGCATGGCTTGACGGATCATCCATTCGGAGTCCCGGCCCGACCCGTTCACCATGTGGTGCTGGGCCCCTTTCAAAGCTGTGGCAACCACCATGGACTCCACACGCGCCTGGGTGCCGTCGAACACCGCCCAATCCGTCTGGTTCAATCCTTCGAAGAGCGGTCCGCGGATCAGCGCGAGCGCCTCCTGCCATCGGCCGGGGTCGGTGGCCGAGGCGAGGCGGGCGAATCGCTCGACGTCGGTACCCACCGAGTCCTCCAGCCGGAGGCGCCGGCCGCTCCGCGGGAGATGTTCTCCGCCGTGGGGGGCCCGCCCGAGCGCCCGACGGGCATCCGAAGCAGTCGAGTGCAGCGTGGACGGCGCCGGGGTCCGGGAAGGCCACAGTGCCTCGGACCACTGCTCGTTGCGCGCTCCCTGGCGGTGAAAGGCCAGGTAGACCACCAGCTCCCTGGCTGCTGCACGTCGGAAACCTTGCGCGGCACCTCGGAAGACGACCGGACCGAGCACGGCAACCTCGACGGCGGGATCGACCATGACGAAGAATGGTCGGACCGGCGCACCAAATTCCCTCAGCCGGTAGAGGAGCCGCCCTGGGCCTGTACGGGATCGGGGGTGCCGACATCGTCTATGGGCCTCGGCGGCGCGTGAGCCAGGAGCACGGCGCCGGTCACCACGGCGGCGAAGCTGGCTACCCGGGCCACACCGGCCAGGCCGGGAGGCACCGACTCATGGAACACCATGAGACCGCCCGCAATGGGGACGATGTTGTTGACCAGGGTCGAGAGCCCTGCGGTCTCCATGACCCGCCCCCGCTGGAACGCCAGCTGGAGTGCCACGAAACCAAGGGCGGTGCACACGGCCAGGAGTGGGACGAACAGAAGCCCGTTCCCGGCCACGGCACCCTTGGTGGCAATGTCGCCGACACCGAAGAGCAAGCCGGCGGCGCATCCGAGCGAGGCTCCCGGACGGAAGACCGGCGCCACCACCAGGCTCAACAGGCCGGCCAGGGCGGCTCCCACCCCGGTGGCCATGAGCAGTGTGCCGGTGTGCGCCGGGGGAGCGGAGGTCACGCGCACCGTCAAGGAGGCACCGAGGAGGGCGAGACCCCCGACGGCGATGATCGCTCCGACCCGCTCGCGAGCTTGCAACGGGGTCCCGAACTTATGGACGAGGACCGCCAATACCCCGACCCCTCCGGCCGAAACGGCCTGCACCAAGGAGAGGGGGGCCAAGCTGAGGGCGGCGATGTAGATGCCCCAACCGACCCATCCGGCGGCGTAGCCCAACAGCCACTGGCGATTGGTCACCAGCAAGCGGGCCGAGTCGACGGGGTGGCGGAGCGACAACGAATGCATCGTGTTGGTGGCCACGTGCTGCACGAAGAAGCCGACGTTGAGCGCCAGGGCGGCCATGAGGGCCAGCACGAGGCCGGCAGCCAGGCTCACGGCCTGAGGGTTCGGCGCAATATTGCCACCGCCACACGCTAGGGGATCAGCCCCCGATCCGTCTTTCGGGCACCCCGGACGGCACGTGGGACGACTACTGTTCGACTCGCCTTGCAGGCCGGAAAGGTGCCCTTCAACCAACATGGATGCCGTTGCACGTCGTTGGCGCCCAGCCGTTCGGTCAGTTCTTTCGATCAGCCTCTCGGCGGCCGTGTGCGAGGTGATCTGGCGTCAGATCCCAAGGCCGCTGGCGGTCCGCACCACGACCATCGGGTACGCGATTTTCGCCAACTTCAACATCAACCGCTACACCGATGCCTATGTCCTCATCGGCTTCGTTTTTCCGGTTGTCGCCTGCGCGGCCTACGCGCTCGCTTCGAGGACCGGGCCCTTGCGGAATGCCGCGCCTGCGAAGGAATCGCTCCTCCCCCTTTCCCGAGCTGACCACGGTCCTACTGAAGGTGGGAGACCTCAACGGAGCGCATCGGGCAAACCGCATTCACTGCTGTTGGGTGTCTTCTGGAGCGGTGGTCGTCTCGCGCTCGTGGCCGCTGTCGTCGCCTTGGAGATATCGGCAAGCCAGTCAACGAACGAAAGGAGCATTTCGAGCTCTGGTTACCTCGGGGCCACACTGTTCGTGTTGTTCGTCGTCGCCATCGGGATGCTGATGGAGCCGGCAGCTCGTCATGCCGCCGGGTCCCATGCATCCACATTGCGGGCGAGCCGGGTACTGAATTCGATCGCTCAGGTCAACTCGCTCGCCGCGTTGTCGGTGCTCCCGGGGTTGTACTTCGTCTCGCGGGCGACCGGCGTCGCCGTGGTAATGGACCACCACGTGGCCCGTTACCCCTGGCTGCCGCTCTGGCTCGCCGTTGCGCTCTGCGTCGGCGCCCTCGCACTGTGGTTCCGATGGAACCGCCGGTCCCTCTCCCGTACGACCGAGGCCAATGTCCTGCTCTGGATCGTGGGTCCGGTATTCCTCTACCTCGCCGTGGCGTACCTCCCCGGGGCGCTCGGAGGGTTCCAGGCCTTCGACGATGCCCAGAACCTGGCCGGGCCCCAGCTCGTCCTTGGGCACGGACTCCTGCCCTGGCGCGACATCTTCCTCATCCACGGCTTCCTGGCCGACGTCCTCACGGGCGCCGTCGGCATGGCCGTCTTCGGCAACACGCGCTGGGGTGTGACGGCTGGCGAAGCGGTCTTCACGATCCCGGCGTTCTGGCTGTCCATATATTTCTTCGCGGCGTACTTCTCTCGCCGGAACCGTGTCCTGATGCTCGGATTGGGCGCCATGATCGTCTCCGGTCTCCTGCAGGCTGCTTCACCGCAGTTCGTCGTCATCCCGCTGTGCCTCGTCTTGTTCGCCCGGGTCCTTGACCGATCCA
>DATLSH010000041.1:0-51074 GCA_035534235.1 Acidimicrobiales bacterium | reverse complement strand
GCGGGCCGGTCGGCAAAGGTGGGGCATGGCACGCACCGGTCGGAAGGGCACACCCGAGGTCTTCGCCCCGGCGATCCTCGGCCCGCTGACCCTGAAGAACCGCATCATCAAGGCCGCCACCTTCGAGGGAGTGATGCCGGGTGGCCGGGTCACGGACGAGTTGATCGCCTTTCACCGCCGGGTCGCCGCCGGGGGGGCGGCCATGACCACGGTGGCCTACCTGGCCGTCTCACCCGAAGGCCGTACCGATCGCCACTGCCTGCAGCTCGACGGGGAGTCCCTTCCCGGCCTGCGGCGGCTGACCGACGCGGTGCACGCCGAGGGGGCTGCGGTGGCGGCCCAGATCGGGCACGCCGGCCCCGTGGCCAACGCCCGCTCCAACCGGGTCCCCTCACTTTCCCCTTCGGGTGGTTTCACGCCCCTGGGCAATCGCCTACGCGCGGTTGATGCGGCGGGGATAGAGCGGATCACCGAGGACTACCGGCGCGCCGCCGCGGTGGCGGTCGAGGCCGGCTTCGACAGCATTGAGGTGCACGTGGGGCACAACTACCTCCTGAGCGCCTTCTTGAGCCCCAAGCTCAATCGCCGCGGCGATCTTTTCGGAGGCAGCGTGGAGAACCGGTCCCGCTTCGCCCGCCAGGTGCTGCGGGCCGTGCGCCAGGCGGCGGGTGACAAGGTGGCCGTGACAGCCAAGCTCAACATGGCCGACGGCGTGCCCGGAGGTCTGTGGCTGGACGACAGCGTGGAGGTGGCCACGCTGTTCGAGTCCGACGGGGTGCTCAACGCCATTGAGCTGACCGGTGGGAGCTCGTTGGCCAACCCGATGTACCTCTTCCGCGGCGAGGTGCCCCTGCGGGAGTTCGGCGCCACCCTGCCGGCTCCGGTGCGCCTCGGCTTCAGGTTCGTCGGGGCCCGTTTCCTGCGCGCCTACCCCTTTGAGGAGGCGTTCTTCCTGCCTTACGCCCGCCAGTTCCTGGCCGCCCTGTCGCTCCCCCTCATCCTCCTCGGCGGCATCACCGAGCTGGCCACCATTGAGGCGGCATTGTCCGAGGGCTTCGCCTTCGTGGCCATGGCCCGGGCCCTGCTGCGCCAGCCCGATCTGGTGGCGCGTATGCAGGCCGGTTCGTCGTCCACCTCGCTGTGCATCCACTGCAACAAGTGCATGCCCACCATCTACTCGGGCACGCGTTGCGTCCTGGTCGCCGGAACCTCCGCCCCTACGCGCTGAGCGGGGGCCTGCGTGCCGCCCAGGGCACCGCCTGTTCCAGCTGGCCGGCCAGGGACAGCAGAGTCTCCTCGTCACCGAAGCGGCCGACGAACTGCACCCCGACGGGCAGACCGGCGTCGTTCCAGTGCAGCGGCAGCGAGATCCCGGGTTGCCCGGTGACGTTGAACGGCGGGGTGAAGGGCACGTAGGCGGCGGCGCGGAACAACCCGGCCAGCGGTTCACCCGGAGGTGAGTCGAAGGTACCGAGCGGGGCCGGGGGCTCGCCCAGGGTCGGCGTGAGGAGGACGTCGATCCCCTCGAAGTACTCGGCGATCTGCCGGGTGATCTTCTGGAGCTCCTGCAGCGACTTGAGGTACTGCCCGCCGTTGATGGAGCGGCCCAGCTCAACGAGTGCCCAGCTCAGCGGCTCCACGTCCCCTGCGGTCGCCGGGCGCCCGATCCGCTCCTCCCAGTCGGCCATGGTCCACGCGTTGCCGGCCGCCCACACGTTGATGAAGTGCGCCGTGAAGGCGTCGCCCTCGACGGCCAGCCCTGCCTCTTCCACATGGTGCCCGAGCGACTCGCACACGCTGGCGGCCGCGGTCGCCGCGGCGACGCAGTCCGGGTGCACGTCGCTCCCGGTGGGCGAGGCCGTCATGACCGCGACGCGCAGTGGCCCGGGCGCCGTGCCGGCCGCGGCGGCGAACGAGGCGCCGCGTCGCGGCGGGGCCCAGTAGGGGTCGCCGGGCACCGGGCCCGCGGTGACGTCGAGAATGGCGGCGGAGTCGCGTACCGAGCGGGTCACCACGTGCTCGGCCACCAGCCCGCCCATCAGGTCCCCGTACTGCGGTGCCGTCGAGACACGGGCCCGGGTGGGCTTGAGGCCGACCAGGCCGCAGCACGAGGCCGGAATGCGGATCGATCCCCCGCCGTCGTTGGCGTGGGCCACCGGTACCATGCCCGAGGCGACCGCGGCCGCGGAGCCTCCGGACGAGCCGCCGGTGGAGTGCCCGGTGTTCCAGGGGTTCTTGGTAGCGCCGAATCGCCGTGGCTCGGTGGTGGGCAGAATGCCGAACTCCGGTGTATTGGTCTTCCCGCAGATGACGAAACCGGCCCGGATGAACCGCGCCGTCAGTTCCTGAGTGACGGTGGAGCGGTAGTCGCCGGCGAAGTCCGTCCCCTCGCTGAAGGGCGTGCCGGCCAGCTCGGCACCCAGGTCCTTGAGCAGGAGCGGCACCCCCCGGAAGGGCCCGTCGGGCAACGTTCCACCGGCTTCGGCCCGGGCCCGGTCGAAGAGCTCGTGGATGACGGCGTTGATCTGCGGATTGAGCTTCTCAATCCGGCTAATGGCGTCGTCCACCAACTCGGCCGGCGAAGCCGTGCCCGCCCTGACCATCTCGGCCTGGGCCGTGGCGTCCATCCATGTCGTGTCCTCGCTCATGGACGCTCACGGTAGTCAGCCAGCCCGCGTGCTGCCCAGGCCAGCGTCCTGCCGTTCACGAGGGCAGGTAGCCGGGGTTGGCCACCAGTAGCTGATCGCGGGCCGCGGCTGCCAGGGCCGCGGCCACACCGGCCTGCTCGTTGTCCATGGATCCCGAACGGATGGCCGCCGCCAGGGCGGCGTCGTCGCCGAACCCGAGCGCGGCCAGGCGGTCGCCGTGCGCCCGGGCCAGAGCCGGGCCCAGCCGGAGCTCCCGCTCCACCGTCAGCAGGGCGTTGCGGGCGATGCGGGCCTGGAACCGCACCCCGGTCCCGCCCTGCTCCATCACGCTCCCTTCCAGGTACTCCCGGACCGCTTCGACCAGCTCGGCCGCGCGCGGCCGCCCGAAAGGGGGGAGGACAGCATCGGAGGTGGTCAGATCCGCCGGGGCCGGGGTGGGCTCCACCCCGAGGAGCCCCAAGAGGTCCCATTCGCTCTCGCAGACCCGGCGGCCGATGGCGGCCAGCTCCACCGACCGGGTGGCCCCGCTCAGGTGGGCCGAGGCCTGCAGCGCGCAGATGGTGGCCCACTTGACCGTGGCATAGACCTGCCACCAGCGCACCCGGGCATGGTCGATCTGCTCTCCTCCGGCCGCGGTGTAGGACGCCAGGAGCTCGTCCAGCGTGCCGAAGCCACCCACCTCCCCGCTCCCGCCGAAGCGCCAGGCCGGCGCGCTGAGCCACCCGATGTCCTCGGCCGGGTCGCCGGCGTGGGCCAGCTCCCAGTCCAGGACGGCCCGCAACCCGTCGGGGCCGACCAGGAGGTTGCCGGTGCGGAAGTCGCCGTGCACCGTCACCCGGCGCCCCTCGGCGGGGCGGTGGGCGGCCAGCCAGCGGGCCCCGAATTCCAGGGTGGGGCGGACCTGGCCCAACGCATCCCAGAAGGGCAACGGGTCGCGCAGGGGGTCAGCCGGCGCCAGCCCCTCAATCCCCTCGGGGTCGATGCCGTGTATGGCGCCCAGGGCCCGGCCGCACTGCACGGTGAGCGCGGAGCGGGCACCGGCCCACTCGGGATCGCGCAGGATCTTGCGGGGGATGGTCTCCCCTTCCATCCGTTCGACCACCAGCCAACCCGAACCGAGCTGGTCGTGCTCACCGCGGGCCACCACCTCGGGCACCGGCACGCCGGCGGCCCGGGCCGCCCGCAGCAAGGCCTCTTCGGTGCGCACGCGGCCGCTCTGGGCCACCCCGTCCCCGCGGTCCTGCTGGAGGATGAGGGGGCGTACGTGGTCACCCACCCGCAGGTCGAAGGAGGAGGTCACGCGCGAGGCGCCACCGGAGAGGCGGCGCAGGCCGAGGACCTCGCCGCCGAGATACTCCTCCAGCGCGCCGGCAACCTCCTCGACGGTGAGCCGGCCTGTCATCGCCTAGGCGACCGGGACGACAGGCCTCCCGCTGTCGTCGAGCTGGTGCAGGTACTCGCAGATGCCGTAACCGGTACGCGGCGCGGCACCGGGGACCTCGTAGGTCCAGCGAGACAGGCCCTCGTTGACCATGGTGCCGCCGGCCCGGCCGATGTCGGCCACCCGCAGCACGTCACCCCGCAACTCGTGGAGGCGCCCCGATTTGTCGAGCACTTGGAGGTGCACCACCTTGTGGGTCACGCCGTCGGCGGCCACCTCGGTCCGGACGCGCCACTCGGCGACCGAGGTGGCGCGCCCGCCCTCCCACACCCAGCCCCGGTGCAGGTCGCCGGCGTCGGTGCCGAGGCGGATCCCCCCGAAGTGCACGTCCTCCCCACCGGACGCTTCCACACCGGTGTCGCTCCCGCCGCTGATGTTGATGGAGAACCAGCGCCACATTTTCGGCCCACCCCACCGGCGCGGCCCCCAGGAGCGGTCGCGGTTCCCCCGCGCCCCTTGCCAGGGGTGGCGCACGCCGTCCACCTCCAGCCAGCCGGTCCATCGTCCGGCCTGCTCCAGGTGCCCCTTGCCCACCGTGCCCGAAGCGGCCGCCGCCTGGGCCGACTGCGGCCCGGCGCATTCCGGTCCGGCCCCCGACTGGCCGTCGGTGCCGATGGCCCGGGTGACCCCGTCGAAGCGGACGTCGAGCGCGACTTGGACCGGGTGCGGGGCGCCGTCGCCCCGGGTGCAGGCCCGGGCGCCCGCCTCGGCGTCCATGGTGAGCCGCCAGGACTGCAGCGCCTCCAGCATTTCGTAGCGGACGGCGCCGACTTCGAGCACGGTGTCGACCATCGTGTGCTGCTCCTTGACGCAGCGGTACTCGGCCAGCTCGCCCCCGGGGAGCCAGACCGACATGCCCACGTCCATCGTCCCCTCGTTGGGGCGGATGCCGATGCGGGTGAAGAAGCCCGAGTCGGTGGCCGGGTCGTAGGCGTTGAAGTAGTACGACTCGCTCCAGGCGGCGTCGCCCTCGACGGGATGGGCCAGGTCGTGGCGGGGCTCGAGGATGGGCATGGCGCGGGCGCTCCTCCTAGACCATCGTCTGCCCGGCGCTGACGTTCAGCGCCTCGCCGGTGACTCCCCGGGCCGAGTCCGAGAGAAGCCAGCAGATGGCGCTGGCGATCTCCTCGGCACTCTGCAGGCGGCCGAGCGGAATTTCGCGGGCGATGTAGGACGCCAGCCCGCCGGGGCCTCCCATGATGTTCTCGAACATGGAGTCCTTGTTGATCAGGTCCGTGTCCACTGTCCCCGGGCACACCGCGTTCACCGCGATCCCCTGCGGCCCCAGCTCGGCGGCCATGGTCTGGGTGAGCAGGATCACGCCCGCCTTGGCGGCGCAGTAGGCCCCGAGGAAGGGGAAGGCGCGCTTGCCGGCCTGGCTCGAGACGTTGCAGATGCGCCCGCCCACTCCGGCGGTGACCATGCGGGTGGCGCAGGCCTTGGAGACGAGCCAGGTCCCGACCACGTTGACGTTGAGCACCTGGCGGAACTCGGCGGCGGGCACGTTGAGCAGCGGGCCCAGGCCGAACCCGGGGCCGCTGCCGCCGGCGATGTTGGCCACCAGCGTGATCATCCCCAACTCGTCGCTCACCCGGGCCACGGCCGCCTCCACCTCTTCCTCATCGGCCACGTCGGCCGTCACCGTGACCACCGGACCGCCCAGCAGGCCGATCTCGGCCGCCAGGTGGGCCAGGTCGTCCCCGCTGGCCGTGCCGTGGGCGGGGGCGTCGGCGTAGGGGCGGGCGATATCGAGGCAGGCCACGGCGGCACCACCCCGGGCCAACTCGAGGGCGGTGGCGCGCCCGATGCTGCGGGGGCGGGCGGCCCCGGTGACCAGCGCCACCTGCCCTTCGAAGGGGCGCCCCGCCGCGTGGTGTGTGAAACTCACCGGGCCAACGTAGCGACGATCCGGGCGGCAGTCGATCGGTCCGGGCTGGGGAGCTGACATGCGGGCTGCCGTGACCAGGGGTGGACAGCTGGTGGTCGGGGAGGTAGCTGACCCGACGCCGGGATCGGGCCATGTCGTGGCGCGCTCGCTGGCCGCCGGCATCTGCGGGTCCGACCTGCACGCACTGGGGGACTTCGCCCACTTCACCGGGCTCATGGACTCCGTGGGCGTCCCCTCCCTCGACCCGGCGGCGGACTGCGTCTTCGGCCACGAGTTCTGCGCCGAGATCGTCGAGCACGGCCCCGACACGGCCGGCACCCTGCCGGTCGGGACCCGGGTCTGCTCGGTGCCCATCATTGTGGGATCCACCGGGGTCGAGCAGATCGGCTACTCCAACCACTACCCCGGGGCGCTAGCCGAGCACATGGTGCTGCAGGAGATGCTCCTCCTGCCGGTGCCCGACTCGCTGCCGACCAGCCTGGCCGCCCTCACCGAGCCGCTCGCCGTGGGCGAGCACGCCGTCGGGCTGGCCGGGCTGCAGGTGGGGCAGCCCTGCCTGGTCGTCGGGTGCGGCCCGGTCGGCCTGGCCGTCATCGCCGCCCTCAAGGGGCGGGGCCACGGCCCCGTCCTGGCCGCCGACTTCGCCCCGACCCGGCGGCGCCTGGCCGAAGCGTTCGGGGCCGACGAGGTCATCGACCCGGGCACCGAGTCGCCGCACGACCGCTGGGCCGCCTTCGGGGTGGCGCGGACCGTCATGGAGCGGGCCGGCGCCGCCATGTTCGGCGGGGCCATCACCGACCCGGTCATCTTTGAGGCGGTGGGCGTGCCGGGCATGCTGCAGTCCCTCATCGCCGACGCCCCGCCCCGCAGCCGCATCGTGGTGGTCGGGGTGTGCATGCACTCGGACACCATTGAGCCGTTCATGGCGGTGACCAAGGAGATCGAGTTCCGCTTCTCCTTCGGCTACAACCCGGCCGAATTCGCCGCCACCCTGGAGCGCCTGGGAGCGGGCGTGCCGGGGGCCGATCTCCTGGTGACCTCGTCGGTCGAGCTGGCCGGCGCCCCCGGGGCCTTCGAGACCCTGCGCACCCCCGGCGAGCACGGCAAGATCCTGGTGAACCCCTAGAGTTCGCCCGCACCGCCCGCAACGAAGAGAGGACCCGCCGAGCACATGACGACACTCCCCGCCGCCGACCACCTGAAGTTCGGCATCTTCCTGGCCCCGTTCCACCCGGTGGGCCAGAACCCGACGTTGGCCCTGGAGCGCGATCTGCAATTGATTGAGCACCTGGACGAGTTGGGCTTCGACGAGGCCTGGTTCGGCGAGCACCACTCGGCCGGCTACGAGATCATCGCCTCGCCCGAGGTCTTCATCGCCGCCGCGGCCCAGCGCACCCGACACATCAAGCTGGGCACCGGGGTGTCCTCGCTGCCCTACCACCACCCCTTCATGCTGGCCGACCGCATGGTCCTGCTCGACCACCTGACCCGGGGGCGCGTGATGATCGGCGTCGGCCCCGGCGCTCTCCCCTCGGACGCCTTCATGATGGGCATCGACCCGGCCAAGCAGCGCGACATGATGGAGGAGTCGCTCGAAGCCATCCTGCTGCTGCTCTCCGGTGAGACGGTGACCATGGAGACAGACTGGTTCAAGCTGGTCAAGGCCCGACTCCAGATGCTGCCTCTGCAGCGCCCTTTCCCCGAGGTGGCCGTGGCGGCGCAGGTGTCCCCGGCCGGGCCCCGGGCGGCGGGGCGGTTCGGCTGCAGCCTGCTCTCCATCGGGGCCACCTCGGCCGGCGGCTTCGACGTGCTGGGTGCGCATTGGGACGTCATGGACGAGCGAGCCGAAGAATTCGGCACCACGGTGGACCGCTCCAAGTGGCGCCTGGTCGGGCCCATGCACATCGCCGACACCAAGGAGCAGGCCATCGCCGACGTGGCCTTCGGCCTTGAGGAGTGGGTGGACTACTTCCAGCGGGTGGCCGCCCTCCCGCTCGCCCCCGACACCACCAACTTCACATCACTGGTCGATGCCCTCAACGCCTCGGGCTTCGCCGTCATCGGCACGGTGGAGGACGCCGTCGCCCAGGTGGACCGGCTGCAGAAGCAATCCAAGGGGTTCGGCACCTTCCTCCTCATGGGCCACGAGTGGGCCGACACCGCGGCCACCCTCCACTCCTACGAGCTCATGGCCCGCTATGTGGCACCCCGGTTCCAAGGCTCGTCGGACAAGCTGACGGCCAGCCGGGACTGGGCGGCCGAAAACCGCCCCGAGTTCATCGGCGCCGCCGGCAATGCCGTCATGTCGGCCATTCAGAAGCACCACGAGGAGAAAGCCACTAAGGCCTCCCATGTCTGATGACACGCCCCGCACCGACATCGTCCACGAGCAGGTCCCGGCCAACGGGATGGTGCTGCATGTCGCCACCGCCGGCCCGCCCGACGGCCCGCCCGTCGTCCTCTGCCACGGCTTCCCCGAGCTGTGGTACTCCTGGCGCCACCAATTGGGGGCCCTGGGCCAAGCGGGCTACCGCGTCCTGGCCCCCGACCTGCGCGGCTACGGGGGCAGTTCGGCGCCCAAAGAAGTCGACGCCTATGGGTCCGACCAATTGACCGCTGACCTGTGCGGGATGCTGGACCACTACGGCTACACCCAGGCGACCTTCTCGGGCCACGATTGGGGGGCCATGGTGGTGTGGGAGATGGGGCGCCTGCACCCTGAGCGGGTCTCGTCGCTCTTCAACATGAGCGTCCCCTACTCGCAGGCCCCGGCGCCACCGACCGAGATCTTCGAGGCGATCTTCGCCGACAAGTTCTTCTACATGCTGTACTTCCAACCGGTCGGGCCGGCCGAGGCGGAATTCGAGGCCGACCCGCGGCACTTCCTGCGCACCATGCTCTATGCCGCCGGGGGCGAGAGCATGGCCCACGCCAACGCCCTGGCCGTCGATGCCCCGCGCGAGGGCACCCGCTTCATGGACATCCTGCCGCCGGCCCCGACCACGCTCCCGGCCTGGCTCACCGAGCACGACGTCGACGTCTACGCCGAGGCGTTCAAGAAGAGCGGTTTCTTCGGTCCGGTCAGCTTCTACCGGAACATGGACGCCAACTGGGCCCGCAGCAAGGATATTGAGCCGTCGATCTACACCATGCCCACCGGCTTCATCACCGGATCTCTGGACCCTGTCAATCTCATGATGCCGGGCGCGGCCGAAGCCATGGCGGGCGTCCTCCCCGACTTCCGCGGTGCCACCACCGTGGAGGGGGCCGGCCACTGGGTGCAGCAGGAGAAGCCTGACGAGGTCAACGCCGCCCTGTTGCAGTTCCTCTCCACGGTGAGATGACCTACTCCCTGGTCGCCCGCGATGCGGCGACCGGTCAGCTGGGTGTGGCCGCCCAGAGCTGCTACTTCGCCCTGGGCGCGGTGCTCCCCTGGGCCCGGGCCGGGGTCGGCGCGGTGGCCACCCAGTCCATGGTCGATCCCGGTTACGGGCCCCGCTGCCTGGACCTGCTCGCCGCGGGCTCCTCGGCCGCCGCGGCCCTGTCGCAGGTACGTGCCGCCGATCCCGGAAATGAGGTACGCCAGGTCGGGCTCGTGGCCGCAGACGGCGAGGTGGCCTCGTTCACCGGCTCCCTGTGCATCGACCACATCAGCCACGCCCGGGGCGACGGCTACAGCGCCCAGGCCAACATGATGGCGGGACCCGGGGTCTGCGAGGCCATGGCGGCGGCTTTCGAGGCGTCCGCCGGCTCGCTGGCCCACCGCCTGGTGGCCGGGCTGGTAGCGGCCGAGGGCCAGGGAGGCGACGCCCGCGGCGTCATGTCGGCCGCACTTATCGTGGTCGAGGGCACAATCCAGGCACACCCGTGGCAGGGCGTCCTGGTCGACGTCCGGGTGGACCACCATCCGGACCCCCTCGGGGAGTTGGCCCGGCTGGTCTCGGTGGCCGAGGCGTACCACCTGTGCGACCAGGCCGAGGAGGCACTGGTGCGGGGCGACGCCGCCGCCGCGCTGGCCGGAGCGGAGGCCGGCCTGGCCCTGCTGCCCGGCGAGGAGAATCTCCTACTGAGCTACGTCGGGGCCCTGATCGGTGTGGGCCGGGTGGACGAGGCGGCGGCCGAGCTCCGGAGACTCATCGCCCGGCGGCCCGCCTGGGAGGGCATCGTGCGGGCCCTCTGCGGGCGCGGCCTGGTTCCCCTGCCCGACGGGCTGACCGTTGACGCGCTGCTGGCCGCCCCATGACCCCGCTGCTCCCCCTGCCCCCCCAGCCCGACGGGGTGCCGTGGCCCACCGCGGCGTGGCCCACCGGTGACCCGCCCCGCGGTGTCGACCTGGGACCCCTGCTGGAGAGGGCCTGCGACGACGGGGGCCCGCTGGCCACCACCTTCGCCGTCGCGGTCATCCACCAGGGCCGGCTGGTGGCCGAGCGCTACCACGGGGCCCTGGAGCACTTCGACCGGCCTCCCGAACCGGTCACGGCTGGGACCCCGCTGCTCAGCTGGTCCATGGCCAAGTCGTTCCTGCACGCCACCGTCGGCCTGCTGGCCGGCGACGGGAAGCTCGACCCCGAGGCATTGGCCGACGTGCCGGAGTGGGCCGACCCCGCCGACCCCCGCCATGCCATCACCGTGACCCAGCTGCTGGCCATGCGCGACGGGCTCGACTTCGTGGAGGACTACGTCGACGAGCGGGTCTCCGACACCATCACCATGCTGTTCGGGGAGGGTCAGGGCGACATGGCCCACTTCGCCGCCGACCGGCCGCTGGCCGCGCCACCCGGGACGCGCTTCAACTACTCGTCGGGGACGACCAACATCATTTCGGCACTGGTCGCCCGCATCGTCGGTCCGGGCGAGCCCTACGCCCGCTTCCTGCACAACCGCCTCTTCGGGCCCATCGGCATGGCCAGCGCCGACCCCGAGTTCGACGAGGCGGGCACCTGGGTCGCCTCCTCATACCTCCGGGCCACGGCGCGCGACTATGCGCGCTTCGGTCTGCTCTACCTGCGCGACGGCACCTGGGACGGCGTCCGCCTCCTTCCCCGGAGCTGGGTCGACCAGGGCCGGACCATGGTCTCGGTGGAACCCGACGACGGCCCCTACGGCGCCCACTGGTGGGGGGTGGCGGGCGACACCCTGGGCACCTTCCGCGCCGCCGGCTACGAGGGCCAGTCGATCACCCTCTGCCCCACCCTCGACCTCATCGTCGTCCGCCTGGGCAAGACAGCCACCGAATTCGAACCCGACCTGGCCGCCTGGAGGGCCGACCTGGTGCGCGCCTTCGCGGAGCCCCGGGGCGCGTCCCCAAGCTCGGCGCGACCGGTGAGAGGAGGCTGACATGGCCGGTGGAAGTGGGACGAAGGACGACCCGTGGCAGCTGTCCACGCCTCCGGGGACGTCGCAGTACACCATGCACAAGGACGAGAAGGACGGGGTGCTCATCCTCGTCTGCACCGTGGGCAAGACCGTCCTGCACTACGACTCCCGCTGCCTCAAGGACTTGCAGGAATTCCTGCGCGCCCAGGGTGACTGGGTCGAGCTGGGCTCGGCCGACGAGCAGAAGACACCCAAGGAAAGGACGGTCGAGGCCTGGGCACGCTCGCCGTCCAACCCCATCGGAGGGTGGTACGGGCTGAAGAAGGGCCTGCGGGGCCGAGTGGGCATGTACATCCCGCCGCTCATGGAGGCGCTGGGCCTGGCCGAGGTGGAACACCATCCGAAGAACAACCGGATGCGCGCCGGCTGATAAGGCGCCCTTCACGTGGTACCGGGGAGCGGTAGCACCAGGAGCGTCTGACACCTGAACGTCAGCGGCATCTGGTGGTGGCTTGCGCTCGCGAAAGTTGCGTGCGCCCACTCAGGCACTTCAGGTCATGCCCCACTTGGATATGACGGCGTCAAAGTGGGGCACCTGAACCTTCTCGAGACCGCCGACCGAGCGCGATCTCGCCGGAGTCAAACAGCTCGCCGAAGGAGCTCGTGCATCAGCGGCCCTCCTCGGGCGTTTCCACCTCCGGTTCACCGTGGGGCGACGAGGGCGACTACCGGCGTCAGTCCGACCGGGCATTGACAGAACGGACTCGGGTTCTATATTCTTTTACTATGGCAATAGGAAAAGGGAACAGAAACCCGGTCGGTGGGGCGAACGCTTCCCCTGGGGGGGGCCGCGTCCCGGCGTCGCCGATCGAGTTCCGGCTCGACCCCGCCT
The DNA here is from genome assembly GCA_035534235.1 of Acidimicrobiales bacterium. Lineage (GTDB taxonomy): Bacteria > Actinomycetota > Acidimicrobiia > Acidimicrobiales > RAAP-2 > Bog-473. Next base: position 38,889 of record DATLSH010000041.1, on the reverse strand, counting down.
CTGGCGTGCCGACCTACTTCCAGCTCGTCCAGCAGGTCGAGCACGCGCTCCGTCTCGGCTATCTCAAACCCGGCGACCAGCTCCCCAGGGTCCGGGACGTGGTCGCGTTGCTGGCCATCAACCCGAACACAGTGTCGAAGGCCTACCGGGAGCTGGAGACCAAGGGCCTGACGACCGGACGACCGGGCCAGGGGACGTTCATCCAGGCGACGGTCCGTCAGGTTGCGCTCCCCGAGCTGACCGGGTTACGCCGCTCCCTGCTCGCCTGGCTGACCTCCGCCGACACGGCCGGCTTGGACGACGACGGGATCGTGGCGCTGTTCACCAGCGTGTTGCGGGATTTTCGTGAACACCGCGTCAGCTCCGGCGGTCGCCGCGGTCCGGCAAGCAGCGAAACGGAGGGTGTCGCATGAACATCATCGAAGCCAGCGCCCTCGGGAAACGCTACGGCAGCACGTGGGCGTTGCGCGAGTGCACACTGGCCATTCCCGAGGGGCGCGTGGCCGCTCTGGTCGGACCGAACGGCGCCGGCAAGACCACCCTTTTGAACCTGGCGGTCGGCCTTACGGACCCGACCGCGGGCTCCGTCGCCGTCCTCGGCGGCACGCGGCCCGGGTCGCCGGCCGCGCTCGACGGCATTGCGTTTGTCGCCCAGGACGTGCCTCTGTATAAGAACCTGTCCGTCGCCGACATGCTCCACCTGACCCGTAACCTGAACCGGCACTTCGACCAGGGCTACGCCGAGGCTCGGCTGGGCGAACTGGGCATCCCGTTGAAGCGCAAGGCGGGCAAGCTGTCCGGTGGTCAGCAGGCGCAGGTCGCGTTGAGCCTGGCGCTGGCACGGCGGCCGCGGCTCCTTGTGTTGGATGAGCCGATGGCGATGCTCGACCCACTGGCCCGCCACGACTTCATGGCCAAGGTGATGACCGCCATGGTCGATGACGGCGTGTCCGTGGTGCTGTCCTCGCACGTGTTGGCCGAGCTCGAGCGGGTGGCCGATTACCTCATTCTGCTTTCAGGCGGCAGCGTCCAGATGGCCGGAGAGGTCGACGACCTGCTCGCCTGTCACCGCGTGCTGACCGGCCCGGCCGCCGAAGCCGACAGGTGCACGGAACGACTGGGCGTGGTGCACGCCTGGCGCGCTGAGGCCCAGGTTCACCTGTTGATAAGGACGAACGGGAGCGCCGACCCAGTGCCGCCGGGGTGGGAGGAGCACCCGGTGAGCCTCGAAGAACTCACACTCGCCTACCTGCGAGAGCCCTGGGCCGCGGCGCTCCCCGGCCCGGCCCGCCGCCGGGACACCGAAGTGTCGGAGGTAACGAAATGACCACGCTGACCGTACACGTACGTCCGGAGGAGGACGCGAGCCGGCGGTTGGTGCCGTGGCGACGGATGGCTTGGGTCACTTGGCGACAGCACCGCTTCGCGCTGGCCGGCGTGGCCGTGGCGCTGGGCGCGCTGGCGGTGTACGTGTGGATCGTCGGCCTTCAATTGCACCACGCATACGCTGCTGCGACCACCTGCAACCCGGCCTCATCTGCCTGCGCTGACCTGATCACGCACTTCAACTTCATGAACCATGTTCTGCAGGGCGGCTACGCACTTCAGCCAGTGCCTGCGCTGATTGGGGCGTTCATCGGGGCGCCGGCGGTGGCCCGAGAGCTCGAGACCGGCACCTTCCGCTACGCCTGGACCCAGGGCTTCGGGAGGTGGCGCTGGACGCTCGCCAAGCTGGTGATGCTCGCTGTCGTGGTGACCGCCGCGGCCGGTGTCATCAGCGTGCTGTTGTCCTGGTACTACCAGCCATACCTAGGCACGGGCAACCAATCCCTGTCCCTCTCCGAGGCGTCTCCGTTCTCTCCCGCCCTGTTCGACCTGCGTGTGGTCGCGTTCGCCGCCTCGACGCTGGTCGCCTTCGCGATCGGCGCCCTCGCCGGCTTGCTCATCCGTCGGGTCGTCCCCGCGATAGTCGCAACCCTGGCCGTCTACACCGGACTCGCTCTCGTGACCGCAAACGTCCTGCGCCAGCACTATCTGACGCCTCTGCTCACCACCAAAGTGAACGTGCCCGGTTCCGCATGGATTTATCGCCAGTGGTGGACCAAGGGCGGCCAGTTCGCGTTCAGCGGCTGGAGGGACGCCCCCCCCGACCTCGTCCAGCGCTGCGCTGCCATTCCGGTGGGGCCCCTGGGCAAGCCGTCGCAGGCAACCCTCGGGCAATGCTTTGCCCAGCACGGCTACACGCAGTTGACCAGCTATCAGCCGGCCAGCCGGTTCTGGGCCTTCCAGTGGATAGAGGGCGGATGGCTGCTCGCGCTGTCGTTGCTGCTCATCGCCGTGACCGTCTGGGTTGTCCGCCGCCGCGCAGTCTGAAGGTTGGTGACGCGGCAAACTTCCCCCATAGGTGCAGCTACCTCGGGGTCCCAGCCTCGCCCCAAACGAGTAGAGGCGATTACTTTCCTGTTATGCGTAACCCAGCCCTAGAACCCCTAGATGACCTGATCGGGGAATGGTCCTTGACGCTGACCAACGCCTGGTTTCTAGAGTCTCTCGATGTCCAACAACACGGCAGAGCCAGCGCCCGATGGCTCGGTGATGCGTTCATCGAGTTGGAGGCGAACCTCGAAGGGGAACCACTTTGGCATTTCGTGTTTGGGAGATCTGACGCGAACGGCGAGCTCGTGGCGCTGTATCACGACCCGAGGCCGACCTCTCGAGTGTTCCACGCGACGTTTGCCGGGGACACCTTGACTTTGCTGCGACAGGATCCGGACTTCCATCAACGCTTCACTGCCACGGTCACGCCAGCACGGATCGAGGGCCATTGGGACGCATCCGACGATGCCGGCGCGAGCTGGCGGAAGGACTTCGACGTGATCCTCGAAAGACCATGATCCCCTGTTGCCGATTCAGAGCTGGAAACCAACACGCCTAGCCCAGTCCCCGGGACGGTGGGCGGATAAGTCTCGGGGGATGAGTCCACGGGACGTGATGCTTAGTGGGCTGGTGATCACAGCCTCGGGATTCGCATCGGATAGGGCCTTGTAGAGCCCCTCCATATCGTTCATCCGTGGAGCAATGAAGATGCTTCCGCTGGTGGAGCGGAGGCGCATCGGGATAAGGCGGTTTGGGTCCATCCAGACGCACCTAACTGAGCGCACGGCGCCAGGCGCGACTGTCAGAGTGCGGCGCCGGGCATAGAAGATGAAATGACCCCCTCCGAGCTCTTCGACTCGGAATGCCGGAGCGATCAAACAGAACCCACACTCCACCAGAAAGCCGATTCCAACGATGATGAACATCACGCCGCCAGTGGTGTAGTCACGCTGCGTCGAGGTCAGTACCGATGGCGCCAGGACCAGGGTAACGATGCCCGCTATGAGGCCGCACACGTAGGAGATGACGGGAAACGAGATCCACTGTGCCCGCCACATGCGGATAACGGCGCCATCGGTCATGCCTCCATTATCGGCTGTCGCCAAGGTCGCCCTGGTACGCATCACCTGACTTGGAGTGTCATCTGTCAAGGTCGTCTCGGGACGAGTTTCACCGGTCAACCCTGCCGCCGGATCTCGGCAATCTCACGGGGTAGCCCAGTACATTCATAATGGTTTGGACTTCCCTTGAGGATCCACCGTTTTGTTGCTGGCCCCCAATATGTTCGGGAGCACTAGGAGACTCGGCCTGACTTGAAGTCGTGAGACACCTTCGGGTGTCGTCGGCCGAGTTCTTCTAGCAACAGCATGGATACGGCACGTCCCGTCCCGAAGAAGGGTGATGGTCCGGCTTGCTCGAACAAGCCGGACCGCCCGTCGCTCCGATCCGGAACGGCCGTGCCACCCCTCAACCAGTTAAGAGAGAAAGGGATGGCCATGACCATCGTAGAAGCTGCACGGGCTGTGACGGGTGGTGTTGATACCCACCTCGAAGTGCCCGTCGCCGCCGCACTTGACCCGCTCAGAGCCCTGCTCGGCTCCCCTCTTCGTGTTTAGCAAGAGATTTGGTCTTGGCCGGTTTCGGTGCCACGGATTCGCATCCGGCCTAGTTGTCAAGGCGGTGAGATCTCGCCCCGGGGCCGCAGTAGCTGTGCCGTGAGAAACGCCGCGAACCGCTGAAATCTGGGGATTGCTCAGGAAGTCGACGCCAACCCACTCAAGAGAAGATGGCCGATGAACGCCTTGTTGGCTTCGGGATCGCCCGACTGGCCGGCACATGCCGGATCGGTGTCTCCGCTCGAGCACGAGCCGTAGAAGGCTGCCCATGGCGTGCCATCCGGCCCGATGTCCACCCCGACGAAGTCGTCTCTGGCCGCGGGCGGCGTCCCCGCGTATACCGGGGTGCTCGGGTCGTCGAGGGTGGTGCCGTAGAAGCTGGGACTGGAGCTGAGCCCGTCCAGTGTGACGCTCACAAAGCCGTCGTAGCCGGTCCCCGAGGCGGCGTCGGCCAGGTACGACACCGCCACTTCCCCGTTGCCGGCTTCGGCCATGAACCACTGCAGGACGTTGCTCGAGCCCGGGACGGTCATGTCCTCGGGGCCCTTCCAGCTTTGGCCTTGGTCGCTGCTCGTCCACAGGTCGAGGGCGTCGCCGTTCTGGGCCACGAGATAGAGGTTCCCGCTGGGATCGACGCGCAACTCGCCGTCGGCGGGCACCGTCCTCGGTGTTCCGTCGGCATTGATGATGACCGGCCAAGTCTGTCCCTCGTCGACGCTGCGAGCGAGGAAGGTAGTGGTGCCGCAAGAGACGAGCACATAGAGCGAGCCGTCGGGAGCGCCTTGGGGATAGTTGCCGTCGGAGGCGTTGAACGTCTCGCCGTTGGTACCGCATTGGCTGTGCTGGGGAACGGGGGTGGAGAACAGGATCGAGTCAAAATGCCAGGACGTCCCGCCGTCGAGCGAGCGGTAACAGGCCCGGTAGCTCGGCACCGGCTGGACGCCGGCGACGACCTCGTTCGCCTCCCAGGTGAAGAGCGCGTTGTTGCCGCACCAATAGACGACGTCAGGGGCGCCGGCGAAGTTGGTGGGCCGGGCTTGGACGGCCGGTGCCGGGGCGGAAGTGAAGCGAGGGTTCTCGGACTCGACGTAGCCCGGTAGCGCCGTGTGGTACCACGTCTTTCCGTCGTCGGGACTGGCCATGAGCTGGGCATTGCCGGCGGGGAGCTGGTCTTGGAGAGAAGTACCGGCTTGGGGGACGGGATCGGGGCTCAACGCATAGTAGTAGAGCCAACCGGTGGAGCGATCGGCGTAAAGCTGGTCGTCTTGAGGAACCCAGGTCTGACCGGCTGGCTCGACGAAGCTCCATGTCGCTCCATCGCCACGGCTCACGGCCAGCCCGCCAGGGCTCACCTGGGTGCTGGGTTGCGGCCCGGGCATGCCGGCCCCGTAGGCGGTGCCGGCCACTCCCGGTGTGAGGATGGCTGGCTCGTAGACGAGAGTCCCGTCGCTGGTCACCACCACCCGCGTCTCCGCCCCGCCGTAACCGGTCGTCGTGAGGCACGGCACCACCGGGGACGTGGCACTCACGATGGTGCCCTTGCCGTCGAAGACGACCGCCGATCGGCTCGATTCACACCCAGCGCCAACGCTGGCACTGGCTGTCAACTGCGTGGACGAGGTGCCCCCGGCCGCCACGACGTTGAAGAGCGCCGCTGCTGCAGCGGACAATGCCATCCACCGCCATGCTCGCAGTCGCCGCCGCATACGCCACCTCCGCCCAGAAGGCTGGCCGCCCCAGCCCTGAGCGTGACCGTAGCTAGACGGGGACTCAGAGGCAAATGCGAAATTCTGGTTCCGCGCAGACCGGTCTTCCGATACTTGGGGATCCCGTACGCATGTTGTATCCAAGTGGACCGGGCGGCACGTGCCGATACCGACCAGGGATCGGGTCCCCGTTTGGTGCTCCTCTGGGGTCGCTCCGGACAATTGGTGCAGCGTGAACGGGTGGCGCCGGGTGCTGGCAAGATTGCTGCGTGAGTAGTGGGCACAACGCACCCTCGATCGCTGATCCGCTCCCCGATGTTGCGACCTCACGTCTCGATCTGCGTCGCTTTCAGCTCACTGATCTCGGCGAATTGGCCGAGGTGTTCTCTCAACCCGAGGTATGGCAGTTCCCCTACGGACGTGGCCTCACCTACACAGAGACCGAGGCGTTCCTCGATGCCCAGCTCCAAGAGTGGGATACCTGCGGGTTCGGCTGCTGGGTCGCGAGGGAGCTCTCGACCGGATCAATGGTGGGTTACGTGGGTCTCTCGGTACCGATGTTTCTTCCTGAGATCCTTCCGGCCGTCGAAGTGGGATGGAGGTTCTCACCGTCTGCCTGGGGACTGGGATACGCCACCGAGGGTGCCACCGCAGCCCTCGATCAGGCCTTCTGGACACTCCAGCTGGATCGAGTCTGCTCTGTCCCGCAGTCCGACAACCCAGCTTCAGTGAGGGTTGCAGAGCGCCTCGGAATGAAATTGATCCGGGAGGTAGACATACCAGCCAACGCGCGACGCGGAACATTGCGAGCTTCGCTCTTCGAGATCGAACGCCATGAGTGGGGCGGCCAATGACCCTCTTGTCGGCGAGGGATCGTCGACGGGGTGGACCTGTCCCACATCGCCTGCCCGGTGTCGTGTTCTACGAAATGCCGTCACCACCAGCAGGGCTGTGCCAGGCACGATAGAGAAAGTTTCCAATCTCGCCGAATGCAGACGGCGCAGGGTCGTCGGGTCGAATCGTCGGCCCTGGTTGCTCTGACGCCATGGCGGCAACGACCCAGCGTGCGGAGTCCGTTTCGAACAGCCCCGAGTCGATGAACGTCGTCGGCCCAACGCCGGTCTTGTTGAAGACCCGCACGGGCATTGTGAAGCCGAGGTCGACCGCGTACGGTGACTGCTCCAAGAGTCGGGGTAGACCGATGAGATCCTGTTGACGAGCGAGTTTCTCTCGGCACCGCTCGTCGAGGTGGACATATGCCTCCGCCAGGTCACGGGGAGTCGCGGTCCCAAACGGCGCTCCTTCCCACATCTCTTCGAAACTGGACAAGCGACCGGTCGGGAGTCCGAGGTCAGCCATGGTTTTGTTGACCGCCTCGGGTCCTCCGATCTCTAGCAGCAAGAGCGCCGTCGCCACATTGTCCGACACGATGATCATCAACCACGCCAGGTCGTCCAGACTCAGTGAGATCTCGGCCGAGAGGTAGCGCAATACAATGGGAAGGTGGGAGGCTGGCAGGCATCCGCTCGAGCGCTCGGTTAGGAGTCCGGTCGAGTAAACCGCAGCAAGACCTTCTCCCGGCCGTAATAGTCCAACCAGGCGAGAAGGTCACTCCGATGGTCGTGCCCATGCCGATGCGCCGACACCGGGATGAACCCCAGCTTCAAGTTGGCCACCGATACCGAGAAACCGGCGCCCTCGAAGTCTCTCGCGACCTCGTCGAGTTCGTACAGCCGCGGAAGGCCCAGCTCGACTGCGCTCTCGTCATGCCACGCCGACATCAACGGGCTCCCTTTGTGAACACCCATGACCGCGAAGTAGGACCCGCTGGGCTTCAGGGCGCCAAAGAGGCTCGCCGCATGGGTGGGGAGGTCATCTAGCAGGTAGAGGACCTCATGGCTGAAGACCACGTCGAAGTCGCCCCACCCGTCGGGCACGATATCGGCAACATCGAAGGTGAGCGGTCTGTCACCGGCGAGACGGCGGGCGTCTGTGATGGCGCCCGATGCGGGGTCGTATCCATAGCCCTCGGCGATACCCTCGACATCGACGAGCAGGCGCAGGAATCCCCCACGGTTACAGCCGGCGTCGAGTACTCGGCGCCCAGCCAGGTCGCTGTCGATGGTGTCAAGCATCGCCTTCCATATGAAGCCGTGCTCGTCTTGCATGGCCTCGTCCTCGGCGGCACCACGCCAGTAGGAGGTACTCACCCTGCGCACACTATGCGTCTGGGGCCCGTTATTGGAAGTGCGAGTGGGCTGATGCGGACTCCAGCCGAGGGTGTCTCACTTCGCCGGCCGTGTGCTAGCCGATCGCGGCCGCTAACGCTTGATATCCGGGGAGAAGATCATCCCAGCGGGCCTCGCTGTCGCCTCGCTCGCGCCCGGCGAGGTAGGCAGCGAGGTTCTCGACGTGGATCTGCCATCCGACGCCGTAGAAGGCAACTGCCTCGAGGGGCATGCCCTTCACCTCGATCACCAACTCCGTGTGCCCACCATCGGCCGCGAGCGTTGCCTCAATGGTCGCGTCGTGCGGCGGCATGCCCTGACCCTTCTGCCAGGACTCGTCCGACTCCCTCGTCGTCACCAGCAACCGCCTCGGTGACTCGCACGCTTCGACGCGCCCGGTGCCCTCCCAATCATCGGCCCGGACGTAGATGTGGATTGCCCCGCCAGAGCGGAGGTCGCCGTCGACCTGGGCGTACCAGCCGGCCAGGCGCGCCGGATCGGTGATCGCAACCCACAAGTCGTCGATGTCGGTGTCGTAGCGATGGTGGACCCGCACGACCCCTTTGCCATCCTCCGAGCGCAGACTACCGAGAATGCGGCTGGGTCCCCTTGCGTCGCTGGTCATGGCTGTCCCTCCTGCTCTGTCCACCTCAGTGACTACTACAGATTCCGACGAGACGGCGACCGACTAATCATCGGTCCGAGTAAGTCTTCCCGTTCGGCGTGACACCTGTTGCGCGACCGTCGGCTCGAAGCAGAGAATCCCTGCGCACCCACTCCCCGTGGGGCGCACATACTCGGCGATCTGTGCGTTGCCAGGGGTGCCCCCGAAGATCAACCGGAAGCGTCTTCGAATGACGCCGGCCCCCTGCGCACAATGGCGAGGGTTTGTAGGAGACCTATCTGAGCGCCGATCGCCGATCCCGCGCTCGTCAAGGTGGGTGGCGGATTTGGGTTCCGGTCGCGATTATGACGCGGTGCTGGCGGCTCGCGTCCTTCGTCGCCGGACCAGCAGTAGTACTACGAGCCCAATGACCGCCAAGGGAACGACGATCAAGAACAGAGCAACGATGATGTCGCTCAAGGTGCCGGGACCGATAGTGGGGTAACTGGTGAAAGGACCTTCGACCCGCGTCCAGCTGCTCACCCCACCGCCCGAAACTGACGATGCCTTGATGCTCGGTGAAAAGACTTCGACCGCCAAGACGAGCAGGTCTCCGACATGGCCCGGAGATACCGCCAACGTTGTGGTGTCGTTTCCCTCCTTGGTGGCCAGGCTGTCAACCGCGCTGACGGTAGGATGAGGGGTGGCGGAGGAGCCCGAGACGGTGATGAGCACCGCCAAGCCGCCTGAGACGCTGCCGGGGCTTTGCTTGGCCATGGGTTGTACGGCGGAGGACACCTTGGTGTCATAAGCCACGACGTTGGCTTTGTCGGTGAGGGCATAGGTGAAGCCCGGCGTGGTTCCAGCCGACCCGGTGTTGGCCTCGACAGCGTCGCCGAAGTACAACTCGCCTGACCCGCGTGGAGTGAGCTTGGGGAAGGTTGCTGTTGTTGACGAGGCGTTGGAGATCCCCCCACCGGTGTCTTTGCCCCACACAGTTGACGACCCCGAAGATGCCGAGAACTCCTGGGCATTCAGCCCGGTCTCGACCGAGGTCACGCTGCCCGAAAAGGCCCCGGTGATGGTGGAGGTCCCGATTGTGCTGACGGTACCGGTCCAGATTTCGATGTTGTTGGTGGTAGCACTCATAGACGTGACGTTGGCGGCCCAGATGAGCACCAGCTCGACGACGACCACGACGACCACCACAGCAAGAACCTTTCCGACAGTGCTGGATCCAACTGGTTGAGACTCGACTCCAATGACCCACGTCGAACACCCCTTGAGTAGGGCGGCGCGCGCACGCAGTTCGACGGATCTGGGGAGATGCAGGTCCCCCAATACGCGTCTGTCAATCGTGCTTAGCGTGACCCCGTTTAATGACGCGCTATTCAGAGTTCGAGACCTGCGGTGCAAACTTCGGCAAGCACGCCATCATGATCAATCCGCATCGGTAGCTCACAGACAACGCTACGTCCCTTCAATCATGCCGAACTTCGGTTCGATCACTTGGCTCTGCCACGTGCAGTTCGGGCGAGTGACTTGCGCCCAGTGGCCGACTCCTCTAATCTACAACCATATGGTTGTAGATATTAGTCTGTCGGAGGACGAGATCGACCGCATCTTCGGCGCCCTGGCTGATTCCACTCGACGCGACATCCTCGGGCACGCCATCCGGCACGAGCAGTCGGTATCGGCGTTGGCCTGCCAGTACGCCATGAGTTTCGCCGCGGTGCAAAAGCACGTCGCGGTGCTCGAACGAGCCACGCTCGTCACAAAGGAGCGACGCGGCCGCGAGCAGATCGTGCACGCCAACCGGGCCACACTGGGCAAGGCGGGCACGCTCCTCGACGCCTACGAGCAGCTGTGGATCCAGCGCGCCAAGCGGATCGCCGACATCCTCGCCAATCCCAAAGGAGAATAAACATGACCGTCATCGCCACTACCAAGGACGTCGAGAACCTCACCGTCACTCTCGTCGCCGAATTCGACGCCACCCCCGATCGCGTCTGGGATGTATGGGAGGATCCTCGCAAGCTCGAGCGGTGGTGGGGGCCACCCACGTTTCCAGCCACGTTCACCCGCCACGACTTCGTCGTCGGAGGCGAGTCCCGCTACTTCATGACCGGCCCGGCCGGCGAGACGCCTCGCGGCTGGTGGCGTATCGATGCCATCGAGAAGCCACGCCGCCTTGACTTCGCCAACGGCCTCGCCGGCGATGACGGCGAACCCGCTCCCGGCGTCGAGCCGATGGCCGGCTACGTGACATTCGAAGCTACAGACAGGGGTACTCGAATGACTGCCGTAACCCGTTTCATCGACACCGCACAGATGAAGGCGATGCTCGACATGGGTATGCAGGAAGGCATGACACAAGCGATCGGGCAGATCGATGCCCTACTCACGCCGGCCTCGGTGTGACGCCTCGGACCCATTAACAACGAATGACTGGGCAATCCCCGACAGTGCATGATAACCGCAGAGATACCGATGTCATGGAGCTGATTCGACCCGAGAGGACGCCTTGCCGGTCATCGACCTAAGACCAGCCAGCAAGCACCTGTCCGCCCTGATCAAGGCGGTTTCCGACGACGTGCTCTTCGAGCCGACCCCCTGCAGTAATTATTGCGTGGGTGACCTTCTTGACCACATAACCGGACTCACGGTGGCGTTTGGAGGGGCTGCCGTCAAAGCCGACGGCGAGTCAGCGAGTATGGGCCCCGCAGGAGACGGATCCAACCTTCATCCTGATTGGCGAGTATTTCTGCCACAACGTCTGGAGACGCTCGTGTCGGCATGGGCGCACCCAGATGCTTGGACCGGGACGACTCGTGTGGGAGGCCAAGAACTTCCCGGGGAGATCGCCGGAATCGTCCTATTCGGCGAGCTGACCATTCACGGGTGGGACTTGGCGCGGGCAACCGACATTCCCTTCGAACCAGACCGTGCGAGCTTGCTGCCGCTCTTTGACCTCGTCCGACAGACTTTCAGTCCGGGACAGGACGCGGCTCGAGGATCGGCATTCGGTCCTGCGGTTCCCGTGGCGGAGGATGCACCGATGCTCGACCAGACCCTGGGACTCTTAGGCCGTGACCCGACTTGGACCCGGCCAGAAAACAACCTACGTTGACCCCGATACCTCAGTGGAAGCTGCCCCCGTATGCGCGTAGACCAGGGTGTCCAAGAGTCGTCCAGAACGCCGGGTCGGTGGGACACTCCTTCCCCACCTCTCCTCCTGCTTTAGCCGAGCGCTTTGTTGAAGTCTGAGGTGAACCAAAGCTCGGGTGTCATGCGGTATATGACCTCGGAGCCAGCCTGAGCAGCCGTTGCTTCCAGGAACAGGTCACCTCCCTCTTTTCCCAAGTAGCGGTGCGCCAGTGCCCTTCGCATTGCGTCCTCGGCTGGTTCCCCTTCACTGGTGATGGGACCTTCAACGCTGACGTACTTGTACAGCGGTATCTCTGATTGGACGCACAGGGTGAATCGACCGGACTCGTTTAGGCAGCGGGCTTTTCGGCTATCCGCTGGAGTAACGACGGTGACCGGACCTCCCGGATCGTAGAAGTACCAAACGGGTACCGCGAGCGGACCATGATGCGGTTGGTTCACACTCAGAATACCGACGTGTACGTCAGAAAGAAATGATTCACGCTCACTTCGACTCATGGCGAAAGACATTGACCCTCCCAACGTGCAAATGGCACGCGGTCAGCCATTTGAAGTCATTCCGAACGTGCGCCAGTAGAGCCTGATAAAGCGATCGCCCGGACTAGCGGTCGGGAGTGGCCACGAAGACGGGGATCTGACGCGCGGTCTTCTCCTGGTACTCGGCGTAGGGCGGGTAGGCCGCCACGGCCCGCTCCCACCATTTCGCCTTCTCGTCGCCGCTGACCTCGCGGACGCTCACCGCGAAGGGCGCCGGCCCGTCCTGCACCATCACTGACCCGGGGTGGGCGACCAGGTTGTGGTACCAGACGGGGTGCTCGGGCGCCCCGCCCTTGGAGGCCACCAGTGCGTACTCGCCCCCGTGCTCCACCCGCATGACCGGGGTCTTGCGGACCTTCCCGCTCCTGGCACCGCGGGTGGTGACCACAATGATCGCCAGCCCGGTGTCGAGCAGGGTGTTGGCCCGTTGCCCTCCGGACGCCTCGTACTCGGCCACCTGGTCGCGCACCCAGGTGTAAGGACTGGGCTCGTACTCTCCTTCGACGGTCATCGGATCAACCTATTGCCGCCCGGCTACTGTCCGCTCATGAGCCGCCAACCGATGCGCACCGAGGAGGTCCTGGCCCTCCACCGGGAGCTCTCGAACTGGGGGCGGTGGGGCGACGACGACGAGTTGGGTGCCCTCAACCTCATCACGCCCACCGTCACCGCCTCCGCCGCCGCCTCCGTGCGCAGCGGCCGGACCGTCTCGTGCGCCCGGTCGCTCCCCACGCAGCCCGCGCCAGACAACCTCAGCCCGGTGGCCCACCACATGATCGCCACGGCCACCGAGGGCTATGGGGCCGATTACTTCGCTGTCGCCTCCCACGGGTACGCCACCAGCCACCTAGATGCGCTGTGCCACATCTTCCACGAGGGCCACCTCTACAACGGCTACCCCACCGACACGGTCACCGCCCACGGGGCCACCAAGCTGGGCATCCACCGCCTCCACTCAGGCATCGTCACCCGCGGCGTGCTCCTCGACATCCCTGCCTTGCGGGCCGTCGACGCCCTGGCACCGGGCGCCGCCATCTTCCCCGACGAGCTGGAGGCCGCCGAAGAAGTGGCCGGCCTCACCGTTGGCGCAGGCGATGCGCTGTTGGTGCGCACCGGCCGCTGGAGCTGGCGCCGCGCCCACGGCCCCTGGGACGCGCACACGACCATGGCCGGGTTGGACGCCTCCTGCCTGCCCTGGCTGCGCGCCCGCGACGTGGCCACACTGGGCAGCGACGGGGTGGCGGACGTCCTGCCCTCCGGCGTCGAGGGGGTGGGCATGCCGGTGCACACCGTGGCCATTGTGGCCATGGGGATCCACCTCATGGACAACCTGGACCTCGACGATCTGGCAGTGGCCTGTGCCGAGGAGGGCCGCTGGGAGTTCCTCCTCACCGTGGCGCCCCTGGTGCTCCACCGGGGTACGGCCTCTCCGGTCAACCCCATCGCCGTCTTCTGACGGCGGGTGCCGACGATTCACCGCTCCGGCCGATGGGTCGCGGTCACCTGGCAACCAGACACCGAACTCTCCCAGCCAGGTAAGGATCAGCCCAACCGCCAGGTGCTGCACGATGATCGTTCGACCAACCCAGATCGGGACCGTGCCCGTCCCTGTCCTCAATCTTGGGAGTGAATACTGGGATTGAACTCACCTCGTGAAACGACTATCGGCGCCGGCCCTGGTGCCCATTGGTGCGGGCGGTACTGTCGGGCACCCATGAGCCTGATCATGAGTGCCCTCGACTGCCCCGAGGCAGCCTCGTCACGGCTCATCTGCCTGTCCGACGGCACGCAGCCGATGCGCGTCTCCGAGTTGAGCCACCGGGCCCGGCGGGCCGCCGCCTGGCTGCGGGACCTGGGCGGAACTGGCGGCACCGTCGCCGCCCTCCTCACCGCCTCGCAAGACTGCCTGGCCGTCCTCTTCGGTGCCTTCCGCTCAGGGATCACCCTGGCCTCACTGCCCCATCCTTCCCGGGGCATGGGCAACGACGAGTACCTGAGCCAGCTGGCGGCCATGGGCGCCCTGACCGGGGCCACCCACCTCCTGGCCGAGCCGGAGTACCTCCCCCTTCTCCGCCAGTCGTCGATCCCGGTACACGGGTTCAACGAGTTCGACGCCACTCACACCCTCCTTGGCGATGACGTGCCCGGCACCCTGGTGCAGTTCACGTCTGGCAGCACCGGCAACCCGCGGGGCATCGCGTTGAGCCTGGACGCCATTGACGCCAACCTGGCCTCCATGTACGACTGGCTGGCCCCCCGCCCGGGTGTGGTGATGTGCAGCTGGCTGCCCCTCTCCCATGACATGGGTCTGATCGGCTTCGTCCTCTATGGGCTCTGCTCGGTGTGCCCGCCGTGGTCGAGCCGCGTCGACGTCGTGCTGCAGAAACCAGAGGACTTCCTGGCCGACCCGGGCAGTTGGTTGCAGGCCTGCACGGACTACGGGGCCACCTCGACGCCCGCCCCGCCGTTCGCCCTGCGCTTTGCCGGCCGGGCCCTGCGGGCCCCCGGCAATCGTTACGACCTCTCGACCCTGCGCAGCCTGGTGGTCGGGGGCGAGCCGGTCTCGGCCGACGGGCTGCGGACCTTCGGACAGGACGCCGCCGCGCACGGGCTCCCGCCCCATGCCCTGTGCCCGGGCTACGGGATGGCGGAGGTGTCCCTGGCCGCCGCCATCGGGAGGACCGATGAGCCGTGGTCCTCGGTCCGAGTCGACCCCGAGGCCCTGGCCGAGCGGCGCTGGAGCGAAGTGGACGAGGGCGGGCTGGAGGTGGTGTCGTGCGGACCCCCGCTGCGTGACTTCGAACTGCGGACGTCGGTGGGGACGGCGGTCGGCGAGCTGGAGCTCAAGAGCCCCTCGCTCCTGAGCCGTTACGTGGGAGAGCCAGGGTCCCCGCTGTCGCCCGACGGTTGGTTGCACTCGTCCGACCTGGCCCACCTCGGCCCCGACGGCGTGCACATTGTGGGGCGGAGCGATGACGTTTTCGTGATCGCCGGGCGGAACATCGATGCCCGGGAGCTGGACGCCGTGGCCGGCTCGCATCCGGCCACCCGGCCCGGCAACGCGGCCACGGTGCAGGACGACCGGGGGCGTTACGTCGTCGTGGCCGAGCCCAACAGCCCCCTGCCCGATGGCGCAGCCCTGCGCCAGGCGGCCCGGGAGATCCGCGGCGCCCTCATGCAGAGGTTCTCCGCCAGCCCCTCGGCGGTGGTCTTCATTGAGCGCGGCACCCTCCCCAAGACGCCGAGCGGCAAGATCCGCCGCCACCATCTGCAGTCCCTCTGGCGCAACGGGCAGCTGGCTGAGGTGGCCTCGGGTTGAGAATCAAGAACGCGGCCGGGTTACCGCTTCTCAGGACGGTGCGCCGCCCACCACCGGCGAGTTGAGGACCGTGGCGCCCTCGGAACCCTCAAACTGGGCGTCGCCGTGGGTGAAGATGCCGCCGTCGCTGGCCACCAGCCAGTAGCCACCCCCGTCGAACGTGCTCATCATGCCGACGATGGGCTTGTTGAGGTGCGTGGCACCTTCTGAGCCCTCGAACTGGGCGTCGCCGTGGGTGAAGATGCCGCCGTCGGAGGCCACCAGCCAGTAGCCCAGACCACTGGGGGTGGCCGCCATGCCCACGATGGGCTTGTTGAGGACGGTGCCACCCTCGGACCCGTAGAACTGGGCGTCGCCGTGGGTGAAGATGCCGCCGTCGGAGGCCACCAGCCAGTAGCCGCCCCCGTCGGGAGTGGCCGCCATGCCGACGATGGGCTTGTTGAGGTGCGTGGCCCCTTCTGAGCCGTAGAACTGGGCATCGCCGTGGGTGAAGATCCCGCCGTCAGAGGCCACCAGCCAGTAGCCGCCCCCGTCGGGAGTGGCCGCCATGCCGACGATGGGCTTGTTGAGGTGCGTGGCCCCTTCTGAGCCGTAGAACTGGGCATCGCCGTGGGTGAAGATGCCCCCGTCGGAGGCCACCAGCCAGTAGCCGGGGTCACCCGGGGTGGTGGCCATGCCGACGATGGGCTTGTTGAGGACCGTCGCGCCCTGGGAGCCCTCGAACTGGGCGCTGCCGTGGGTGAAGATGCCCCCGTCCCCCGCCACCAGCCAGTAGCCGGGGTTGGGGGTGAAGGACTCAAGCAGTCCGAATTCGGCGGGCCCGGTGTTCACATAGATCCCGGCAGCGTCGCACGCCCCGCGGGAAGTACACGAGACCGAATACAGGTCGGAATACTCGGACGCCCCGGTGGCGGCGTCATTCGCCCTGGGCGCCGCCAGGGCACTCCAGGAGTCTCCCGACTCGGTGTCGATGAGCCCGATGACATTCCCCGAGCCTGTTGAGTTCTCGTAATTCCCGACCGCCGTGCATTCGCCGATGGACAGGCACGATACCGAGCGGAGTTCGGTGCTCTGATGGGTCCCGGAGCCGAAATCGGGAGGCTGCGCGGCCTCATGAGCGGTCGGGACCCCTGCCACCATGGTGTCGATCAGGCCCCGGTATTCTGCCGAAGAGTCCTCGTAGTAGCCGACCGCGGTGCAGCCACCGTCGAAGGTGCAGGACACGGAGTTCAAGTTCGCATTCTGGTCCGCCCCTGTTCCGCCGTTGGAGGAAGGCTCGGGGGCCTCAGTGGCGGTCCATGACCCGCCCGCTAAGCGCTCGAGCAGGCCTCGCCACTTCCCTGCTGTGTCGTGGTATTCGCCGACCGCCTGGCAGGTTCCCCCGGCACACGACAGGCCATTGAGTTCCCCTCTACCGGACCCATCGTTGTTCGGGGGTATCGGGGCCGGCAGCGCCACCCAGGCCCCGCCCGATTGCCTAAGGAGCTCTGCCTGGCCGTTGCTGCCGGAGTTTGTGAAGCTCCCAATCGCCACACAGTTGTTCTGAGCGGGGCACGAAACGCTGACGAGCGCCACGGATTGATTCGTTGCCGCGTCAGAAGGCTGGGGCGCCGTGGCGGCGGTCCACTGGCCACCCGAAAGGGTGTCGACCAGGCCGAAAGAGTTGGTGGAGGCGTTGTGGTAATAGCCCACCGCGGTACAACTACCGATCGTCGGGCACGAAACCGACTTGAGCCACGACTGTTCGTTGGACCCGGTCGCGGCATCGGCCGGCAAGGGGGTCTCCATGGTCGTCCAGTGGCCGCCCGACAGGGTGTCGATGACACCCCACTTGGAATTGCTGGCGTCCTTGTAAGCCCCGACGGCCACGCACGATCCCTGCGTCGGACACGACACCGAATCGAAGAATGCACCCGGATTCGGTCCGGCGTTGGCTGGCAACGGCGCTTCCGTGGCCGACCACGAGACTCCCGAGAGGGTGTCCAACAGACCGTGCTCATGGCCTCCCGAATCCGAATAGAAACCGACCGCGGCGCAGAACACGGCGGAGGTGCACGCCTCGTCCACGAGGTAGGTCCCGGGGTTGGCAGCTTGAGCGTCCGGTCCACTCGGCGCCGGAGACTGCAAGGGCGACCACCCGGGAGAGGCCGGCATGGGTGAGGCCGAACCGGTCCCCACCAGGCCGGCCACCGCTCCGGTGCCGAGGGCCAGCGCGCCGTCGAAGGCGATGACGGCAGACCGGCGCAACCTGGACCATGGTTGGAAGGGGAGCTCACCCACGTCGGTCAGGGACGCCTGCGCACCATCGGTCATGATCAACCCATCCCATCCACTGCCCTCGGCGGTCACGGGTGAATCTACAGACAGACCCTTCCGGGGGCAACGACCCAGGGGATGGCACCGGGTACGGGGACGAGCCTTGGGGGCCGCGATCAGCCTTGAGGTGCCCTGCTACGCTCGCCCCGCCCCGCCCCGCCCCACGGTTCGCCCGGCAGCCGTTTGGGCCCACCGGACGGCGGACGGGAGGCCGGACCCAGCGCCCACGGAGACTTCATGGCAGCCGACAGCAAGCGACCGGACATCATGTCGCTAGACGAGTTCAAGGCGTGGTTCGTCAGCGCGATCGAGTGGAGCCCCGAGGTCATCTCGGAAGAGGACAACCTCTTCTTCGACCTGGGGATGGACTCGGTGGGCGCGGTGGACCTGATGGTCGGATTGGAGGACGCGGTCGGGGGAGACGTGATCCTGCCCATTGAGCTGCTGCTGGAGATCAATACGGTGCGCGACGCCTACCTGCAGTACTGCGCGCTGGCCCATCTTCCCCTGGCGGACGGGTCCAAGCGGTGACAGTGGCCCCCGAGGAAGACGCGCGCCTGTCCCCCGGTCTGGAGACCCGCCGGCTGCAGCTACGCATGCTCACCAACGACGACCATGCGCCCCTGTACCGCCTGTCCTCGGACCCCGAGGTCACGTTCCAGTGGCGCTTCCGGGGCACCACGCCCAGCTACGACGAGTTCCTCAAGCAGCTCTACCCTGGGGTGCTCTGCCAGTTCGTGGTCAGCCCGCACGGCTCGCAAGAGGTGCTCGGGCTGGTGGTGGCCTACAACGCCGACTTCCGGCACCGCTTCTGCCACGCAGCCGTGGTGATGCACCCCAAGCTCCACCGCCGCGGCCTGGGTATTGAGGCCTTCATGGGGTTGACCCGCTACATCTATTACGGCTGGGACTTCCGGATGATCATCATGGAGACGGTGGGCATCGCCTTCGATGCGTTCGCGTCGGGCGAGCAGGCGGGGTACTTCACGGTGGAAGGGCGGATACGGGACCAATTCTTCTACGGCGGCCGCTACTGGGACGGCATTTCGGTGACGCACCGCCGGGACCAATTCGAAAAGGTGGTGCAGGGTCCGATGGGCCGCCTCCTCACACCGGGGAACAAGGTGTTGCGGACCAAGAAGCCGACCTGAAGTCCGGCGACCACCTAGGCCCCTTCGAAGGGGAAGCCCAGGTCGGGCGCGGTGAGGATGGCTACGAAGGGGAGGCCCTCCGCCGCCGCCATGGCCCCGACGGTGCCGCCCCGGTCGACCACGGCCACCAGGAGCACCACCTCGGCCCCCGCCTCGGCCACCGCGTGGGCCGCCTCTAACAGCGAGGTGCCCCGGGTCACGGTGTCCTCGGTCACCACCACTTTGTCTCCCGGATCGAGCGCCCCGGCAATGCGCCCGCCCCCGCCGTGGTCCTTGACTTCCTTACGCACGCTGAAGGCCTTGAGCGGGCGCCCCCGGGTGGCTGCCACGCCCGCCGTGATGAAGGCAACCGGGTCGGCGCCCATGGTCAGCCCGCCGATGGCGGTGGCCTCGGGCGGGATCGCCGAGAGCACGGCCTCGGCCACCAGCACCATGGCCTCAGGACGGCAGACCGTCTGTTTGGAGTCGATGAACCAGTTGCTCTTGCGGCCCGACTTGAGGGTGAAATCCCCCGTGCGCACCGAGTGCGCCAGGAGATGGGCCCGCAACTCGGGATGGTCGTCGGCCCCGCTCATACCAACCTCACGCGTAGCGCACGCCCGGCGCCCCCGCCACCACCGCGCCGATCACCAGCGACGCCTGGCCCGCCCCGGCCAGCACCCTCAGCGCCGCATCGGTGCTCCCGGCGTCGACCACCAGGGCCATGCCGATGCCGCGATTGAACACCCGGTCCATTTCGGCTTCCGCCACGGCACCGAGGCGCTGGATCTCGGCGAAGAGAGGCGGCTCCACCCACGACGACCGCTCCAGCAGCGCCCCCACCCCGCCGGGGAGCACCCGGGGCAGGTTGCCGACCAGGCCGCCGCCGGTGATGTGGGCGCAGGCGTGCAACCCGCCGCCCAGGGCCCCCTGCACGGCGAGCACGGCCGGGGTGTAGATCACCGAGGGGCGCAAGAGCTCGTCGGCCAGGCTGTGGTCGGCCCCCGCCCAGGCCGGGTCGCCCAGGTCGAGCCCGGCCCGCTCCAGCAGCACGTGGCGGGCCAGGGTGTAACCGTTTGAGCGCAGTCCGGGAGAGGGGAGCCCGATGATGACGTCGCCCGGCGTAACCCGATCCGGTCCGAGTTGCCCACCCTGCTCCACCACGCCGACGGCGAAGCCCGCCAGGTCGAGGTCGTCGGGCGCCAGGGCGCCCGGGTGCTCGGCCGTTTCGCCCCCGATCAGCGCGCAGCCGGCCAGGCGGCAGCCCTCGTGCACCCCCGCCACCACGGTGGCGATGCGGTCGGGGTCGACCTTGCCGGTGGCGATGTAGTCGAGCATGAAGAGCGGCTCGGCACCCATACAGACCAGATCATCCACGCACATGGCGACCAGGTCGATCCCCACCGTCTCGTAGCGGCCGGTGGCCCTGGCCACCAGGAGCTTGGTACCGACGCCGTCGGTGGAGGCCACCAGCACCGGCTGGGTGAAGCGGGCGAGGTCGAGCGGGAACTGCCCCCCGAAGCCGCCGATGCCCGTTACCAGCCCGGCCAGGCGCGCCACGGCGGCGTCGCCGGCCCCAATGTCCACTCCGGCCCCCGCGTAGGTGGCCCCGCCCTGGCCCATGGCCGTCAGACCCCGGGCAGCGCGCCCTGGTGGGCCATGGCCACGCGGGGGCGGGTCACCCTGACCGGGGTCGACGTGGGCACCGCCGTCGGGTAGTCGCCGGTGAAGCAGGCGTCGCAGAACCCGCCGTCGTCGCCGATGGCCGCCTTCAGGTTCTCCACGCTGATGTAGGCCAGGGAGTCCGCCCCCAGGATTTCGGTGATCTCGGCAATGGTGTGGTTGGCCGCCAGCAGCTCGTCGCACGACGGGGTGTCGATCCCGTAGAAGCAGGGCCAGCGCCAGGGGGGCGACGAAATCCGCAGGTGCACCTCGGTGGCCCCGGCCTCGCGCAACATGCGCACCACCGAGCGCTGGGTGGTGCCGCGCACGATGGAGTCGTCCACCACCACCAGGCGCTTGCCGGCGATGGTCTCAGTGAGCGTGTTGAGTTTGCGCCGCACCGCATCGGCCCGGTCCTTCTGCTCGGGGGCGATGAAGGTGCGGCCGATGTAGCGGTTCTTGACCAGCCCCTGCCCGTAGGGGATGCCGCTGGCCCGGGCGAATCCCTCGGCCGCCGGGACACCTGACTCGGGCACCCCCATGACCAGGTCGGCCTCCGCCGGAGCCTGCTGGGCCAGGAGCTCGCCCATGCGGCAGCGGGTGGCGTGCACCTCCTTGCCGTGGAGCCGGCTGTCGGGCCGCGCGATGTAGGCGAACTCGAAGATGCAAAGCCGGGGCGCCACCTCCTTGAGCCAGGGGACGGCCAGGCTGTGCACCCCGTCGGCGTCGATCACCACCAGCTCACCTGGGGCGACCTCGCGCACGAAGGTGGCGCCGATGACGCTGAGCGCCGGCGACTCCGAGGCCAGGACCCAACCCTCGGGAGCCTCGGCCGGGCCCAGCCGTCCCAGGCAGAGCGGGCGGAACCCGTAGGGGTCGCGCACGCCGAAGAGGCGTTGCGAGTTCATCAGCACGAACGAGAAGGCCCCCTCGACGATGGGCAGCACCGCCTGCAGGGCGCGGGCCAGGTCCTCGGTCTCGGGAAACGAGCGGGCCAGCAGCTCGGCCACCACGTCGCTGTCGGTGCAGACCGACCCCGGCAGCATGCCGACCTTCTCGGCCAGCTCGGCAGTGTTGGTCAGATTGCCGTTGTGTCCCAGTGCGAACCCGGCCCGGCCGACGGGCCGGTAGACCGGTTGGGCACCCGCCCACTCCGAGGCGCCGTGGGTGGAGTAGCGGGTGTGGCCGATGGCCAGGTGCCCCTGCAGCGCCGAGAGCGTGCGCTCGTCGAAGACGGTGGCCACCAGGCCCATGTCCTTGACCACCATGACGGTGTCGCCGTCACTGACGGCCATGCCGGCCGACTCCTGCCCCCGGTGCTGCAGGGCGAAGAGGCCATCGAACGTGAGGTTGGCCACCCTCCGTTCAGGGGCGTAGATCCCGAAGACGCCGCAGGCTTCCTTCACGGTGCACCCATTGTCGCACAGGCCGCTGGCGTCACGGTTCCCCCAACATGCGTGCCAGGTTCCCCTCGTGCGCCCCGCTCAGGGCCGCCAGCGGGAGATCGACCAGCTCACCCAGGCGGAAGCGGTCGCCCCCGGCCCGGCCCAGCACGGCGACGGGGATGCCCTGGGCCACCGCCCGGGCGCGCAGGACCTCGGGCCAGGCGGTGCTCACCACGAAGCGGGAGGGCAGCTCGGTGAAGAGCTCAGCCCCGTCGCCGAGAGCCAGGACGCAGCCGATCCCCGCCGCCGCGGCCATTTCCGCCAGGGCCACCGCCAGGCCGCCCGACGACACGTCGTGCACGGCGCCCAGCAGGGCCGGCCCGGGATCGCCGGCCACGATGTCGCTGACCAGCCGGGCCACGAAGGCGCACAGCGAGCCGTGAACGGCCAGGTCGAGCGGGGGCGGCGAGCCCGTCCGGTGAGCGCGGCGCTCGGTGGCCCAGCGGGTTCCCTCCAGTGGGAACCCGCCCCCGGCCGCCGCCCGTTCCCCCAGCACCAGCACGGTGTCACCCTCGGCCCAGGCCGGGCCGGGTGGCGGCGCGTGGAGGGCCTCGACCAGCCCGAGCAGCCCGAGCACCGGCGTGGGATCGATGTCGGCACCGCCGCTCTCGTTGTAGAAGCTGACGTTGCCCCCGATGACCGGCAGGCTCAGGGCGCCGCAGGCTTGCGCCAGCCCGTCAATGCACTCGGAGAGCTGCCACATGACCTCGGGGTGCTCGGGATTGCCGAAATTCAGGCAGTTGACCACCGCCACCGGGGTGGCCCCGACGCAGGCCAGGTTGGCCACGCTCTCGGCCAGGGCGAGTGCCGTGCCGAGGCGCGGGTCGAGGGCGCAGGCGCGCGGGTTGGAGTCGGTCGTCACGGCCACGCCGCGCGCCGAGGGGGGCAGTCCCGGCCCGGCCAGGCGCAGCAGCGCGGCGTCGCCGCCCGGCCCCACCACGGTGTTCAAGAAGAGCTGGTGGTCGTACTGGGAGAAGACCCAGCGCGGGGAGCGCAGCAGCGCCAGCAGGTCGTCCGCGCACTCAGCCGGCGCGGGCCGGTGCAGGGGCACCGCGGGCGGGGGCACCGGCACCGCCCGGGGGCGGTCATAGAGCGGCGCGTCGTCAGACAGCGAGGCCGCCGGCACGTCGGCCAGGATGGCGCCCTCGAACCCGTCGCGGATGCGCAGGCGCCCGCCTTGCGCTCCCGCATCTCCCGCGCCCCCCGCCTCGCCTGGGGCGCCTTCGGGTGCGGTCACCCGGCCGATGACGGCCGCCCGCACCTCCCACTTGGCGCAGATGGCGGCCACCGCCGGCCAGTCGGCGGGGGTGACGATGGCCAGCATGCGTTCCTGGCTCTCGCTGGTCATCACCTCCCAGGGCTCCATGCCCTCCTCACGTCGCGGCACCGCGGTCACATCGACATCCATGCCCACACCGCCGCGCCCGGCCGTCTCACTGGTGGCGCACGCCAGCCCGGCCCCTCCCAGGTCCTGGATCCCGACCACCAACTTCGCATCGAGCAATTCCAGGCAGGCCTCAATCAGGCGCTTCTCCTCGAACGGGTCGCCCACCTGCACGCTGGGTCGCTTGGTGTCGTCGGCGCCGGCGCCGGTCCCCGCTCCGTCAGCGCCGGCGAACCCGGCCGAGGCCAGCACGCTCACCCCACCGATGCCGTCGCGCCCGGTGCTCGAGCCCAGCAGCACAGCCAGGTTTCCCGGCCCCGAGGCGATGCCCAGCACCAGCCGGTCGACGGGCAGCGCACCCATGCACAGCACGTTGACCAGTGGGTTCTGGGCGTAGCAGGGATCGAAGGTGAGCTCGCCACCCACGGTGGGCACGCCGACCGAGTTGCCGTAGCCCGCAATCCCGCTGACCACCCCCTCGACCAGCCAGCGTTGCCGGGCGTCGTCGGGCCGCCCGAAGAAGAGCGGGTCCATCAGGGCCAGCGGGCGGGCGCCCATCGTGAAGATGTCGCGCAGGATGCCGCCCACCCCGGTGGCCGCGCCCTGGTAGGGCTCAATGGCCGAGGGGTGGTTGTGGCTCTCAATGCGGATGGCGATGGCGATGCCGTCCCCGGCGTCGATCACCCCAGCGTTCTCGCCCGGGCCGACCAGGACCCGAGCGCCCTCGGTGGGCAGGCGCCTGAGGTGCAAGCGGGAGGACTTGTACGAGCAGTGCTCGCTCCACATGACCGCGTAAAGAGCGAGCTCAAGATGGTTGGGCGCCCGCCCCAGGATCTCCGCCACGGCGGCGGCCTCCCCGTCGGTCAGTCCGAGCGCCCGGTGCAGCGGAACCTCGGGCGACGCCACATCGGTCAGGTCGATGGTGCGTGACGGCTCCTCGGCCGGGGGAGTCATGATGGCCCCAACTTAGTGGCGCGGCGCGGGCCGATCAGCCGAGAGCACGACCATGTCCAGCTGCGCCCACACCACGGTCACCACCAGGCCGGCGGCCTGCAGCCACCACCTGCTCGGCCACCGTGCTGGGCTTGTCGTAGCCGGCGCAGATGGGCGTCACCGCGGCGGAGGGATCCTCGGGGATGACGACGTCGCCCAACACGAAGCGTCCACCCGGACGCAGCACGTCGGCCACCCGACCGAAGAGCTCTGCCTTACCGCCGCCGTTGAGATGGTGGACGGCCAGCGCGGAAGTGACCAGGTCGAACGGTCCCTCGGGCAGCGGGTCCAACAAGTCGGCTACCCGGAGCTCAATGTCGAAGCCCTCCAACCGGCCGCGGGCCGCTTCGAGCATGGCCGGGTTCTCGTCCACCCCGATCAACCGGGCCGCGCCGTGGTGCCCGAGCACCTGCCGCGCCGTCTCCCCGGTGCCGGTCCCCAGGTCCAACAGGCGGGCCACCACCAGTCCCTCGGTGGCGGCCGCCAACGTCTCCTGCAAGGTGGCGTAGAACGGAACCTCGCGCCGCATGCGTTCGGTGATGGTGACCGGATCGAAGTGGAACTGGCTCACGGGCCCGACAGGGCGACGCGGTGCGTCCAGGTCCAGCGGAGCACACCGAGCGACAGCGCCAGGGTCAGGGCGTTGATGGCCAACTCGACCAGGCCGTTGCCTCCCTTGCCCCACACCCCGTGCTCCAGGTCGTAGAGCACGTCCATGCCGAAGAGGTAGAGCCCGGCGCCCCCGCCGGCCAGCAGCCAGAACAGCGCGGCGCGGCGGCAGGTGAGGAGGCAGTAAGCGCCCGCCCCCAGGCAGAGAGCCAGCCAGCCGTCGGCGGCGGGGAAGGCATTCTCGAATTGGATGTAGGGGACCGACGTCTCCGAGGCAACGAGCGACCGGTGGGCGAACCAGGCCACCCAATAGGCCACCACCAGCACGGCAGCCCCGATGAGCAGCCCGGCCATGGAGCGCCGGACCGTGGTGCTCACGGCAACCGGGGGGCTCACTGCATCCGGGGAACTGACCATACGAAACGGTACCTTCGCCGCCTCGCGCCGTGTGCGGCTGCACTCTTGCCACAACCGCAGCGCCAGCCAAACGGACATGTCTGCGCCGGAATTGCCCAATATCGGGTCTGCGTTTCACCTCAATGGTCGGCCCACAATTCTGCCTCAATGACCAACTCCGGGTCCGCGCCATGGTCCACAATGGGCGCATGGCGAAAGCAAAGACTCCGGCTCCGCGCAAGCCCATGAGCACCGGCCACAAGGCCGCACTGGCTCGTGGGCGGGCCGAGAGTGCATCGGTCCGTCACTACCTGCAGGCGCTAGAGACGTCGAAGCCCAAACGGGGACGCAAGCGCACTCCGGCCTCGATTGACCGCAGACTGGCCGCCATCGACACTCAACTCGCCGGTGCCGATGCTCTGTCAAAGCTCCATCTGCTTCAGGAGCAAAAGAACCTCAACGATGAGCGCTCCCGGGTCAATCAGGTCAAGGATCTGAGCGCGCTGGAGAAGCAGTTCATCCGGGTGGCCAAGGCTTACGGTGAGCGCAAGGGCATCACCTACGGCACCTGGCGGGCCGCCGGGGTGAGCGCGGCCGTGCTGGCCAAGGCCGAGATCTCGCGCTCGCGGGGCTGAGTTGGGCGAGCGGTCCTGACGGCAGTGGTCTCAGGCCGCGGCGACCGACGCCGCCGCTCCGAGCAGCGCGCGCAGCAGGACCAGCCCGTCCGCCGAGCCCAGGAGGGCGTCAGAGGCCCGCTCGGGGTGCGGCATGAGCCCCACCACGTTGCCCGCCTCGTTGGCGATGCCGGCGATGTCGTCCACGGAGCCGTTGGGGTTTTCGACGTAGCGCAGCACAATGCGATCGCCCTCTTGCAGCTGGCGCAGGGTTTCGGCGTCGCAGGTGTAGCTGCCCGAGAAGTGGTTGATGGGGATGACGAGCTCGTCGCCCACGGCGGACCGGCCGGTCAACACCGAGGCGGTGGAGGCCACCGTGAGCCGGGCCGGCTGGCACAGGAAGCGCAGGCGCCCGTTCTTCTGCAGCGCGCCGGGCAGCAGTCCGGCCTCGGTCAGCACCTGGAAGCCGTTGCAGATGCCGACCACCGGGCCTCCCGAGCGGGCCAGCTCGGCCACGGCGCCCATGATGGGCGAGAACCGGGCCAGCGCCCCGGGGCGCAGGTAGTCGCCGTGGGCGAACCCACCGGGCAGCACCACGGCGTCGACCCCACCCAGGTGGCGGTCGCCGTGCCAGAGCAGCTCCCCACTCCCGCCGAGGGACTCCACGGCCCGCACCACGTCGAACTCGCAGTTGGTTCCCGGGAAGACGACCACCCCGATGCGGGGGGCCACTCAGATCGCCTGCAGCTCGAGCCGGCTCTGCTCGATCACCGGGTTGGCCAGCAACCGGTCGGCCAGCTCGGTGGCCTTGGTACGCGCCGCCGCCTCGTCGGGCGCGTCCAACTCGAAGCTGAAGGACCGCCCAGCCCGGACGTGGGCCACGCCGTCGAAGCCCAGCGCAGGCAGTGCCCGCTCAATGGTGGCTCCTTCCGGATCGGCGATACCGGGCCGCAATTGCACCTCGACCCGCGCCACGAACTTCATGCCGGCCTCATCCGCCGGCACCGTACCAGTCGGCCAACGAGAGCCCGGTGACCCGTTCATAGGCCGCCACGTAGCGCGCGGACAGCGCGCCCGTCACCTCGGGCGGCAGCGCCGGGGGAGGGGGCCGGCGGTCCCAGGGCTTGCCGGCCAACCAGTCGCGCAGGGGCTGTTTGTCGAAGGCCGGTGGCGTCGTGCCGGCCACCACCTGGTCGGCCGGCCACAGGCGAGACGAGTCGGGGGTGCACACCTCGTCGCAGAGTGAAAGTACGCCGTCGACATAGCCCAGCTCGAACTTGGTATCGGCCAGGATGAACCCGGCCACGGCGGCCCGCTCGGCGGCCCGCCGGT
Source organism: Acidimicrobiales bacterium (assembly GCA_035534235.1). Classification (GTDB taxonomy): domain Bacteria; phylum Actinomycetota; class Acidimicrobiia; order Acidimicrobiales; family RAAP-2; genus Bog-473. The sequence goes on along the minus strand of DATLSH010000041.1, from coordinate 11,454 downwards.
AGAGCTCGAGGCAGATGTCCCGGGCGGCCTCTGCCGCCTCCTTGCCCACCAGGTCCACGGCGGCGGCGAAGTCGATGTTGACATCGTGCCCCTGCGCTTCCTTTGTCGACGGCGTGAAGATGGGCTCGGGGAACCGGCTGGCCATCAGCAGGCCCTTTGGCATGACCGTGCCGTGCACGGTGCCCGACTTCTCGTACTCCTCGTGGGCCTGGCCGGCCAGATAGCCCCGCACGATGCACTCGAGGGGGAGCATGTCGGCTCGGCGCACCAGCGCAGCCCGCCCGGCCCATCCCGGCGGCAGCGCCATGCCTCCGAGCGCACCCTCTATGCGCACCGGATCGGTGGCCAGCACCGAACCCGGCGCCACGTCGGCCATGGCGTCGCACCAGAAGGAGGTCATGGCGGTGAGCACCCGCCCCTTGTCGTCGATGGGCTCCGCCATGATCACGTCGAAGGCGCTGACCCGGTCCGAGGCCACCATGAGCAGGCGGTCGCTTCCGGCGTCGTACAGCTCGCGCACCTTGCCCGAGTGGATCTGCGGCAGGTCGAAGCTCACGGCATCCTCCTCATTCTCCGGCATTCGCCTGCCGGTCCTCGTCGGACAGTCACAGGTCGTCCAGCGCCCGGGCGAAGCGGTCGACGTGGCGGAGCGTCCGGGTCAGGTCGAAGGCCTCGTCCAACTGCGCCCCGGTCAGGGCTACCTCGGGGTCGCCCTCCAGCACCTGGCGGAAGGGGCGCCGTTCGGACCAGGCTGCCCTGGCGTCGCGCTGGACGATGCGGTAGGCCTCGTCGCGGCTGAGGCCCGACGACACCAGGGCCAACAGGACCGGTTGGCTGAAGACCAGGCCGAAGCTGCCATTGGTCAGGTTGTCCAGGGCCCGCTCGGGGTGCACCACCAAACCCTGTACCAGTCCGGTGGATTTGCGCACCACGTAGCAGGCCAGCAGCGCGGCGTCGGGCAGCGCCACCCGCTCGACCGAGCTGTGCGAGATGTCCCGCTCATGCCACAGCGCCACGTCCTCCAGACCGGCCCCGAGGTAGCCGCGCAGGAGGCGGGCCAGCCCGCACAGCCGCTCGGAGAGGATGGGGTTGCGCTTGTGGGGCATGGCCGAGCTGCCCTTCTGGCCGGCGCCGAACGGTTCCTCCACCTCACCCAGCTCGCTGCGGGCCAGGTGGCGGACCTCGGTGCACAGCAACTCCACCGTGGCGCCCATTGACGCGCAAGCGTAGAGGAACTCGGCGTGGCGGTCGCGGGCGATGACCTGGGTGGCCGGCACCGGTACCAGGCCGAGGGCGGCGCAGACGTGGGCCTCCACGACCGGGTCGATGTTGGCGTAGGTCCCGACGGCACCCGAGAGCTTGCCCACGGCGACGGCGGCCCGGGCGGACCGCAGGCGGGCCCGGTCACGGTCGGCCTGCAGAGCCCACAGGGCGAACTTGGCCCCGAAGGTGGTGGGCTCGGCGTGCATGCCGTGGGTGCGCCCGGTCACCGGCACCTCCATGAGCTCGACCGCACGCGCCTTGAGCGCGCCGACGAAATTGTCGAGATCGGAGAGGAGAAGGTCCGCCGCCCTGGTCAGGGTGGCGCACAGGGCGGTGTCCACCACATCGGAGGACGTCAGCCCGTAGTGGATGGAGGACGAGGCGGGAGCGCCGATACGGTCCTGCACCACATCGACGAAGGCGGCCACGTCGTGATCGGTCACCTTCTCGCGCTCGGACACCGCAGCCACGAAGGCGCCGTCCACGGCCGGCGCCCGCAGCCGGCAGGTGGCGGCGTCCCCGGCCGGAACGGCGCCCACCGATTCCTGGGCCTCGGTGGCCAGGAGCTCGACCTCCAGCCACAGGGAGAGGCGGGCGGCGTCGGTGAAGAGCGCTGCCATATCGGGGGGCGCGTAGCGCGGGATCATCCGGCGTTCCCCTCTTTGGTGAGGGCGGACGCGGCGGCCGGGGCGGCCGGGGCGGCCGGGGCGGCCGGGGCGGGCACGGTGGCCCGGCCCCCGGTCTCGGCCGCGGCGGCGACAGCCGCGATGTCCCCCCGCCGCTGCATGCCGTCCCACTCAATGGGGGCGGCCGCGGCGTAGGCGTTGGCCCGGGCTTCGGCCAGCGTGGGCGCCACCGCGGTGACCCCGAGCACCCGGCCCCCGGCCGTCCGGAAGGGCCCGTCGGCGGCACTGCGGCAGGTGCCGGCGTGGAAGACGGTCACCCCGTCGATGCCGGCGGTGGACTGGCCGTCGGGGAGCAGGCCGGAAATGGGGTCGCCGGTGCGCGGCCGGTCGGGATAGCCGGCCGAGGCCAGGACCACGCAGACCGCCGCGTCAGCGGAGAAGGTGGGTGCGGGCATCTGGTCCAGGGTCCCGTTGGCGGTGGCCAGTAAGAGCTCGGCCGCATCGCCGGAGAGGAGGGGCAGCACGACCTGGGCCTCGGGGTCACCGAAGCGCACGTTGTACTCAATGACCCTGGCCCCGTCATCACCCAGCATGAGCCCGGCGTAGAGCACGCCCCTGTACTCAATGCCCCGCCGGCGCATCTCGGCGATGAGGGGTTTGACGGCCGTGTCCATGATGCGGTCGACGAGAGCCGGCCCGACGTGGGTCATGGGGGCGTAGGCGCCCATGCCGCCGGTGTTGGGGCCGGTGTCGCCGTCCCGGACCCGTTTGAAGTCCTGCGCCGGGCACAAGGGGACCGCCACCCTCCCGTCGCAGAGCACCAGCAGAGAGCATTCCTCGCCGGCCAGGCCCTCCTCAATGACGATGGTGCGCCCGGCCGCGCCGAAGGATGAGCCCGAGAGCTTGGCGGACACGTCGTCCCGGGCTTCCTCCAGACTGTGGGCCACCAGGACTCCCTTGCCGGCCGCGAGGCCGTCCGTCTTGATCACCCACGGCCCGGGGAGGGAATCCAGGAAGGCCAGGGCGGCCCGGGACTCCAGGGCGTCGAAGGTGGCGAAGCGGGCCGTGGGCACGCCGGCCGCCCAGAGAATCTCCTTCATGAAGGCCTTGGAGCCCTCCAGCAGGGCACCGTCGGCGCCCGGGCCCAAGACGGGGCGGCCCTGGGCACGCAGGCGGTCGGCCAGCCCGTCGACCAGCGGTGCCTCGGGCCCGATCACGTACAGGTCGGCCTCCACCTCGGCGGCCGGGACATCGGTGGTGGCGATGGGCGCCGCCATGCCCGGGTTGCCCGGGGCGACCACCACCTCGGCGGTGCGGGAGAGCACATGGGCCAGCGCGTGCTCACGGCCCCCGCTGCCGACGACGCAGACCCTCACGCGTTGGCGAAGGAGACGAACTGCTCGCGCCCCGGGCCCACCCCGACCAGGCGAACCGGGACACCGATCTGCTCGGACAGGAAGGCGACGTAGCGGCGAGCCGCCTCGGGCAGATCGCCCGGCGCGGTGGCCGCCGTCAGATCGGTGCGCCAGCCCGGTAGCTCCTCGTAGACCGGCACCACGTTGTGGAAGACCGACTGGTGGTACGGCAGGTGGGTGTAACGCACCCCGTCGGCCTGGTAGGCCACGCAGACCTTGACGGTCTCGAAGGTATCGAGCACATCGAGCTTGGTCAGGGCCAGCTCGGTCATGGAGTTGAGGCGCACGGCCTGGCGCGCCATCACGGCGTCGAACCAGCCGCAGCGGCGCATGCGGCCGGTGTTGGTGCCGAACTCGTGCCCCCGCTCGACGAGCAGCGCGCCGATGTCGTTGTCCTGCTCGGTGGGGAAGGGCCCGGCGCCGACCCGGGTCACGTAGGCCTTGGCGATGCCGATGACCCGCTCAATGTGCCGGGGCCCGAGGCCCGAGCCGGTGCAGGCCCCACCGGCCACCGGGTTGGAGGACGTGACGAAGGGGTAGGTGCCGTGGTCCAGGTCCAAGAAGGTGGCCTGGGCCCCCTCAAGCAGCACATGGCGCCCGGCTTCGATGGCGTCGTGGACCAGCCCCACCGTGTCGCCCACCATGGGTGCGATGCGGGGCGCGTACTCGTCCAGGTAGCGGTCCGCGATGTCCGAGGCCGAAAGCGGCAGCCGGTTGTAGACCTTGGCCAGGATGGCGTTCTTCTCCTTCAGCACCACGTCGAGCTTCTGGCGGAAGATCTTGGGGTCGAGGAGATCCTGGACCCGCAGGCCCACCCGGGTGGCCTTGTCGGCGTAGGCCGGGCCGATGCCCCGCTTGGTCGTCCCCAGCGCGTTCTTGCCCAGGAAGCGCTCGGTGACCCGGTCCATCTCCTGGTGGTAGGGCATGATCAGGTGGGCGTTCCCGCTCACCACCATGCGGCTGGTGTCGACGCCCTTGGAGGCCAGCGAGTCGAGCTCGTCCAGGAGCACGGCCGGGTCGACCACCACCCCGTTGCCGATCATGGGCGTGATGTGCGCGTAGAGGATGCCGCTGGGGACGAGTTGGAGGGCGAACGCTTCTCCGTTGACGACGATGCGGTGCCCGGCATTGTGGCCGCCCTGGTAGCGCACCACCATGTCCATTTCGCGGGCCAGCAAGTCGGTGAGCTTGCCCTTGCCCTCATCGCCCCACTGGGTCCCCACCACCACGGTTGCGGGCACGCGACATCTCCGTTCTTCGATCGCCGGATTACGCAACAGTGTACCGCCCGGACGGTCCGCCCACCGGAGAACCTGGCAGTATGACGTGCCATGCCGCCAGCCCTGAGGCCTCCCTTCCGGCCGGAAGAACGGCGTCTCGGACGATCAATTCGGGAGCCCCGCCCCCGTTCGGATGCACCGCTCCGGGCCAGTCGGTTGGCGTCGGTCGCCTGGGTGGCGGTGGCCTTGGCCACCCTGGCCTACGGCTTGTTGCTGCGTCTCTGGATCCTCGCGCATGTGCCCCTGTTCGGCGATGAGGCCGTGGCGGGCCTGATGGCCCGGCGCATCGGAGCCGGACACTTCTCTGTCTTCTATTGGGGACAGGACTACGGGGGTGTCGAACCGTACGTCACCGCCCTCTTGTTCCGGCTGGGCGGCAGCGGGCCGACATCCCTCAACATGACGCCGGCGGTGCTGGCGGCGCTGGCGGCGGGCCTGGTGGCCGCCATTGTGCGGGCCGCCGGTGGACGCCGCCCTCTGGCCCTGGCGGCCGGCGCCGCGGCCTGGGTCTTTCCCTACACGGTCCTTTGGAACTCGGTCCGCGAGGTGGGCTTCCGCTACGCCACCTTGTGCTGTGGCCTGGCGGCCGTCCTGTGTGCCGTGCGCATACAGCATGGCCGGGCCGGGCTCGGTGCCTTTGCCGCCCTCGGCCTGGCGCTGGGTGTCGGGTGGTGGGCCGCTCCGGAGATCGTCTATTTCGTCCCGCCGTGCCTGGTGTTGTTGCTGAGATGGTGGCTGCGGGGCGGTGGCGCCGAGGAAGGCGAGCCGGAAAGGGTCCCGGCAGGGCGCCTGGCCAAGGCGTCCGCCGTCGCCGGCGCGGGGTTCCTGTTCGGCTCCATTCCCTGGTGGTACGCCAACATCGGATCGGGCTTCGCCTCCTTGCGCGTCCCGGCCACGTTGGGCAACGGGCCGATCGGCTACGACGGCCGGCTCAGCGTGCTCCTGCACTACATGCTGCCCATGCAGCTCGGATTGCGCGTCGTCCCCGGCGGTGCCTGGGTTGGCGGGCCCCACCTTGGACACCTCCTTTACGCCTCGGCTCTGGCCCTGGTTGGGGCCTGCCTGATGCGGGCGGTGTGGTTGGTCCGCCACGACGCCGGCGCCCTCACCCCCCTGGCCCTCGGAGCCGGTGTCGTGGCCTTCCCCTTCATTTACGCCGCCGTCCCGGCGTCGGCCTACTGGATCGACGGCCGGTACGGCCTCTACCTGCCTTTCCTGGTGGTGCCCCTGGTGGCCTTGTCCAGCGCCTGGCAGGGCGCCCGCCGGCGGGAAGCACTTCCGGAGCCTGGTTCCGCCGACCCACCTCCTCGCCGGTCGCTGTTGCGGCGCCCGGCACCTTCCGCCGAGCGACGGCGGGTGGCCACGCTGGTCCAGGCGGGTGTGGGGATGCTGGGCGTGACCGTCCTCACTCTGGGGGGCGCCCATGCGGCTGGGATCCCGACATCGCCGGGGGCTTTCTTCTCGGGCTGGGGCGACCCCAACGCCCCGATGCAACGGACGGTCGATGACCTGGTCGCGCACCACATTGGCTTCGCCTACGGCGACTATTGGACCGCCTATGACCTCGAGTTCATCGGGCAGGGGCGGGTGGCGGTCAGCCCCACGAAAATGGATGTGGAGCGCTGGCCCTCGCTGCTGGCGCAGGTGCGGGCGTCTCGCGATCCGGCCTGGCTCTTCTTCGCCCCGGGGCGGGATGCGGGCGCGGTGTTCTCCAACCCTCAGCCCGGGCCCGGCCCGTACACCGAAGCTACCTTTGAAACCTTCCTCAAGGGGCAAGGCATCGCCTACAGGGTGGTTCCCCTGGGGGTGCTCGACGCGGTGATCCCCGCTCACCGCGTGATGATCCCCTGAGGATCGCTCAACCGGCGAAGGCCCCTGACGAAACGCTGGATGAGGTAGTACTGACAAGGGATGAACAGGACGAGGAGCACCCGCTCGCGCCAGGGGTGCCCGGAGGCCCAAAGCCCGAGGCCGAGGAAAAGCGGGAAGAGCACCAGCACCTCGCGGGTGACGCTGAGCGGCATGGTCTCGAAGGTGAAGACGCACCAGGCCAGGCCCAGCAGGACCCCATAGGAGATCCGGACCTTCCGGGACACCTGCACGGTGACCGCGGCCAGCAGCAGCACGCTGATGAAGTCGAAGAGGATGGTGACGCTGCCGTGTGCCGTATCGAGGAACGTCCAGTGCCGGAGCTGATTGACCGAATTGACGAACAGCGTCCAGGGAGCGGCCAGGTGGCGGTGCCAGAAGACCGACTGCACGTGCACGAAGGCCAGGCCGCTCCCGATGTGCACCTTCTGGTAGAGGATCCAGGCGCCGAGGGCGAGGGCGGTGGGGACGGACACGGCGGCCAGCCGTAACCCGTCGCGTGCCAAGGGTTCCGTGGGCTCTTCGCCCACCACGTGGGCTCGGCGCTGCTGCCACAGCTCGACGGCCAGGGCTGCCACGATGAGAACCATGTAGTACTTGGTCAGTCAGATTCCGGCCGCCAGTACCCCGCGCAGGAACCGCCGACCTCGGCGGACCGCCAGGAAGGCCAGCGCTCCCAGGGCCAGGGTGAGCGACTCGGGGTAGGGAGACAGGAGGAAGAAGCCCGTGGGGAAGGCCAGCAGGAGGATGACGGTGGTGCCGGCCACCGTGGTGCCGGCCATCCCGGCGAGGCCGCCGTCCAACGTGGCCAGCCGGTACAGCGCGGCCAGCCGGTACAGCGCGGCCAGCGCCACGAACAGGGCGAGGGCGGAGAGCAGCTCGGCGCTGGCCAGGTAATTGAACGGGGTGACCGCGTGCACGAGCCGGATGCCCCACGGGTAAAGGGGGGCGAAGGCGATCCCGTTGACCACCTGACCGTGGCCCACGGTCTATCCCGCGTAGCCGTACTGGGCGATGGTGATGTAGTAGCCAGCATCCCAGTGACCCCACACCTGGCTCAGTAACGAGGGGTGCCGGGCCACCTGGTGGGGGAAGTTGACGCCGAACTTGTTCACCAGGGCCACCCACTCGGTCACCAGGCGCATGCCGACGGTGCCCAACGCCGCCACCAGCGCGGCCCGCTTGTTGGCGTGCCAGAACGCCGCCAGCGCCGCCGGGTGACGCCGGCGCACCGGACGGTCAGCCCGGGGCGGAGTGCCGAGGTCGGGACCGGGTGCCGCGGTCGATCCTGCCTCCACCATCACGGCAGGGGATCCTAGGTGACGGTACCTTCGCCTCCAGGGTGCGGAATCACCACGGTCGTCCCGGTCGCTCCGTCGATGCGGGACCGCAGCAGCTTCTCCAACTCGCGGCCCACCGACCGCAGGGGCGCCGAGTCCCGACCGGCCCGGGCCAGGAGCTGGGCGCCCTCCATGGCGGCGAGGACCAGGGTGGCCAGGGATGCTGCGTCGTCGCCCGTGTAGCCGCTCCCTTCGAATGACCGGGTCAGGGCATCGGTCCACGAGGTGAAGGCGCGTTGGCATGCGTCCGCCAGCTGGTCCGAGATGTGGGCAGTCTCGAGCGCCACCGTCGCCACCGGACAGCCGTCCGCCCACGCGCTGCCCTCCAGTTGGCGGGCGGCCGTCTCGACCCAGAAGCGGACGGCGTCGGCGGGATGCGTCGCCGCCAACGCCCCTTGCAAAAGGAGCTTGTAGGCGGCACCGGACTCGGCGATCGCCTCTCGGGCCAGCTGCTCCTTGCCCCCGGGAAAGTGGTGAGCCTGGGATCCCCACGGCGTGGCGCTCTCGGCCACCACCTGCCGCCAGCTGGTGGCGGCAAAGCCCTGGCGGCGCAGCAGCGACGCGGTGGTGCGCACCATGCGTTGACGGGAGTCGGACCTCGGCGGCATGTGTTTCAGCCTACGCAGTACCTAAGACATACGTCATATATGACACTTGTCCTACAAGTCCGGCGGCGAAAAAAATGATGCGGCGGATGCACTCCGAGCCCCGTTCGAACAGACGAGCCGAGCGGGTGTTGCCTGCTATGCCAGCACGATGCCGTCTTCCTCCACCGCCACCTTGACGGTGGATCCCTCCGGGTAACGACCCTCCAACAGGGCCAGCGCCAGCGGGTCCTCAATCTGGCGCTGCAGCAACCGCCTGAGCGGCCGGGCCCCGAAGTCGGGGTCGTAGCCGGCCCGGCCCAGCCAGGCCTCGGCTTCCGGCGACACCTCCAGGGTGAGCCGGCGCTCGGCCAGGCGGTCGCTGAGCTTGCCCAGCTGCACGCCGACGATGACGGCCAGGTCGGCCGGGGTCAGCGCCCGGAAACGCACGATCTCGTCAATGCGGTTGATGAACTCGGGCTTGAAGGTCCCGGAGGGCTCGCCGACCAGGTTGGAGGTCATGATGAGCACGGTGTTGGTGAAGTCGACCGTGCGCCCTTGGCCATCGGTGAGGCGCCCGTCTTCGAGTACCTGGAGCAGGATGTTGAAGACGTCGGTGTGGGCCTTCTCCAACTCGTCGAGCAGGACGACGGCGTAGGGGCGCCGGCGCACCGCCTCGGTGAGCTGCCCTCCCTCGTCGTAACCGACGTAACCCGGAGGGGCGCCGACCAGGCGGCTGACGGCGTGCTTCTCCATGTACTCGCTCATGTCAATGCGGGTGATGGCCCGCTCGTCGTCGAAGAGGAACTCGGCCAGGGCCCGAGCCAGCTCGGTCTTGCCCACGCCGGTCGGGCCCAGGAAGAGGAACGAGCCGATGGGCCGGTTGGGGTCGCTCAGCCCGGCCCGGCTGCGCCTGATGGCGTTGGAGACGGCCGAGACGGCCTCGTCCTGCCCCACCACCCGCTCGTGCAGGGTGGCCTCCAGGCGCACCAGCTTCTCTATCTCACCCTCCATCAGGCGCGACACGGGCACCCCGGTCCAGCGGCTGACCACCTCGGCGATGTCCTCGGCGTCCACCTCCTCCTTCAGGAAGCGGGTGCCGGCCTGCAGTTTGGCCAGGTCATCGGTGGCCTCTTCTATGCGGCGCCCCAGGTCGGGCAGCTCGCCGTAGCGGATGGCCGAGGCGCCGGCCAGGTCGCCGTCGCGCTCCAGGCGGGCGGCGTCATCACCGCGCGCCGTCTGCTCCTCCTTCAACTGGCGGATGGCGTCAATGCAGGCCTTCTCCTGCTGCCAGTGCGCCGTCATGCCGTCCCGCTGCTCACCCAGCTCGGCCAGCTCGCGCTCCAGACGGGCCAGCCGCTCAGCCGACGCCTCGTCGCTCTCCTTCTCCAGGGCCACCCGCTCAATCTCGAGCTGGCGGATGCGCCGGTTGATCTGGTCCAGCTCGGTGGGCAGGGAGTCGATCTCAATGCGCAGCTTGGAGGCGGCCTCGTCGATCAGGTCGATGGCCTTGTCGGGCAGGAAGCGCCCGGTCACATAGCGGTCCGACAGGACGGCCGCCGCCACCAGGGCGGCGTCCTGGATCCGCACCCCGTGGTGGACCTCGTAGCGTTCCGACAGGCCGCGCAGGATGGCCACCGTGTCCCCCACCGAGGGCTCGCCGACGAATACCGGCTGGAAGCGCCGCTCCAGTGCGGCGTCCTTCTCAATGGAGGTGCGGTACTCGTCCAGCGTGGTGGCGCCGATGAGGCGGAGCTCGCCCCGGGCCAACATGGGCTTGACCATCTGCCCGGCATCCATGGCCCCTTCGGCCGCGCCGGCCCCGACAATGGTGTGCAGCTCGTCAATGAAGGTGACGATCTCGCCCTGGGCGTCGGTGATCTCGCCCAGCACCGCCTTCAGGCGCTCCTCGAACTCGCCCCGGTACTTGGCCCCGGCCACCATGGAGCCCAGGTCGAGGGCGACGACGCGCTTGCCCTTGAGCCCCTCGGGGACGTCCCCCTCAATGATGCGGTTGGCCAGTCCCTCAACTATGGCCGTCTTGCCCACGCCGGGCTCGCCGATGAGCACCGGATTGTTCTTGGTGCGCCGGGACAGCACCTGAATGACGCGGCGGATCTCCTCGTCGCGCCCGATGACCGGGTCGAGCTTGCCCTCCCGCGCCGCCTCCGTGAGGTCGCGCCCATACTTGGCCAGCGCTTGATACGTCTGCTCGGGGTCCTGCGTGGTCACGCGGTGGTTCCCCCTCACCGCCCGCAGCGCCGTCAAGAGGGCGTCCTTGGTCACCCCGATCTCGTCGGCCAACGCCAACAGGAGGTGCTCGACGGAGACGTAGTCGTCGCCCAGGTCGCGGCGGCACTCATCGGCCGCCTCCAGCGCCGCCCGCGCCGGTCGCGACAGCCCGGGTTCGGCGCCGCCCTCGACCCGGGGCAGGCGGGACAGCTGCTCGTGGACCTTGCCCCGGAGCACGTCGGGGTCGATGCCGACCTGGGACAGCAGCGGGCGCGTCATGGTCTCGGTCTGCTGCAGCAGGGCATCGAGGAGGTGGGCCGGCGTCAACTCGGGATGGTTGGAGGAGGCGGCGTGGCCGGTGGCCGCGCTGAAGGCGGCCTTGGTGTTGTTGGTCCAGCGTTCGGGGTCGATGGGCATCGTCTCCTCACTTCCTCCGGTAGGGGACCGGGGACGAGGGGCGCAGCGGCACCAGGTCCCGTCGGTACTGCCGGTGGGTGGCGGCCACCGATGACGCGGCCTGGACCCGGGCCTCGTTGAGGTCGGCCCGTAGCTTGGCCACCTCGGCCTCGAGCTGGAGGACCCGGCGCACGCCCTCAAGGTTGAGCCCGGTCGCCGTCAGTTCCTGTATGTGGCGCAGCCGGGCCAGGTCGCTCTCGGAGAACCGGCGGCTGCCGCCGCTGGTCCGCCAGGGGTCCAGCAGTCCCTTGCGCTCGTAGATGCGCAACGTCTGCGGGTGCATCCCGATCAGCTCGGCCGCCACCGAGATCACGTAGACGGCCCGGTTGGCCTCACCACTCGTTCCTGCCATGTCAATCCCCCACCTCACCCTTCCACCACGAGGCGCG
>DATLSH010000040.1:0-9992 GCA_035534235.1 Acidimicrobiales bacterium | reverse complement strand
CTGACCGACTGAACATCCCACATCAACCAACGGTGCTCCGTGACCGCTGGGCCATGTGCAGCCCCTCGACCGGCGAGGGGGAAGATCCCTCCACCCTCTTCCCTTCCGATCGAGCGGAACTCCACCCTTCGCTCCTCCCTCCTGTCGAGGGGCTGCCGATGGTCCACTCGTTCCAACACGCACCCGTTCTCCGTGACGAAGTGGTGTCACTCTTCGCATCGGCACCCGCCGGTGTGGTCCTCGACGCCACGGTGGGCGGGGGAGGGCACAGTGCCGCCTTGCTTGACGCCTACAGTCAGCTCGCGGTCATCGGGCTGGATCGCGACACCGCCGCCCTGGCTGCGGCCCGGGAACGCCTGGCACGGTTCGGGGACCGGGTGACCTTGGTGCACGCCTCCTTCTCGTCCATCGACGAGGTGACGTCGGGGCCCTTGTCCGGCGTCCTCTTCGATCTGGGCGTCAGCTCTCCCCAGCTCGACCACGCCGAGCGCGGCTTCTCGTTCCGCCACGACGCGCCGATCGACATGCGCATGGACCAGACCGCGGGGGCAACTGCCGACGAGTTGGTCAATGAGCTCCCTGAGGCGGGACTGGCGTCGCTCTTCCGGGAGAACGGGGAGGGTCGGCTCGCCGGGCGCATCGCCCGGGCCATCGTGCGGGCCCGCCCGCTCACCTCCACCACCGAGTTGGCTGACGTCGTGGCCGCATCAGTGCCCGCCGCGGTCCGGCGCAAAGGGCACCCGGCCCGGCGGGTGTTCCAGGCCTTGCGGATCGCGGTCAACGACGAGTTGGGCCAGTTGTCGGCGGCGTTGCCGCTGGCCCTCGGGAGCCTGGCGGTCGGGGGCGTGTGCGTGGTCATCAGCTACCACTCCGGTGAGGACCGACTGACCAAGCAGGCCTTCCGGCAGGCCGCCACCGGTGGCTGCACTTGTCCGACCGATCTGCCGTGCGTCTGTGGCGCCGTGCCGCGGCACAAGCTGGTGTTCCAGGGAGCCCGCAAGGCCTCGGCGTCGGAGGTGGCGGGGAACCGCCGGGCCGAGAGCGCCCGCCTGCGGGCCATCGTGCGCCTGGACGTGGCCTGATGGCGCCCCCCCCTCCGGCATCTGCCGTGGCGGCGGCCCGGCGTGGGGCGTCCAGCGCGGTGCGCGCGCATCAGTCACCGGGCCGTGGCGCACCGCGCCGACCCTCCCTCCGAGTCGTACAAATGGGTCGGCCCCCCGTGCGCTCGCCGCGTTGGAGCAGGAGCCGCCTGCTCCACGCCTGCTCGGTGGCCGTGGTGGTGGGTGCGCTGCTGACGGTGGTGGTCGGGCACGCCTTGTTGGCCGAAGGTCAGGTGCGCATGGCTGCCGTTCAGCATCAGCTCACCCTTGAGCAGAGCACCAATCGTGAGAATCAGCTCCTCGTCAGCCAGCTGGAGACCCCGTCTCGGATCGTGTCGACCGCCCTGGCGCAGCTGCACATGGTCCATCCCCCTCAGGTGGTGCAGCTTCCCTATGTTCCGCTGACCACCCCGTTGCCCACGCCGAAGGTCGCTGCCGCCCCCGCGGCTCCGAGTACGCCGACGACCACCCCGAAGCCGTGAGCGTCACGACGCGCCATGCGGCTCAGCGCGCGCGCGCCATCGCACCTCGCCCCGCGGTCGCTGCCAGGAAGGCGTCCACGCCTGCGGGGCGGACCGGGCGGCCGGCGAGGAAGGGGCGGACAGGGAGGCCGGTGCCGTCAGGGGGGCCGGTGCCGTCAGGGAAGCAGATGGGGAGCGTCCGGCCCGGTGGTGCGCTGGTCGTTCCGCGGGCCAGGGCGGCCGCCCACCCGGACCGGCGGTCCCACCGTTCTGCTCCCGACCCTCGGAGGAGCGGGGTCCACCCCAGGTCCTTCCGCAAGGGCAAGACCTCATGGGCCGACGTCTGCTTCCAACGCCGGGTGCGGGTGATCCGTCTGCTGCTGGTGGCCGCCCTGCTGTTGCTGGTTGCTCGCCTGGTGGACATTCAGGTGGTCCGTGCAGGCGGATACGAAGCGGCAGCCCGGGGCGAGTCCTCCATTGTGGTCACCTTGCCGTCCCTGCGCGGAGGCATCTACGCCCGCGACGGCTCGCCACTTGCGCTCTCCGTGGCCACTCAGGACGTGGTGGCAGACGACTTCCAGGTGGCGCACCCGGTCCAGACGGCCCTCGCCCTTTCCCCCCTCCTCAACGTGCCGGCCACCAACCTGGCTACCGAGCTCCACCAGCACTCGGGCTATGTGGTGCTGGCCAGGCAACTCTCGCAGGTAAAGGCCCAGAAGATCACCGCGGATGCCTTCCCCGGGATCACCACTGTGGAGGACTCCAAACGACTCGTGACCAACGGCAATCTGGCCGCACCCGTCCTGGGTTTCACCAATGCCAGCGGTGCCGGAGCAGCCGGCCTGGAATACGGCGACAACCAGTTGCTCTCGGGGCGGGCGGGCAAGGAGACGATCATCGAGTCGCCATCGGGCGTGTCGCTGCCGCAGTCGCCAGTCACCGACCGCGTGGCGAGCACGGCCGGGGTGGGGGTTGAGCTCACCATCGACAACCAGCTGCAGTACGAGTCGGAGCAGGCACTCGCCGGAGCGATCGAATCGTCCCATGCGGTGAGCGGCACGGCTGTGGTCATGGACGTCAAGACAGGCCAGATCCTCTCCATGGCCAACCTGGTGTCGACCCACCCTGATGGCCCGCTGTCGACTTCGGGGTCCACCGCAGCCGGCACGCCGCCGGCGAGGGGTGCCGTGCTCATCGGCCCCAAGGACGCCGTGAACGAGGCTCCCAACAACCTGGCCGTGTCGCAGCTGTACGAGCCCGGCTCGGTCTTCAAGCTGGTGACGTTCTCGGGTGCCCTGCAGGACGGGCTGATCAACCCCAACACGGTGTTCAGCGTGCCCGATCAGATCCACCTGGATGGATCCACCTTCCATGACGCCGAGCCCCACCCGACCGAGTCGCTCACCGCCACGCAGATCCTGGCCCAGTCCTCCAACATCGGCACGTCCGAGATCGCGCAGGGTCTCGGTGAGCGGAGGCTGTTGGCGCAGGTGGGGAACCTCGGCTTCGGCCGGATGACCACCCTCCATTTCCCGGGTGAATCTCCGGGCTTGCTGGCGTCTGCGGCGCAGTGGGAGCCCACCGACTACGTGTCCCTCCCCATCGGACAGGTGGATGCCGTCAACGCCCTGCAGATCCTCGACGCCTATAACGCCGTGGCCAACGGAGGGCAATTCGTGGAACCGACGCTGGTACAAGCCACCCTCAGCCCCTCGGGCGCAGTGACGAGGACGCCCCCGTCACCGACGCACCAGGCCTTTGCACCCCAGATTGACGCCGAGCTGACTTCCATGTTGCAGCAGGTGGTGACCACGGGGACCGGGGGAGAGGCCTCGGTGCCGGGCTACACCGTGGCCGGCAAGACGGGAACCGCGCAGATCCCCACCCAGGGCAAGGACTCCTATGTCATCGGTGCCTACATGGCCTCCTTCGTCGGTTTCGCCCCGGCGGTGAACCCGACCCTGTCCATGATTGTCGTCCTGGACCGCCCGACCCCGATCTTCGGTGGCACGGTGGCCGCCCCAGTGTTCTCCCAGATCATGAGCTATGCCCTGCACCGCTACGACATCCCGACCACTCCGGGTGCCACCATCAAGACAGCCCCGACCGTGACGCGGGCATTGAGCAGCCAAGCTCAGGACATCACGTGAACTTGCCCCCCTCCCACCTCATGGTGCAGCGCGCCGCACCGGCGCGTGCCACGCTGTCGTGGCCGTCATGCGAACCGTGCCTATGAACCTCCTCTTCGACGACATAGAGGTCGTTGAGACCCTGGGGGACCCCTCCGCGGTCGAGATCGCCGGCATTGCCCACGACAGCCGCCGGGTGGTTCCCGGGGACCTCTTCTGCTGCGTTCCGGGTCTGCTGAGCGATGGCCACGACCACGCGGCCGAGGCGGTCGAGCGCGGCGCGGTCGGTCTGTTGTGCGAGCACTTCATACCCGAATTGATGGATCAGGGCGTGGTCCAGACCCGGATCGCACCGGGCACCGTCCGCCCGACCATGGCACGGCTCGCCGCTGCCTTCTACGACTTCCCGGCCCGGCAACTCCTCATGGTCGGCGTCACCGGTACCAACGGGAAGACGACGGTGACCCAGCTCCTGAGTGACCTCCTGGGCGCCACCGGTCGGCCCACCAACGTCATGGGGACCTTGTCCGGGGCGCGGACCACCCCGGAAGCCACTGAGGTGCAGCGGGTATTGGCCGGCGTGCGCGATCGGCAGAAGTCGGACGGGTGCCGCCATGCCGTGGCCATGGAGGTATCGAGCCACGCGCTGGTTCAGTCGCGGGTGGAGGGTGTGCACTTCGACGTGGCAGTGTTCACCAATCTCAGCCACGACCACCTTGACTACCACGGGACCATGGAGGCCTATTTCGCGGCCAAGCACATGCTCTTCAATCCGGATCACGCGCTGCGGGGCGTCGTCAACGCCGATGATCCCTGGGGTCAGCGGTTGATCGACGTGGCCCGCATCCCGATGGTGGCTGTCCACCACGGCGACGCCACCGCCATCGTGTTGCGTCCCGGCAGGACGGAGTTCACCTGGCGCGGCCACCGGATCACCACACCGCTCACGGGCGCCATCAACGTGGACAACACACTCCTGGCGGCCGAGGCCGCGCTTGCGCTGGGGTTGGGCCTCGACGAGGTTGCCGCGGGGCTCGCCCACCTCGTTCCCGTGCCGGGGAGGTTGCAGGTGATCGCCTCGCCGTCCCGTGACGCCGGCGCCGGCGCCGGCGCCGGCGGACCAGGCCCACCCTTCACCGTGGTCGTCGACTACGCCCACACCCCGGCCGGCCTGGAGGTCGTCCTGAGGGAGGCGCGGGCCCTGGCCGGAGGTGAGGGCCGGGTCCTGGTCGTGTTCGGCTGCGGAGGGAACCGGGATCGCGCCAAGCGTCCCGTGATGGGCCGGGCCGCTCGGAGCCTGAGCGACGCCGTCTTCCTCACCTCGGACAATCCCCGCTCCGAGGACCCCCTCGCCATCATTGAGGAGGTGCGTGCTGGGCTGGGGGAGGGCCCCCACGGTGGATCCACGGTGATCGTCGAGCCCGATCGCCGCCTGGCCATACGGGGCGCCCTCGACCGCGCGTTGCCCGGCGACGTGGTGGTGATCGCCGGAAAGGGGCATGAGACCTATCAAGAGGTCTCCGGGGAGCGCCTGCCCTTTGACGACGCCGTCGAGGCGCGCCGTTGGCTGTCGGCCCACCTCGGATCCGATCCGGGGTCACCGAACCCCTCCGCCGCAGGCGCCCCATCAGAGAGTCGCTAGGACATGCTCGGCCTGCTCGTCTCCGGGGGGGTGGGGCTCTTCGTGGCCATCATGTCCACCCCCTTCCTCATCCGCTTCTTCAGGAAGAGGCAGATCGGGCAGCACATCCGGGAAGACGGCCCCGCCAGCCACAGCACCAAGGCCGGCACCCCCACCATGGGTGGCATCGTCATTGTGGCCGCCGTGGTCTGTGGCTACGCCATCGGGCACATTGGCACCGAGATCCGGTTTTCCCGCACCGGGTACCTCGCCATCGGGGCTGTGGTCGGTTTCGGCATCATCGGCCTTCTCGACGATTGGATCAAAGTTCGGCACCGCCGGAGCCTCGGACTCAACAAGCGGGCCAAGTCGGCGGCCCAGTTCATCGTCGCGCTCGCCTTCGCCGAGTTGGCGCTGCGCTGGGCCCACACCTCCACGGCGCTGTCGTTCACGCGGGCTCAGGTGCCCGGCATCAACCTCGGTCACGTGGGTTGGGTCGTGTTCGCGGTGCTGGTCATGGTCGGCACGACCAACGCGGTCAACATCACCGACGGGGTGGACGGGTTGGCCGCGGGCTCGAGCACCTTCTGCTTCGCCGTGCTTTCCATCATGGGTTACTGGATCTTCCGGCATTTCTCGATCTACCACGTCCACCAGGCATCGGCCATCGACCTGGCCCTGGTCGCTGTCTCGCTGGCCGGTGCCGGCATCGGGTTCCTGTGGTGGAACGCCGCCCCGGCGAAGATCATCATGGGCGACACCGGGTCGCTGGCCCTGGGGGCCGGACTGGCGGCGTTGTGCCTCCTCCTCAACCTCGACCTCCTCCTCCCCATCATCGGGGGCCTCTTCGTCATGGAGACGCTCTCGGTCATCACGCAGGTGGTGAGCTTCCGGGTCTTCCACCGGCGGGTCTTCCGCATGGCTCCCATCCACCACCATTTCGAATTGGGCGGATGGCCCGAGACCACCGTCATCGTGCGCTTCTGGATCCTCGGCGGACTCTTCGTGGCGCTCGGTCTCGGGATCTTCTACGGCGACTTCCTGACCGTGGCGAAGTTCACGTGACCCTCCGCCACTACGCGGTCCGGGTGCGGGAAACTGGTTCAGTGTGCCGGGTGTCGGAGCGAGCAGGCGGGCGTCGAGGTGCCCGCTGGGTGACGATCGGGTGACGCCCGGCCGGGATGCGTCGGCCACGCAGGCGGGGGGCCGGAACGTCGGGCCGAGAGGTTCCGGGACCCCGCCGAGGCGGTCGTCAACCGCTCAGGGCGGACTGCGCATCGACCGTACGGGGCTGCCGACGTCCACCGTCCTCCTCGTCGTGGTGTCGCTCCTCTGCGTCATCGGACTAGTCATGGTGGGCGCGGCCTCCTCGGTGGTCTCGATCTCCCTGTACGGCACGCCGTGGGCGATCCTGATCAGGGAGGCCCTTTGGATGGCTGTCGGGGTGGTCGCACTGACACTGGCCACCCGATTCGACTACCACCAGCTCCGGCGCATCAGCCCGCTCCTTCTCCTCGTCACCTTCGGTCTCCTCCTGGCGGTTCTCGTGCCGGGCCTGGGACTCCATGCCCAGGGCTCCAGCCGCTGGATCGGCTTCAGCCAGTTCCGCATTCAGCCTTCGGAGCTCATGAAGCTGTCACTCTCCATCTTCGCCGCGGACCTCATCACCCGGCGCCTCGACGAGGACGCCTCCGATCGCCGCATCATGGGACCGCTGCTCCTGGTGACGGTGGGTGCCGGCGTGTTGATCCTGGCCCAGCCCGACATGGGGACCGCCATGGTCCTCGGATGCATCGCCATGACCATGCTCTTCGTCTCGGGCGTCAGGTTGGGCCCGGTGATGAAGATCATGGGCGGGCTGGTGGCGGTGGCGCTGATCGTCGCCGTCGCATCGCCCTACCGGCGGGCGCGCCTCCTCTCCTTCATCGACCCCTCGGCCCACGGCTCCGGGTCGGGCTACCAGGTAGCGCAGTCGCTGATAGGGCTGGGCTCGGGCCACATCATCGGCTCCGGGCTGGGGAGCGGGCAGCAGCAGTGGGGCTTCCTGCCCAACGCCCAGACCGACTTCATCTTCTCGGTCATCGGAGAGGAGCTGGGGATCATAGGAGCCGTCCTCGTCCTCCTCCTCCTGGGTGCTTTCCTGATGGTCGGCCTCCGGGCGGCGATGCATTCGCCCGACCGATTCGGAAGTCTCCTGGCTCTGGGACTGGTGGCCTGGGTGGGTGCCGAGGCGCTGATCAATGTGGGGGCGGTGGTGGGTGTGCTGCCGGTCACGGGGATCCCGCTGCCGTTCATCTCCTTCGGTGGGTCGTCCCTGGTCATCTCCATGGTCGCCACGGGCATTCTGGTGAACATCGCCCGCCAGGGTGAGACGGCGGCACCGCGGGGCATGGCGGCCCTTCCCCGCCCGGGTGGTGGGAGAGTGGCCAGCCGGGCCCAGTCCGGCCGGGACCAGTCCAGCCGGGCCCAGTCCGGCCGTGGTCGAGGTCGGTGAGCGGAAGACGGGGAGCGGTGATCGCCGGTGGCGGCACGGGTGGCCACATCGTGCCGTCCCTCCAGATCGCCCGGGCCCTGGTGGCCAGGGGACACGCCGCCGACTCCATTGAGCTGTTCGGTTCCCGGCGCGGGCAGGAGGCGGTGACCTGGCCGAACCTTGAATTCCCCTTCACCCTTCTGCCGGGCCGAGGTATACGCCGCAGCCTCCGCCCGGCAGCCATGTGGACAAATGCCGGCGCGGTCATCGGCCTCCTCCGAGCCTGTGTCCGGGCCGTGGGATCCTTCGCGCGGCACCGCCCCCGGGTCGTGGTCGTCGTCGGCGGCTATGCCGGCTTCCCGGCTGGACTGGCGGCGGTGCTCACCAGGGCACCCTTGGTGTTGATGAACACCGACGCCGTGCCGGGGGCGGTCAACGCGCTCTTGGGCCGCTTCGCCACGGCCAGCGCAGTGGCCTTTGCCGGGACGAAGCTCCCACGCGCCCAGGTCACCGGCACACCGGTGCGGCAGGAGCTCGACTCGTTGGACCGGTCACCCGCCGGCCGGGCGAGGGCCAGGGCACAGCTGGATCTGCCGGTTGACGGGCGGACCGTCGCGGCCTTCGGGGGTTCGCTCGGCGCGCTCCGGATCAACCGGGCGGTGGCCGACGTCGTCGGGCATTGGCCGTTGGGTGGCGGGCACACGGTGTACCACGTGACCGGCCGGCGCGACTTCGAGGCGTTCGCTCCCCCCCGGGGCCGTGCCGGAGTTGAAGTGAGCGAAAGAGGCGCGGGCAGCGGGGGAGCCGGCGACGGCGTGGACTACCGGGTGGTGCCCTTCGAGGACCGCATGCCCGAGCTCTACGGCGCGGCGGACCTCTGCGTGGCTCGCGCCGGTGCGATGACGGTGGCCGAGCTGCTGGTGTCCGGCGTGCCATCAATTCTGGTCCCGTTGCCCGGAGCCCCTCGTGATCACCAGACCCGCAATGCGGCGGCCCTGGTGGAGGCGGGAGCCGCCGTCGTCATCCCCGACGCCGAATGTGATGGCCCCCGGTTGGCTGCGGTGCTGGCCACGCTGCTTGATGATCCCGTCCGGCTGCGGGACATGGGGGCGGCCGCCCGGGGACTCGGGCACCCCGATGCCGCGGCCCGGGTGGCCGAGTTGGTTGATGCCCATGCCCGCTGAGGCAGCTGGGGGACCGGGTGCCGGAGAGACACTCGACCTGCGCACCCCGAGGCACATCCACATCGTTGGTATCGGCGGTGCCGGCATGAGCGCCATCGCCCTCGTGCTCCGGGCCATGGGCCATGAAGTCTCCGGTTCCGACCTGAAGGACTCACCGGTGGCCTCCCGGCTGCGCTCCCAGGGGATCACCGTGGCCCTGGGGCATGGGGCGGAGAACGTCGGTGCCGTCCATGCCGTGACGTACTCCCCGGCGGTGGCGCTGCACAATCCCGAGCTGGTGGCCGCGGCGGCGCAGGGTGCACTGGTCATTCCCCGGTCGGGGATGCTGGCCGCCATCTGCGCCACCCGGCGCTGTCTGGCGGTGGCGGGCACCCATGGCAAGACGACGACGGCCTCCATGCTGGCCTTGATCCTGGTGGAGGCCGGGATGCGCCCGTCCTTCCTCATCGGGGCCGATGTCAACGAAATCGGCACCAATGCGGCCTGGGACGCCGGGGAGTGGCTCGTGGTGGAGGCCGACGAGAGCTACGGGACCTTCCGGGCCATCCACCCGGATCTGGCCGTGCTGACCAACGTCGAGGCGGATCACCTCGATTACTACGGGACATTCGGGGAACTGCGGGCGGCCTTCGGCGCCTACGTGGCCGCAGCGACGGATGGCGCCGTGGTTTCCTCCGATGACCCCCAAGCGGCGGCGATCGGGTCGGCCGGCGGGGCCGTGAGCGTCGGCACGGCGGCGGGCTCCACCTACACCATGACCGATGTCTCGCCCAGCCGGAGCGCAATCTCCTTCGTGCTCAGTGGGCCCGCGGGGGAACTCGGCGTGTTGCGGGTGGGAGTGCCGGGCCGACACAACGCCTCCAACGCCGCCCTGGCCGCCGTGGCGGCCCTCAGGGTCGGCGCGCCGTTCGCGGCGGCCCAATCCGCGCTGGCCCGGTTCGCCGGGGTGCCCCGTCGCTTTGAATTCCGGGGTGAGGCAGGGGGCGTGACCTTCATTGACGACTACGCCCACCTCCCCACCGAG
>DATLSH010000039.1:0-72965 GCA_035534235.1 Acidimicrobiales bacterium | reverse complement strand
CGCGGACGCCCTGCTCGCAGTGAGCCAGGTGAACGATGCAACCAGGACGCAGAGCACCGAAGCCACCCGCATCGACCGGGCCAATCCGGGGGAGATCATGGGGCCGCCACTCCCGAACGCTGGGTGGCCACTCCCCTAGTTCCCAGGTACGACTCAATGACGAAGGGGTCGTTGAGGACCTCGTCCGGTGTGCCGCGGGTGACGATGCTCCCGAGGTCGAGGGCCAGGATTTCGTCGGATATCGACGTGATGAGGGGCATGTCGTGTTCGATCACCAGCATGGAGCAGCCGGTCTCGGCCTTGATCGACTCCAGCAGGGGCCCCAGTGCTTCGGTCTCCCGTTGGGCGATACCCGAGGACGGCTCATCGAGGATGAGCACGGACGGGTCATGGGCGATGGACATGGCCAGGTCCACAATGCGCCGGCTCCCCGTGGAGAGCTCCGAGACGAATTTGTCCCGGTAGGCCTCCAGGTGGAGCAGTTCGATCAACTCATTGACCGTGAACATGACGTCGGCTTCCGAGTCCTGCATGGCCGGCAGGTACAGCAGCGAGGACAGATGGTCGCGAACCTCTA
This sequence comes from Acidimicrobiales bacterium, assembly GCA_035534235.1. Classification (GTDB taxonomy): domain Bacteria; phylum Actinomycetota; class Acidimicrobiia; order Acidimicrobiales; family RAAP-2; genus Bog-473. The sequence goes on along the minus strand of DATLSH010000039.1, from coordinate 72,388 downwards.
TGTGCCGCTCCAGCCCGACAGCGATGTTCTCGGCGACGGTCAACGAAGCGAAGATACGAGCGTCTTGGAACGAGCGCCCGAGGCCCCTGGCCGCCCGCCGATCGGGACCCCATCGGCTCACCTCCTGGCCGAGCAGGCGGACGGTCCCGCCGTCGGACGGCAAGAGCCCGGAGATCAAGTCCACGATGGTGGTCTTGCCGGCGCCATTGGGTCCGATCAGCCCAAGGATTTCACCCTGGCGAAGGGCAAAGGTCACGTCGCTGACCGCGGTGATGCCGCCGAACCTCTTGGTCAGGCCCTCGACCTCCAACACGGCCGGGCTCTGCGCCAACTCAGCCGGGGTTCGACGCGGGACGGGTGCGACCGATCCGGTCGCGGGCCCTTTGAGCTCGCGGGGCACGGTTGCGCCCCCCGTCGCTCCTTGCAGGAAGACCGAGCGCAGGATATCGGTGCGCTCAATGAGCTCGGCGGTCGGCCCGTGGAACCTCACCTCTCCCTTCTCCATGAAGTAGGCCCGCGTGGCCAACGTGAGCGCCACATTGACCGACTGCTCCACAATGATGATGGTGCAGCCCTGGTCGTGGATGGCCTTGACCAAGTCAAGGAGGAGTTCGACGATGGTCGGGGCCAACCCGAGGGTCAGCTCGTCTATGACCAGCAGGCGGGGCTTGGCCACGAAGACCATGGCCAGGGCCAGCTGCTGCTGCTCACCTCCGGAGAGGTTGCCCGCCATTTGGCCCCATCGTTCCCGTAGCCGGGGGAACCGTTCCAGCACCTGGTGTTGCCTTGCGGCGACTTCCCTGGGGTCCTCCTGGACCAGCAACCACGACCCGACCTTGAAATGCTCCTCCACCGAAAGCGTGGGGAAGACCGCCCGGCCACCGGGCACCTGCAGGATGCCCATACGGGAGGTGGCCACGGCATCGGCATGCGTGATGTCCTCCCCGCCGAAATGGATCACACCTCCGATCGGGTCGACCAAGCCGGAAATGGCCTTGAGCAACGTCGACTTGCCGGCCCCGTTGGTGCCGAGCAGGGCGATGATCTCTCCTTCGGCCACCTCCAGATCCACGCCGAAGAGGACCTGGACGCCGTCGTAGGCCACCTCGACGCCCGCGCAGACGAGAACCGGGTCCGACACGCTGACCGCATCGGTGATGCCGGTGGTGTCCGTAGCGGTCACCCCACCGTCCCCTCTCCGGGCGGCGCCGTACGGAGGTGCTCGTGCTCGGTGGCCTCGAGGATGCCGAGGACCTGCCCGCAGGTGGGGCAGGTGATGGTCGGCGCCGCCGGGAGGGAGGCATGCTCGCCAGAGGGTTCGCTCCCGCCCCTGCCGGCGCCGGAGGGGGCACCGGCCAGGACTCCCGCCATTTGCGCCGCGTGCACCTCCTCCATGTGGTGCTCCGCCACCTCAATGGCGTCGAAGCTCTCCTCGCCGGTCACCACCCGACGGTCGGCGACCAGCGAGGGCACGAGAACGTCCCGCTGCGCGGCTACCCGCCGCAAGAATTTGTCCCGCAGTTCATAGCCCCACTCGGCGTTGCCCGAGGGATACTTGATCAGGGTGTAGATCAGGCCGGGGCCGGTCAGGATGAGGGGGAGCACCTGCGTCACGGTTGGACTCAGGTAGCGGTCCAGGATCTTCGGGGCGAACAACGTAAACCCTTCAAAGCTCACGGCTCCGATGACCGCCCAGGGGATGGAGCTGGCGCCGCCGACGATGACCGCCAGAAAGATGAAGATGGAGTACTCAATGCCAAAGCTGCTGGGGATCACGTTTCCTTGGGCGTACATGAGGAGCACTCCGGCCATGCCGGCGATACCACCGGACACGGCGAAGGCGGACAGGCGGGTGCGCACCACATTGATGGAGTACGACGATGCCGCACGCGGATTGTCGCGCACGGCAATGAGGATGCGCCCGCTCCGCATGCGCCGGAACGAGGAAGCGGCAGCCATCGACAGGCCGAGGCAAGCCAGGCAGACGAAGTAGTAGTTGCGATTGGGCCCGATGTCGCCGAGAGTGACGCGGCCCCAGAGCACCGGCCGGTTGACCTGTGCCGCCACGCCGACCGGCATGAGGTGGGCGCCCACCCAGTAGTGGTTGTTCATCAGGTAATAGGTCATGGCGTAGCTGAAGGCCAGCGTGGTCACCGCCAGGTACATTCCCGAATAGCGCACGGCCGGGAGACCTATGAGGACGGCGACCACCACACCGGCCCCGATGCCGATGGCCAGGACGACGAAGAAGTCCAGATTGTGCTTGGCTACCAGACCGCCCGTGACCAACGCCCCGGCGGCGGCCAGCCCGAACTGGCCCAGACTGATCTGCCCCGCCCAGCCGGTGAGGACCACCAGCGAAACTGCCATGATGCCGAAGATCGGCAGCACCACCAGGTCCGGGATGTTGGGACCGCTCAGGCCAATGCCGGGGAGCCCCACGACCACGGCGACGAGCGCGGCCAGCACCGGGACGGCGATCTTGTAGGCGCGGACCTCGGGAAAGCCCGACAGCACCGCCGGAACCGGCCGGTACTCCTTGATGTTCTTCCAGGTCTCCACCCCCGTGTCGAGGGCTCGCGAAACGCTGCCCCGCTGCAGCAGCAACGCCACCATGATCACCACGAACATGGTGGCGGATCCCACGTCGGAGCTGCCGGTGCTCTGCACCGACGCGAAGACGAGGATCCCTGCCCCCGCTCCGGCACCGAGGGCCAGCCCGATGCTGTTGAAACGGGCCACGACGGCTGCCGCCAGACCGTAAAGGAGGGTGTCGAATCCGAGGGTGGCGTCGCTGGGGACGCCGATCAGGGGAGCCTGGACGAAGATCGCCAGGGCACTGAGCAGTCCGGCCAGCGCCCAGGCCACCGTCCCCAGCCGGCGAACCGGAATGCCGAGCAACGCCGCTCGGTCGGAATTCTCGGCCGACGCCCGCAGAGCCAGCCCGATGCGCGTTCGGCGCAGGAGCAGTATGAGCCCGACCGTCACCAGGATCTCAACGACGATGGCGGCGATCTGATTGCCACTGAGCACCGGTTCCCCCCGGTTGTTGTGGAGGGCGACGTGCTGCCAGGGAGTCATCACCTCGGCGGTGCCTGTCGCCTTCTGACCCATCCAGATGGGGATGAAGAAGCTGAGCACCCCGAGCGTCTGGGCCACCCCGATGGTCAGCACCGTGACGATCAAGCGCGGCGCATTGGCGAAACGGCGCATTAATAGGATGTCGGTCAGGGCGCCGAACAGCGGCCCTCCGATCACCGCGATGGGAAGCACCACCAGGTAGTCGACGTGGTATTCGACGACCAGCAGGAGTGCCAGGATCGACGGCAGGGCTCCGATGGCGGCCGCGGCAAAATTGATGATCCGGGTGGTGCGGTAGATCAGGACGAGGCCCACTCCCATGATCCCGTAGAGCGATCCCAAGGCGATCCCCTCCACCAGGTTGGCCGGGGACTGATGGAAGACGAGTTGGACGACGACGAAGAACCCGACAATGAGGGCGGCAAAGCGGCCGGCGCGGGCGCGGCCATTGTCTGCTCCGGCCACGTCGACTCCGCGGCGCAGAGCCGCCGACACTTGGCGCACCACTTCCTGCCTGGAAGGCCGCACCGTGGGCGCCCCGGGCGCGTAATTGGTCACCGGCTCATCAGCATGTAGACGGTCTCACCGCCGGCACCGGCGGGCCGCTGGCCAGGGACGGGAACTGGCCCAGGTTGAAGCGAGACCCTTCGATCTGGCAGAAGGTGCCGTTCACGTTGTTGTACTTGGACACGGCGTTCTCGTCCCAGTACACCACCCGGTCGTCCTGGGACCAGTGCCAGTCCCCGGAGGCGAAGCCCAGGAGCTGATGGCCGGTGGTGCCGCCACCCACCGCTCCCAGGCTGGGCGCCCGGGCCTGCATGTTGGCCGGGGTGAGATCAGGTCCGGCGTTCTCAATCAGGTTGGCCATCATCAGGAACTGCTGGAGAAACGAATCGGCATTCGAGTCCGAGCCCAGGTTGGCGGCCAGCGACGCCTTCTGCCCTTGCTGGGCCCACACGGCCGCCGCCGGACCGGTGCCCTGCGGTGGCTGGGCTTCGATCGGAGAAATCCCTACGGCGTTGGAGAACTCGCAGTTCTTGCTCGACGGGCACGAGGGTGCCGTTTCGTAGTTCTGACCCGTGTTGTCCTGATCCATCAGTTGGTTGTTGGCCATGAGGATTTCGGGCCAGTAATTGTCCCCCGAAGCTCCCTCGAACAGGAACTGCGGCGCCACGGAGTCACAGAGGCAGAGGACGGCGTTGGCCGGATCGGTGGGGGTGTCCATGGCCGCCAGGCCGGCGCTCACCTGCTGTGCCGCCGTGTTGATGTTCTGTGAGTAGAAGTACGTATGCCAGATTTTGTCGCCGCAGTCACTGGCCAGAGCGTTAGCCAGGACCTGGGTCACCGTGTTCTCGTTGTCCGGATCGTTGGTCGAGATCACGCCCAGGCGGCGCGCCTGGCCGTTGAAGTTCTGCGCTGAGTTTTCGGTGCCGGCGAAGGCGACCTTGCGCGACGGCACATTGACCGAGGACATTTGCGCGCACCACCACTGTGCGAAGGCGGTCTCTATCCTCGTCGAGCTCTGGTCTGCGCTGTAGAAGTAGGGCGCCAACTCGTTGGACAGGTTGTCGGAGAAGCCGATACCTCCCATGCCGATGGTGTGGTCCTTGGCGATCTCGGCGTAGCAGACGGAGCACAGGGTGTTGTTCACCCACAGGACGATGTAGGGCTGGTAGGTCTGAATGATGCTGTCCATTTCTGCGGTGAGGCACGTGGTATCGGGCGGCACCGACTGGCACTGGCCCTGATAGGTGATGATCTTGAGGGTGCGCCCGAACAGCACATAGTGCGAGTTGATGAACGACGCCATGGCCGAGTCCCAGAGTTGCTCGCCGCTGTAGGGCACATAGCCACCCTGAGCCTGGTCGATGGCGTTCACCTCAGGTCCCAGGTTCGAGTAGTAATCCACCACGGTGATGGTGTTCCCGGTCACCCCCTGGTAGGTCGCCCCGCCATTGCCGGGGTAGGGCGCACCGATGGTGCCCGGGGTGCAGGGGGGTGCATAGAACACCAGGCTGGCCGCGAACTCCCGGCCTCCCACGCAGTGTGCAGTACTCCCGGCCGCCGCGGCTGCCGCAGCCGCACCGGCTGCCGCGGCCGCAGCTGCGCTCTGCGCGGCTGGCCCCGCAGCGGCCCTGGTGAAGGTCCCCGTCCCTCCGGCCTTCCCGGTCGAGGCCGCGGCCGCTCCCGCCGCCGTCGTCGCCGTGATCGCTCCGGAGGCGCCGCTCACCGTCGCCGTGCTGCCGGTGTTCCCGGCGGCCCCGCCACCCAGCACACTGGTGGGGGCCGTGGACGGTGCGATGGCGATGATGAGGGCCTGCACGGCCAGGAGGGCGAGGAGCGGCCAGAAGCGGAGGAACCGGTTGGGCGCGGCCGGTGCCTCAGCCATGCCTGGCTTCTCCGCCCCGCAGCGACCAAACGATCATTGGACCACGATAGACCTCAAAGTTCGCCTGCACTCAGTGGGCCGGTCTCGCGCCACACCTCGTGATGGGGCTTCCAGTCGCCGAAGCCCGTCGTCCTGGTCAACAGGCATGATGCGATGTCGAAGGCCACCAGGAGGTCTTGGTCGGCCGGAAACGGGACCCCGATTTCGGAACGCTCGCTGACGAACTGCTCCCCCAGCGACCTTCGAAGGGAGGCCTCGTGGACGACCTCGACGTGCCCGCTGATGGAGAAGGCGTCCTCGTTGCTATCGGTGGGAAAGGAGTGCACCGAGTAGCGCCCGTCGCGGCGGAGGTCACGCTGCTTGGGAGACGGGATGATGAAGCCGTAAATTCCATCGCCCATGATGAGGGGGCAGAACGGGTGAAGGCGCGGGGCACCGTCGGGCCGGATGGTGGCCAGGAAAGCCAGGCCGACGTGGTGCTGGTACAGCAATTGGCGGCCACCTTCGGTCAGGTCGGGCCGTTCGGCAGAGAGCACGCCCCACGAGGCCATCGATCAATCGTGCCCAACGGAGTTTCACGTGTCAATCACCCCGCGGCGGGCGCGTGCAAGTGTTCAGCGGGCGCGGCGCCGGAGGGACGCGTCCCCGATGGGGGCCGGCACCCAGCCGATGTCGGTGGCGTTGAGGTCCACCCCCGGAGGCACGATGGCATCAATCGCATCGAGCACGTCGCTACTGAGCCGCAGCTCGAGCGCGGGGAGTTGGGACTCCAGATGCTCCATGGTGCGGGGCCCGATGATGGGAGCGGTGACGGCCGGATGCTCGAGAACGAATCCGAGGCCGAGCTGAATGAGGCTCAATCCGGCACCTTCGGCTACATCGAGCAGCGCCGTCACCGCCTCGAGCTTCTGCTGGTTGCCCGGCAGGCTCATGTCGTAGTGGTGCGGCAGCATGGCCGAGCGCCGGCTGGTGTTTCCCTTGCCAGAACCGAAGGCGCCCGAGAGCCATCCCCCGGCCAACGGGCTCCACGAGAGGACACCCATCCCGTACTTCCCGCACGTGGGGAGGACGTCCTTCTCAATGCCCCGCACAAGGATCGAATAGGGCGGCTGCTCGGTCACGAAGCGCTCGCGGGCGCGTCGTTCGGCCACCCACTGTGCCTCGACGATTTCGTGAGCCGGGAATGTCGAGCTACCGAAGTATCGGATCTTGCCCGCACGGACCAGATCGGTCAGGGCGCCCAGGGTCTCGTCGATGTCGGTGTCGGGCGAGGGCCGGTGGATCTGGTAGAGATCGATGTAGTCGGTGCCCAGTCGGCGCAGGCTGTTGTCGCACTCGGTCATCACCCAGCGGCGGGAGTTCCCCTGCGTGTTGGGGTCACGGCCCATGGCGCCGTGGACCTTGGTGGCCAGCACGATCTTCTCCCGCTTGACCTGGGCCAGGGCCTTGCCGACGATCTCCTCGGACTCCCCGAACGAGTACACGTCGGCGGTGTCGATGAAGTTGATGCCGGCATTGAGCGCGGCGTGAATGATGCGAATCGACTCGTCATGGTCCGGCGTGCCCCAGGCCCCGAACATCATGGCACCCAGGCACAGCGGGCTCACCTTTACGCCGGTACGCCCCAGCGAGCGGTACTCCACCGTGCACATAGTAGCCAGGGAGCGGTCCGGGGTCCCCGGCGCACCGATTCAGCCTCTGAGGCGGGTGGCTGCGTCCAGCGCCGCCCACAGCAGGGCGCCCTCCCCGGTCCGGGCATGGCTGCGCAACGCCGCCTCGGTCAGCTTCAACGCGTGCTCGTCGCCGGAGGCCAGTGCACCCTCAATCAGTTGCTCGCGGGATGGGGGGTGCTCCGCTCCGCCGACCGGTGCGCTGCGGTCGGTGCCATAGGTCACATGAATGGCGGCCACGGCCTGCCAGCAGTAGGCCAGCGCAGCAACGTGATCCTCCTTGGGCAGCCAGGGGAGCAGCAGTTCGAGCGCCAGAGGGCAGGTGACCGAGTGGATGAGAGCGATGGCGTCGCCTGCATCGGCGTTGCGCAGGTAGGTCCGGGCACCCCCGACCGCCAGAGCATCGAGCAAGTTGACCGCGTCTCCCCCGAATCCCAGGGAGGCGACGGCCTGCTCGAATTCATGAGCGATATCGGCCACATGGGCCACCTGGGCAGAGATGAGGACCTCCCCTGGCGTCCCCTCCGGGAGATAGGGGAGATCGGCCAGGGCGGACGGCACGTCCTGGCGTCCGATGAGCAGGGGTGGTCCCGGCAGCTCCTGGTACCGGGAGGCCCAGTAGGCCAACCCGGTCGCCACCTCAAGGCGGCGGGGAGGATTGTCCGCCCGGCCCAAGGCACGCAGCGCGTGTCCGGTCCGGATGAGACCGTGTGCCGCCGCGCCGATGGAGCCCGGAACGAGGCGGGGCACCCACTCGCCCACCACCGCCGTCACGGGCCGATCCGCCATCTCGGTCTCGAAGAGGGCCAACCACTCGGGGTACCGGGATCCCTGGCCCAGGGCGAGCGGCCAGGAGTCCTCGCTCAAGGGGCGACCCGGCGGCGGCGCGTCGTGCAGGCGCGGGCGGTAGCGGGCCACCCACGCCCCGATGGACTCGAGCCTCCCGAGGTGGTCGAGCACCTCGACCACCATCGGTCCGTGGTTCGACAGGCCATGCGGCCCGAACTCGGGAGCGGTAGAGGCGAAAAGCGTCAGGGCGTCATTAAGCGGGTCCGCCTCCACGGCCCCAGTATGTCGGCTCTTCGTTTGGAACCGGGGAGCGTCAGGTGGGGAGCATCTCGTTACCCAGACGTCGCCGGGTTCCTTGCACTCACTGCTTGATTCCGCCGTCGATATTCGGAGCGTGTCCCGGGACACTCGCCCGGACGCCGAACGCCGATTACGAGCTTGGCGGAAATTTTGGCCCAGGATCACAAGCTCGCTCCGAAGACCCGGCTACCTGTGGCCGAGGAGCCCCCACAGCATCCACCGATGCCGGCACCGCCGAGGACAAGGCCGGTAAGCAGGCGGCGGTTGGTTCGCATCGGCACTACGCCCGAGTGGGCTTGAGCGCCAGGCTTGGAACGAAGAATGAGGCGAGAAAGAGTGTGTAATCCTGCGTCCGTGGCGATTGAAGCCGACGACTCGGCCATCGGTTACCAGAAACGAGAGTTGTCGGCTTGAGTATCGACCTTTACGCACTTCTAGGGTGTGACGCCCAGATGGGACTGGCGCTCCGAATGTGCCGTGCAATTCAGACGACCCGACGCGTTTACGGTTGACCAAGACCTCGAACGTGCCATGGCGGATCTCCATGAGGAGTGCTCTTCGCGTCACCTTGAGACTTCCCGACATCTTCGTTCTCTTTGTCTGTTGAGCCGTGGGCTGTTTTCGTTGTTGCAAGGTGAGGCTGCCAAGTTCGCTTACCAGTGACGAGCCGTTCCCGATCGCACCAGCGGCCACAGCTGCTTTAGATCCTCAACTTTGGCTGGATTGATTTCGACGTCGTTGCTGAGAATGCAATATCCAGGCACCGCAGTGTCCCCGGATCAGTGACACCGGCGCGGTGGGGAGATTTGACATGTCGGGGCTACCCATTGGCGGAACCGACCGATTACAGTCCATTTGGGTGAGGAAGGGGATCCCGCCTGGTTTGGCCGTCTTGGTTCTTCTCGCGGGGTCCGTGCTAGCCGAGAACGCCCCGGCTGGAGCGCAGAGTTCGCCGGCTGTGACCACGTTCACCTTGCAGGCGCCGAAGCCCTATACCCCGCATCCGCCGAACGGCGGAACCGACGACTACCACTGCACCTTGGTCAATCCGCACGCCAAGCAGAACACCTTCATCATTTCAAGCCAGTTCTACCCGAACAGCGTGGAGGTTCACCACGCCATCTTGTTCCTGGTGCCACCGGCACTGGCCGCTCAGGCCGAGGCGGTCGACGGCGGGGGGAAGGGCTGGACATGCTTCGGTCAGACGGCGCTGCCGGGTGCCTCGCTGGCCCACATTGGCGACACACCGTGGTTGTCAGCCTGGGCGCCGGGTCACGGTGAGGATGTTCTGCCGACCGGGACTGGGCAGCCCCTGCCCAAAGGCAGCCTGGTCATCATGCAGATCCACTACAACCTGCTTGTCGGCGACAGGCCCGTGCGCGCCAAGCTGGTGCTGCACACCGTTCCAGCATCGACACCGCTGCGACCGTTGAGCCTCGCCCTGATGCCGGCCCCTCCGGACATCCCATGTTCCGCCGGGGTGACCGGATCGCTGTGCAGCCGCACCGCCTCGCTGGCCGATTTGGGGCATCGCTTCGGGACCGGCGCGGTCGATTTCGTAAACACCCTCGAATCGATCTGCGGACGCAACGCGGCAGACCCTCCTGCCGGGGATGCCACGTCGTGTATCTGGCCCGTCCTGAAAGCCGGGACCGTCGTGCGGGTGGGCGCTCACATGCACCTGACTGGACGGTCATTGCAGATCACCCTGAACCCGGGGACACCCACTCAGAAGACACTCCTTGACGTTCCCAACTACAACTTCGACTACCAACGGGGCTACACCTTGCAGACGCCCGTCCCCGTCGTGCCCGGAGACAGGATCCAGGTGACCTGCACCTACGACCCCAAGCTGCGCCAGGAACTGCCGGCCCTGCGTAACCTGCCCGCCCGCTTCGTGACATGGGGAGACGGCTCGTCAGACGAAATGTGCCTGGGGCTGGTGATGACAGTTCCGCCCGCGCACTCAGCGGGGGCAATCGGTTGGCCCAAGCGCGTCGACTCCGGCGCCATTTCGTTCTGACCGACTGGTTCGCCTTCGTGACCGGTTGTCCCTGACGATCGGAGTGCCAGGGTTCATTCGCAGGTGCCCCCGCCCAGCGGCAAGGTACACCCGCTTCAGTGGGCCCAGAAGTTCGAACGCCGGAAACAATGCAACTGAGACCAATGCATTGTGAGGTTCGATGGCCCAGACAGGTGATGTGAAGGTCAGCGACCGATGGCAGATGGCGTTACCGGCACAAACACGGCATCGCTAAGGTCTCAACGAAGGCGGAGTCATCGGTTGGGTTGACCTCGGTGACTCGGTGTTGCTCATTCCCGGCGAGGCGAGCGAACTCCGTAACGCCTTCTCGTTGGAGCCGAATGGGACGCGGCCCGGTCTGGCTTCGGAGATCCAGAACTCGCAAACCAGTAGGGGGAGCGCGACCCCTGACCGTCCTCGTCGATGACCAGACACTCGCCGCGCTATTTTGCGAAGAGATCCGTGGGCTGGAAGGCGAGTTCATCATCACTGGCCACTGGTACCTGCGCTTGTGCCAAGCCGTTGGGCAAGGCACGGGTGGCAATCTGTCTGGGCCTCTTCTCTGGTTGCCGCCAGGTCAACGAGAACGGGCCCTGCGTGCAGTGCTGGAACTTCCCGAGCTGGTTCCGATGCTCAGTTGGCGGGTTGTCGCACCGATGATGGCAAACCAACTCCATGGTCCTGGGCATGGACTGAACCTGCTTTCGCGAGAAGCTCTCGCCGTGACCAGTCTGCTCGACGCAGAAGTGATCATGGCTCCCGGGAACGAGAAGAGTTCCGAATGGGAATGCGACATCTGATGGCCGAACAACGAACTTTCGCTCATCGCCAGCGCGCAACACAGACCGAGCCAATTCGTTCCGATCAGTGCTGGAACGACATGCTCGAGGACTTCGCCCGGCTGCGGGGGAACGTCGCAGTGTGACAGTGGTGATCGTCGCCGATGTTTATGAACTGGACGGTCTTGTGTGTCACGCGTCGGGAGCGGCTCCCACTACAGGAGCGTTGAGCGGATGGCCTCCCATCGATCCCAAGAACTGGGCGTCGCCGAAGCTGAACACCCCGCCGTCGGCGGCGAACTCCCAGTAGCCGCCACCGTCGGGGGTGGCCGCGGCCCCGACGATCGGCGCGTTCAATGCCTTACCACCCATCGAACCCAAGAATTGGGCGTCGCCGAAGCTGAACACCCCGCCGTCGGACGCGACGAGCCAGTAGCCACCGTCATGGGGGTGGCGCCCATTCCGACGATGGGCGCGTTCAGCGCCTTGCCACCCATCGACCCGAAGTAGTTGGCATCGCCGAAGGAGAAAACCCCGCCGTCGGATGCGACGAGCCAGTAGCCCCATCCGTGCGGCGCCGACGCGATCCCCATGATCGGCGCAGCGAGGTGCTTGCCACCCATCGATCCGTAGAAGGTGGCGTCGCCGAAGCTGAACACCCCGCCGTCAGATGCGACCAGCCAGTAGCCGCCGCCGTCGGGGGTATCTGCCATCCCGACTATGGGCGCGTTCAGTGCCTTCCCGCCCGTTGACCCAAAGAAGCGGGCGTCGCCGAAGGTGAACACCCCGCCGTCCTTGGCGACCTCCCAGTAGCCGTTACCATCGGGACTGGCGGCCATTCCCACCACTGGGGCGTTGAGCGGATGGCCGCCCATCGACCCGGCGAAGCCCGACTGGCCGAAGGAGAAGATGCCGCCGTCCGAGGCAGCCTCCCAGTAGCCCTGGGGAATGGGAAGCGGCTCCAGCGAGTTGCCGGTCGGTACCGACGGGCAGCCATTCTGGAACAGCACACCGGCGAAGCGTTGCTGAAGGAACGAAATGGCGGCCGGTTCGAACTGGGCGGCGGCCTGGGTGTGGTCGGAGCCTTGGTAGACCGAAAGCTGCAGCGGCACCCCCTGCTGGCAGTATTCGTGAGCCAGGCCTTCGACGTCGGCGGTGACCATGATGCCGTCTCCGGTGCCGTCGGAGGCACCGACCCCCATGAATAGCGGCCCGGTGGGATCACCGGGGACACTGCCCATGATCAGGTCGTCGACGATCTTGGCGAAGACGGGGACGGCGAGGAAGTTCTGGTACTGAGGTTTGAGCAGCTGTTGGATGGTGAGTCCGGGCACCCCGCTCAGCGAGCCGATGCAGGCTTGGGCATCCTCGGTGGTGAGCTGCACCCCATAGGACGAAAGGTAGGGGGTGAGGTCGACGCCGTACGCGAGCGACAACGCGTCCAGCACCGCCGGGATGATGCTCGACCAGCTGCTGGTCGCCCCGTTGATGTAGGCGAGGTTGTGGGCGTAGTCGACGGGGATGCCGCCCTCGGCGACCCCGACGATGTCGAGCTGGGGGGCGTAATGAGGGGCGACCTCGCTGGCCCACTCCGCCGCGATCGAACCACCCGAGTAGCCGGTGAGCCCTGCCTTGGTGGTGGCCGGAAGCTTCAGGTACGACTCGGTGGCCCGTAGGGCGTCGAGCGAGGCATAGCCCGCCAGGTATCCGGCGGTCCACTCAAGGTCAGGTCCCTCGAAGTCGGGGACGGTGACGATGAAGCCCTTGGCCAGGTAGCTGGAAATGATCGCCTCCTCCGCCTGGGCCTGCTGCTCGTTCGCTGCGCCAGGGTTGCCACCCTGCAGCGTGTAGCTGGGGTCACACTGGGCGCCGAGAGCGTCGTAGAAGCCCAGGTAGCCGACCAGTTCGGGGACGGCGGTGCCGGTCGTGGGCATGAGCAAGGTGGTGACGGTGGCGATGGGCTGGCCGAGCTCGCCCGTGGTGCGGTAGAGCAGCTGCTCGGCGGTGATCGGGGTGCTGTTCGCGCCCAGAGCCACTTGCACCGACCGCTGCTTCAGCACCGTGCCGGGGGCTATGCCGGCCAGGGGGGTGGAACCGGAGTAGCTGTAGAAGGGATCCTGGTTGGGAAGGAGCGGCGTGGAGGCGATGGCCGGCCGGGCCCGAGCGAGACCTTCATGGCCCGCCGCGGCGGCGGTGGCTGCCGCGGGGGTGCCGGACGCGATGGCGACCGCCATCGATCCGTTTAGTGCCAGCAGCATGCCCACCACCAGGTGTACCGCGCTCCTCGGCGAAGGAGCCTTCCTCGGCGCGGTTGCCTTCCTTGGTGATCTCAGTGACATGACTGTATCTTCCCCTCGCTCCGCCCGGCTCGAACCGGTCACCGCAGAGCCCGGGGGCGAGCACTGGACGACCGGTGCTTCGGAGGTTACCCGAAGTGATTCTGGCCGGGGCTCACGCCGCGTCTGATTGAGCGTCGAGAACGTGCTCGGTGCCTCAGTCCGAATATCCGGCCTCGGACAGGGATCGGTGATTGGATCTCCGCCAGGCAGAGAGAGCCGTGTCTCACGGTCGCGATCGTGGTCGATCGATCTGCAGTGCGCTGTGGCGAACGAGCACGTCAAAATCAGAGTCGCAATGCAGGAGCGATGAACCTGATCGAATCACAATGCTGGCAATGAGACAGTCCATCAGCTTTCTGACGGTCTCACCGCTGCGGCGACAGACACGGTAGAGCACCGCCGCCTCCTCGTAGTCAATCGCTGCGGTAGGAATGAGGGTTGCTCGCACCAGCAGCCTGCGGAGATCGCTCAGGTGACGCTCGTCGCGCGCACCGGCGAGTACCTCCATATGGACTTGCTCGCAGATTGCGATGTCTTCGTTCAGAAGCGTGTCAACACGAACGCACACCGGGCTCTTGGTATCACGCAGAAACTCGACCCAGGCTGAGGTGTCGATCAGGATCACGGGGCGCGGCTGGCCCGGAGGGCGCCCAGGTCGCCATCCCAGCCCGAGCCTCGCAGAGCCCTTGCCGCGTCAAGGTCGAGCGGTTCGCCGGCGACTGTTCGCAACGCGAAATTGACCGCGTCCCGCTTGGTTGAGAGATGGTAGCGATCCATAACGGCGCGGCAGGCGTCGTCATCCAAGTCCACGTTTGTGCGTGCCATACACCTATAATACACCAGCGATGTTGTCCTCGTGCCAGCGTCCCCAAAGACCGGTGGTCAGCCCAGGACCATCTGAGCACCGGTGTAACGCCGGGCCGGTGACATCCGCGATCGTTACTGATCACGCCCGAATTGAGTGCTCTATTTAAGGGTTGCCGGCTCAATGGCGGCGAGCCGTTCCATCGCGGGACCGAATGTTGACTCGAGCCAGCCACCAGGGTCGTCGCCGACGGCTCCGGTGACAACGGTTGACACGCCGATCTTCGCGAAGGCTTCCGCTCCCCGAATGATGTCGTCGAGCGTCGCGTCCGAAGGGAGATCGCGGTACATCGCGGTCACCTCAATCTCGTTGGGATCACGTCCCACTACGTCGCAGTGCCGGCGCAGAACGTCAATCTTGTGCGCCACCTCGTCGGGGCCTCCGAAGATGTTGCACGCGTCGGCGTACCGAGCAACCAGTCTCAGCGTCTTGCGCTCTCCGCTCCCTCCAATCAGGATCCGAGGGTGAGGTGCGCTCACCGGCATCGGACTGCACAGGGTCTCGTCGAGTCGGTAGTGCCGACCCTCGTAGGCGCCATTGTCATCGCTCCACATCTGCAGGCAGATCTGGATCGCCTCTTCGAGCCGCTCGAAGCGCTCAGACGTGGATGGGAACGGCACGCCGAGACCGCGGTGCTCACGCTCGTACCACGCCGCACCGATGCCGAGCTCTGCCCGACCGCTCGAAATCACATCAAGGGTGGTCACGGTCTTGGCCAGGAGCCCGGGATGACGGTAGGTCACCCCCGTCACAAGGAGCCTCAGTCGCAAACGTTGAGTACGACCGGCTACGAAACCAAGCGCCGTATAACCCTCGAGCATCGGGTGTTCTGCCGGTGCCATCCAGTCCATCTGGAAGTAGTGGTCCATGAACGACAGCGTGCGCACCCCGATCGCCTCGGCACGCTCGGCCAGGTCGGCGATGCTCGACCCGATCCCTGTCGCACCGCCAGCCCAGTCAAATCGCGAGATGTGGAGATCGAGTTCCATGTTCGCCGTGTTTAGCATCTGCACAGGGCACAGGGGACGGCGTGGTCATGGCTCGTTTCGATTGGCAATGCCCCCCATGTGTGCATTGACCCGGCGTCCCAGCATCGCCCGGTAACGCCGGATCGGGGCACGTGTGTACTTGGCCGACTCGGTGGGATGGTCTCTCGTCCGAGCTCAATCCGCTCCGCACCTCCATGTAACCGAGCGCTCCCGTCTCCGTAGAATGCGCCCATGACACCACCCAGCCTCGCTCAGCAGGAACGCCAGGCCCTCTGCGACCTCTTTGTCGAGCGTGGTTCCGGCGCGCCCACGTTGTGCGAGGGCTGGTTGACCGCCGATTTGGCCGCACACCTCGTCGTCCGTGAAAGGAGACCCGACAGCGGGCCCGGACTCGTCTGGCCCCCGCTGGCCGGCTACACCGAAAAGGTTCGACAGGCGGTGCGGGATCGCACGCCCTGGGAGAAGCTGGTCGAGGCGGTGCGGAGCGGGCCACCGTTGCTCCTCCGTCCCTTCGATGGGCCGATGAACACGGTCGAGTTCTTCATCCACGTGGAGGATGTTCGGCGCGCGCAAGACGGCTGGGAACCCCGCGAAATCTCCCCGGAGATGGCCGATGCCCTGTGGGCGCGCGTCGGACCCGGCGGGATGGCGAAGAGGATCCCCGCCCAGATTGTGATCTCCTCGCCGGGACGGGCCGACAAGGCGCGCGGCACCGGGCCGCGCCTCACCCTTGCCGGCCACCCGGGCGAGCTCGTCATGTTCGGCGCCGGTCGCCAGGGCGCAGCCAGGGTCGAGATCAGCGGCGATGCAGCGCTCGCCGCTCAGCTGCGCGCCGCGTCACTCGGTATCTGAGTATTGAAGTCCCGACCAGTGCTGTCCTCCCAGAAGGAGGCCACGGATCGGCACCAAGGCTGTCCCGTTCGCTGCCGGGAGTGAACCTAAAGGGTCATCCTGGCGATGGTCGCCCCGATGACCACCAGACCAAGGATTCGTCGGAACGGATTGACTCCACGAACCAACTCATCAACCGCCCATACAAGAATGGCCACATCGGCCAACACCCGAAGAACGGTTTCGGTTCCTCCCCTCGGTTGGAGGAAGTGCAATACGACAGAAAGGACGATGAAGATGGACAGGGAGACGTTTGGCCACTGGGCCACGGTCATGCGTCCAGTCCTGCGATTGAGCAGCATCCAGCGAACCGCCCTTTGGACCACACCGTAGGTTGGATGGCCAGATTCGGCCGACGTCATCGAACAGTCATGGCCATTTGCCGCCACGCTATCGATTGGGCGCTTACCTTGGCGAGCAGTCCAAAGCGGTGATTCCCGCAGTGCTGCCAAAATCTGAACCAAGTCCTCCCGCTCTGACGCATTGAGCCAGTATGTCGGGAGCCGGGTCCTTTCACCTGACGCCGTCGCCGCTACGATCCGGCCCCGGGATGACTGGAGGTCCGATGGCACCCACGCCACCGCTGCACGGGATGAGGATCATTGAGTGCTCGGCACTGGGGCCGGCGCAGATCACGACCCCGCTCGTGGACCTCGGTGCAGATGTGATCAAGGTGGAGCCGCCGGGAGGCGACTACATCAGGGAGATGACCTGGCCGATCGTGGAGGGCGTCTCGCTGATGCACCTCCACCTCAACCGGGGCAAGCGCTCCCTGGTGCTCGACCTCCGCCAGGCCGCCGGCGTGGCCATCTTGAAGGAACTGGCCGCCACGGCCGATGCCGTCGTGGAGGCCATGCGACCGGGCTCACTGGCCCGCCGGGGGGTCGGCTTCGAGGACCTGCGTGCCATCAACCCACGGATCGTCTTCTGCACAATTTCGGGCTACGGCATGACCGGTCCCTATCGGGACTACCCCAGTCACGGTGTGGCCTACGACGTGTGGGCCGGCATCGTGAACGTGGCCACCGACTACGAGGGATTCGCCTACATTCCCGAGCACGCGTCCATCGGCATCCACGCCGGACCGCTCTTCGGAGCTTTGGGGATCCTGGCGGCCGTGATCCGGGCCCGCGCCACCGGTGAGGGCTCCTACGTTGAGTTGGCCCAGTCCGATGCGGCTGCGGCCATGGACTGGCTACGTAGCGAGACCTGGCGTGCCTACGAGCGGCCGGAAACCGAGGTCACGGGCAACAAGGCGGACGGCTACGAGCGCCGTGCGCCCGGAACCGGGGGGATGGTCGAGGGAGTGCGTTACCAGGTCTACGAGGCGGCCGACCACAAGCACGTGCTCTTCATGGCCTCTGAGCAGGCTTTCTGGAAGAACTTCTGTGCCGGGGTCGAGCGAATGGACCTCTTCGAACGTTGGCCCGGATCGAAATACGCCGACCACGCCCGGGGCAACCGCGAGCTCCAGCGTGAACTCCGGGACATCTTCCGTACCAAGACGGCGGAGGAGTGGCTTGTGTTCGGTGGACGAGTCAACACTCCCATCGCCCCAGTCAACACGCCCCGGACTCTGCTCGACGACCCCCAGTTCGCCGACCGCTTCCCGCTCCTCCCGGCACAGGACCTCGGTACCGACCAGCTCTTCACTCCCCTGCACTTCATCGGCGAGGAGCTGCCGGCCCCACACAGGGCCCCAACGGTCGGGCAGCACGGCGACGAGGTCCTGCGGTCGGTTCTGGGCTATGACGATGGGCAGATTGCGGCCGCCAGAGAGGGTGGCGCCTTCGGCGCCGACGTATAGGGGCACCGGAGTCGACCACAGTGCCGACGGTGATGGAAAGAGGAGGGTCCGTGGACCAGGTGAGGTTGGGAGTGCTCGGCGCCGGGAACATCGCGGCCATGAATGTGAAGGGATACCTTCTGGATCCCCGCTGCGATGTCGTGGCCGTCTGCGACGCCGATGAGCAGGTGGGCCGGAAAGCCGCGGAGGATTGGGATGCCCCGTCCTTTTACGGCGACCTGGCGGAAATGCTGAAGGACGATTCGCTGGACGCCATAGAGATCCTGACGCCGACCCACCTGCACCATGACCATGTCATTGCCGCATTGGAGGCTGGGAAGCACGTGTCCGTGCAGAAGCCGGTGGGGAACACGGTGGAAGAAGGCCGGGCCATGCAGGCGGCGGCGGAACGGGCCGGGCGCATGCTGCGCATCAGCGAGTGCTTCACCCATTACCCACCCCTAGAGCTGGCCAAGAAGCTGGTAGCGGACGGAGCCATCGGCAAGCCGACATCCCTGCGCATCCGCACGCTCGTGGGCCAGACGGACTCGGACTTCCAGGCCGCCCTGCGGCCCGAGGGCTACGGCTGGCGGCTCGACAAGCGGAGCCCGGGTGGCCACCTCTTCGACGACATGGTGCACAAGTACGCCATGGCCCTGTGGTTGTTGGATCTGGATATCACGTCCGTGCAGGCCGTGGTGCGCCGCCGCGATCTGTTCTTCGAACCCTGTGCGGTGATCTTCGAGTACGAGGACCCCGAGGTGCTCGGGATGATGGAGGTCCAGTACGCGCCGAAGTTCTACATGCGCTCGAGCTACTACGGTGCCGACGAGTTCTTTGAGATCACCGGCGACGAAGGGCAGATCTGGGTCACCCGCGCCACGGGGGAGATGCTGGACCTGGCTCCGGTCATGCTCTTCACCGGGACCGAACATGAGATCAAGACAACCGAGTTCAATGACCTCGATGCCGACTGGGGTGCCGGCTTCATCCGGTCGTCGCAGCACTTCATAGACGCGCTGGTGAACGGGACGACAGCCGACATGACCCCGGAGGAGGCCATAAAGGTCCTACAACTCTGCTTCGCCGTCTACCAGGCGTCCGCGATCGGTGCCTCCGTCGATCCCCGCACCATCACGGGATCGGTCACCCCGTCGGGTTGGGCCGAATGGTGAGGCGTGGCTGACCAGGTCGCCACGCAGGGTCTGACAGGCTAGGCACCCGTCTCGAGGCACCGCTGTGGAAGAGTGCTTGGCATTAGCCTCGGCGGCCATGCGGTTCACGCGTGAGGGCGCTCCACAATGACGACTGTGCTCATACACGGCGGGGGGACGACCGCACGATTCTGGGATCGGTTGCTCCCGCTCCTCCCGCAGCCCACCATCGCTCTCGACCTCCCCGGCCGGGCAGGAAGGCCGGCCGACTTGGCTACTCTCTCGGTCGAAGTCGAGGTCGCATCGGTCGTCGCCGACATTGAGTCCCAGGTGGTCGGCGGTCCGATGACGCTGGTCGCACATTCTTCCGGAGGCCTGGTGGTGCCTGGTGTCGTCGTCGCCCTCGGAGGTCGCGTCAGCTCCGTGGTGTTGAACGCCGCCCTGGTGCCGGATGAAGGGGGTTGCGGCATCGACTGCATGAAGGAACGCCAGCGTGAGGGACTGATCCTGGCAGTTGCCGCCGCCGAGCGCGAGGGCCGGGTGATCACCCTGCCCGGACCGCCCGCACATGCCGAGTCGTTCCGGAGCGCTTACGGTGGTGACCCGCTGGACGACGACACCCTGGCCTACGTCGTCGATCCCGACCGTTGCGTTGAGGACACGGTGCACCACTACTTCCAGCCCGTCCACTGGTCCGACGTCACCGGAGTACCGATCACCTACGTGCTCAACGAGCGGGACCGCCCGGTGCCACCGGCGGCACAGGAGGAGATGTCCAAGCGACTCCCCCGGCCGGTGACCGTCGTGCGGGTCAACTCGGGCCATCTCCTCCCCGTGACGGACCCCGTGACATTCGCGGAGATCCTCGCTGGAGTATCCGGCTGAACCACGGTGGCGGTCGGGGCACCGGTGACCTTGACCTCCCGGTGTTGAAATCGCAGGTGATGTGCGAGTCCCCTGCCGCGCCTCGTTACGACGCCGGGCCACTCACCTCAAGAGCCAGGAGGTCCGTGGCCAGGA
Source organism: Acidimicrobiales bacterium (assembly GCA_035534235.1). Classification (GTDB taxonomy): domain Bacteria; phylum Actinomycetota; class Acidimicrobiia; order Acidimicrobiales; family RAAP-2; genus Bog-473. The sequence goes on along the minus strand of DATLSH010000039.1, from coordinate 52,313 downwards.
GGACCTCGCCTCCGTAGACCGTCGTGGCCTGGTCGATCCACTCTTGCTCCGTGCCCGGTGCGGGAGAGGGAACCAAGTGCGTGAGCACGAGAGTGCCGATGCCGTGGCGCGCCGCCGTCTGGGCGGCGTCGGCAACCGAAGAGTGGTAGTCCAGCACGTCGGTGAGCCGGGGCAAGCCGAATTGCTCAATCAGATCGCGCCGGACCACGGTATGGACGAGCACGTCAGCCCCCTGGCAGAGCTCGTCGAGACCGTCGCAGGGAACGGTGTCCCCGGCAATGACGACCGACCTCTCCCCGTCGTTGATGCGGTACCCGACGGTCGGGCGCACCGGGGCGTGATCGGTCGGTGCGGCTGAGATCCGCACCGCGCCATCTTCAAGGATGACCCCCCGTTCAACCTCCGAGACCTCTGCCGAGGGTCGCCATTGGAGATCACCGTGATGCGTGAGGCGGTAGCCGATGTCCTGCTCGAGCATCGCCTCGGTCGCCTGCACCACCGCAGCTGTTCCGGTAGGACCGTACACAGGCAGCGGGTTGGGCTGGGCCGACATTACCCATCGCATGGTGTAGATGTCATTGAGATCGGTGATGTGGTCGCTGTGCAGGTGGGTCAAGAGCAACGCGCGCAATGCCCCGGCGCCAGATCCGGCAGCGGCAGCCCGCATGAGGACCCCTCGCCCGCAATCAAAGAGGAAGTCTCCGGCCGAGGTGCGGACAAGCGTTGAAGGTCCGGCGCGCTGCGGATCCGGCAACGGACTCCCACTGCCCAAGATGATCACCTGCATGGCGCTCCTCACTTCAGGCCCGTGGTCTGCCGCGGCAGCCTACCGCTGACCTCAGGCCCAGCCCAGGTCCTTCAGGCGGTGTTCACCGATGCCAAAATGGTGACCCACCTCGTGAATCACCGTCTTGCGGACCATATCCACCACTTCCTGTGTGCTCTCGCACGCTCTGCATATGGTTGCCATGTAGATCGTGATGCGGTCGGGCATCGACGCCGAGTAGTTGTTCCCCCGTCGGGTCAATGGAACTCCCTCGTAAAGTCCCAGCAATCCTCCCGGGGGGCTGAAGTCGTCCACCACCAAGGCCACATTCTCCATGGCGGCACGGAGTTCAGCCGGAATGCCGTTGAGGGCATCGACAACGAGCACCTCGAACTCCTCGACGGCCATCGTGATCATGTCCGCAATCCTGTCAACGTTCCGTCCCGTCGCCGGTGCAGCGCTTTGCCCGATGGCCGGACTCAGTGCCGACCGAAGAAGTCGATCAGATGACGGGCCACCTCGGCGGGATGGGTCACGATGCCGATGTGGCCCGATCCGGCGATCTCCTGGTATTCGCAGTCCGGAATGGCCACGGCGGCCTCCCGGGCGTAGCGAGGTGGCGAGTCCACGTCGTGTTCGAAGGCCAGGATCAGGCACGGGACGCGCACCTCGGGCCAGCGCGTCGTCCGCACGGGGTCGGTTGACCAGGCCAGACAGGCCTCGTACTGCCCGAGGCGCCCCGGATTGGGCCACACGGGGAGGTCGGCGGTCAGCGACAACCAGGTGCCGACCAACTCCGAGTCCTGAATGTCGGCGATCGGGAGGTAACGCAGGGTCTGGGTGGCATAGAACAGGGGTGGCAGGTCGTAGTCGAGGCGGGCCAGGTCTCGCTCGACGGTGGTGATGGCGATCTCCCAGGCGGTCGGCTGGTTGGCGCTGCCCATGAGCGCCGCCGAGCGCACCCGCCCGGGATGGTCGAGGACCAGCATCTCGGAGATCCAGCCCCCGAGCGAATGCCCGGCGACATGGACGGGGCCGTCCCATCCAAGGTGGTCGAGCACGGCCAGGGCGTCCGCCGTCAGGTCGCCGATGCTGTAGGGCGCCGGGGGCGACGAGGACGGTGCGACGCCGCGATTGTCGTAGGTGGCGACGGAGTAGCCGGCACCGGCCAGGGCGGGCACCAGGCCCAGGTGCCAGGCCACCGCCGGCTGGCCGCACCCGGCAATGAGGAGGAGCGGCTCGCCGTCACCCTCCACCTGGTAGTGCAGCGTGACTCCACCCGCGGTCAGTTCAGGCATGCAGCACCTCTTCGAGGAGCTTCGGGGCCACGTTGCGCCCGGTGAGGAGGACCACCGTCTCCCGGCCGTCTGTGGCGGGGGGGACCAGGCCGGCCCGGAGCGCGGCTATGCCGACGGCCCCCGCCCCTTCGAGCACCAGCCCGAGCTTGTAGGCCGAGAAGGACATGGCCGACCGGATGTCGGCCTCACTCACCGTCAGGATCTCCACACTGTGGCTCAGGGCGATATCGACGGTCACCGCGCCCCGTTCCAAATTCCCCGCCAGCCCGTCCGCCAGGGTCGGCTCCACGTGGATCGGGACGATGCCGCCCGCGGCCACGGCGGCGCTCATGGAGGGCGACGCCTCGGACTCAATGCCGATGACGCGCACTCCCGTGCCGGCAAGTCCCAGGCTGATCCCGGCCAGCAGGCCCCCGCCCCCGCATGGCACGACCACCGTGCCCAGGTCCGGGACCTGCTCGCGCAGCTCGCGCGCCATCGTCCCCTGCCCCGCGATGACGTCGGGGTCGTTGTAGGGAGACACGTAGCGGCCTCCCCCCTCGGCCACCAGGTCCAGCGCGTGGGCCTCGGCTTCGCTGTAGCCCTCACCGTGGAGCACCAGGCGCACATCGAACTGCTGGAGCGCCGAAACCTTGGCCGCCGAGGCGAGCCGGGGCACAATGACGGTCACCTGCGCCTTGAGCATGGAGGCGGCGTAGGCCAGCCCGAGGCCATGGTTCCCGGCCGACGAGGCCACCACGGCCCGGCCCGGGTCCGCAGCCAGGGTGGCGGCCACCGCGGCCAGGCCACCGCGGACCTTGAACGAGCCGGTCGGCTGGACCGTCTCGACCTTGAGGGAGACGACGGGCCCCAACTGGGGAGCCGCCACCACCGGGGTCACCGGAAGGTAGCGGCGCACGACATCCCACGCCGCTTCGAAGTGGGCTTTCCCGGGTGGGGACACGACACGCATCGACCCCAGTCTGGCCGGGCGGCGTCCTTCGTGCAGGACCGCCGATCACCCTGGCAACCAGATCGAACCCGGCGGGCAACACAAAGGCAATGCCGGATCCGTAAGTTTGCAAGGGCACGGCGACATTCGATCGATTGAGCGCCCGGCTCACGCTCCACACCTCACAACTCGGAGGGAAATGACGATCGGGATCACCGTTGCAGGGCTCGGCCCAGGTGCGGGGGCCACCGTGCGCAAACGCCGGAAGGCGCTGAAGCGGGTGCTGATCGGCATGGGGTCGGCGATCCTGGCTCTGATCGCCTCCGCCGCTGTCTTCATCGGCGTGAACATCTACCGGATCGACCACGCCGTCCACCACGTGCAGGTGCCGGCCGCCCTCCTGGCCAAGGGGGCGAACGACCTCCTGGCCGTGGTGAAGGGCCCGCTCCACTCGGAGGAGATCTACCTATTCCACGCCACGGGCGGCCATACCCACGTGCTCCTGGTCCCGAGCACGCTCGGCATCGCCCGGCCCGGAGGCCGGACCGTGCCGATCAACACTCTCGACGTTCACGCCCCCGATGCCATCATCGCCGGCTTGCGGTATCTCGGCATCCCGGTGAGCCGCTACGTCGGCGTCGACCTGCACCGGATCGATCCCCATTCCAGCCTGGGCCGGCTGGCCACCGGAAAGCTCTCCATCACGTCCCTCATTACGGACCCCACGGGCACCAGCTCCTTGCTGGCCGCGGTGGCCTCACACGTCTATCTGGGGCCGCACACCCCTACTTCCGCCCTGCTGTCGCTGATGGACGTTCCTGCGTCCAACCCGATTTCGGTGCCGGTGACCACGGAGGCCGACGGGACCGTGGTCCTGGCCTCGGCCTTCGTGGCCGTGTTGAGGAACTTCCTCTAGTGGCGATGACCGTGGGTCCCGGAACACCCTCCCCCCGCTGGTGGCGGATCTGGATCGGACAGAGGGCCGCTCGCCGCTCGGCCCGTTACGGGCCGCTGGCGACCCACCCGAGCACCCGGGTGGTCAGGGCCTCCGAAGAGGTCACCGAGCCGCCGAGCGCCTCGTTCGACCAGCTCCTCCTCCGAGCCGCCCACCATCGCCCCCCCGTGGGAGCCTCCGAAATCCACTGAACGGAACAGTGCGGCGCGGCACCGGCCTCCACCCACGGGTCTTGCGCGCCAGATTCCTCAACGGGCAGGACCGCTTTCGGCCGCGGGAGTAGCCTCCGTCGCCGCCAGTACCGCCACCGCCACGTGCTCGACCTGGGGCCGCAGCCGGCGGTAGAGGTCGACCGCCGTCGGGTCCGGGGTGATGACGGCCTCAACGGGATCGAGCTGTTGCAAGGTCAGTCCCATGCCCAGGGCACGTCCGGCGAGCAGCGCCGCTCCTGCCGAGGCCGCCTCGCCGGATCGGTGGCGGGTGGCCGGCACTCCCAGGATGGAGGTGAGCACCTCGACCCAGAGGGGCAGCCCGGTGCCGGCGCCACCGAGCGTGACCCCCTCGGCCGTGCTTCCCCCGAGGCGGCCCACGGTCACCACCTCCATGCAACGCAGCACGTCCCACGCGACCGACTCAATGACGGCACGGGACAGGTCACCGCTGCCGTGGGAGGCGCCGATCCCGACGAAACCGGCGCGGGCGTCGTCGCGCCACCACGGGGCGCGGGCCCCGTCGAGCCAGGGCACGGCGACCACTCCGCGGGCGCCCGGGGGGCTGTTGGCTGCGCCGGCCGCCAGCTCGTGAACGGGGCGGTCGAGGAGGCGACCCAACCAGGCCAGGAAGGAGCCGGCCGCCGAAAGGCCGCCTTCGAGGAGCCAACCGCTCTCGGCGCCCCGGGTCACCACGGCGCCGGCCGGCGAGGGAACGGGTCGGTCGTGCACCGGTACCGAGACATTGGCTGTGGTGCCCCAGCTCACCATGGGGCACTCCTCGGATGCGCCGGAGCCGAGGACCTCGCATTGCCGGTCGCCGGCGCCGATGACTACCGGGATGCCCGGGCGCAGGCCGAGTTCGGCGCCCGGCACAGCCTTCAGGTGGCCGATCACCGTGTCGGAGGCCACCACGCTCGGGAGTTTGCCCAGCGCGGGTCCGGCCAGCTCACGCACCGCATTCCCGTCGAAGTCGTAGAGGCCGCTCCGGGATGCGAAGGAGGTATCGGTGACCACCTGATCCGTCATGCGCATCACCACCAGGTCGCGCGGGGAAAGGATCACGTCGCATGCGGCGAGCCGCTCGGGTTCGTGTGCGGCCAGCCAGGCCAGCTTGGCCGCCACGGCCCCGGCATCGAGCGGGATCCCGGTGCGGGCACGGTTGATGTCCTCCCCCCCCAGAATGCCGGCCAGGGAGGTCGCCTCCGCGGTGGCGCGGCGATCGGACCACAGGATCCCCTTGCCGATGGGGTCGCCCGAAGCGGTGACGGGTACGAAGCTCTGGCGAGCCCCCGAGCAAGACACCACGTCGACCTGGCCGAAGGCCAGCGGGGCCGCCGCGCGTGCCTCAGCGCAGGCGATGACCACCGAGGTCCACCAACGCAACGGGTCCTGCTCGGTCCACCCCACCTGGGGATGCGTCGTCGCCAGCTCCGAGCGGGTCAACGCCACCATGCCGTCCTCACCCCACAGACCGACCTTGGTCACCGTGGTCCCGAAGTCGATGGTCAGGATCATCATTGGTGGTGGACCTTCACGGCATCAGGGCCCTGACCGCTCACTGGGCTCCGGCCAGCGCCAGGACGACTTTTGCCACGGCGGAGAAGTCTTCCCGACCGTAGCCCGCGCTGGAAGCCGCCGTGAGCATCTGGCGCACCAGTCCCGTGTTGGGCATCGGGACGCCCGCCCGGGCCGCATACGAGAGGGCCAGGTCTAGGTCCTTGCCCATGAGATCGGTCGTGAATCCCGGTTGCCAACCGTGAGAGGCGGGGCTCTCCGCCACGACCCCGGGCACCGGCAGCCGTGTGCGCACCGCCGCGCAGTCACCGGTGGAATGCACCAACACCTCGTGGAGCCTGTGCATGTCCACACCCGACTTGAGCGCCAATGCCGTGGCTTCGGCCGTCGCCGCCATCTGCGCCGCGTAGATCAGGTTGTTACACAGCTTCACGACCTGGCCCATGCCGGGACCGCCCACGTGGACGATGAGGCCGGCGAACGGTTCGAGGACAGGTCGGGCGCCGGCCAGGGTGTCGGCGTCCCCACCCACCATCAGGGTGAGGGTTCCCGCCCGGGCGCCGGCGGTACCGCCCGAGAGCGGCGCATCTAGGTACCGCGCACCGGTGGCCGAGACCCGGGCGTGCTGGGCCCGCTCGATGTCGGGGTCGATGGTGGAGCAGTCGACCACGGTCCGGCCGAGACCGAGGGCCCCCAGCATGCCGTCGACCACTTCGACCACCTCGGGGCCGTTGGGCAGGCAGAGCAGGATCACGTCGGAGTTCTCGGCCACACCGAGGGGGGATCCCCCGTCAGTGGCCCCGAGCGCCAATACGGCCTCAACGGGCCCCTGGCTGCGCGAGGTCACCGAGAGGTCATGGCCGGCGGCGGCGAGATGCCCGGCCATGGGCAGGCCCATGGCACCGAGGCCGACAAATCCTATGCGCATGCTGTGTCCTTCCGGCAGGTGACGGTCGACGCTAAGCGAACCTACGGTGCTTCGGAAATGGCCTCCGGAGCTCGCGTCTTCCCACCTCGTACCTTGACGGCGACCACCATGAGGACGAGCAGGCCGGTCAAGCTGTTGCACAACGAGATGGGGACGTCCCGGCGCAGGATGCCGTAGGTCGTCCAAGCCGATACCCCGACCAGAAGCATGCCCAGGTAGGGCCACGCGAAGTCATTGGCCTCCCCGATGCGCACCGTCTTGACAACTTGGGGAAGCCAGCACACGGTGGTCAGCACCGCGGCCAGCGATCCGATCAGAGTGACCACGGCTCCTCCTGGGACTCCCTCACAGTACAGTCCGGGGCGTGAGCCGCCTCCGCCGCCGGGCCCCCGGCATTCTCGCTGCCATGTTCACGGCCAGCGGCATCGTCCATCTGGTCCGACCCCGGGTGTTCGCCGGCATCATGCCCCGTGCCATTCCCCAGAAGCAGCACACGGCGCTGATTTACGTGAGCGGCCTGGCCGAATTGGCCTGCGCCGGAGGCCTACTTCGACGCGCCCGCTGGGCGCCCGCGGCGAGCATGGCCGTGCTGGCCGCCGTGTTCCCGGCCAACGTGCAGATGGCGCTCGACGCCGGATCGGGGCGCAATCCTGGCGCGTCGGACAAGCTCGCGGTGGCTTGGGGCCGCCTTCCGCTGCAGATCCCCATGTTCTGGGCGGCGCTCCAGGCCCGGCCGCGCCACTCACGACCCCGGACGATCTAATGGCCGAGTTGGTGCAGCGGCATCAACTGTTTCTCGGCCCAGTATGAGGCGAACGGGTTGTCGTTGTAGGGCTCGATCTCCACGTATCCGGACGCCCGGTAGAGGCTGCGCGCGTGCACCTGTTTGGGGCCGGTGTCGAGGCGCACGGACAGATAGCCGAGTTTCCGGGCCACCGCCTCAATCGCCGAAAGGAGTTCGGCCGCCAAGCCGCGTGAGCGTGCGGGCGGGCGCACGAACATCCGCTTGATCTCCCCCACCTCGTCGCTGAGGCGCCGTACCCCCCCGCCGGCCACCGCCTCGTCGCCTTCGAAGCCCACCAGATAGGCACCACCCGGGGCCCGCAATTCGCCGGGCGAGAGCGCTGGGTTGTCCAGCCGGCTGAAGTCCTCGTAGGCCCCGATCAGCTCCGACTTCATTTCGGCCAGAAGTGCCGCAGCCGGCGCCACCTCCGGATCGCAGAGCTCGAAGCGGATGCCGCTCACCGCACCCGTTCAGGGTGCAGAGCCCGGGCCATCCGCGCCATCCCTTCGCGCCAGTGCACCGTCGTCTCCCCGATGAGCTCGTGCATGCGTGTCGTGTCGATCTGCACACTGTCGATGGTCAGCGCGGTGGGCTCGAAGCGGGCCTCGACACCGGTCAACTCGGCCAGGTAGGTGCACCATTCCTCAATGCTGACCGCTTCGCTGCCGCCCCAGTTGACGGTGGTGGCCGGTACCGACGCCGCACCGATCAGGCGCGGGACCATGGCCAGAATGTCATCGGCATGCAGGGGGTGGTAAACGCTGGGTGCGTCGACATGTACGGGGATGGCACTCCCCGACAGCATCATGTGAAGGTGGATGGCGGGCCAGCCACCACCGTCACCGTAGGGAACCGAAAGGCGGGCGATGGTCGTCGGGAGGGAGAAGCGCTGGGCCGCCCAGCGGGCCGTTCCCTCGGCGGCGATCTTGCAGATGCTGTACGTGCGCAGAAAGGGCCACACCCCATGGTTGTCACCCAGCGGGCCGTCCTCGGCGAAGACGTGGTGCCCGGCCGGCTTGTACACCGCGGTGCTGGAGCAGTGGAGGAATGCCCGGGCATCCTGATGATGCTCCATGAGATAGGCCAACCCGCCGCTGTTGGCGGCCAGGTCGGTCTCCCAGTCGTTGGACTTGGCCACGGCGAAATGCAGCACATAGTCGGCGTCGACCGGCAGGCTCGCCACGTCGCCGGCTCTCAGGTCGATGCCGACACACCGCACGCCGGACTTTTCCAGGGCATGCCGGGCGGACTGATCGGTGAAACGGGCCGCCCCGACGACCTCGTTGTCACGGGCGAGCGCCACGGCCAACGGTCGTGCCACCTGGCCCGTGACCCCCGTGATGACTATCTTCTTCCCGGCGAGCAATTCCTCTGTCATGCCACCCTTCGTACTCGCTACGCTCCCGGCGTGCATCTCTATGCCGCGTTCCTCGGAGGTGAGCTGACTGCCGGCCGCATGGGTGAGGATCACGAAGTGGTCTTCGTGGTGGCCGCGGACATGCAGATGGCCCGCCGGGCGGCCAAGGAAAAATGGGGTGGCGAAGGTCGGCCCCACGTCGACGCCCTCACCCGCCTGGACATGATTGACGGCTACTCCCTCCATCTCCGTCACACCGGTTCTGGTGACGCCACCGAGACCCAGGGATACAACTGACCCTCACACCGCGGGTGACAGCCCCCCGTCGAGGTTGACGGCGGCGCCCGTGAGGTACGAGGCCCGGGCTGAGAGCAGGAAGCAGGCCAGATCGGCGAACTCCTCGCTGCGGCCGATCCGACCGAGGGGGATGCCGGCTCCCTCGGCCATGCGGGCGTGGAATTCGGAGAGCTCAAGGCCGGCGGCCTCCGCCCCGCGCACCCACTGTCCGCTCTCAATAAGCCCGATCAGCACGGCGTTGACGCGGATGCCATCGGGGGCCAGTTCCTTGGAGAGCGATTTCATGAGGGCCATGCCGGCGGCCCGCGACACCGCACTCGGCGTGCTGGCCGGCCCGGGGGCTTTGGCCGCCATGGCCAGAGTGAGCAGGGCCGCGCCCTTGCTCTCCCGCAGCTGGGGCAGGGCCGTCCGGATGAGCCGCACCGCCCCCATCAACTTCAATTGCAGGTCGCCCTCCCACGTGGCGTCGTCGGTGGACTCAATCGGTCCCGCCGCGTGCCGGCCGGCGTTGTGCACGACGCCGTCTATGCGTCCCCAACGCCCCACCACGCCTTCGACCAAGCACAAGATATCCTCGGCCCGCGCCACATCGGCCCGTTGTGCCAGCACGTCACCGCCGCTGGCCTCAAGGGTGGCCGCAGCAGCAGCCAGTCGCTCCTCGTCGCGCCCGCAGATGGCCACCGAGGCACCTTCGCGCACAAGCTGCCGGGCCAGCGCCAGCCCGAGGCCGTCAGTTCCCCCCGTCACGAGCACCACCTTGCCGGCTAACTCCAGATCCATCAGCTCACACCTCAACCCGGCTGATCGCTCAACGCTCCTGCTCGGTGGGCCGAATCAGGATTTCGTTGACCGCCACGTGCCGCGGCTGGGTCACGGCATATCGGATGCTGTTGGCGATGTCCCCGGCCTGCATGATCTCAATGCCGCCGAAATTCTTGGACATTTCCTGCAGGATCTCCGGGCGGTTCTGGAAGGCCAGCTCGGTGGCGGTGGCACCCGGCTCAATGATGGTCACCCTGACGTGGCGGGTGGTGACCTCCTGGCGCAGTGACTCGCTGAAGGCCCCGACCCCGAACTTGGTGGCGTTGTACACGCCGCTGTGCAGTCGGGCGTTGCGCCCGGCGGTCGAGCTGACATTCACCACGTCCGCCACCGAGCGCGGTCCCCCGGCGGCCGCTGTCAGCAGGTGCGGCAGGGCGGCGTGGGTGCAGTAGAGCAACCCCAGCACGTTGAGGTTGACCATGCGCTGCCATTCCTCAATGGGAGCCCCCACAATGGGCCCGAGCAACATGACCCCGGCGTTGTTGACCAGGGTGTCGAGGCGGCCCAACTCCCGCACCGCCGTCTCCACCGCCAGCCTGGCCTGCTCCGGGTCGGTCACGTCGGCTTCAATGACCATCGCCTTCCCGGCTCCCCCGATCTTCTCGGCCAGGGCCTCCAACCTGTCCCGCCGCCGGGCCACCAGAGCCACCACCGCCCCTTCCTCGGCCAGAGCAAGCGCGGTGGCCTCCCCGATGCCGCTGCTGGCCCCGGTGACCAGCGCCACGGTTCCGCCCAATCCCTGCGTCATGCGTCCTCCACCTTCGTCTCCTTGCGCCGCGGCGCGTCCATGGCAACGGTTTAGCGGATCTCGTCCCCCTCTGTGCCGTCCGCCAGCTCAGGAGTTGCCGTCACAGGCCCGTGCCGGCCCGGCTACTCCTTCTCGAAAGGTTCGATCCCGAAGAGGCCCACGGGTGTGCCGATGTCCTCGGGCACCCGGGTCGGCGTGTCGCGGTTGAGGACCTCACCTCGGAAATAGGCGGGCTGGACGGCCTGGAGAACGAACATCAGGACGACGTCCAATATGACCGCGCCGGCATCGAGCAGGAATACGCCACCGATCTGCCAGTGCGGTGAGAACGGCATGAGCCACGTGGTGTAGCTGTTCACCGGCATCCAGTAGAGCCAGAAGTTGTAGACCATGCAGCCGAAGAGGATCAGGCCCCCGGTCAGCGGAAGGACCCCTCGTAGCCAGAAGCTTCGGGCATTGTCCTTCAGGGTCGCGCGGTAGTACCAGGCGCACGAGAAACCGGTCAGGCCGTAGTAGAAGGCGATCATGGACCCCAGGGCCGAGACCGAGTCGCCGATGACGGCACCGCCCGACGTCAGGTAGTTCATGGCGACGTAGAAGACGATGGGCACCCCGCCCATGACGACGGTCGATACGGTGGGGGTGAGGAACCGCTTGTGGATCCGGCCGAAGGACTTCGGCACCGCCTTGAACACGGCCATGGAGAGGGTCGTCCGGGCCGTGGGCAGGATGGTCGACTGGGTGGAAGCGGCCGCCGAGCTCAGGACCATGAGGAACAGCATGCGGGTCAGGACGGTCCCGAAGCCCGAGGTGCCGAAGATCGAAGTCCCCAGCACCGACAGCACGTCACTCCGGTTGGCCGCGTTCTCCAATCCGATGCCCTTGCTCCCGATCCCGGCGTAGGACTGGGTGGCCAACACGATGAGCGCGTAGGTGGCCAGCAGGATCAGTGTGGAGACGACGGCGGCCCGACCTGGGGTCGTCTGCGAGTCCGCGGTCTCCTCGTTGACCGAGACCGCGGTGTCCCAGCCCCAGTAGATGAACAGCATGAGGGTGAATCCGGCCATGAAGCCGGTGGCCGTGAAATGGTCGAAGGGGTTGAACCACGACAGGCTGGGCACGAGGTGCCCCACGGGGGCCGTGCCGTTGCCCACCTTGACCAGGGCGACGACGGACAGCACCAGGAGCATGACGAGCTCAATGCTGAGCAACGCCTTCTGCATGTTGGCCGAGATCTCAATGCCGATGTAGCAGATCGCGGTCATGGCCACGATCCAGAGGACACCTACCGCCAGGACCCAACCGCTGGCCGGATTGCTCCCGATCCCCTTGGCGTTGAACAGGAGAAAGACGTACTGGCCGGCCACCTGGGCCAGGCTGGCCATGACCAGGAGGTCGGCCGCCACAATGCCCCAGCCGCCCAGCCATCCGGTCTTCGGCCCGAAAGCCCGCGTGGCCCAGGTGAAGGTGGTCCCGCAGTCGGGGTCGGCTTAGTTCAGCTCCTTGTAGGCGTAGGAGATGAACAGCATGGGCACGAAGACCAGGACGGTGATGACGGGGGCCTGCAGCCCGTTGATGGCGATGACGACGAACCCGAGGGTGGCGGCCAAGTTGTAGGCCGGAGCCGTGCAGGCCACCCCGACCACCACGGAGGAGATCAGCCCGAGCGCACCGCCCTTCAGGCCCTTCTCGCCGACGTCTGGCGCGGGAGCAGTTGGGACAGCCAGATCAGCCATGGGGATCCTTCGTCCGGGATGCCCGAACCCTACCCAATGGACATCACAATTGCACTGCTTTTGCCGCTCCACCCCCGATCCTGAGCGTCAGCACCCGTGAGGCCACCTATTACGGCAGAGAATGGGTAAAGTTGTGCCTGAATCCGTCGCCGGGAGGAATCTGTCCGGCCGGCCTCAGCGGGCCCGGCCGGACGCTTTCCGCAGCACCCGGCCGTAGTGCTCCATCCCCTCGTGCGACAGGCCGGCCGCCGGGCCGGTGGCGATGGAGACCCGCTCGGGAACGATCCCCCACACCGGCACCTTCAGGTCGGTCCACCACGCCACGGTGGCTTCCAGGTCGTTGGTGCCCAGGCGGGCCGAGCAGATGACCACGCCGGCGGGGATGTTCGACGGCGTCATCTCAAGGGTGGCCACCACCCGGCTGGGCTCGACCCCGCCCGCCCTCGTGGGGATGATCACGGCATCGGCCCGGGCCAGGGCAGCGCGCACGATCGTCCCCTCCCCCGGAGGCGTGTCGACCACCACCATGCCGTCCCCCCGGTCCATGGCCCGGGTGACTGTCCGCACCGAGGGGCCCTCCATCAGCTCGACCCCCTCAATGGGATCGGCGTCGTACCACTCGGCGCTGGAGCCCTGGGGGTCGGCGTCCACCAGGACGACGGGGCTGATGCCCCGCCGGACAGCCGCCGCGGCCAGGTAGACGGCACTGGTCGTCTTGCCCACTCCGCCCTTGACGTTGCTCACCACGATATTCATTGCGTTGGGACCCCTGTCGTTCGGGAATTGGGCCCTACGGTACTGTTCCCGCTGCACCCTTGATCACGGGAGCAGCAAACGACCCAGCCGACGGCGGGTCACCGCCACCCCGACGACCGTCATGGCCAGCAGATACCCCACATGCAGCAGGAGCACCCAGTTGAAGAGACCCAGGTCGGCCGCCCGCACCAGGACCACCCCCTGGTAGAGCGGGGTGCACCGCACCACGGCCTGGAGCCATCCGGGGAACACCGTGAGGGGATAGAAGGTGGCTGAGAACAAGAAGAGTGGGATGAAGGCCAGGGACACGATGTCGAAGTCCTGCCAGGTCCGCATGTAGGTGGTCCCGGCCATTCCCGCCGAGGCGAAGGCCAGGCTGATGAGGATGGCCGCCGGCCAGCACAGTACGGCCCAGGGCGAAACCACGTAGCCGAGCGCCGCCATGATGCTGAGGAAGGCACCGGAATAGAGGCTGCCCCGGATGACGCACCAGCTCAGCTCGCCCAATGCGACATCGCCCACGCTGAGCGGGGTGGCCAACATGGCGTCGTAGGTCTTGGCGATCTTCAGCTTCATGAAGACCAGGAAGGTCGAGTCGATCATGGCGCCGTTCATGGCCGAGGACGCCAGCAGCCCCGGGGCCACAAAGGCGGTGTAGGCGAACAGTCGTCCGTTGACGGGGATCGGGCCGACCAGATGGCTCAGGCCGATGCCGATGGAGAGGAGATAGAAGAGCGGCTCGAAGAAACCCGAGAGGATGAAGATCCACGAACGCCGGTAGACGAGAAGATTTCGCTCCAGCACCCGGGAGGCGTAACGGCCGCCGAGGAGCGCCAGCGGGGTGATCCGCAGAGCGAGGCCGGGCGACATCCGGTCGGTCGGGGACTCCGTGGTGGTCATACCACCAACCTCTTGGCGAAGGTCCACCGGGCGACGCCATATCCGGCCAGCACCCAGGCCATCAGATAGGCGGCATGCCCCAGGTCGACCCAGCCGTGGACCTGGCCCAGCGTGAGATCGCGGCAGAGGGCGACCCCATGGAAGAGGGGTGTGGCGTAGGCCAGGTACTGGAGCCAATGGGGCAGTTGCGAGATGGGGAAGAACGTCCCCGAGAACAAGAAGAGCGGGATGACCACGAAGCGGTACAGGGTCGAGAATCCGGCGTCCTTGTCCTGGGTGGCCGCAAAGGCGGCGATCGGCGCCCCGAACGCCATCCCTGCCAGCACGCCGGCCGGCAGGGCCAGGATGGCCCAGGGTGAGTAGACCGTGCCGAAGGCAGCCATGATGCCCAGGTAGATGGTGACCACGATGCCGATGCGCGCCGCCACCCAGGCCAGGTGCCCGAGCAGGACGTCGTAAATACTGAGCGGCGCCGCCAGCATGGCGAGGTAGGTGCGCATCCATTTGATGGCCCCCATCACCGGCCACATGGTGTCGTTGGCGCCGATCTGCATGCATGTGCCGGCCAGCAACCCGGGGGCCAGGTAGGCCACGTAGCTCACCCCACCCACACCGTGTGAGTGCCGGTCGATCAACGAGCCCAGGGCGACGCCCATGGAGGTGAGGTACAGCACCGGGATCAGGAAGCTGGTGATAACCGAGCTGCGCCAGGTCCTCTTGTACTGATAGCCCCAGTAGGCTGCCGCCCGCAGCCACATCGGTGTGGCGATACGGCGCGCCGGCACCACCTCACCATGACGGAAGAGCCCGTCGACCAAGGTCGTGCTGGTGGTCATGTGATCAGGCCGCCGCGAGTCAGTCGACGAGGGTGCGGCCGGTCAGCCGGAGGAAGACGTCCTCCAGCGTGGAGCGACGCACCAGTGTGTTCTGGGGGACGTACCCCAGGCGATCCGCTTCGGCCAGCGCGGCATCGCCGTCGTCGGTGTAGAGCAGGATGCGGTCGGGCAGGACTTCGACGCGCTCGGCCAGGTGGGCCAGCTCGGGCGCGATGTCCTCGTGCTGGCCCGGGCGGAAGCGCAGCTCGACCACCTCCCTGGTCGAGTGGCGGTCGATCAATTGGCGCGGTGTGCCCTCGGCGGCGAAGCGCCCCTTGTCCATGACGACCAGGCGGTCGCAGAGTTGCTCGGCCTCGTCCATGTAGTGGGTGGTGATGACCAGCGTCACCCCATCCTGCTTGAGCCGGTAGAGCCGGTCCCACAAGAGGTGGCGGGCTTGCGGGTCGAGGCCGGTGGTCGGCTCGTCCAGGATGAGCAGGTCCGGATCCGAAATGAGCGCCCGGGCGATGGTCAGGCGCCTTTTCATGCCGCCCGAGAGCGGGTCGACCCGGTCGTTGGCCCGGTCGGTGAGCTGGGCGAAGTCGAGCAGCTGCTCGGCGCGGGCCCGGATCACCTTGCGTGGCAGGTCGAAGTAGCGCCCGTAAATCATCAGGTTGTCCAGCACGGTGAGCTCCAGGTCCAGCGAGTCCTCCTGGGGGACCAGGCCCATGCGGGAGCGGATGCGCGCCCCGTCGGTGGCTGGGTCCAATCCCAGCACCCGGAGCGTCCCCTCGCTCAAGGGGCTGATGCACGAGATCATGCGCATGGTCGACGTCTTGCCGGCGCCGTTCGGGCCGAGGAACCCGAACGACTCGCCCGGCCCGATGGTGAAGTCCACCCCGTCGACCGCCACGAAGTCGCCGAAGCGTTTCACCAGCCCGTGGGCCTCGACCATCGGGGTGCTCGTGTCCGCCGCACGGTCCGCAACCGGGACGTCCGTCATCGGCGAGGAGTATGACGTCATGGTCAGGTAACGATACCGTGCAACCTGGAATCGGGTTTCTGAGCGGGGAGGCACATCGTGGCGACGTCAGGCAAGAACCGGGCTTTTCCCCAGGGGTTCACCTGGGGGACGGCGACGGCGGCCCATCAGATTGAGGGGGGCAACACGAACAACGACTGGTGGGCCTTCGAGCACACCGAGGGCTCGGGGTGTGCGGAGTCCTCCGGCGACGCCTGCGACTCGTGGATCCGCTGGGAGGAGGACGCCGACTTGGTGGCCGGCCTGGGCCTGGACAACCACCGCTTCTCCGTGGAGTGGAGCCGCATTGAGCCGGCCGAGGGGGAGATCTCCCGGGCCGCCCTGGAGCACTACCGGCGCCAGTGCGCCGGCCTGCGCGAGCGGGGGGTCGACCCCGTGGTCACCTTCCACCATTTCACCACCCCGACCTGGCTCACCGCACTGGGCGGCTGGGAGAGCGGCGCGGCCGTGGCGCGTTTCGGCCACTTCTGCACCGTGGTGGCCGAGGCCCTGGGCGACGTGATGGCGCGCGCCTGCACCATCAACGAGCCCAACATTGTGGCCACCATGGGATGGCACGCCGGCATGTTCCCCCCGGGCAAGACGGACGTGGAGCTTTCCCGCACGGTGGCGGA
Source organism: Acidimicrobiales bacterium (assembly GCA_035534235.1). Classification (GTDB taxonomy): domain Bacteria; phylum Actinomycetota; class Acidimicrobiia; order Acidimicrobiales; family RAAP-2; genus Bog-473. Next base: position 35,837 of record DATLSH010000039.1, on the reverse strand, counting down.
CCACTTCATTGCCGCCCACCGCCTGGCCGTCGACGCCATCCGGACCGCCGCACCCGTCGTACCGGTCGGCCTGACGCTCTCCATGACCGACTACCAGTTGGCCCCGGGCGGGGAGGCGACGCTCGAGAGCATCCGCCGCCACTCCGAGGACATCTTCCTCGACGCCACCGGAGGGGACGACTTCCTGGGCGTGCAGGTCTACACCCGCATGTTGATCGGTCCCGACGGGTGGGCCGGGTACGAGGATGGGGTGCCCGTCCTCGATATGGGCTACGAGTTCTACCCGGCCTCCCTCGCCAACTGCCTCCGGCGCGCCTGGGACTACACCGGCGGGGCGCTGCCGCTGCTGGTCACCGAGAACGGGATCGGGACCACCGACGATGCCCAGCGCATCGACTACGTGCACCAGGCGCTGGAGGGTGTGCTGGATTCCATCGCCGAGGGCATTGACGTGCGTGGGTACACCTACTGGTCCCTGCTGGACAACTTCGAGTGGGCGTTCGGCTACCGGCCGCGCTTCGGGCTCGTCAGCGTCGACCGGGGTACGTTCGCCCGGACGCCGAAGCCGAGTGCCTCCTGGTTCTCATCGGTGGCGGCGGCCAACGCCCTGCCCGCCTGACCCCCGGGCGCCCGACCTTCAGACAGCCGCCAATTCCGTATTGGCCACGACCGCGCTGACGATCTGCTCCCACAGCGGTTCGGGCAGGTCGTGCCCCATGCCCGGGATGGTGACGAGCACCGAGCCGGGGACGGCGGCCGCCGTGGCCTCGCCCCCGCTGGGCGTGACCAGCGGATCGGCCTCCCCGTGCATGACGAGGAACGGCATCTGAACGCGGCGCAACCCGTCGGTGCGGTCGGGTGAGGCCAGAATGGCGGCCAGCTGCCGCATGGTGCCCTCCGGGCAGTAGCAGCGGTCGTAGGCCGCGGCGGCGCGTGCCGTCAGCACCTCGGCGGGGGTGGGGTACCCGGGGGAGCCGATGACCCGGCTCCCTGCCACGCTGGCGGCGATGGCCTCGTCCCGGCTGGTGGCGATGGGGCGCAGCAACGCGGCCATGGCGTCGGGGGTGGGAGCGCCCACGTTGCGGTTGCCGGTGGTCGACATGATGGAGCACGCGCTCAGGAACAGCTCCGCGTGGTTGATGGCCAGCGCCTGGGTGATCATGCCGCCCATGGAGACACCCATGACGTGGGCCTGGGCCACCCCGAGCTCGCCCAACAGGCCCGCCGCGTCCTCGGCCATGTCCTCGACCCGGTAGGGCGCCGAGGACCCGTCGCCACCGAAGAGGGCGGTGAGCTCGGGCAGGCCTTCGAACTTGGTCGAAAGGCCGGCATCGCGGTTGTCGAAGCGGATGGTGAAGAAGCCGCGGTCCACCAAGAGCTTGACGAAGCCCTCGGGCCAGGCGATCAGTTGGCCCCCCAGTCCCATGACCATCAGCAGGGCCGGATCGGATGGAACCCCGTCGGTGGCGTACTCCAGGTCGATCCCGTTGACCTGCGCGCTGGGCACGGTCAGCTCCTCTCCTCGGTTGGCTTTTCCCGTGCGCCTTCCTAGCAGGCCCGGGCAGATCCTGGTGAGAGCAAGCGGATCACCGGGGGACCGGCGGAAGGGCGGGTGCGCCCTCCCGGTGCCGGCGCAGGCGGGGACCCGGGCGGAGTCCGACGAAGACGACCTGCACCGAGGCGATGCACACGATGAATGCCGGGAACGCCGCCACTTCGAAGGTCCAGACCTCGACGGTGAAGAGGAGGATGGCCGAGTTGATGACGGCCCCGATGTAGGAGTGCACCGTCTCCGTCCCCGGATGGGTCCAGCTCTTCATCATGGTGGGGATGCCGGCCAGGAAGTCGGCGGCGATGGCGGCCGAAATGGCCAACACGCCGTTGCGGGTGGACAACCAGACGACGGTGCCGATCACCGACATGGCGCCGCAGGCGTAGTCGATGCGCCGGATCCGCCATACCGATGCCGGGTTGTGGAACGACGCCAGGAAGACCAGGAGCGGCATGAACCCGATCATGAACGTCGGCAGGGCGCGCAGCCCGATGCCGTCGCGGAGCTCCACCGCCGCCGCCAGGAGTGGGGCCAGGGCCCACAGCAACCAGGTCACCCGGTTGGGTTTGGTGGTGCCCCGCAGGGTGTCGCGCAGGTAGAGGGAGGTGCCCAGGGCACCGATGGCCGCGCCCAGGTAGACGAAGTGGACGTTGAGCACAGGGGAACAGTCTGCAGTGCGCCCGGGCCGGCCTGCCGGGGCGACGTTTCCCTGCGCCCTGGGACCGGTAGGTTCACCGGGGATGGGGGGGTCCGGAGTTACCGCAGTGCGGCAGGATCACCCGGAAGCGAGCAGGGACCGTGGGTGAGCTCATCGTCGTCGCCTTCCTCGGCGGATTGATCACGGGTCTGTCGCCCTGCATCGTCCCGGTCCTGCCGGTGGTCGTGGCCGGCGGGTCCAGCGGGACCAACCGGTCCCGGCCCTTCCTCATCATCGCCGGAATGGTGGCCAGTTTCAGCGCCTCCGAACTGGCGGGCAGTTCCCTGCTGAGCGCCCTGCACCTGCCCCAGGACCTGCTGTTCTGGCTGGGCATCGCCCTGCTCGGGATCCTTTCGGTCAGTCTGATGATCCCGGTAGTGGGCGGGTGGGTGGAGCGTCCCTTCACCCGGCTGGGCGCCTCTCGCCTGGCAGAGCGAGGCGGCGGGTTCGTGCTCGGCCTGAGCCTCGGGCTGGTCTTCGTACCCTGCGCCGGACCGGTGCTGACGGCCATATCGGTGGCCGCGGCCCACCACCACCTGAGCGCTTCGTCGCTGGTGGTGACGCTCTTCTACGCCACCGGAGCCACACTCCCGTTGTTGGTCTTCGCCATGGTCGCCCAGCGGGCCGCCACCGGGTGGGCGACCCTGCGCACCCACCTACCCGGGGTGCGCAGGGTCGCCGGCGCGGTCCTCGCCCTCACCACACTGGCCATTGCTTTCAACCTGCTGCGCACCCTGCAGACGGACATTCCCGGTTACACGACCGCGCTCGAGAACCACGTGGAGTCCACTGGTCCCGCCTGCACCCAGCTCCGGCAGCTGACGGGGGAGCGTCAGAACCAGTTCGCCGCCGCCAACGCCAAGCTGGAAGGGAAGAAGGCCACGTGTGCGGCCACCAACACCTCCTCGTCGTCGGGTGGCCGGCTGGCTTCGGGGAGGACCGGTGGCGGCTCCCCGACCACGATGTCCACCCCCATGAAGGCGACCACCTTCAGGAGCAACAAATCCTCGCTACCAGACCTGGGGCGGGCGCCGAACTTCACCGGGATCGTGGCCTGGCTCAACACCCCGGGCAACCGGGCCCTGACCCTGGCTCAGCTCAAGGGCAAGGTGGTCCTGGTCGACTTCTGGACCTACTCGTGCATCAACTGCCTGCGATCGCTTCCCCATGTGAAGGGCTGGTTCAACGACTACAAGTCAGATGGATTGGTGGTGGTCGGCGTCTCCACGCCGGAATTCGCCTTCGAGCATGTCGTCTCCAACGTGCAGGACGCCGCCCGCAGCCTCGGTGTCGGCTACCCCATCGCGGTCGACGACAATTACGGCACCTGGGACGCCTACGGCAACCAGTACTGGCCGGCCGAGTACCTGATCGACCCGTCGGGGGAGGTGCGCGCCTACGACTTCGGCGAGGGTGGCTACGCCACCATGGAGAGCAACATCAGGAGCCTGCTGGCCGCCAACGGGTCGGCCAACCTCCCGCCCCGTTCCGACGTGCCGGACCGGACGCCCGCCAACGGGTCGATCACCCCGGAGAGCTATGTCGGCTATGGCCAGCTGAACAACGAGGTGGGCACGCCAGTGGCCGACGACCGCTCCATCGTGTACCACGCACCCTCATCGGTTCCGGCCAACAGCCTGGCCTTCAACGGGATCTGGGTGGTGCACCAGCAGGAGGCAACCGCCGGTCCCGGCGGCACCCTCAATCTCCGGTTCACCGCCGAAGACGTGTACCTGGTCATGGGAGGCCAGGGCACGGTCGGCGTGGCGTACGGCGGCCGCCACGTGGCCACCCTGGCCATCAACGGCATCCCCAAGCTCTACCCGCTGCTCACCGGCGACAGACTCCAGAGCGGCTTCCTCGACCTGACTTTCTCACCGGGCGTGGAGGCCTACGACTTCACGTTCGGGTAGGCCCGGTCGCGCCGGATCAATTGATGCGGCGATCCCGCCCGGCCCAATAGGGCGCCCGCAGCTCGCGCTTGAGAATCTTGCCCGACGGGTTGCGGGGAAGGAGTTCGGCGGCCTCAACGGACGTGGGGCACTTGTAGTGGGCCAGGTTCTCCCGGCAGTGCCCAATGATGGCGGCGGCATTCAGGGTGGCGCCCGGTGTGAGCACGACAATGGCCTTGACCGTCTCACCCCACTTCTCGTCGGGCACGCCGATGACGGCGGCATCGGCCACGGAAGGATGGGAGAGGAGGACATTCTCCACCTCGGCCGGGTAGATGTTCTCGCCCCCGCTGACGATCATGTCCTTCATGCGGTCGTGCAGGTACAGGTAGCCGTCGGCATCCAAGTACCCGGCGTCTCCGGTGTGCAGCCAGCCTTCAGGGTTCAGCGTGGCCGCCGTCTCCTCGGGCTTTCCCCAGTAGCCGGCCATGTTGTACGGCGAGCGGGTCAACACCTCCCCGACCTCGCCCAGGATTGCGTCCTTCCCCGAGTCGGGGTCCACAATGCGGATCTCGACTGACTTGTGCGGCTTGCCGGCCGAGCGCAGGAGGCCCCGGCGCGGCCCATCGGGGTCGTGGTCCTCGTTGCGCAACGCGGTGATGGCTCCGGTGGTCTCGGTCATGCCGTAGACCTGGCAGAACCCGCAACCGAAGGCCGCCATGCACCGGATGAGGATTTCTTCGGAAATGGGGGATGCCCCGTAGAAGATCAGGCGCAGGCTGGACAGGTCCGTCTCCGCCAGGGAGGGCATGGCCAGCAGCACCATCAGCACCGCGGGCACCAGGAACATTTCGGTGACGCGCTCCGCCTCAATAATGTTGAGGAGGAGCGCGGGGTCGACCTCGCGCAGGATCACCGAGCGCCCACCCCGCGACATGGCGCACAGGGCCCAGCCCGAACCCCCGATGTGAAACAGCGGCATGGCAACCAGGCTCACGGTGTCGTCCCTGATGCTGAAGGTGTCGCCGGCCTCGGAGATCGCCGTCGCCATGTTGGCATTGGTCAACATGACGCCCTTGGGAAGTCCTGTCGTGCCCGACGTGTACAGCTGCATGCTGACTTCCCGGGGTGCACCGATGTGACCGGGGTCAAGGGGTGCACATCCCTTGAGCCATTCCTCATACCCGAGAGCCCGCCCGTCCGGGCAAGGAGGCACCGCGGCATCATCGCCGATCACCACGATCCGACGCACGGCGGGAAGCGCGCTCTCCATCCGGGCCAGTGCGGGCACATAGTCCTGGTGCACCACCAGGATGGCCGCCCCGGAGTCGTCAATGATGGCTGCCATCTCGTCGGCGGCCAGACGCCAGTTCACGGCCACGTTCACCACCCCGAGGAGTGCCCCACCGAAGAGCACGTCGAAGTAGGCCATTCCGTTGCGATCAAGGAAGGCAAGGCGGTCGCCGACGCCGACCCCGTCCCTCACGCAGGCCTGGGAGACGCGGCAGGCGCGCTGGTACTCCTCGTCCCACGTGCGCCGGACATCGCCTTCCACCAGCATGTCGAGATCGGGCTGGACCCGTGACAGGTGCCTGAGCAGGCCAGCCACCGTGAACCGGTCTTCGTGGGCCACAGCGGGGGCGGTCGGGGACACGGGGCGATCTCCTCTGAGGGCGGGGGCGGATCCTTCTTCGGACCCGGACCCTACGCACCAGGACAACCCCAGTGCAGGAAGAGAGAGCTGGGGCAGCCCACACGCGCCATACCTCGTCACCCGCGCTTCGGATACTTCAGCCAATTCAAGGCCCATTCACCGCCGTACATAGAGACAATTCGGACCAGGGTGGCCTCAGCTTGTGAAATTCATCACAACTTCCTTCTCTAAACATCCAGGCCACAGAGCTTTTTTTCAAAAAGACACCACTCCAGTGCCCCCTCCTGCTACAGTGGCCTCCGTAAAGCCTGATCGGGCTTTCTCATAGATGGTGCAGCGGGAACTTCAGCTGCATTCGGAAAGCACCACCGATCGGACCCACCAAGACCAGTCGGGGTCTCTGCGCACCTGTGCACCAGTGCAGGGCCGAGAACGACAAAGCGAGGACCACACCGAGGATATTCCCCGGGCCTTCACACCACCGGCCGCACACCCTGCGGCGATATGCCAGAACGGACGATGCCTTCCCGCTCTCCGTTCGGGGCGCGTATGCAATGGCCGGAGCCCGCCCACACCGAGCAGAGGCTGGCGCGTACGCGCGCCCGACGAAGGGAGGTGCCGTGCGGATCCGCATTGCACTATGTACGGCAACTGCCGTCATTGTCATACCTATCACTACATTTGCATTCACCAGCAGTTCCCCGGCCGCTTCGGCCAAGTCCACGCATCACCAGGTGCATGGACCAATTGCCTCCGGGCTGTCCGGCACCCAGCTGGCTTCCTTCGCAGTACCGACCACCGTGCCGGCTGTGATGAACCCGGAGATCAAGGTCGGCCGGGGTCAGTTGAACCCTGCCTCCGACCCCGCATCTGTGCAGGCAGCTGCAGCGCTGGCCAGGTACGCAGCACTGGTCAGGTACGAAGCGCTAGTCAGGCATGCAGCGCTGGTCAAGGCCGCAGCCGTGGTCCAGCCACCGCCTGCGCCCGCCCCCGCGCCGCCCGTCGGTTCACCGAGCGACAGCACCAGCGTCAACACGGCAGACTGGAGTTGCATCCGGACGCATGAGTCCGGAGGCAACTACGGCGAACACGGCGGTGGGGCCTACCAGTTCGAGGACGCCACCTGGCACTCGCTGACCGGGCTCGCCGGTTCGGCTCAGGATTACCCACCGGCGACCCAGGACGACGCGGCGCTCCGGCTCCACGCCCAGCGCGGCTGGGAACCCTGGACCACCCGCTACGTGTGCGGTCTGTAAGAGGCCCCTACCCCGAACCGAATATGGCGGTCACTTGCGCCATGTCGAAATAGTCCCGCCATGCGGTGATCTTCCCGTCCACGACGTGGAAGGCACCCATGACGGGCAGGGGGGCGGTCTTGCCATTGATGGTGAACGAATCGGTACGCTCGGTCAACACGGTTGATCCGTCGCTGGCCAAATGGTGGATCTCGAATTCCATCCCCTCGCCGATGCCGACGAACATGTTGATGACGGCCATGGTCGCCTCAATCCCCTCGGCCGGCTCCATCGGCATGTTGTGATACACGACGTCGTCGGTGAAGAAAGGTCGCAGCACCTCGGGATCACGCTTGCTCACGGCGGCGCAGAAGTCCCGCACGACTTGTTCGGCGCTGGGCACAGTTTTCCTCCTTTGCGTCCTCCCGGCCGTCGGGCAGGCTGGGCCACCCACGCTACTGAAGAGTCGGCCATGATGGTGGGGTGAGCGCCCCGAGTAGACGAGTGGCCGTGCTCGCCCCCATGCGTCCCGAGCTCAAGGCCGTTGTGCGGGCCGGCGCGCTGGCCCGCACCGGCGGAGATCCCTGGCTTTCGCACTGGGGCACAGTGGGCGACTGGTCGGTCACGGCCGGAGTGATCGGCATGGGTCCCGCACTGGCCCGGGAGGCGACGCGGAAGGTCCTGGCTTCCGGGCCGTTCGACCATTTCATGGTGGTGGGGATCGCAGGCGGCCTCGACCCTGCGCTCCCCGTGGGCACGTTGATGGTGCCCAGTCACGTGCGCCTCTACCCTGACGGACCCCTCTACGATGCGCATCCCCTACCGTCCCGGGAGGCGTCGGGTGGGCTGATGACGACGGACGGCTTGTTCTCCGACGAGGACATATGGCGTCCCATTCTGGAGAGCGGATTCGGCGCGGTCGACATGGAGGCGGCCGGAGTGGCCGAGGTCTGCGAGGCGGCCGGCGTGCCCTGGTCGGTCTACCGGGGCATCAGTGACCGTCCCGATGAGCACATTGTCGATCAGGCGGTCTTCGCCCTCGGCAAGGCGGACGGATCGGCCGATCTGGTGGCGGTCGCCAAGTACGTGGCTCGCGATCCCCGGCGGGCCAAGGCGCTGGCCCACCTCAACCGGTGCATGGAGATGGCGGCCAAGTTGGCCGCCGAGGCTGCGTTCAGCGATCTGGCATCCGGCTAGCTCTCGTCGACTCCGCCCGACTGACCGTTCGGGTCGCTCTTGCGGGCGATCACATGCACGTCGATCCCCTCGGCTGCATAAGGTGAGCGGGCACGCGGGGCGAAAGCGGGGTGGAAGATGGCATTGGACCTGAAGGGATGTCGCACACTGGTGACCGGTGCGTCGTCGGGCATCGGGGCCGGGTTGGCCGAGGCGCTGGCGGAGCGGGGGGCCATCGTGGGCATCTGCGCCCGCCGGGGGGACCGGCTGGCCGAGGTGATCGGGCGCTGCATGGACCACTCCCCCGAGAGCCGGATGTGGGCCGTCAACCTGGCCGACATCAATGCGGTGGACCGGCTCGCCGTCGACGTGCTCGACGCCTTCGGCGGCATCGACCTGCTGGTCAACAACGCCGGCATTCCCAAGCGACGCCACACCACCGCACTCGACATCGAGACCATCACTGCGGTCATGCACATCAACTACCTGTCCCCCATGCGCCTCACCCTGGCCCTGCTCCCCCAGATGCTGGCGCGCGGCTCGGGCACCATCGTCAACATCTCGTCGGTCGCCGCCACTTTGAGTGCGCCCGGGGAAGCCGCCTACGACGCCTCCAAGGCTGCGCTCACGGTATTCTCCGAGGCCATGGCCGTTGACCTATGGGAAACCGGCATCAAGGTCATGGTGGTCTATCCCGGGGTGATCGACACCGAGCTCTTCACCCTGCCGGACAACGATGTGGCCAACCTCCCCATCGCGGCCGAGCCGGTGTCGGTCGCCGTCGACGCCATCCTGGGTGGCCTGGCGTCGGGTGCGGCCCAGGTCTACGTCCCCGAGTTCTTCCAGGAACTGGCCGCCGGAAAGGCGCAGGACGTCGGCGCCTTCCTGGCGGGCACCGCCGAGTACCTGCGGCAGCAGCGGGAGCCGACGTGATCCGGGAATGAAGATAGAGGTGGACGAGGCCGGGATGAGCGCACGGCGGCTGGAGCGCATCACCGAGCACTTCGAGAGGCAGTACGTGGAGCCGGGGAGACTGGTCGGTTGCCAGATCACCGTGGTGCGCGGAGCGCATGTCGCCTACCACCGCTCGCTGGGCCTCATGGACCGCGAGCGCGGGATCCCCATGGGCGACGACACCATCTTCCGCCTCTACTCCATGACCAAGCCCATCGCCTCGTTGGCCCTGATGCAACTGTACGAGCGGGGGATGTTCCAGCTCCTCGACCCCGTCCACCGCTACATCCCCGAATGGCGGACGCTCCAGGTCGCCGAGGTGCAGGCCGACGGCTCGGTGCAGCTCGTCAAGCCGAAGCGGCCCATGTGCGTGCGCGACGTCCTCATGCACATGACCGGACTGCCCGGTTCGCTCTTCCCCGGCAATCCGATTGACGACGCCTTTGAGAAAGCCCGCGCCGTGCAGGCCAAGGGGATGACACTGGAGGGTGTCACCTCGCTCCTGGCCCAGCACCCGCTCAAGTTCCATCCCGGCACGCAGTGGAACTACGGCCTCTCGACCGACATCGTGGGGCGGCTGGTCGAGATTCTCTCGGGCCGGCAACTCGACGACTACCTGCGCCAGGAGGTCTTCGAGCCGCTGGGCATGGTCGACACGGGCTTCTTCGTCCCCGGGGCGTCGGCTGACCGTTTCGCGGCCTGTTACCAGTACCGCCCGGCCAATACCCCGTCCCTGTTGGACGAACCCGGGACGAGCCCCTACCTTCGCCCCCGCTCCTACCTGTCGGGCGCCAGTGGGCTGGTCTCGACCACCGACGACTATGTGGCCTTCTGCCGGATGCTGGCCAACGGCGGGCAGCTGGACGGGCGGCGCTTGCTCGGACGCAAGACGTTGGAGCTCATGACCCGCAACCACCTCCCCGGCGGGGCGACGCTGGCGGACCTGGCGATCGGTGGGTTCGGAGAGGCGGGCTTCGACGGCATCGGCTTCGGGCTCGGCTTCGCGATCGGGCAGGGCCCGGCGGCCACAACCATGGCCGGCTCCGCGGGCGACTTCTACTGGGGCGGCGCCGCCAGCACCGCCTTCTGGGTCGACCCGGCCGAGGATCTCTTCGCCGTCTTCATGACCCAGCTCTTCCCGTCCCTCGCCTATCCCATCCGGGCGCAGCTGCGGGCTCTGGTGTACCAGGCCCTCGACGACTGAGGGGAGCCAGCCCGGCGTTCGCGCCAAACCCGTAACAGTGCATTCATGATGGTGAAACCGTCCCCGAATATTGGCGCCATACGTTTTCCGGCCACAGGCGAGAAGGGCGGGAGCCGGTGAACCGGGTGCCGAGGTGAAACGAGATCTTTCCGTGGGGGTGGCACAGTGGCTGGCCACGCCGGGGGAGCCGAAATTGAACCTCGGCGTGGCGCTCGGGATAGTGGACGACGCGGCGGCGCGTGGGGTCGAGCTCCTGGTGCTGCCCGAGCTCTGGTCCTGCGGCTATGACCCCGAAACGCTGTCCGAGGACGCGCGCCGTGACGCCGAGGCACTCAATGGACCCCGGAGCGAGCTCCTCGGCCAAGCGGCCCTGCGCCATGCCATGTGGCTGGTGGCTGGCACGGTCCCCGAGTTGGGCCCGGGTGGCGAGCTGTACGACACGGCACTGGTCTTCAATCCCCACGGTGACCTGGTGGCCTGGCACCGAAAGGCGCACCTCTACCCGCCGCTGTCGGAACAGGCGATCTTCACCGCTGGTCCGCGCCTGACCACGTTCGAGGACCCCTCGCTCGGCATCGTCGGCCTGGTGGTCGGATTCGACGGTGACTTCCCCGAAGTGGCGAGGACGATGGCCCTGCAGGGTGCCCGCCTGGTCCTGGCGCCCTCGGCCTGCGAGGTCGAGAGCGCCGCGGCGTGGGACCTGCTCTACCCCGCGCTGGCTCTGAGCAACAGCCAATGGTGGGTGCAGGCGAACCAGGCCGGCTCGCACGCCACGTCGACCCTTCTGGGCGCCAGCCGTATTGTGGCCCCGACCGGCACCGTGGTGACCGAGGCCAGCCGGACCCTTCCGGGATGCACCAATCGGTCCGAGCTGCTGGTCCACCGCATCGACCTGCGCCTGGCCCAGCAGAGGGACGGCCTCTCCGCCCTGCTGGAGGACGGGCGCCGTGCCGACCTGTACTTCAGCCGCCCGGGGAACAGCATCTGAGCCTCCGGGCGGGGCTCGGAGGCCGGGGTACCCGCAGGGTCCCGTTGCTAGGGTCGCCTCCGTGGTGGACCGACAACTGGCAGGAAGGGTGGCCCTGGTCAGCGGCGGAGGGCGGGGTATCGGGCGCGGCATCAGCGAGGAGCTCGGCGCGGCCGGCGCCTCCGTGGCCGTCGTCTTCCACCGCGACACCGAGGCGGCCGAGGAGACGGTGGCGGCTATCACCAGGGCCGGCGGTTCGGCCACGGCCCACCAGGCTGCGGTGCAGTCGTTCGAGGACTGCCAGCGGCTGCGGGAGGAGGTCCTGGCCGCCCACGGCGCGGTCGACATCCTTGTGTCCAATGCCGGTATCGCCAGCAAGGGGCGCTCGATCGCCAAGACCGAGCCCGAGGAGATGGAGCGGCTCTTCGCCATCCACGTCATGGGGTCGTTCCACCTGGCTCACCTGTTCGTGCCGCAAATGCGGGAGCGCCCGCGGGGCGACGTGGTGATGGTCTCCTCGGTGGCCACCGCAATGAACGCGGCCGGCGGGGGCCCCTACAACGTGGCCAAGTCCGCGCTGGAGTCGCTGGCCTTCACCCTGGCCAGGGAGGAGCAGCGCCACGGGATCCACGTCAATGTGGTGGCACCCGGTCTGGTCGTGTCAGAAATGGGCCGCCGGCTGGTGCGTGCCACCGGGGTGGAGGACATCCACTCGCTGGACGAGCTGTCACCGTTCGGGCGCGTCTGCCAGCCGGTCGACGTGGCCCGGGTGGTGCTCTTCCTCGTGTCGGAGGGGTCCGGGTACGTGACGGGGCAGCGGGTGCAGGTGGACGGTGGAGGGATGGGCCGGTGAGCGGCGCCGACGGTCCGGTCACCCTCTACGAGGGCCTGATCTCGACCCGAGCCATTCGCCGCTACACGGCGGAGGCGGTGCCCGACGAGGTACTGCGGGACATTCTGTTCGCGGCCACCCGAGCGCCCAGCGGATCCAACCGTCAACCATTCCGCTTCCTGGTGCTGACCAATGGGCCGGTGGCCGAGGAAGCGAAGCGCTTGATCGGGGCCGGGGCCCGGAAGTTCTGGGAGGCCAAGCGTCTGGCGGACGGTTACGCCGAGGGCTCGGGCATCCGGCCGGATTCGCCCAAGTCACGGCTCGCCCGCACCATGCAGCGCTACGTGGACACCTACGACTCGGTGCCTGTCGTGATACTGGCCTGCTTCATCCGCTACCGCGAGACCAACCGGACCGATGGCGGCTCCATCTTCCCGGCCTGCCAGAACCTCCTCCTGGCCGCCCGCGCCCTCGGCTACGGCGGCGTCATGACCAGCTGGCAGTACGCGGCCGACGCCGAACTCCGGACATTGCTGCACATTCCCGACGATGTGGAGATTTCGGCCACCATCACCATCGGCCGTCCCGAGGGCCGTCACGGCCCCGTACGCCGGCGCCCCCTTCCCGATCTGGTCTACGGCGACCGCTGGGGCGAGGCCCCGCCCTGGGCCGTCGATCCCCCCGGAGTCGGCCATACGGCTGCAGGGCCCCCCGCAGGCACCTAAAGTTCGGGGTGCTGCCCCCGCCATACCACCCCGGGAAGGCTGACCATGCACAGCATCGACACCGCGGTCTTCGACGCCGACAACCACTATTACGAGGCGCTCGATGCCTTCACCCGCCATCTCAACCCGGCGGACGGCCCCCGGGTGATCCAGTGGGTGGAGGTGGGCGGGCGGAAGTATCACGCTCTCGGGGGCCGGATCAGCCGGGCCGTGACCAACCCCACGTTCAATCCCGTCTCGCCGGCGGGCTCCCTGGTGGACTACTTCAGAGGCAACCCTGAGGGCCGTCCGATGCACGAGTTGATGGGCACGCCCGAGCCCACCAGGCCCGAGTACCGCGACCGTGACGCCCGCCTCAGGGTGATGGACGCCCAGGGATTGTCGGCGGTCTGGCTGTTCCCGACCCTGGGCATGCTGTACGAGGATGCGCTCAAGAATGACCCGGGCGCCGTGGTTCTGCTCTTCCGCGCCTTCAACCGATGGTTGGCCGAGGACTGGGGGATGGAATATGCGGACCGGATCTTCGCCGCCCCCTACATCTCCCTGGCCGACGTGGACGAAGCCGTACGCGAGCTCGAGTGGAGCCTGGACCAGGGAGCCCGCACCGTCGTCATGCGAGCCGCCGCACCGAACACGGTCACCGGTCCGTGCTCCCCCTCCCATGTGATGTTCGACCCCTTCTGGGCCCGCGTGAATGAGGCCGGGATCACGGTGGTGGTGCACGCCGGGGACGCCGGTTTGTCCTCCAACGGCTACGCCGCCGACGGGTTCTCTGCCTCCTTCAAGGGCGGAGGGTCGAAGCCCAGCATCAATATGTTCGCCATTGAGCGGGCGGCCCATGACTTCCTGGCCACCCTCCTGCTGGAGAAGCTGTTCGACCGCTTCCCCAACCTCCGCATCGCCTCGGTCGAGAACGGGTCGGAATTCCTGGGTCCGTTGTTCCGCAAGATGGCGGGGGCAGCCCGCAAGATGCCCGGCTACTTCTTGGAGGACCCGGTGGTCACCTTCCGCCGCCATGTGTGGATCAACCCGTTCTGGGAGGACGACGTCGACGAGATCGTCGACTTCATGGGTGACGATCGGGTGATCTTCGGTTCGGATTGGCCTCACATAGAGGGGTTGCCCGAGCCGACGGACTGGGTCACCGAGCTCCAGAAGCTCCCGGCCGACTCGGTGGCCCGGATCATGGGAAGCAATGTCGCCGTGCTGAACGAGCGGCGGCCGGCGACATGACGGCCACCATCGAACGGAGTCCCGCACCCGACGAGGTCCCGCAGGGGCCGACCCCGATCCAACCCCACGTCATTGTGCTCTTCGGGGCCACCGGCGACCTGGCCGCCCGTAAGCTGCTCCCCGGGCTGCTCCACCTTTCCATGTCGGGCATGCTGCCCGAATACCGGATCATCGGCACCTCGACCAGCGAGCTTTCCGACGAGGACTTTCGCCAGGTCGCCCGACACGCCTGCGACCAGTTCGCGCTGGGCAAGATCTCCCTCCTGCAGTGGGCCGGCTTCGAGCAGAAGCTGAGCTTCGTACCCCTCTCGGCGGGCCCGGACGGCTTGCATGCCGCTGTCGCCAAGGCGGAGGCGGAGATCGGCGGAGACGTGCGGCGGTTGCACTACTTGAGCATCCCGCCGATGGCCGCCCGCGACGTCATCCACATGCTGGGTGAGGCTGACCTGGTGGAGCGATCACGGGTGATCATGGAGAAGCCGTTCGGCACAGACCTGGCCAGTGCCAAGGCCCTGAACGACACCGTGCACGAGATCTTCACCGAGGAGCAGGTCTTCCGCATCGACCACTTCCTGGGAAAGGAGGCGGCCCAGAACATCCTGGCTTTCCGCTTCGCCAACGGCCTCTTCGAGCCGATCTGGAATCGTGACCACATCGACCACGTGCAGATCGACGTGCCCGAAACGCTCTCCGTCGACGACCGGGTGAAATTCTACGAGGCCACCGGTGCCTTCAAGGACATGGTGGTGACCCACCTCTTCCAGATCCTCGCTTTCATGGCCATGGAGCCCCCGACGGCCCTGGAACCCGGTGCCATCAGCGAGGAGAAGAACAAGGTCTTCCGCTCCCTCCGTCCTTTAGACGTGACCAAGGTGGTGCGAGGACAGTACGAGGGCTACCGGGACATCCCCGGGGTGGCGGCCGATTCGGACACCGAGACCTTCGTGGCCTTGCGCTGCGAAATCGACAATTGGCGCTGGGCCGGCGTGCCCTTCTTCCTGCGCACCGGCAAGCAGCTGGGCGGGGGCGAACGCATCATCTCCATCGCCTTCCGAGAGCCACCCAAGAGCATGTTCCCCGAAGGATCCGGGGTGGGCACCCAAGGGCCGGACCACCTGACCTTCGACTTGGCCGATTCGTCGAAGCTGTCACTCTCCTTCTACGGCAAGAAGCCGGGACCAGGCATGAAACTCGAAAAACTCAGCTTGCAGTTCGCCCTGCACGAGACGGGCCAGGATGCCGACGTCCTTGAGGCCTACGAACGGTTGATCCATGACGCCATGGTCGGGGACCACACCCTCTTCAATACTGCCGAAGGCATTGAGCGGCTCTGGGAGCTCTCGACGCCCCTGCTGGAGGGGCCGTTCCCGGTGGCACCCTACGCCAAGGGAAGCTGGGGACCACCGGCAAACGCCGACCTCATCGCACCACGAAGCTGGCGCCTTCCCTTTGAGCGCCAATGGCGCGCCGCCACCTGAGTTCACACCGACCGACCGGTGAAGGCTGCCAGGCGCGTGATGGCGTCAGCTTGCGGACCCGGCACGACCTCGTCGGCGAAAAGGTCCCCGTCCCGCATTTGGGAAGCGATCAGCCCGTGGGCCAGGCCGAGCACGTAGCCACTCAGCGCCTCGTTGGCGGGTAGGTCCTGACCGGTGGCCTGAGCGAAGTCCCAAGCGTGCACCAGGAACTCCATGGAGAGGATCCGCGAACCAATCTCGGCTGGAAGCTCGCCTCCCACCAATTTTACGGTGCCGTCAAGGCCACGGCGATGCCAACCTTCCAGCACCGGTTGCGCCGTATCGGCAAGGCGTGCCTCACGGGACGACCCCGAGGCGGGCATCACCGTGACGCCGACCGCGGCTCCCAGGGTGACGATGGAGCCGGTGAGGTGCTCCACCAGTTGGTCGACGTCGAACTTGGCACAAGGGGTCTGCGCCGAACCGGCGGCCGGATCCATGTGGCGCAGCACATGTTGGCACAGAGCCAGAGATGCTTCAGCGGCCGACAGCTGGTCCAGTTCCTCGGCTGACCGTTGCATCCACTGGTCCATCCCGGCATCGCCATCTCGCGCCGCGGCGGCCAGCCGTTCGGCATAGTGGCTCCACCCTTTGAGGTGGCCACTTTCCTGGTCCCCGGTCAGCCCCTCGTGGACGAGGCGCACCATCGTCCCGCCCTCGGCCGGCTCCATGGTGATGGTGACCGTGGAGGCGCCGGGCGGCAAGGCATCGTTGCCCTCCCAGCCCCAGGTGAAGACCAGGCGCCGTCCGGGCTCGATCTCGACAAAGGTGCCGCCCGCGTTGACTCCGGGCACCACAGTCCAGCGGTACTCGCCTCCGGCGCGTAGGTCGACGCGCGCCGAGATGCCCTGCCAGCGGCGCAAGCGCTCCGGTTCGGTGAGGAGGGCAAACGTCTGGTCGGCATCCCGCGGCACCAGGACTGACTTCTCAATGGTCATCGGCTGCTCCTCCCGTGGGGGGTCCGGCAGCGACCAGCTGCGCGAGTTCCGTGGTCCAGAAGATATTGAGGGCGGTGCGCAGGGACGCCATCCCGTCGGGATCGAGCCGGTAGCGGCGGAACCGGCCGTCCTGCCGGACGTCGACCAGTCCGGCGGACGCGAGCAAGGCCAGGTGCTGGGAGATTGCCGATCGAGTGACAGAGAACTGCGAGGCCAGCTCGGTCACCGTCTGCTCGCCGTCGCGCAGCAGCTCCAGCAGTCGTCGCCGGTTGGGTTCGGCCAGCACGGCCAGCAGGTCGGTCACTGCACAACATGTTAGTAGAGACTAACGCGTTGGGAGTGCACCGCAAGCCGATACGCGGGGGCGTCCCTCAGGGTGTGAGCAGGACGCGCCCGAACGACCGCCGGCTCTCAATGTAGGCATGGGCTCCCGCCGCGTCGGCCAGGGGGAACGCCTGGTCGATCACCACACGCAAGTCCCCCTTGGCGATGGCGTCGAGATGCCCGGCGATGAGTGCATGGGGGCGGGGGAAGAAGAGCATCTCGGCACCCATGAAGTAACCCGAGAATGTCTGGTTGTTGCCGCGCATGGAGGAGATGTTCAGTTGCTCGGCGGATACCCGACCGGCGTCACCGACGCTCACGCATCGCCCCCGGTAGGCCAATGCATCAATGCTCCCCTGCAAGGTGGCGGCGCCCACCGAGTCGACGACGACGTCGACCCCGCGTCCATCGGTCAGCCGGCGCGCTTCGGCGACGAAGTCGTGCGTGGCGTAGTTGATGCCCTCGTCGAGCCCGAGCTCTTTCAACCGTTCGAGCTTGTCGTCACTGGATGCGGTGGCGAAGACCCTCGCTCCCGCCCGCTTGGCCAGCTGGATCCCGGCGATCCCCACTCCGCCGGCGCCGGCATGGATCAACGCGGTCTCCCCGGCCACCAAGTGGCCGAACTCGAAGAGACAGTCATCGGCCGTCCCGAAGGGCACCGGCACACAAGCTGCCTCGTCGGTCGAGAGGCCCGGGGGGATCTTCCAGGCGAATGCCTCGGGCACGGCGCGCAGCTCGGCGTGAGAGCCGTCAATGCCGACAGTGACCGCTCGGTCCCCCACCACGAAGCCGGTCACCTGAGACCCCACCTCGGCCACGGTGCCGGCGCACTGGTAGCCGACGATGTGCGGCACCCGGTTCAGGTCACCGCCGAGCCGGTTGAGCGTGTCACCTCCCTCAATGCTGATGGCTTCGACCTTGACCAGAATGTCACCGGCGCCGACTTCGGGGTCGGGGACATCCTCGAAGTGGAAGACGTCAGGTCCTCCGGTCTCGTAGTAGACAGCTGCCTTCACTTGGGAACCTCCTCTGGGGCGCCGGATGCGCAACCCGTTCTACCCGCTGGGCGCCTTCCTGTGCCGTTCGTAGTCCCGGATGCGGAACCACCTGGTCCGTCGCCAGTACCAGAGGGACGGGTACGGCAGCTGGGTGGCGATCTTCCCGTTCTCATTCTTGAAGTAGCTCCGGCACCCGGTGTCCCACACGGTGCCGTGCAGCGCCTCGCCCAACTCCCGGTTGTAGGCCTCCATGACGTCGCGCTTGACATCCACCGCATGGACACGGCGCCTTCCCATGGCGCGCAGCGCACGGACCACGTACGCCGCCTGCGCCTCCAAAATGAAGATGATGGAGTTGCCGCCCTGGTTGGTGTTCGGACCGTAGAGCATGAAGAAGTTCGGGTAGCCGGAAACGGTCATACCCATGTAGGCGTGGGGCACCTCGGACCAATCGTCACGGAGACGGCGGCCACCAAGACCCACGACTTCAAGGCCGGAGAGGTACTCGGTGGCCCGGAAGCCGGTGGCCAAAATGACGGCGTCCACCTTGTGCTCGCCGCCGTCGATGGTCCTCACCCCGTTCGGCATGACCCGGTCGATGCCCTCGGTGACCAGCTCCACGTCGTCGCGCACCACTGCCTTGTAGAAGTCGCTCGTGACCAGTGTGCGCTTGCAGCCGAAGGGGTAGTCCGGCGTGAGCTTGGCCTTGAGCACGGGGTCCTTTATGCGGTAGTCCAGGTGACTCAGTGCGAGGGCCCTGAGCTGATCGGCCATGGCGTCCCCCTGCCGGAAGGTGATGTTCCTCTCGAAGGCGCGGTAGATCTGCCAGCGGTGGCGCCGGGCGGCGATCGGATTGCGGGAGAAGTGCCGCTTCTGCTCCTCGGTGAAGGGCTTGTCCGATCGGGGCAGGATCCACTGCGGGGTCCGCTGGAACAGGGAGATCTTTTCGGCGCAGCGGGCGAGTTCGGGCACGATCTGGGCGGCGCTGGCGCCCGTGCCGATGACAGCCACCCGGCGGCCCGTCAAGTCATGCTCATGCTCCCATCGGGCCGAGTGGAAGCACGGGCCCTCAAAGGTGTCCAGCCCCTCAATGTCGGGAATGGCGGGCGCGTTGAAGGTGCCGAGGGCGCTCACCACCGTCTGCGCCTCGTACTCGTCCCCGGAGGCATCCCGCAGAACCCAGACACCATCCGCCTCGCGCCAACGAGCCGAGACAATCGGCGTATTGAACCGGAGGTGTGGTCGCACTCCGAACCGGTCCGCGCAGTCCTCGAAGTACTGCAGTATCTCGGGCTGGGTGGCGTAGGTCTTGGTCCAATCGGGCTTCAGGGCGAACGAGTAGGAATAGAGGTGGGACGGGACGTCGCAGGCCGCACCGGGGTACGAGTTGATGCGCCAGGTGCCACCGACCCCGTCGGCTGCCTCGAATATGACGAAGTCGCGGCGTCCGGCTTTCACCAGCCGGATGGCCAGTCCGAGCCCTCCGGCACCGGCCCCGAGGATGGCGATCTTCCAGCGCGGCTGCCCGTGCACCCGCTACGCCTCCGATCCGGTCAGCCGGGAGACCTTGGTGCGAGCCGGGCTGTCCATCAACTCGACCCGGACGCCGTTGGGGTCGTGCACCACTGCGAGTCGGACCCCGCTCACAATTATCACACTCGGGCTCCCACCTACGCCAAGGGCAGCCAACCGGGGCAGGACGACATTGAGGTCGGCGAAGAGCGAGAGCAGGAGGAATCCGGTCGCCGGCACCGGGCTGGCGGGCTCCGGTGTGACCATGCCCTCCATGGCGACCAACTCGACCACTCCGCTCTCGGGCACCGACGGATCACCCAGGAAGATGGAGCGCAGTGTGGTGGCGTCCCCACCGAAGAGCTCCGGCCACGCACCTTCGAACCTCTCGTCCATCTGGACCTCGAAGCCCAGGCCGTCACGCCAGAAGACCAGACTGGCCGCAATGTCCCGAGTGCCTATCGCCGAATGATGGATGGTGGCCACAATCTTCCCCGAATGAGAGTTTAGACTCAGAGCCTAAGGCAAGGCAGATCCCATGCCGAGGAGAAGACCCTGCGACCGCTACCTGCGCACATGGAGCCCAAGCTGATGGCCGTGGCCGATCTGATTGCCGAACGCGGTCTGGACTCCACGAAGATGGAGGACGTGGCGGCAGCCACCGGGATTCCCAAGGCCACGCTGTACTACTACTTCACCGGGAAGGAGGAGATCCTCTCCTTCCTGTTCCAGAAGGTGCTGAGCTTGGTCCGGGGCGCGGTCCTGCAGGCCGCCACGGGCCCGGGGTCGTCGGCGGTCCGGTTGCGCCGGGTGATCGCGGCCCACCTCCAGGTGTTCGCCGACTACCCCACGGCCAGCCGGGCTCTGCAGTTCGACCTCGGCCGCGCCGCCCGGCTCCCCGACATCGCCGCCAGCGTGGAGGCGTCCTTCATCGGACCGGTCTCCCAGCTCATCCGCCAGGGAGGGCAGGACGGTTCCCTGCGCAGCGTGGCCCACCCGCGGATGGTGGCCGCCGCCCTCCTGGGCGCCGTCACCACCACCGCACTGAACGGGATGAGTGCGGAACACCCGGGCTCGGTGGCCGGCATGGCTGACGTGCTGTCGCAGCTGGTCCTCGAAGGTCTCGTCCCGAATGGAGGCTCATGAGCACGGACTCGCAACCATTGGCTGTGGTGATCGGGGGTGGATCCGGCATCGGCTCCGCACTGGTCGCGAAGTACCGGGAGCGGAGCATTCGGACCGTGGTGTGGGACGTCGACGGGGAGCGCGACGTCACCTGTGACATCGTCCATCCCGAACAGATTGACGAAGCCGTACGCCTCACCACCGATCGATGGGGTGTGCCGGACCGGGTCACCGTGACCGCGGGGATCGGCCATGCCGGTCTACTCAGCGATGTCACCGCCGAGGAATGGGACCGCGTCATGCAGACGAATGCCCGGGGGCCGTGGCTGTGCCTGCGCGCCTGGGCCCAGGTCCTCCACCGGGCGGGACGGCCCGGCTCGTTCGTGGCCACATCGAGCATCAGCTCCTACCTGGTCGACCGCAACATGGGGACCTACTGCGCGTCCAAGGCCGCCCTCAACATGCTGGTCAAAGTGGCGGCGGCCGAATGGGGGCCGTGGCATATCCGGGTCAACGCCATTGCCCCCGGAGTTACCATGACGCCCATGCTCGGGCGGTCTCCCGAGGGATCTCCATGGCTGGCGGGTGTGGCCGAGCGCACCACGCTCGGGCGGCTCGGCCAGGCTGATGACATCGCGGCCGCCGTCATGGCGCTCCACGACCTGGGGTGGGTGACCGGTCAGGTGCTGAACTGTGATGGCGGGCTCTCCCTGCAGAGTCCCATCGACTCCTACGGAGGGTCCCGGCGCTCGGGAGGGAACCCAGCGAACTGAGGGTCGGCGCCTCAGCGACGATGAGGCTCAGAGTGGTCCCAGTCGGCCAGGAGCGTGCGGAGCGCGGTCAGCAACAGCAATGGCTGGTCCAGCATGGCGTGGTGGCCCGCCTCGGGTATTTCGATGACCGGGGTCACCCGTCCCAATTTCTCGTACATGGATGCACCGATGTCGGGCGTGACCAACCCGCACTCCGAGCGCAGGAGGGCCAAGCGGCAGTCCACCTCGGTCAGGTACGGCGACGCGATGGAGCGAATGCCGGCTCCGAACTGCTCAAAGATCCTACGGTCGAACTTCCACTGCCACCCCCCGCCCACCTCCTTGAGCGAGTGCCGCGCCACGAACTCAACGACGTAGTCGAGATAGTGCTCCTGAGCCGGCACCGTACGGAAGTGCGCGATCGCATCCTCCTCGTCGGGATAGGTCCTGGGCCGGCCGAAGGCCTCCCGGAGGTGAAAGGCGCTGATCTCCGGGTCGAGCTCGGCCACCGGTGAGTCGCAGACGATGACGCCATTGACGTGGTCGGGGTGACGGGCGGCCGTGGCGATGGTGATGAAGCCGCCCATGCTGTGGCCGATGACGACTGGGTTGCCCCTCAGCCCGGCATCCCGAGCGACGGCCACCACCTCCTCGGTCCACTGCTCGGGGTCGTACATCTCCCGATGTCCACTGTCGCCGTGGCCGGAGAGGTCGAGCGCCGCCACACGGAACTCCTCGGCAAAGGTGGCTGCCACCGGGGTCCACCAGTGCGCGTGGGCACCACCACCGTGCACGAAGACCAGCCCTCGCTTCCCCCGCTCCCCCCAGGCCAGGTAGTGCACGGAGCACCCGTCCACCTCCACGAACTCGTCGGTGAAGGGAACCGAAATCGCCCGGTCGAACCAGGCGGGGGCACGGGTCGGCATTAAGGAGAAGTCGGTCACCGGCGCGCCGGATGGGACCGCGCTATTCGCTCAGGATCTCAATGGCGTACTCAGGGCAGTTGGCCACGGCCAGCCTCGCCTTGTCCTCCAGCTCCTCCGGTACTTCGTCGACGATCACCGAAGCCTGCCCGTAGTCGTCGACATCGAAGAGCTCGGGAGACAGTCCGTAGCATCGGGCGTGCCCCTGGCACTTGTCGGGGTCCACCCGGATCCTCATCAGAAGACCACCGGGAGCACGCGGGGGCCCCTGACCTGGCCGCCGGCCCAGGCGATCTCCTTGCCCTGCTCCAGGGAGAAGGAGGGGATGCGGTGCAGCCACTCCTCCAGTGCCACCTGTAGCTCCATGCGAGCCAGATTGGAGCCCGCGCAGCGGTGGATCCCAGAGCCGAACGCGACGTGGCGATTGTGGGAGCGGTCCAGCTGCACCACTTCGGGGTGGTCGAACGCCTCGGGGTCCCGGTTTGCCGCCGGGAAATTCATCAGCACCTTGTCACCCTCTTTCATTGGGCAGCCGGAAAACTCGACGTCCTCGGTCACGACGCGCGCCATGGTCACCGGCGAGTAGGCCCGCAGGAGCTCCTCGACGGCCAACGGCATCAGCTCGGGCTCGGCCGCCAGTCGCTTCTGGTCCTCGGGGTGCGTGGCCAGGTGCCACAACGACGATCCGATGGCGCTCCATGTCGTGTCCACTCCGGCAATGAGGACCAGGGCCGCGATGCCCAGGATGATGCCATCGTCAATCGGCTCACCCTCGACCTCTTCCTGCAAGAGCTGGCTAATCAGGTCCTCACCCGGGTTGTGGCGGCGAAACTCCAGCTGCTCCAAAAAGTAGTTCAGGAGCCCTTCGGCGCCTCGCTGCCTTCGCTCGGCATCGTCGGCAAACTCCAAGATGTCGCGCACCCACAGGGTGAAAGTGTCGGACATGTCGGTGGACACGCCCAGGATGTGGGCGATGACCCGGACCGGTATCTGCTGGGCATAGCCCGCTGCGGCGTCGGCGTGCCCGGTGTCGGCGAATCCATCAAGCAGCCCGCGGCAGAGGCCCCGGGTGAGCGGCACATACGTGTCCACCCGCCGGTGCGAGAACCAGGGCAGGAGGAGCCGACGGGTCCAGGTGTGTAGGGGCGGGTCGGACGAAATGGGGGGCAGGCCGTACTCAAGGTTGGGCCCGTCGAAATTCTCGTTCGGATCCCCGTCTTCGTCCCCTGGAATGACGGCCACCTTGAGCGAGCTGAAATGTTCGATGTCGTGGGCGATCGTCGTCACATCCTCGTAGCGGGTCGGGAGCCAGCTGCTCTTCCGGCGATCGGTATGTGCGATGGGGCAACTGGACCTCAGGTCGTCCCAAATGGTGAAGGGATCATTGACGTAGCGAGGGTCGAGCACGTCAAAGTCTCTGGCCCAGTCGCTGACAGGCGTCGTCTGTGGCATGGGACCCCCCTGAGGCCAGTTCAGTGGATTGCGGCCATCACCCTACAGCGGGAGATCATGCGGAGCGATGCGGTGCCATCCCGGCTCGGCCGGGGGGGTAGGCGTCCGGCAAGGGATCCTATGACCCCGAGAACCGAGGCTCCCGGCGTTCGGCGCCGGCCAGCACCCCCTCGGCGAAGTCCGCCGTGACCCGCAGCCTTTCCTGCTCGGCGTATTCGTGGTCCATGGCAAGGCGAGCCCGCTCCAACATTCCCCGTCGGAGCGTGGCGCGAATGGAGCGTACGGCCAACGGCCCGGAGCTCGCGATCGTGCCCGCGTAAGCGGTGGCTCGTTCCAAGAGTTCATCCTCGCCGGTGAGCTCGTCGCACAGACCCATGGTGAGGGCCTCCTTCCCTCCCACACGGCGGCCGGTGAAGAGGAGTTCGGCTGCGTGCTGCTGGCCGACCACGGCTGGGAGGGTGACGGTCATGGCGAAGCCATGATGAAAGCCCAGTCTGGAGAAGTTCGCGCTGAATCGGCTCCGCGCCGTGGCGAAGCGGAAGTCAGCGGAGAGGGCCAGCCCGCAGCCCCCGCCGATGGCGCTGCCCCGGACGGCGGCAACGACGGGTAACGGGGAGGCGAAGAGCCTCAGGGCTGCTCCGTACAGTGCCGCGATGTCCTGGCTGGCATTCGCCGCGAAGTCGAGCCCCGCGCAGAAGTGCCTCCCGACGGAGGTCAGGACGATGGCCCGGCACCAATCACCACCGGCGAGCTCTTCGTAGGCAGCGCCCAATTCGTCCAGCAATGTGGTGTCGAAGTAGTTATTCGGAGGTCGGCACAGGGAGACAACCGCCACATGGTCCCTGCCTGCTTCGACCGTGATATCGCTCACGGCTCGACGTCGGCCAGGCTGCGCCAGTAGATGAACGCATCCTCCCCATCGACAGCTGAAGGGATCCGGCCGATTTCCTGAAATCCGAGCTTGAGGTACATGGCGCGGGCCGAATTGGAGGCAAAGACCAAATTGAATTGCAGGGCGTCGAATCCTACGCGCCGAGCTTCCTTCATGGAGTGTTCCACCATGGACCAACCGACACCGTTGCCCCGGTACGGCATCAGCACGAAGTAGCCGGCATTGGCGATGTGCGCGGCCCGCCCCACGAAATTCGCCTTTACGTAGTAGCCGCCCACCAGGTGCCCGTTGAACCGTGCGATGGAGACCACTGATGAATGGGCGACCCAGTAGTCATAGAACTCCGACCTGGTGAGTGGTGGGTCCTGCGGGAAGCCATCTTGGGCATTGACTATCCGTTCGAACGCCTCGAAGAGCTCGTCGTGATCGCTCTCTCTGGCTATGCGGATCTCCACCGGCACAGCACCCACGGTAGTTCCGCATCGGGTTGGACCAGACCATCACACCTCAGGTGTCAACCGCGAACCCGACCGAGCCCACACCGGGACGGACTGCCTCAATGGGATCACGAAGGTCACCTATGTACCCCAGCGCGTAGGCCCCACGGTCGTAGCCCATGAGTCGCAGGAGTTCTGTCGGGAGGGTCTCCGCCACCTCCCTGGGAACCGAAAGGTACTGGTTCTCCTCCTGGCGGAGCCAGGCCACGGTGTAGGTGATGTTGAGTCCGATCCGGGTCGCCCCGCTCAGATTTGCCCCTCCGCCGTGGTACACGCTCCCGGAATAGAACAGTGCAGACCCTCGTGACATTTCCGCCGGCTCGGTATCCGAAAGCTCGAATGACAGGCGGTCGGCAGCCTTGTTGCTCCCCAGCACAACCCGTGTGGCGCCGTTCGCCTCGGTGAAATCGGTCTGGGCCCAGATGGTGTTGCACTGCACTTCGTAGCCCGGGGGGAAGGGAAAGAAGTCGAACGCCCACTGATCCCGATGGATCGGTTGCGCCGACTCCCCTGCTCCGATGGCGATGGCCTGGGTCAGATGCAGCTGGAAGTTGGTCGCGTGGCCGAGGAAGAGTCCCGTGGTGGCGAGCGATAGGGGGTGCATGACCAGCTGGCGTGCGGAGGGAGAGCGGGCGACGAGCGAGCCCGTGCGCCGGGTCCGGGAACCGCTGAATTCATCGGGGCCGGTGCTCGTGCCTTCAAGGTATGGCCCCAGTTCCTCCGCAATGGCATCCATCAGGTCGAGTGGGACCAGGCGATCGACGATCACTGCGCCCTCGGAGGTGACGATTTCGGCCACCGCTTCGGCGGATGCGTCACTCGGGAGGTGGGCCAGCGACATGGGCACCATCCTTCATTGGAGCTCATCACTCTGGCAACTTCGATCGGCACAGGGACCGGCGAAATGACTCCGCCTCCAAGGTCACATCCCCCGTTCCCGGATTGCCAGGAGGGGTTCTACGCTGGGTAGTGTGGGCGCAATGCCCGTCGCCCCGCCCTCGGGAATTTCCGGCGCGGCGGGAAGCGTCTGGCGCGCAGCCCGGCGAGTGACCAACGACCCGCGCACCGTCGGGGTGATGCGGGCGGGTCCCCGGGCGGTTGCCTTCCTCTCCCGTGCCAATGCCCGGACCGCTGGCGCAGGGGCCGATGACACCATCATCCCGGTCCACACGAGCCCTGGTCTGGCCGCCCAGGTTCTCTTGGACGAGGTCCTCATTGCCGCCTTCCGGAACCCGCGGCTTCTCCCCCAGGGCGATGATTATGCGCAGGCGGCCGCCGACATCAATTTCGCCCACCGTCAATTCGGCGATCAGGGGTGGCTCAACAATCCTGCGAGCTATCACCGGACCCCTCCGGCGCCTGAGAGCGTGTCGATTGTCGCGGGCAAAGTGCTCGGCCTGAACTATGAGCACGTTTCGTACCCCAGTCTTTGGGAACCCCACGATCAGGAAGCCGGTCGCGACCGATGGCTCTCACATACGGCCAACCACACCTCCCATGCGTGGATCTCTCGCGCCAAGGAAGAATCGAAGCATTGGCTCGTGTGTGTGCACGGATTCGGAATGGGCGCGAAGCCCCTGATGGACTTGAGGGCATTTCGTGCCGGTGATCTGGCGCGTCGCGGGATCAATGTGGCTGTCGTCGTACTCCCGTTGCACGGCGCACGCTCGGAGGGAAAGGCGATGGGCGAGGGTTTCATGTCCATCGATCTGGTCGACTCCATGCACGGGATGGCGCAATCAGCCTGGGATGTGCGCCGGATGATCGCCTGGCTCCGGCGGGAGCAAGGTGCCGAGCGTGTCGGTGTCATCGGCCATTCGCTTGGCGGCAGCATCGCCTCCCTGGTGGCCGGCCTTGAGGACGGATTGGCCTGCGTGATCGCCGGAGTACCTGTCGTCGACCTTCCGGATCTGTTCCGTCGCCATAGCTTGCCGGACATCGCCCGCCAGGCCGAGGCACTCGGAGTGCTGGGTCCGGCGAGCGACGCCGTCCACCGGGTCGTGTCCCCCCTGTCGATGGATTGCAAGGTTCCGCTCGAAGGCCGCTTCATCTTCGCCGGCGTAGGCGACCGTATGGCCACGTTCGCGCATGCCCACCGGCTCTGGCTGCACTGGGACCGACCGAGGATGGCCACCTACAACGGCGGCCACATCGGGTTCTTCATGTCGGGTGCCGTAAAGGAGCTCATCTCCTCTGCTCTCGCGCAGACCGGGCTGGCCGTCGGGCCAAAGGTCATATAGGTTCTGACGGAGCCTCCACCGGCTTCGCCGCGTTCCCCCCGACCGCCTCGACGAGTGAAGCGAGCTCGGCGGGCACGGCCTCGGCCAGCTCCCACAGGTCGGGCATGAGCTCGCGGCACGCGATGAATCCGAACCCGATCCGGTCCTCGTTGGAGAGCACCGTGATGTTCAGACCGGCTCCGTCCATGATGGGTCCCAGCGGGTACAAGCCCACCAGTCGGGCCCCCGCCATGTACAAGGTGATCGGTGGCCCGGGCACATTGGAGATGATGAGATTGTGCACCACCGGGTGGCGTTCCGACAGGCGCAAGCTCGAATAGAGGCGCGCGGCCAGTGCGAACGTATTGGGGGCAGCATGTTCCGACCACTTCATCAGCGTGTCGGCTCCGACCATCTTGTGGAATTCTTTGACTTGCACGTTCGTCTCTGCGATCGCCTTCAGGCGTTCGACCGGAACGGCAAAGTCGGACATGAGACTGGAGAACATGACGGAAATTTTGGTCATGCCCTCACTGTCGGCCGCTTCACCCTGCACGGAGATCGGAATGGCGGAGATGAGCGACGTATCCGGAAGTTCGTCCCGAGCCTGGCGGTAGCGGCGCAGCGCCCCGCTCACCACGGCGGTCACCACGTCGTTGACCTTCACCCCCAGTGCTTCCTTCACGGTCTTCACGACGGAGAGCCGCACCTTCGTGAAGGCGACAGTGCGATGGGGGGTGATGGCTGCGTTGAACGACGTGCGAGGGGCACTGAACGGCGCTGCCAATCCTTGACCACGCCGTTGTCCCGCATTCCACAGCACGCTGCCCAAGCGGGACACCGTGCTCGGAATCAGGCGTGCGATCTCATAGGGGCGACTGAGTGCCTCGAGAGCGCCGCGCCCGATCAACTCGGCATTGCCCGGCATGCGCTCGGGACCGCCCCCATCGAGGATCTCGGGGGGGGACCGCGGGCTCGGGCTCGAGGTCGAAGAGATAGGCCATCATGTTGGCACCCGAGATGCCGTCAATAGTCGAGTGGTGCATTTTGGTGAAGATGGCGACCTTGTCCGCTTGCTGGCTCTCAATCACCCACATCTCCCAGAGGGGATGGGCCCGGTCGAGCGGTCGGCTGGCAATGTCGCCGGCGAGGGCGGCCAGCTCGTGGTCCCCCCCCGGGCGCCGGCAGCCCGATGCGCTTCAGGTGGTAATCGATGTCGAACTCGGGATCTTTCACCCAATACGGGCGCCCGAAGTTCAGGGGAGGCACCACCAGCTTACGGCTCATGGCAGGCATGAGAGGGTGTCGCTCCACCAGCATTTGGCGGATACGGTCGAATGAGTAGCCGCCTTTGGTCTCGGAGGTGTCGAGCACGAGCAGTCCACAGACATGCATGTGCATGCTCGGGGTCTCGAAGTACAGGAAGGTCGCATCGAGTCCACCAAGTCGCTCCATGCGGTCAGGATATGCCGCAATGCCCGAATGCCCCTGCGGGACGGACACGTGTCATCCGGTGACCAGGAATGGACACGCACGTCCCCCGTCCGGACGG
Source organism: Acidimicrobiales bacterium (assembly GCA_035534235.1). Lineage (GTDB taxonomy): Bacteria > Actinomycetota > Acidimicrobiia > Acidimicrobiales > RAAP-2 > Bog-473. The sequence continues at coordinate 7,015 of DATLSH010000039.1, read as the reverse complement.
GGGCGAAGCATGGTTGGGACCGCCTAGCTCCTGGCCTCGCCGACGTCGGTGGCGGAGAAGACCCGGGCTGTCGCGCCGGTGATCCGACTCAACATTCGCTGGCCGAAGGACTCTTCGTGAGGTGCCGCCAGGTGGAGATCACGTCCGCACGGTCGGGCGGATCAAAACTCAGCGACTCGGCGGTGATGGTCATGATGGGCTCCTAGGAGTATCGGCTGTCCCTGGTCATTTCGAGAGCTCCTAGTCCGTCCTTGACGAGCGCGCCACCCTTCATGACTGCCATGAGGCTGGCCTCGTCCTGCAGGACTCCAATGTCGGCAACCGGATCACCATCGACTACAAGGAGGTCAGCCAGGTACCCTTCCCAGACATAACCAAGCTCGTGCGCGCGACCCAACAGGTCTGCGCCATGCAGTGTGGCCCAACGGATGACGTCGAGGGACGGGATGCCCGCTTCCTTCACGTAGAACGCAAGCTCTTCGGCATACTGCCCGTGCGGCAGCCCAACCGCACCGTAGTCGTCGCCACACAGCAGCTTGACTCCGGCGGCATTGGCCTTGGGCAGGATGGCGAGTGCTCGTTCCATGTCTTTCACCATGGAGTCGCCGAAACCGAGGCCCTGCCCGTCCATCGTCTGGGCGAATCGCTTGGGGAAAAACTGGCTCGGAACCAGAAATGTTCCTTGTACCACCATTCGCTCAATGGCCTCTTCGTCCAGTCCGTCGCCGTGGTCAATGACGTCGATGCCCACGTCGAGCGCCATATGGATGGCATCACGATTGGCAATGTGCCCCCTGACGAGTGCGCCACGTTGATGGGCCGCTTCAATTCCGGCCGACAGTTCCTCCCGGGTCATCTCCAGCCGCTCGCTGGGAGCCACTGTCCCGTGGCCCCCGGTCACGAACATCTTGATGATCTCGGCGCCCCGTTTGATCTCTTCACGCACGGCACGCCGGAACTCGTCCGGTCCATCGCACCGGTTGATGGCTCCTTGCGCCTGCACCTCCCAGTACCAGGGAAAGCTCTTGTCGCCCGCATGTCCGGTCGTGCTCACGTCGCTGCTGCCGGCCATCAGGCGAGGGCCAGGGAAGAGCCCTTCGGCAATGGCCAGTTTCATGGCGGAGTCAATGGCAAACGGGGCTCCGGCACTCACCGCCCCCGTGAATCCACTGACGAGCAGCCTCTGGAGGTTGACCGCCGCACGGGCAGCTTGAAGTGCCGGTGGCTCCTCCAGACCAAAAGGCGCCGTTCGAGATCCGAGGTCATGGTACGTGGCATGGAAGTGGCTGCTCACCATGCCGGGCATGAGCGTGCGACCCCCGAGGTCGATGACGCGATCTTCGTGGCCGGCGTCGTACAGCGGTCCTGGGCGCACGGAGACGATCCGGCGGCGTTCGACAACCACCGTCCACCCCGGACGGGATCCGTCGGCGTCCAGGATGTTGGCTCCCTGCAGGATCAGCCTAGGCAACGAGATCCTCCGGGACGTGTGAATTCGTCTTCACGCAACGTCCGCTCAACGGGCTCCCTCGGGGATCAGTACACCCACACGGCTGCGCCGATGGGAGCCAAGTTGGCGGCCCAGACAAAGTCGATCGCCTCATTGCTGAGACGCACGCAACCGTGAGAGACCGGATGCGGGGGCACGCTCGAATCGCCGTGGATGGCGAAGCCGCCGGTGAAGTACCTCGGCCGCCAGAGCTGGCCCAGAGAATCGGTCACCATTCCATCCACGCTGCGGAAGATCGAAAAGTGCCCGACGGGCGTGGCCGCCAGAACGTTACCGTCGTAAATATAACCGCCGCCTGTTGACGTGTTGAAGGTGTATTGCAGTACCCCATTGTTGACGAACATCACGAGGTCATTCTCAAGGTCGACTTCAATCACGGTGCCGGACGTGGTCCGAGGCTGGGGCACCACATCATTGACCAGAGCTGCATCGGTGGCCGGTCCCAGAACGCCATCCGGATTGATGCCGGCGGCCTTCTGCAGGGCGTAGACGGCTTGCTGTGTGGCGTCACCGAACACCCCATTTGGTGTGCCCACCCAATAGCCGAGGTTCGTGAGCTGCTGCTGGAGAGTGAGCACGTTCGGGCCGCTGTCGCCCATTGTGAGCTGGGGCAGCGGCGCTGCCACGCGAGGCAAGGGCGAGGGAAGAAGCCAGTAGCCGGAACTGTCGGGGGTGGTGGCCATTGCCACGATCGGCACGGTAAGTGTCTGGGCGCCCATGCTCCCCAAGTACGGGGCATCACCGAAGGTGAACAATCCGCCATTCTCGGAAGCCATCCGGTACCCACCGCCATCCGGGGTCACGGAGATGCCCACCACCGGCGCGCTGGCCTGGCCCACCGCCGATCCGTGAAAGGCGGCGTCACCGAAGGTGAAGACGCCGCCGTCAGATGCGACCTCCACGTAGCCAGCTCCGGTGTTTGTGGCAGCGAGCGCAGTGATTGGCTTGTTGAGGGGTTTGCCTCCCATGGAGCCGTAGTACTTGGCGTCACCGAAGGTGAAAACCCCGCCGTCGGAAGCCACGAGCCAATAGCCTCCTCCGTCCGGAGTAGCGGCCATCCCGACCACCGGTCGGTTGAGGGGCGTCCCTCCCATCGAACCGGCATATGCGGCGTCCCCGAAGGTGAAGATGCCCCCGTCATTGGCCACCAGCCAGTACCCGCCGCCGTCTGGGGTGGCAGCCATGGCGACCACCGGTCGGTTGAGTGGCTTGCCGCCCATGGAGCCGAAGAAGTTCGCGTCCCCAAAGGTGAAGATTCCGCCGTCGGCGGCCACCAGCCAGTACCCCTTTCCCGAAGGGGTGGAGGCCATCCCGACCACCGGGGCGACAGTATTCGCCGGAGCGCCTCCCAATGACGGAGCGCTGCCGAATCCGACCGGGGTTCCGACGATATCCGGATACGGGGACGATGCACCCACCGGGGGCGCCAAAATAGCCCCCCCGGCGAAGAGCAAGGAGACACACGTCGCCAGGTAGATGTGGGCGCGGCGGCTGATGTGCGAGGGCGCGGACATGGGGTATCCCTTCAGTTCTCGGTGGGCCTAGCCTATTGGAGCCGGCGCCTGACCCCCGGGCGCCTCGTTCTTGGTGGTTGACGTCTCCTCGGCCGGTTCAGGCCAACGAGTAGCCCCAACAGGGTTCGAACCCGTGCCGCCACCTTGAGAGTTCGACCAGGCATGTCCAGCGAATACGGCCAGTTCTATTTACCCTGTTCAGGTAGGTCGTGTCTTCCAGACTGTCCACTCAGTACGGCTGAACGCCAGGGAAAAGATGGACAAAAGGATGGACAACCCCAACCGTCGCCAGAGTTGTATCCATCCGCCCCGCACTTTCGGACGACTCCACTCGTTACTGGACGTCAGCCCTTACCACGATGGTTGCCATTCGTCCGCTACTCAATCCGGGCGGCTCCGACAGTCCGGCCTTTCCGGAAAGTTCCTCGGCTTTCGCCCGTTCCAGCTCAATCTCGGACTGCCAAGCTGAGCCGACCAACTTGCCAAGAAGCTCGGACCGAATGACTGCGTTGTAGGCATCGGCTCCCTCATCGCCAGACATTCGGTCAACAACCGTCTCTCTCGAATTGGTGGCGATGCCATCTTGGATCGGGCCTTGAACTGGAGCTCGTGTGAGGAGACGGTAAGAGGCCAGGCTATAGACCGTGCCATCCGCATCGTCGAGGTACACGGCTGTCAGATGAGGGGTGCGGTCGCTGTCTACGGCGAAAACTTAGTTCCAGTCCCATACTCCAAGTTGGAGCGGACGACTCAGAACCGGTGCCGGCGGGCGTTCCAGAGTCGAGCGTGATCGGGGTCCCGGGCGCTATTCCACAACCTCACCAGTCGGATCCTCGTCGAGTTCGGCAAGCACCTCGACTGCATCTTAGTATCCGTTGGTGGCCAGCCGTTGCAGCTCGGCGCGATCACCTCGTTCGCAATCCAGGTCGACGAGCTGGTCAACCGCGTCTTGATCACCTCGCTCTGCCTGCTGCCGCAACTCCACTAAATCGGGATCAAGCATGGGGGTTCTCCGGTGCGCCTCTCGTTTCAACCGGACGATACCGCTGCCAGGATCGGAGCAGTGAGGACAGTCATCATCGTATGCGCGCCCCCGATCGCCGGTTCTGCGACCTTCGCGAATAGCTACCAACCAGCCACTCGGATCTCCCCCAGATTGATGGCGCTTTGGAGCAATGGATCGACCGTTCATTCGTGCCCCCTGGGTCTGGATGGCGGGGGTCGCCCAGAGCGTCGGCAGTGGGTCACCGTGCGAGGTGCACGATCTCCGGATCGTGGCTGAGATGGGCAGTGGCAGGTCCCAAGTCCCTGAGATGCTGTAGAGAATCCCGTGCTACATCTGCCCACGAGGCGTCGTGAAGATTCGAAGCCGCAGGATGGCCGGTGCGCAATTCCTCCGCTCGGTAGGCGCATTGCGCAGCAAGGATCACCCGATCAAAATCCGCCTCAATGCAAACCGCTTGATGGCCGGGGGTATGACCGGGTGTCGAAAGGAGACGAACGCCGTCTGCGATGTCTTCGTCCCCATGCACGAGTCGTAGGCGGTCCAGAGGGATCGCAGCCCAGTCCGGCACGGTGTAACCAGGTTCTTGCGCCGCCTCGAATTCGTCGGCCTGCACGAAGGTCGGAACAGAAAGAGCGGCCTGCTGGCCGCAGTGGTCAAAGTGCAGGTGCGATATCACCACGGCAGTGATGTCCGAGATCTCCATACCAGCGACCCCAAGGGCATCAGAGAGCGGTGTGACATGAGGGTGGTACCACCCGTCAATCGCGTCATTGCCCAACCCAACGCCAGTGTCCACAAGGATGGCGCCATCGGGATGTCGAATGACCCACGCATGGACCGGAAATGGCTCGAATGTGTCGTACTCCGGATGCATCTCTGGCACCGAGTTGATGGTCGCAAGATTCAGACGGTCGACTCGCGGCAACATAGACAGTGGCACGAGCAGCAAGCTACTCCTTGACCTGCTCCCATGCGCCGCTTGGGTGGGCTCTCCGCTGAGTGATGCCGATGGCGTGCATCTGTGGGTTGGCTATCGCTACTCAGCCCAATCAACCCGCACTTGCACCTGCGAGTACACAGGTGGCGATGTTACTGTTCGATCGTGGCGCGAGAGCTCCAGATCCCGGTTCCGGGCGGCGTGTTGCATGTTTGGCGCAAGGGACCAGGACCGGCGGTCCTGGTCCTCCACGGTGGCCCTGGACTCTCGGAGTACACCGAGGCACTCGTCGGCGAACTCGAAGACGGCTTCACTGTCTACCGCTATCAGCAGCGCGGACTCGCTCCGTCGACTACGTCTGGACCGTTCGACATCGAGACCCACGTTGCCCATGCCGAGGCTGTTCTGGACGGTATCGGAGTTGAGCGCGCCTACATCGTCGGGCACTCCTGGGGTGGTTATTTGGCCATGCACCTTGCAGCCCACCACCCCGATCGGCTACTCGGACTTGTGGGCATCGATCCGCTCGGAGCAGTCCCGGACGGCAGCGAGGCCGACCTTGGGCGGATCCTGGCGGAGCGGATTTCTCACGAAGGAGCCGCAAGGGCGCTCGAACTTGATCGGCGAGCGCTCGCTGGAGAGGGCACGCCAGAAGACGCCCTAGAAGGCCTGGCCATGGTGTGGCCTGGATACTTCTCATCTCCTGTCGACGCCCCGCCTATGCCGGCGCTCGCGATATCGATTCAATGCAATGCGGGCACCTTTGAGTCCATTCATGAACAGTTCAGGCTGGGAACGCTGCAGGAGACGTTGCCCCAAATGCGGGTACCTTCGGTCTTCCTGCTCGGTGCAGCCAGTCCGATTCCACCCGAGCACGGCATGGCGTCGGCTGCGCTAATCCCGGGGGCCCGCTATGAGGTTCTTGACGATTGCGGACATTTCGTGTGGCTCGAATGTCCGGGATCGGTTCGTCGTGCTCTGGACAGTCTCACAGTCTGACGGGCGACTGTGACCGATGTTGATTGGAGTGCCCCCGGCCGCTTGGGGCCACACCGTTTTGTGACGTTCGCGAATAGCTACCAACCAGCCACTCGGAACCCTCCTCGGGATTGAAGGCACTTTGGCGCAATGAGCCGACCGTTTATTCGTGCCTCCTTGGACTGGGTGGCTGCCCGTCAGTGACGCAGACGGTGTACCGGGTTCGATTCCCGGCCGGGGGGCCTCCCCGCCGTGCGAGTGGGATACGCATGCCCGACCGTTACTCAGACCCGAGGTGGAAGACTTTCCCCGTGGAGTTCTCTTGCAAGATGACCGGAATAGGGCCGAGGCGTCAGAGGCGATGGTTACCGCCCACTACCTTGCACCGATCGGATGTGCTCGAAGAACTCTTGCTGGCGATCGACCCCCTGTTGGAAGAAGCACCGTATACGGAGTGCTCTTGGCTTGAGGAGCCGCGTGAGTACCGATTGAGTTTCGCCCGAGCTGGCGACGCGAAATGAATCAGCCGGTTGTCCGGATCAAGCGGATCTATCAGCCGGCCGAACCGGACGATGGCCAACGAATCCTCGTCGATCGGCTATGGCCCCGAGGCGTCTCTCGGGCGAATGCTGCGCTCGACCTCTGGCTACCTGACGTCGCACCATCCAGCGAGCTCCGGAAGTGGTTTGGCCACGCCGACGAACGTTGGGATCAGTTTAAGGCCCGGTTTGAGGAGGAGTTGCGCGACAACCCGCATCTGCTGACCCTGCTCGGACTGGCCAATGACGGGCCAATGACCCTCGTATACGGGGCCAAGAACGAAACGCACAATCAGGCGGTCGTGTTGCAGGAGATTCTCAATGAGCGGTGACTACCCCCGTATCCCGAGAGGGGGAACCTCTTTCGCTCAATACCTGAATATTCTTGGATGCGCCCATCAAGCCCCATCTACCGGCGCATCTCAAAGCTTTCACGCGATGCGAATCGTGCTAGGTAGCGGAGCCCGAGGGATGACGGCAACGCCCGAACGGCAGCAATACGAATGCCCGCCACCAACATGCTGGTTGTAT